>NZ_JBHUYV010000049.1:0-1124 GCF_042667905.1 Streptomyces sp. NPDC057287 | reverse complement strand
GTCGCGGCGTTCGGCCGGGGTGAGTGCTTCGTGGAGCGCTACCTCGACAAGCCGCGGCACGTGGAGACGCAGTGCCTGGCCGACACCCATGGCAACGTCGTTGTCGTGTCGACCCGTGACTGCTCGTTGCAGCGCCGCCACCAGAAGCTGGTGGAGGAGGCTCCGGCGCCGTTCCTGTCGAAGGCGCAGAACGCGGAGCTGTACGCGGCGTCGAAGGCGATCCTGAAGGAAGCCGGCTACGTCGGCGCCGGCACGGTCGAGTTCCTCGTGGGCACGGACGGCACGATCAGCTTCCTGGAGGTCAACACCCGTCTGCAGGTCGAGCACCCGGTGACCGAGGAGGTCACCGGTCTCGACCTGGTGCGGGAGATGTTCCGTATCGCCGACGGTGAGGAGCTCGGCTACGGGGATCCCGCGGTGCGCGGGCATTCCTTCGAGTTCCGGATCAACGGTGAGGACCCGGGGCGCGGGTTCCTGCCCGCTCCGGGCACGGTGACCCTCTTCGCTCCGCCGACCGGTCCGGGTGTCCGGCTGGACGCGGGTGTGGAGACGGGCAGTGTGATCGGTCCGGCGTGGGACTCGCTGCTGGCCAAGCTGGTGGTGACGGGTGCGACGCGTGAGCAGGCGCTGCAGCGTGCCGCGCGGGCGCTGGCCGAGTTCCAGGTCGAGGGCATGGCGACCGCGATCCCCTTCCACCGTGCGGTGGTCGGTGATCCGGCGTTCACCTCGGACCCGTTCCGTATCCACACCCGGTGGATCGAGACGGAGTTCGTCAACGAGATCAAGCCCTTCTCGGTCCCCGCGGACCAGGACGCCGATGAGGAGTCCGGCCGCGAGACCGTCGTCGTCGAGGTCGGCGGCAAGCGCCTGGAGGTGTCGCTGCCCTCCTCGCTCGGCATGAGCCTGGCCCGCACCGGCCTGGCGGCCGGTGCGAAGCCCAAGCGCCGCGCGGCCAAGAAGGCCGGCTCCGCCGCGTCCGGCGACACCCTCGCCTCCCCGATGCAGGGAACGATCGTCAAGATCGCCGTCGAGGAAGGCCAGGAAGTCAAGGAAGGCGACCTCATCGTCGTCCTCGAAGCCATGAAGATGGAACAGCCCCTCAACGCCCACCGCTCCGGCACGGT
>NZ_JBHUYV010000048.1:0-1285 GCF_042667905.1 Streptomyces sp. NPDC057287 | reverse complement strand
CAGTACAAGGACAATGAATTAGAGCGGTGAAAACGGGCAATCAATTGCCCTTCCAAAATTTCCACCACTTTTTTTGTTTGGTGGCTGCGATCATTTTTTGTGTCTCAAGGGACTCACGTAATGCAGCGGTGAGTGTCTCGTGCCTTTCTTGCTGTCTTTTTTCGAATCGTTCCATCCGTTCTGCCATGTGGCGGTTGAATTCTTCCTGTCGTTTCATGAATTCGACTAAAGGATTGTCCTGTAGCGATGTAGCGGTATCCGATATGGTCAGTTTAGAACGATATAAGCTTGCTATGTGCTTTACCGTTTCGTCGAGTGAGTGTCCATTGATCTTAGTCATTGTACATAGATACTCTAAAGTCTTTACGTCATCCTCGGTATAGAGTCGCCATCCTTTCGAATCTTTATTGAACGAGTAGCCTTGTTCTTCAAGCATACTGGCATACTTGCGGACAGTTACTGGCTCTATACCGAGGTGTTTTGCGACGTCCTTTGATGATAATTTGATTCCCATATCCATAACGTATCACCTCGTAAAAAGGGTTCGCTATAGTGAGGGCAAAGCCCTTTATTTAGAGCCATTTAAAAAGAAAGCTGTTCCGTTCTTTTATCAGGTTGGGACTGTATTTAGTTTATGGGGGAGTGCCAATGAGTGATTTTGAAACAGGAATGAGATATGTAAGAGCAACCCTTGGCTTTGAGGGTTTAGTGCTGACGGAAGAAGAGGAAAAGCTTTTAGAAAGACGGTTTCATGGAGAAATCACAGAGGAAGAATACATACAAAAAGCGTTTGAGCTTTCTTTGATGTGATGTACCTGCAGGGGCTTATAATATTCATAGCTGTTGTTAGAACCTAAACCCTTTTACCGTTTTTGGCGGTGAGGGTTCTTTTTTTTTTTTAGGCAGTGATGCGATTTTGGCGTGAGTCAACGGTAACCGGACCGTAGGGAGGATTAAGGAGTTGACTCGCTCAGCGCCACCCGAACCCTTTCAGCACTCAAACAAACCCGTTTGTTTGACGCCAACCGGCGAGGGAGCCCCCCGAAGATGCGGGGGGTTGGGGGGATTGAATGCTGGCATCCAACGGCCGTCCGTTGGTGGGTTTGGGCAAAGCCCAAGAACTGTTGCAAGGCTCGTTGAGAATAAAGAATGCTTTTCAGGATGCTTAGAATCGTTTCTGAGAGCTTCAAATAAAAAAGATGACCTTTTATAGGGGGAAGCTCTTAAAATTGAATGTAGGGGCATTTAAACACGTTTAAAAATAAAAAAAGCAGACTCTTTAGAG
>NZ_JBHUYV010000047.1:0-1541 GCF_042667905.1 Streptomyces sp. NPDC057287 | reverse complement strand
AGTTGCAGACTGCGATCCGAACTGAGAACAGATTTGTGGGATTGGCTTAACCTCGCGGTTTCGCTGCCCTTTGTTCTGCCCATTGTAGCACGTGTGTAGCCCAGGTCATAAGGGGCATGATGATTTGACGTCATCCCCACCTTCCTCCGGTTTGTCACCGGCAGTCACCTTAGAGTGCCCAACTGAATGCTGGCAACTAAGATCAAGGGTTGCGCTCGTTGCGGGACTTAACCCAACATCTCACGACACGAGCTGACGACAACCATGCACCACCTGTCACTCTGCCCCCGAAGGGGACGTCCTATCTCTAGGATTGTCAGAGGATGTCAAGACCTGGTAAGGTTCTTCGCGTTGCTTCGAATTAAACCACATGCTCCACCGCTTGTGCGGGCCCCCGTCAATTCCTTTGAGTTTCAGTCTTGCGACCGTACTCCCCAGGCGGAGTGCTTAATGCGTTAGCTGCAGCACTAAGGGGCGGAAACCCCCTAACACTTAGCACTCATCGTTTACGGCGTGGACTACCAGGGTATCTAATCCTGTTCGCTCCCCACGCTTTCGCTCCTCAGCGTCAGTTACAGACCAGAGAGTCGCCTTCGCCACTGGTGTTCCTCCACATCTCTACGCATTTCACCGCTACACGTGGAATTCCACTCTCCTCTTCTGCACTCAAGTTCCCCAGTTTCCAATGACCCTCCCCGGTTGAGCCGGGGGCTTTCACATCAGACTTAAGAAACCGCCTGCGAGCCCTTTACGCCCAATAATTCCGGACAACGCTTGCCACCTACGTATTACCGCGGCTGCTGGCACGTAGTTAGCCGTGGCTTTCTGGTTAGGTACCGTCAAGGTGCCGGCCTATTCAACTAGCACTTGTTCTTCCCTAACAACAGAGCTTTACGATCCGAAAACCTTCATCACTCACGCGGCGTTGCTCCGTCAGACTTTCGTCCATTGCGGAAGATTCCCTACTGCTGCCTCCCGTAGGAGTCTGGGCCGTGTCTCAGTCCCAGTGTGGCCGATCACCCTCTCAGGTCGGCTACGCATCGTTGCCTTGGTGAGCCGTTACCTCACCAACTAGCTAATGCGCCGCGGGTCCATCTGTAAGTGGTAGCCGAAGCCACCTTTTATGTCTGAACCATGCGGTTCAAACAACCATCCGGTATTAGCCCCGGTTTCCCGGAGTTATCCCAGTCTTACAGGCAGGTTACCCACGTGTTACTCACCCGTCCGCCGCTAACATCAGGGAGCAAGCTCCCATCTGTCCGCTCGACTTGCATGTATTAGGCACGCCGCCAGCGTTCGTCCTGAGCCAGGATCAAACTCTCCGATAAAGTAGTTTGACTGACTACGCACATCGCTGTGCGATTTATTTAAAACTTTGAATTAACAGGTACGTTTTGTCTTGTTTAGTTTTCAAAGAACTTTGTCCATCGCTCTTGAAGCGACTTAATTATTGTAACATATCAACTTCAATGCCGTCAATAACTTTTTAAAATTTCTTTTTTAAGAATTCGTTTCGTCATCAGCGACGTATATTAGAATAC
>NZ_JBHUYV010000046.1:0-1630 GCF_042667905.1 Streptomyces sp. NPDC057287 | reverse complement strand
ACGCCAATGTGACGGCGGAGGCCTACGAGCAGGCCGAGGCGGACCGGCTGGGCTTCTGGGCCGAGCAGGCCCGTCGCCTGACCTGGGCCACGGAACCCACCGAAACACTGGACTGGAGCAATCCGCCCTTCGCGAAGTGGTTCGCCGACGGCACCCTCAACGTCGCGTACAACTGCGTGGACCGGCACGTCGAGGCGGGCAACGGCGACCGGGTCGCCATCCACTTCGAGGGCGAGCCCGGCGACAGCCGCGCGATCACCTACGCCCAGCTCAAGGACGAGGTCTCCCGCGCCGCCAACGCACTGACCGAGCTCGGGGTCGGCAAGGGCGACCGCGTCGCCGTCTACCTGCCGATGATCCCCGAGGCCGCCGTCGCGATGCTGGCCTGCGCCCGCATCGGCGCCGCACACTCCGTGGTCTTCGGCGGCTTCTCCGCCGACGCCATCGCCGCCCGCATCCAGGACGCCGACGCCAAGGTCGTCATCACCGCCGACGGCGGCTACCGGCGCGGCAAGCCCTCCGCCCTCAAACCCGCCGTCGACGACGCCGTCTCACGCATCGACAGCGTCGAACACGTCCTGGTCGTCCGGCGCACCGGACAGGACACCGCCTGGCACGAGGGCCGCGACGTGTGGTGGCACGAGATCACCGCACGCCAGCCCGCCGAGCACACACCCCAGCCCTTCGACGCCGAACAGCCCCTGTTCGTGCTCTACACCTCGGGGACCACGGGCAAGCCCAAGGGCATCCTGCACACCTCCGGCGGATACCTGACCCAGGCGGCCTACACACATCACGCGGTCTTCGACCTGAAGCCCGAGAGCGACGTGTACTGGTGCACCGCCGACATCGGCTGGGTCACCGGGCACTCCTACATCGTCTACGGCCCGCTGGCCAACGGCGCGACCCAGGTCATGTACGAGGGAACACCCGACACCCCCCACCAGGGACGCTTCTGGGAGATCGTGCAGAAGTACGGGGTCACGATCCTCTACACCGCGCCGACCGCGATCCGCACGTTCATGAAGTGGGGCGACGACATCCCCGCCAAGTTCGACCTCACCTCACTGCGCGTCCTGGGCTCGGTCGGCGAACCGATCAACCCCGAAGCATGGATCTGGTACCGCAAACACATCGGCGCCGACACCTGCCCGATCGTGGACACCTGGTGGCAGACCGAGACCGGCGCCATGATGATCTCCCCGCTCCCCGGAGTCACCGAGACCAAGCCCGGCTCCGCCCAGCGCGCCCTGCCCGGCATCTGCGCCACGGTCGTGGACGACGAGGCCCGCGAAGTCCCCGACGGCGGAGGCGGCTACCTCGTCCTCACCGAACCCTGGCCCTCGATGCTCCGCACCATCTGGGGCGACGACCAACGCTTCATCGACACCTACTGGTCCCGCTTCGAAGGCAAGTACTTCGCCGGCGACGGCGCCAAGAAGGACGAGGACGGCGACATCTGGCTCCTCGGCCGCGTCGACGACGTCATGCTCGTCTCCGGACACAACATCTCCACCACCGAGGTCGAGTCCGCCCTCGTCTCCCACCCCTCCGTCGCCGAAGCAGCCGTCGTCGGCGCGAACGACGAAACCACCGGCCAGGCCATCGTCGCCTTCGTCATCCTGCGCGG
>NZ_JBHUYV010000045.1:0-1836 GCF_042667905.1 Streptomyces sp. NPDC057287 | reverse complement strand
CCGCAAGGACGAGCCCAACGACCCCTCGAAGCTCGTGGACAAGGAGACCAACGTCGGCGTCTGCGTCGTCACCGGCGTCCCCGGCCTGGGCGGTCGATACGACCGAGTCCGCGTTGGCGACCTGGATGAAGACCAGCTCCCCGGCTTCATCGCCTCGACCGCGCATCTCCGCCGCGACGTCATCCCCGCGGCTGCCCCCACCGTCGTAGACGTCTCGACTCCCGCCGCCGACGAAAGCGCCGGCGCTTCCGTCCCGCTCCAGAAGAAGACCCGCCGCGCCCGGAAGGCAAGTTGATGAGCGACCCGTACGGCCCCCAGCAGGTCTACACACCTACACCGATCCACATCGGCCCCGGACAGGCCCTGAGCGTCCCTCAGAGCCTCCAGCAGCCCGCCCCGTACGTCATCGTCCAGCAGGCCGCCCCCGCGCCCTCCTGGCTCCGCCAGCACGCCGGACAGCTCGTCGCGGCTGGCGGGGCCGGAGCCCTCGTCGTCGCCGTCCTCCTGGCCGTCGCCGTCGTCGCGGTCGCGGTCGGCATCGGGGCCATCTCGTGCGCTCTCGGCTGGCTCGTCATCAAGAGCCTCATGGGGCCGCAGAAGCAGAAGTGACCGACCGGCGTGTTCCTACCACGCCGGTCAGCCACGGGAGACAGGATCACACGGAACGACGGAGGCCCGGACCGCTCGCAACGGCCGGGCCTCTGCTCTCCGCCACCTGGAACGCGAACGGAGAACGTCTCATGACCACGGTAGAGCACGGCGACGGCTCGGCACCACAGGTAGCCACCCCGCATGACGACGTGCCCCCGGTCCTCCCGCTGGATGGAGCACAGGCCGCGAAACACCTGCGGGCCTCGGGTGGCCGCCAGGTCTCCCGGCGCCCCGTTGCCGAAGGCCTTGAGGGGCGCCGGGCCGCCTCTGGCGGCCTGGCGGACGCCCCCCTTGGTACTACTACGGACTTTGTTTCCCCCCCTGCGGGGAAAACCGGGTCTGACCAGCACGAATGCGGGAAGGGCACCGATCCGTGTTGCCGTCGCCGCCGCCGCTTCGAGATCCGTCGGGCCATCTGGTCGTTCACGACGGTCAAGCGGCTCTCGGCCTGCGGACGGGTCATGGCTCAAGGCCAGAACGGCAAGGTCGACCGGGTCAAGATCCACGTCCGTGACGGGGTGGCCTACACCTCCGGTGTCTGCATCTGCGCGAACGGCTGGCTCTGCCCGGTCTGCTCGGCCAAGATCCGCGCCAAGCGGGCCAACGAGATCGCTGTCGGCGTCGCCAACCTGATCATGTCGGGTGGCTCTGCCTGGATGGTCACCTTCACCGTCCGGCATGCCAAAGGGCACGCGCTGGCCGAACTCCTCGACGCACTCAACGACGCATTCCGGAAACTCGGAAATGGCAACATGGCCAACCGTGAAAAGAAGCTCACCGGCAAGATCGGCACCATCAATTCGCGGGAAATCACCTACGGAAAGAACGGGTGGCACCCGCACCTTCACGTGATCGTCTGCTTCGACTCGGAGCCTGATGTCATCCAACTCACGTACATGATGGCCCGGTGGCAACGGCTCTGGATGGCCTGGACGAAGAAGCATGGATTCCCGGCCGATAAGACTCATGGGGTCAAGTGGGACAAGGTCATGACTGCCGAAGGTGCCGGGGAATACATCGCTAAGGCTCAGGACTCCGGACGCCACATCGGAAATGAGGTCGCTCGCGGTGATCTCAAGAAAGGCAAGCTGGGAAGTCTGACGCCGTTCGAAATGGTCGAGTACCTGCTTGCGACCGGGGACGCTGCGGTCGTTGACCTCTGGATTGAGTACGAGAAGGCGACCA
>NZ_JBHUYV010000044.1:0-2510 GCF_042667905.1 Streptomyces sp. NPDC057287 | reverse complement strand
CCGAGGTCCGCTTCGGCCGCATCGATGGTGTACGTCTGGAAGCTGACGGCGACCTCCAGGTTGTCCCTGACGGCGGTCGGGTTCGCGTCGCCGGTCTGCTTCTGGGTGCCGAAGATACCGATGACGCCGAGCCCGCGACCCTCCTTGGAGATGGTCTGCATCATGCGCTGGTTGGACTCGATGACCTGCTTGTCCTTGCCGGTCAGGCCCTTGGTGTCGGCGTAGTTGTGGCACTCATCCATGAGCACCAGGACGAGCGGGTTGGTCTCGGTCGGCCCGTGCTTCCAGAACTTGTGCGTCCCCCGTTCCTCGACCAGGGCGGCCGGGCGGTCCTTGAGCAGCCGGACCAGTTCGGTCAGGCGTTGGTTGGCGGTTTCCGGGTTGTCGCCGACGACGAACATGGCGCGGTCTCCGGCCTGGCCCCAGTCGCCGTATCGGGCGTCGGAGGTCTTGCCGTCAAAGATGGCGAACTGCACGGTGGCGCGATTCGCGAGCGAGGCCATCCAGGCGAGCATGAGCATGGTCTTGCCGTAGCCGGGGAGGCCCGCGACCTTGATCCCGCTCAACTGCCGTAGCGGGATGGCGACTTGGCGCATCCAGGGGTTGTGACCCATCGGGAGGACCCAGTCGTCAGCGTCGGGCCAGGCGTACGGCGCGTGCTCGTCGAGCGGGTTGCCGACGATGCCCCGGACCTCCACGAGTCCGGCCTTGAGTCGGCGGACTTCCACGGTCTGGCAGTCCCAGGCGTCCGCGAGCCAACCGCCGGCCTTTTCGACTTCCTCGACCCCGACCTTCGGGATCGTCTTGATGACGGCCCGGATGCCCCACGGCTCGGGGAGCACCCTGATCTTCGGGACGACGGTGACGGGCTTGGCGGTCTTGCCCTGCCAGTCCTTGCGGCCCTTGGTGTTCTCGTCCACGCGAGCGAGGCCGACGTTCGGGGCGAGGCGACGCCAGCGGCGGGAGACGGCCCAGGCATGGCGCATCCGAGCCCGCTGGAGGGGAGTCGCCCGGATGTACCGGTAGGTGGCGATGAAGAGGCGAGCCGCCCCCCAGGCCGCCAGCACCGCGAGAGCGATGACGGCGACCAGGGGAGACAGGCTCAGGGAGTCGGTGACAGACACGGTCAGCCTTCCTGCGAGGCGGACTTACGGGAGGTGGGAACGGCGTTCAGGGGGCGGATCTCGTCGGCCTGGTACCAGGCAGTGCCGCCGACGACCTTCTCGTTGCCGTTGCGGTCGGTCCGCTTCTCGGCCGGGGTGACACCGACCCGGAAGCCGACCAGCTCGACCGGCTGCGGCATCCCCTGGAGCGGGGCGGCGGGGTCCTGGTGCGAGAGGACACCGACCTTGAGGATCTCGTTCTCGGTCCGGCCGAACTGGGTGAAGGAGGCGACGACCTGCACCTCCCACTTCGGCGTGCCGTCCTTGGCGGTGTCCTGCTGCTGGGTGCCGAACTGCATCTTGGGCGAGGAGCTGAGGAACATGACCATCGAGAAGGTGCGGGCCTGGTCGACGTGGAAGATCGCGGGCATGAATCTCTCCTTGTGACAGATCGTCAGGTGACGATCGCTCGTCTACGGGGTGTTGCGTGCTCTACCCTGAACCTCATGCACGGGGGTTGTCAACCAGGTTATCGCCAGACGTAGTCAAGGATGGTCGAATATGTCGGAGTCAGTACCGGCCGAGATCCGTACAAAGATGCAGGTGAGGCTGCAAGCGATCTCTGAGCTTGCCGGATACCTCGGACATGCCGACGCGGCCATGTCCCGTGATCCGGCCGAGTGGCATCGGAACCTGATCCGGGCGTTCTCGGATCTGGCGGAGGAGGCGAAGGCGGCGGAGACCGAACTCTCCGTGCACGCGGTGCAATCGAAGGCCCTCACCACGACAGAGGTCTCGAAGGCTGCGAAGGTCAGCCGGACCGCGATCTACAAGAGGATGCGTGAGTAGCGGAATTGGAAGAGGCCCCCGTCGAATTCGGCGGGGGCCTTTTCCGTTGTTCCCGGCGGGGGCCGGAGCTTCCGCCGCAGGCGGTCGAGTTTTTTTTGTGGTTCCGGGCTGAAGAAGTCTTTAACCGTTGCTGATCAGTGGGGCCCCTCCGAGAGCAAGAAAGGGGGCCGAGTGCCCACTTCGTGCGGTGAGGGCATCCAGCCCTCTCCATTGGTACAAGTGTAATGGCCCCCTTTCATGCTCTCGCCCCACAGATCACCAACGGTCAAACACTTCTCCAACCCTAGGCGACATTGTCTTCTGACGGTTCGTCAGGGGTTTCTGACGTGTCGTCAGGAGCGAGTTTCTTGACTGCCCAGATTTGGTGTGCAGTGAGGAGCTTGACGAGTGCCGGAAATCCGCCTCGTTCGACGGCTTCGAGGACTCGGGCTTCGAGGCCGTGGGCGACGACCATCTTCCAGGCCGACTCGGCCAGCTCGGCCACCTCCCCGCCGGCCACTTCTTCGGCGGCGTGCTCTTCGTCGCTGATCTCGTCCACTCCGAGCCGAGCCTTGAGCC
>NZ_JBHUYV010000043.1:0-2854 GCF_042667905.1 Streptomyces sp. NPDC057287 | reverse complement strand
GTTTGGGACCATGGGGTCGCAGGTTCGAATCCTGTCTTCCCGACCATTTTGGGGCCTTAGCTCAGCTGGGAGAGCGCCTGCTTTGCACGCAGGAGGTCAGCGGTTCGATCCCGCTAGGCTCCACCAACGTGTTCTTTGAAAACTAGATAACAGTAGTAATTCACATTCAATTAGTAATGCAAGATATCACGTAGTGATTCTTTTTAACGGTTAAGTTAGAAAGGGCGCACGGTGGATGCCTTGGCACTAGGAGCCGATGAAGGACGGGACGAACACCGATATGCTTCGGGGAGCTGTAAGCAAGCTTTGATCCGGAGATTTCCGAATGGGGAAACCCACCACTCGTAATGGAGTGGTATCCATATCTGAATACATAGGATATGAGAAGGCAGACCCGGGGAACTGAAACATCTAAGTACCCGGAGGAAGAGAAAGCAAATGCGATTCCCTGAGTAGCGGCGAGCGAAACGGGACCAGCCCAAACCAAGAGGCTTGCCTCTTGGGGTTGTAGGACACTCTGTACGGAGTTACAAAGGAACGAGGTAGATGAAGAGGTCTGGAAAGGCCCGCCATAGGAGGTAACAGCCCTGTAGTCAAAACTTCGTTCTCTCCTGAGTGGATCCTGAGTACGGCGGAACACGTGAAATTCCGTCGGAATCCGGGAGGACCATCTCCCAAGGCTAAATACTCCCTAGTGACCGATAGTGAACCAGTACCGTGAGGGAAAGGTGAAAAGCACCCCGGAAGGGGAGTGAAAGAGATCCTGAAACCGTGTGCCTACAAGTAGTCAGAGCCCGTTAACGGGTGATGGCGTGCCTTTTGTAGAATGAACCGGCGAGTTACGATCCCGTGCAAGGTTAAGCAGAAGATGCGGAGCCGCAGCGAAAGCGAGTCTGAATAGGGCGAATTGAGTACGTGGTCGTAGACCCGAAACCAGGTGATCTACCCATGTCCAGGGTGAAGTTCAGGTAACACTGAATGGAGGCCCGAACCCACGCACGTTGAAAAGTGCGGGGATGAGGTGTGGGTAGGGGTGAAATGCCAATCGAACCTGGAGATAGCTGGTTCTCTCCGAAATAGCTTTAGGGCTAGCCTCAAGGTAAGAGTCTCGGAGGTAGAGCACTGATTGGACTAGGGGCCCCTACCGGGTTACCGAATTCAGTCAAACTCCGAATGCCGATGACTTATCCTTGGGAGTCAGACTGCGAGTGATAAGATCCGTAGTCGAAAGGGAAACAGCCCAGACCGCCAGCTAAGGTCCCAAAGTATACGTTAAGTGGAAAAGGATGTGGAGTTGCTTAGACAACCAGGATGTTGGCTTAGAAGCAGCCACCATTTAAAGAGTGCGTAATAGCTCACTGGTCGAGTGACTCTGCGCCGAAAATGTACCGGGGCTAAACGTATCACCGAAGCTGCGGACTGTTCTTCGAACAGTGGTAGGAGAGCGTTCTAAGGGCTGTGAAGCAAGACCGGAAGGACTTGTGGAGCGCTTAGAAGTGAGAATGCCGGTATGAGTAGCGAAAGAGGGGTGAGAATCCCCTCCACCGAATGCCTAAGGTTTCCTGAGGAAGGCTCGTCCGCTCAGGGTTAGTCGGGACCTAAGCCGAGGCCGAAAGGCGTAGGCGATGGATAACAGGTTGATATTCCTGTACCACCTCCTCACCATTTGAGCAATGGGGGGACGCAGGAGGATAGGGTAAGCGCGGTATTGGATATCCGCGTCCAAGCAGTTAGGCTGGGAAATAGGCAAATCCGTTTCCCGTGAAGGCTGAGCTGTGATGGCGAGCGAATTATAGTAGCGAAGTTCCTGATTCCACACTGCCAAGAAAAGCCTCTAGCGAGGTGAGAGGTGCCCGTACCGCAAACCGACACAGGTAGGCGAGGAGAGAATCCTAAGGTGATCGAGAGAACTCTCGTTAAGGAACTCGGCAAAATGACCCCGTAACTTCGGGAGAAGGGGTGCTCTGTTAGGGTGCAAGCCCGAGAGAGCCGCAGTGAATAGGCCCAGGCGACTGTTTAGCAAAAACACAGGTCTCTGCGAAGCCGTAAGGCGAAGTATAGGGGCTGACGCCTGCCCGGTGCTGGAAGGTTAAGAGGAGCGCTTAGCGTAAGCGAAGGTGCGAATTGAAGCCCCAGTAAACGGCGGCCGTAACTATAACGGTCCTAAGGTAGCGAAATTCCTTGTCGGGTAAGTTCCGACCCGCACGAAAGGCGCAACGATCTGGGCACTGTCTCAACGAGAGACTCGGTGAAATTATAGTACCTGTGAAGATGCAGGTTACCCGCGACAGGACGGAAAGACCCCGTGGAGCTTTACTGCAGCCTGATATTGAATGTTGGTACAGCTTGTACAGGATAGGTAGGAGCCTTGGAAACCGGAGCGCCAGCTTCGGTGGAGGCATCGGTGGGATACTACCCTGGCTGTATTGACCTTCTAACCCGCCGCCCTTATCGGGCGGGGAGACAGTGTCAGGTGGGCAGTTTGACTGGGGCGGTCGCCTCCTAAAAGGTAACGGAGGCGCCCAAAGGTTCCCTCAGAATGGTTGGAAATCATTCGCAGAGTGTAAAGGCACAAGGGAGCTTGACTGCGAGACCTACAAGTCGAGCAGGGACGAAAGTCGGGCTTAGTGATCCGGTGGTTCCGCATGGAAGGGCCATCGCTCAACGGATAAAAGCTACCCCGGGGATAACAGGCTTATCTCCCCCAAGAGTCCACATCGACGGGGAGGTTTGGCACCTCGATGTCGGCTCATCGCATCCTGGGGCTGTAGTCGGTCCCAAGGGTTGGGCTGTTCGCCCATTAAAGCGGTACGCGAGCTGGGTTCAGAACGTCGTGAGACAGTTCGGTCCCTAT
>NZ_JBHUYV010000042.1:0-5073 GCF_042667905.1 Streptomyces sp. NPDC057287 | reverse complement strand
GAGGAAGGCCAGGAAGTCAAGGAAGGCGACCTCATCGTCGTCCTCGAAGCCATGAAGATGGAACAGCCCCTCAACGCCCACCGCTCCGGCACGGTCAAAGGCCTGTCCGCCGAAGTCGGCACATCTGTGTCGTCCGGCGCCGCGATCTGCGAAATCAAGGACTGAATAGCGGGATTCCGCTTGATTGGGCTGCGGAATTCTTGCACGGCCTGACAGAACCCTGACACAGGCACCGTTGAAAAACCCCTTACGGGCCTCGGATACTGAAATTGAATTGATGAGCAGTGAGGAGAGGGAAAGCATGCACAGCACTCTGATCGTGGCTCGTATGGACCTTGCTTCCAGCGCTGATGTCGCCAAGCTTTTCGGTGAGTTCGACACCACCGAAATGCCTCACCGTATGGGCACACGCAGGCGGCAGCTCTTCGAGTACCGGGGCCTGTATTTCCACCTGCAGGACTTCGACGAGGACCAGGGCGGCCGGCAGATACAGGAGGCGCGGCACGACGAGCGCTTCCAGCGGATCAGTGACGACCTCAAGCCGTTGATCGAGGCGTACGACCCCGCGACCTGGCGCTCCCCGGCCGACGCGATGGCGAAGCGCTTCTACAGCTGGGAGGCGTCCGCGTGACCGGCCGACGTGTGGTCATCACCGGTATCGAGGTGCTCGCTCCCGGCGGCGTCGGGAGGAAGGCCTTCTGGGACCTGCTGAGTGACGGGCGTACCGCCACGCGCGGGATCACCTTCTTCGATCCGAGCCCCTTCCGTTCCCGGGTCGCCGCCGAGATCGACTTCGACCCGCGGGAGCACGGGCTGGGGCCGCAGGAGATCCGGCGCATGGACCGGGCGGCCCAGTTCGCCGTGGTCGCCGCGCGCGGCGCGGTCGCCGACAGCGGCATCGACCTCGCCACGTACGACCCGTACCGCGTCGGCGTCACCATCGGCAGCGCCGTAGGCGCGACGATGGGCCTCGACGAGGAGTACAACGTGGTCAGCGACGGCGGCCGGCTGCACCTGGTCGACCACGAATACGCGGTGCCGCACCTCTACAACTACCTGGTGCCCAGCTCCTTCACGGCCGAGGTCGCCTGGGCCGTGGGCGCGCAGGGCCCGAGCACCGTGGTCTCCACCGGCTGCACCTCCGGCATCGACTCGGTCGGCCACGCCGTCGACCTGCTCCGCGAGGGTTCCGTGGACGTGATGATCGCCGGTTCCTCGGACGCCCCGATCTCCCCGATCACGATGGCGTGCTTCGACGCGATCAAGGCGACGACGCCCCGGCACGACGATCCGGAGCACGCCTCCCGGCCCTTCGACAGCACCCGCAACGGCTTCGTCCTGGGCGAGGGTTCGGCTGTCTTCGTCCTGGAGGAGCTGGAGAGCGCGAAGAAGCGCGGCGCGCACATCTACGCCGAGATCGCCGGCTACGCGACCCGTTCCAACGCGTACCACATGACCGGTCTGCGCCAGGACGGCAAGGAGATGGCCGAGGCGATCGACGTCGCCCTCGGCGAGGCGCGGATGAACCCGACCGAGATCGACTACATCAACGCGCACGGCTCGGGCACCAAGCAGAACGACCGGCACGAGACCGCCGCCTTCAAGCGGAGCCTCGGGGACCACGCCTACCGCACCCCGGTCAGCTCCATCAAGTCGATGGTGGGGCACTCGCTCGGGGCCATCGGCTCGATCGAGATCGCCGCCTCCGCGCTGGCGATGGAGCACAACGTCGTGCCCCCGACGGCGAACCTCCACACCCCGGACCCGGAGTGCGACCTCGACTACGTACCGCTGGTGGCGCGTGAGCAGCTCACCGACGCGGTGCTCACCGTCGGCAGCGGATTCGGCGGATTCCAGAGCGCCATGGTGCTGGCGCGCCCCGAGAGGAGTGCGGCATGACCACCTCAGTCGTAGTGACCGGCCTGGGCATCACCGCGCCCACCGGTCTCGGCACGCGGGACTACTGGGCCGCCACCCGGGCCGGTAAGAACGGCATAGGCCGGGTCACCCGGTTCGACTCCTCGTCCTACCCGGCGACCCTCGCGGGGGAGGTCCCCGGCTTCGCCGCCGAGGAGTTGCTCCCCAGCAGGATGCTGCCGCAGACGGACCGGATGACCCGCCTCGCGCTGGTCGCCGCGGAGTGGGCGCTCGCCGACGCCGGTGTGGACCCGAAGGGCCTCGCCGAGTACGACATGGGCGTGGTGACGGCCAGTTCCTCGGGCGGCTTCGAGTTCGGCCAGAACGAGCTGCAGAAGCTGTGGAGCCAGGGCAGCCAGTACGTCAGCGCCTACCAGTCCTTCGCCTGGTTCTACGCCGTCAACAGCGGCCAGATCTCTATCAGCAACGGGCTCAAGGGCCCCAGCGGGGTGATCGTCAGCGACGAGGCCGGCGGTCTCGACGCCCTCGCGCAGGGCCGCAGGCTGATCCGCAAGGGCACCCGGATGATCGTCTCCGGCGGTGTCGACGCGTCGATCTGCCCCTGGGGCTGGGTGGCGCAGCTCGCCGCCAAGCGGCTGAGCACCAGCGACGAGCCGACCCGGGCGTTCCTGCCCTTCGACGCCGATGCGTCCGGTTACGTGCCGGGCGAGGGCGGCGCGATCCTGATCATGGAGTCGGCCGATTCGGCCCGCGAACGCGGAGCGCGCGTCTACGGAGAGATCGTCGGCTACGGCGCGACCTTCGACGCGGCGCCGGGCAGCGGGCGCGAGCCCGCGCTGGGCAAGGCCATCGAATTCGCCCTCGACGACGCGGGCGTACGACCCGGAGACGTGGACGTGGTCTTCGCGGACGCGGCCGGGGTGCCCGAGCTGGACCGGATCGAGGCGGAGGCCATCGTGAAGGTGTTCGGCGAGGGCGGTGTCCCGGTCACCGCGCCCAAGACGATGACGGGCCGGCTCTACTCCGGCGCGGGGCCGCTGGACGTGGCCACCGCCCTGCTGGCGATCGAGGAGGGACTGATCCCTCCGACGGTCAACACCCGGCCGGCCGCCGAGTACGGCCTCGACCTGGTCACCGAGCACCCGCGCACCGCCGACGTGCGCACCGCGCTCGTGGTGGCCCGCGGCTACGGCGGCTTCAACTCGGCCGTCGTGGTGCGCGCCGCCAACTGACGTACCCGCCACCCACAGACCGCGCCCCCCGCCCACGGGCTCATCCCCCCGTGCCCGCGGGCAGGGGGGCGCTTCCCCCACCCGTGCACCCCCGGTCCGGCGGCCCGGCCAACCGGCCGCCGCCCGGAGGCACCCGCACGCCCACGACCACCCGCACCTCCCGGAACCCCCCCACGCACGTCCGCACGCCCGCGGAGCCCACCCACGCACGAACCATGACGAAAGGCGATCCACATGGCCACGCACGAGTTCACCCTGGACGACCTGCGCCGCATCCTCCTGGAGGGCGCCGGCGCGGACGAGGGCGTCGACCTCGACGGGGACATCCTCGACGTCCAGTTCGAGGCGCTCGGATACGAGTCCCTCGCCCTGCTGGAGACCGGCAGCCGCATCGAGCGCGAGTACGGGATCGTCCTGGACGAGGACCTGCTCACCGACGCCGACACCCCACGCGCGCTGATCGCGGCGGTCAACGAGCACCTCCTGGCGGTCCCGAACGCCGCCTGAGCCGGCCCGCCGCCGCACCTTCCCTGCGTCCGGGCGGGGCGGACCCCACGGTCCGCGCCGCCCGGACGAACCACACACGGAACCAGACGAACCACTCACTGAGCAGACGGAGAAGAGACATGTCGTTGCAGGAGAAGCGGGTCGCCCTGATCACGGGCGCGACCAGTGGCATAGGCCTCGCCAGCGCGCGGGCGCTGGGCGCCCAGGGGCACCGGGTCTTCATCGGTGCGCGCAACGCCGAGAACGTCGCCGCGACGGTGAAGGAGCTCCAGGCCGAGGGGCTGGAGGCCGACGGAACGGTCCTGGACGTGCGCGACTCCGCGTCCGCCGCCGCCTTCGTCCAGGCCGCGGTCGACCGGTTCGGGAGCGTCGACGTGCTGGTCAACAACGCCGGGCGGTCCGGTGGCGGTGTGACCGCCGACATCGACGAGGCGCTGTGGGCGGACGTCGTCGACACCAACCTCAACAGCGTGTTCCGCCTGACCAAGGAAGTGCTCAACACCGGCGGCA
Organism: Streptomyces sp. NPDC057287; assembly: GCF_042667905.1. Lineage (NCBI taxonomy): Bacteria > Bacillati > Actinomycetota > Actinomycetes > Kitasatosporales > Streptomycetaceae > Streptomyces > Streptomyces sp. NPDC057287. The sequence continues at coordinate 946 of NZ_JBHUYV010000042.1, read as the reverse complement.
TGCGCCACAGGAGCCGCGGCCGGATCATCAACATCGCCTCCACCGCCGGCAAGCAGGGCGTGGTGCTCGGCGCCCCGTACTCCGCTTCCAAGCACGGGGTGGTCGGCTTCACCAAGGCCCTGGGCAACGAGCTCGCCCCCACCGGCATCACGGTCAACGCCGTCTGCCCCGGTTACGTCGAGACGCCGATGGCCCAGCGGGTCCGGGCCGGCTACGCCGCCGCGTACGACACCTCCGAGGACGCGATCCTCGACCGCTTCCAGTCCAAGATCCCGCTCGGCCGCTACTCCACCCCGGAGGAGGTCGCGGGCATGGTCGCCTACCTGGCCTCCGACACCGCCGCCTCCGTCACCGCCCAGGCCATCAACGTCTGCGGCGGACTCGGCAACTTCTGATCCGCACACCGAGGGTGCCCACGCATCCGAGATCCCGAAGAGGAAGTCCCATGACAACCCGCGAGGTTGAGCACGAGATCACCATCGCCGCGCCCGCGCCGGACGTGTACCGGCTGCTGGCCGACGTCACCAACTGGCCGCGGATCTTCCCGCCCACGATCCACGTGGACCAGGTGGAGTCCGACGGATCGCAGGAGCGGATCCGGATCTGGGCGACCGCCAACGGACAGCCGAAGAACTGGACGTCCCGCCGCGAGCTCGACCCCGAGGGCCTGCGCATCACCTTCCGCCAGGAGGTCACGGCCGCCCCGGTAGCGGCCATGGGCGGCACATGGATCATCGAGCCGCTCGGGGAGGACTCCGCGCGGGTGAGGCTGCTGCACGACTACCGCGCGATCGAGGACGATCCGCACGACCTGCTCTGGATCGACGAGGCGGTCGACAAGAACAGCCGCTCGGAGCTGGCGGCGTTGAAGGAGAACGTCGAGCGGGTCCACGCCACCGACGACGTCACCTTCTCCTTCGAGGACACCGTCCACATCAACGGCTCC
>NZ_JBHUYV010000041.1:2031-5236 GCF_042667905.1 Streptomyces sp. NPDC057287 | reverse complement strand
AACACAGTGGACGCGAGCAACTGAGGACAAGCCCTCGGCCTATTAGTACCAGTCAGCTCCACCCGTTACCGGGCTTCCACATCTGGCCTATCAACCCAGTCGTCTACTGGGAGCCTTAACCACTCAAGGTGGTGGGAATACTCATCTCGAAGCAGGCTTCCCGCTTAGATGCTTTCAGCGGTTATCCTTTCCGAACGTAGCCAACCAGCCATGCCCTTGGCAGGACAACTGGCACACCAGAGGTTCGTCCGTCCCGGTCCTCTCGTACTAGGGACAGCCCTTCTCAATATTCCTACGCGCACAGCGGATAGGGACCGAACTGTCTCACGACGTTCTAAACCCAGCTCGCGTACCGCTTTAATGGGCGAACAGCCCAACCCTTGGGACCGACTCCAGCCCCAGGATGCGACGAGCCGACATCGAGGTGCCAAACCATCCCGTCGATATGGACTCTTGGGGAAGATCAGCCTGTTATCCCCGGGGTACCTTTTATCCGTTGAGCGACAGCGCTTCCACAAGCCACTGCCGGATCACTAGTCCCGACTTTCGTCCCTGCTCGACCCGTCGGTCTCACAGTCAAGCTCCCTTGTGCACTTACACTCAACACCTGATTGCCAACCAGGCTGAGGGAACCTTTGGGCGCCTCCGTTACTCTTTAGGAGGCAACCGCCCCAGTTAAACTACCCATCAGACACTGTCCCTGATCCGGATCACGGACCCAGGTTAGACATCCAGCACGACCAGAGTGGTATTTCAACGACGACTCCACAACCACTGGCGTGGCCGCTTCAAAGTCTCCCACCTATCCTACACAAGCCGAACCGAACACCAATATCAAACTATAGTAAAGGTCCCGGGGTCTTTCCGTCCTGCTGCGCGAAACGAGCATCTTTACTCGTAGTGCAATTTCACCGGGCCTATGGTTGAGACAGTCGAGAAGTCGTTACGCCATTCGTGCAGGTCGGAACTTACCCGACAAGGAATTTCGCTACCTTAGGATGGTTATAGTTACCACCGCCGTTTACTGGCGCTTAAGTTCTCAGCTTCGCACACCCGAAAGTGCACTAACCGGTCCCCTTAACGTTCCAGCACCGGGCAGGCGTCAGTCCGTATACATCGCCTTACGGCTTCGCACGGACCTGTGTTTTTAGTAAACAGTCGCTTCTCGCTGGTCTCTGCGGCCACCCCCAGCTCACCGAGTAAATCGGATCACCAGTGATGGCCCCCCTTCTCCCGAAGTTACGGGGGCATTTTGCCGAGTTCCTTAACCATAGTTCACCCGAACGCCTCGGTATTCTCTACCTGACTACCTGAGTCGGTTTAGGGTACGGGCCGCCATGAAACTCGCTAGAGGCTTTTCTCGACAGCATAGGATCATCCACTTCACCACAATCGGCTCGGCATCAGGTCTCAGCCTTAATGTGTGACGGATTTACCTACCACACGGCCTACACCCTTACCCCGGGAACAACCATCGCCCGGGTTGGACTACCTTCCTGCGTCACCCCATCGCTTACCTAGTACAAGTCTGGTTCGTCGGCTCCACCACTACCCTCAACTCCGAAGAGATCGGGCCGGCTTCACGGACTTAGCATCGCCTGATTCAGTATTGGGCGTTTCAAAGCGGGTACCGGAATATCAACCGGTTGTCCATCGACTACGCCTGTCGGCCTCGCCTTAGGTCCCGACTTACCCTGGGCAGATCAGCTTGACCCAGGAACCCTTAGTCAATCGGCGCACACGTTTCTCACGTGTGTATCGCTACTCATGCCTGCATTCTCACTCGTGAACCGTCCACAACTCGCTTCCGCGGCTGCTTCACCCGGCACACGACGCTCCCCTACCCATCCACACAGGCGTTGGCCCTATATGTGTGAATGACACGACTTCGGCGGTACGCTTGAGCCCCGCTACATTGTCGGCGCGGAATCACTTGACCAGTGAGCTATTACGCACTCTTTCAAGGGTGGCTGCTTCTAAGCCAACCTCCTGGTTGTCTCTGCGACTCCACATCCTTTCCCACTTAGCGTACGCTTAGGGGCCTTAGTCGATGCTCTGGGCTGTTTCCCTCTCGACCATGGAGCTTATCCCCCACAGTCTCACTGCCGTGCTCTCACTTACCGGCATTCGGAGTTTGGCTAAGGTCAGTAACCCGGTAGGGCCCATCGCCTATCCAGTGCTCTACCTCCGGCAAGAAACACACGACGCTGCACCTAAATGCATTTCGGGGAGAACCAGCTATCACGGAGTTTGATTGGCCTTTCACCCCTAACCACAGGTCATCCCCCAGGTTTTCAACCCTGGTGGGTTCGGTCCTCCACGAAGTCTTACCTCCGCTTCAACCTGCCCATGGCTAGATCACTCCGCTTCGGGTCTAGAGCGTGCAACTCAATCGCCCTATTCGGACTCGCTTTCGCTACGGCTTCCCCACACGGGTTAACCTCGCTACACACCGCTAACTCGCAGGCTCATTCTTCAAAAGGCACGCAGTCACGACTGCATGTGCAAGCACATACAGCGACGCTCCCACGGCTTGTAGGCACACGGTTTCAGGTACTATTTCACTCCGCTCCCGCGGTACTTTTCACCATTCCCTCACGGTACTATCCGCTATCGGTCACCAGGGAATATTTAGGCTTAGCGGGTGGTCCCGCCAGATTCACACGGGATTTCTCGGGCCCCGTGCTACTTGGGTGTCTCTCAAACGAGCCGTTGATGTTTCAGCTACGGGGGTCTTACCCTCTACGCCGGACCTTTCGCATGTCCTTCGCCTACATCAACGGTTTCTGACTCGCCTCACAGCCGGCAGACTGTGAAAGAGAGATCCCACAACCCCGCATGCGCAACCCCTGCCGGGTATCACACGCATACGGTTTGGCCTGATCCAGTTTCGCTCGCCACTACTCCCGGAATCACGGTTGTTTTCTCTTCCTGAGGGTACTGAGATGTTTCACTTCCCCTCGTTCCCTCCACACTGCCTATGTGTTCAGCAGCGGGTGACAGCCCATGACGGCTGCCGGGTTTCCCCATTCGGAAACCCCCGGATCAAAGCTTGGTTGACAGCTCCCCGGGGACTATCGTGGCCTCCCACGTCCTTCATCGGTTCCTGGTGCCAAGGCATCCACCGTGCGCCCTTAAAAACTTGGCCACAGATGCTCGCGTCCACTGTGCAGTTCTCAAACAACGACCAGCCACCCATCACCCC
>NZ_JBHUYV010000040.1:0-6084 GCF_042667905.1 Streptomyces sp. NPDC057287 | reverse complement strand
GGTTCTCGTCTCATGCCCTCCGGGCCTATCCACTGCGGGCGCGCGTCGGCGGCGGCAGCGCCGAGCGGGCCGAAGGCAGGAGCGCGGGCGCAGCCAGAGCCGGGAAGCGCGCCCGGCGGAGCGGAGCGCAGCCGGGTGCCTTGATGAGGTAGAGAAACCTGTAACTTCCCGAAGCTAGCTGGCGGGCCAGACGTAGCACTTGGCGGGGATTTGCTGACTGTCTCCAAATTGGTGCGTGGCTCCGCCAATGAAGTGCCAGCCCAAGCGTTCGTAGAGGCGGATGGCTGCCTCGTCCTTGTCCATCACGTCGAGCACAAGGCGTATGCCGTTCTCCTCGGCGTAGTCCATGGCTGCGCGCATGAGGCTTTCGCCCACTGCGTGCTTCCGAGCGCTGCGCACTACGAACAGCCGGGCCAGAACGCCGATGCGAGTTTCGTCCTCTCCGCTCTGCTGCTGCCAGAGGGCGACGGCTTCCTCCCCCTCCGCCTTCATGATCGCGATATGCCCCACCACGCCGTCCCGGTGTGCTACCCATGCCTTCACGACTCCTGGCGGAGTGATCCATGCCTCGGGGTCATCTACACCCTCCACCGGGTAGCCGTCCGTCGAGTGGACTTCGATCAGGGCTGCCGCTGCTCCCGGGACATCGGCGTCTTCGAGGGGGCGGATGGTGGTGTCAGCCACGTGGGTCCTCCAGCAGAGCGGTGGGCTAGGAAACGGGCAGCTCGTAGAGCAGGCCGGTTTGGTCAGCGCGGTGTACGTACCGGGATACCTCGAAGGGCTCCAAGTTCTGATCCAGACTCGTGTGCAGCACTTCGAGTACGGGCACTCCTGGCAACAAGTCGAGTACCCGGGCCTCTTCGGGCGAAGGCATACGAGCGCTGATCTCGTCGCGCACCCGTGTCATCACGTGGCCCAACCCCTCCAGGCGTCCGTAGATCCCGTTGGGCCCTGACTTCGCCTGCATGAGGAGAGTGCCCTCCGCCTCTTCCCAGCGCAGATAGGTGGAGACGATCTGGACCGGCTCATCGTCAGCGAAGTAGTGGTTCTCACGGTGGACGACACTTTCGCTGTCGGTTGAGACCTGGAGCCGCTCGGCGACATCGGCAGGCGGCACCTCGCGGGCGATGCTCAGGACGTCGATGCGCGGGACCTTGCCCTGCTTCTTGGCCTCCAGGCGAAAGGGAGTCAGCCCGGTCTCTCGGTTGGCGATCGAGTACCGGTCGCTGCCGAAGCGGAACAGACGTTGGGGCTCGCGTACGAACACGCCTCGACCATGCTTGGCCGTCACGAGCCCCTGCTCAGCCAGCACGCGAATGGCTTCTCGCGCGGTGTTGCGCGCCGCTCCGTACTGCTCCGCCAAGGCTCGCTCAGACGGGAGCTTCTGGCCGGCCTCCAGCTCACCCCGCTCGATCGAGGCGCGGAGTGCGTCAGCGATTCGGCGGCTGGCTGGCTGCTGGGGGGAGCGGTCGGATGCGGTCATGAGCCGAGCATACCAACTGGCTTAAGCTAGCGTCTTGACCCTCGCTCTCCCTCGTGGTCAACTAGCTTAAGCCAGTAAGTGGCTCAAGCCAGTTGGGGGCGGCGTTCCTGCCGCCAAGCAGACACGCCGCCCCCCTGTCCCATCAGGGAGCTTCCATCATGACTGCTTCTGCTCTGGTTGTGCGTCGTTCGGTGTTGGGTCGGGCTTGCCCGGCCTGCGCGGAGTCACGCTGCACCGATCCCGCTGAGTGCCTGTACTTCCTGACCTCTCGCCCGTGGGCGGACTGTTCGGAGTGCGCCGGATCCGGCTGGGCCGGTGAAGACGACCACCTGTCGGTGTTCTGCTGGGCCTGCAACGGTGCCGGACTGGTGGAGCACACCACCGACTCCGTCGTACACGCCACCGTCAGCGCCCGAGGTCGCGCCCGCCTTCAGGCCCACACCGAGCGTCTGACCGCTGAGGTCTCCGACTCCGTGGAGGCAGCCGCGTGAGCTTCTTCGACGACGCCTTGCACGCAGCTGAGATGGCCGACGAGAAGCGGGCGGAACAGATCGGCATGTACCTCGACGCCCACGACGTACACCCCTACACCCGGTTCTTCACCGTGATCGATGACGCGCACTACGCCGAGGAAGACGCCAAGGTGCGCGGCCTCTACCCGCCCCTGGGGCACGGCTACCCGAGGGAGGACGACCAGTGACTTCCTTCCCCGTGGACCCGTCGGCTGTGGCCGGTACCGCCGCCATTGTCGGCACGGACCCGCTGACGCTGGCCGACCTCTTACGTGTGGCCAACGCTCCTGGCTTCGACCGGTGGCAGGAGCAGGTACGCCGCACCGGTGGCTGCTCGGACCCCATCCACCTGGAGGGCATGACCACCACCCGTGACACCAAGACCGGGCAGGTCCTCTACTCCTACAGCACCCAGGGCGAGCCCGGCGGGCGCCTGCGGGTGGCCTGCGGGAACCGGCGTGCCTCCCGGTGCCCCTCCTGCGCCTGGACCTACGCCGGGGACACCTTCCACCTGATCCGCGCCGGACTGACCGGCGACGAGTCCAAGGGCACCCCGCTCACGGTGCGTACGCACCCCAAGGTCTTCGCGACGCTCACCGCCCCCAGCTTCGGCCCGGTCCACAACCGGCCCACTCGCGGCCTCTGCCGGTGCGGCACCGACCACCCCGAGGGCTCGCCGGAACTGGGCTCCGCCCTGAACCCGGCCGCCTACGACTACGCGGGCGCGGTGCTCTGGAACAACCACGCCGGGGACCTCTGGCGCCGCTTCACCATCTACCTCCGCCGGGAGGTTGCCGCCCGCGCCGGCCTCACCCAGAAAGCCACGGCCGACGCCTGCCGGATCTCCTTCGGGAAGGTCGCCGAGTTCCAGAAGCGCGGCGCCGTGCACTTCCACGCGATCGTCCGACTCGACGGACCGGACGGCCCCGACACTGCCCCGCCGTCCTGGGCCAGCGTGGCCTTGTTGTCGGATGCGATCCAGGCCGCTGCTGCCCGTGTGAGCGTGCCCGTCCCGTCCTCCGGTGACCAACCGGCGCGGACCCTGCGGTGGGGCGCTCAGGTGGACGTACGCCAGATCGGCGCGGACAACGCGAACGACGACCTGACCGAACAGGCCGTAGCCGCGTACGTCGCGAAGTACGCCACCAAGGCAGCCGAGACCACCGGCACCGTGGACCGGCGCATCGGAGAGCTGGCCGAACTCGACAAGCTGACCGACCTGCCCGCCCATGCCCGGCACCTGATCGAAGCGTGCTTCGACCTGGACGACGCCTACCCGGACCGCAAGCTCTGGCAGTGGGCCCACATGCTCGGCTTCCGCGGCCACTTCTCCACCAAGTCCCGCGCCTACTCCACCACCCTCGGCGCACTCCGCCAGGTCCGCGCCGACTACCGGGCACGCCAGGAACGCCACGAACGCGGGCTCCCCGACCCCGACGACGCCCCGGAGGGCTCCACACTGACGCTCGCCCACTGGACCTACGCCGGGCACGGCCACACACCCGGCGAATCCTGGCTCGCCTCCACCATCGCCCGAGACATCCAGACCAACCGCGACACCGTGCGCGAAGTACGCGCCGAACTCGAAGCCCTCGACGGGTCGGAGGCATGGGCATGAGGCGGCTGCTTCCCGAGCGCTATCTGACGCCGGTCGATCTGGCTGACCTCCTCGGTGTCCCGGTCGAGACGGTCTACCAGTGGCGCCGCAAAGACACTGGGCCCCGCGGCTTCCGCGTCGGCCGACACCTCCGCTACGACCCCGAAGACGTGCGCATCTGGGTCGCCGCACAGATGGATAAGGGAGTTGTCTGATGGCCGGACACATCCAAGACCGCTGGTACAAGACCGAGCCTGGGCCGAAAGGCAAGATGGTCAAGGTTGCGACCGAGCGTCACGGTGTCGGTATGCGTTACCGCGCCCGCTACATCGGTCCCGATGGCAGCGAGAAGTCCAAGAGCTTCCCGGACAAGCAGAAGCGCAGGGCCGAGACCTGGTTGGCGAATATCGAGGCCGACATGTCGCGTGGCGACTACATCGCTCCGGAGGCCGGTAAGGCCACCTTCGAGCAGTACGCCACGAAGTGGATGAACACGCAGATGACAGACCCGTCCACTCGGGAGTCCGTCGAGATGCGGTTGCGTCTCCACGCGCTCCCGCACATCGGCAAGCGCCCCATCGGTTCCTTCAACCCGACACACATTCGGCTGTGGATGCGAATCCTTGAGGACGCAGGGCTCTCGGCGGCGTACCGGCGCGGCATCTTCGCTCACGTCTCCACAGTTTTCACGGCTGCCGTCGAAGACCGGTTGATCCGGGCGAATCCATGCAGAGCAAGGTCGGTGAAGGCACCCCGCCTCGACCCGCGCAAGGTCAAGCCTTGGTCCGCTGACCGGGTTATGGCCGTGCGGGCTGCGCTGCCTGAGCGGTATCGGGCACTTGTGGACCCCGCCGCCGGGTGCGGTCTTCGGCAGGGGGAGGTGTTCGGCTTGGCTGTCGAGGATGTCGACTTCCTCGGGGGTGTCGTGCATGTGGTCCGACAGGTGAAGCTTCTACACAACCGGCCCGTATTCGCCCCGCCCAAGGGCGGCAAGGAGCGGGAAGTTCCTCTGCCAGAGTCCATCGCCTTCGCGTTGGCCGGCCACCTCACGCAGTACCCGGCGGCGGAGGTCACCTTGCCCTGGAAGTCCTTGGACGGCCCGCCGATCACCGCTTCTCTGATCTTCCGGAGTCCCGAAGGCTTTTCTCTGAACCGGAATCGCTTCAACGATCGGCAGTGGCGCCCTGGTCTCCGTGCTGCTGGTATCGCCAACGGGAGGGATAACGGGATGCACGCGCTACGGCACTTCTACGCATCCGTGCTCTTGGACGCCGGGGAAAGCATCAAGGCCCTGAGCGAGTACCTCGGCCACCATGATCCGGGCTTCACGCTGCGGACTTACACGCACCTCATGCCAGCCAGTCAGACGCGTACGCGAGCAGCCGTGGACGCAGTGTGGGCCGCCCCGATCGCCAATGACGGCCCCGAGACGGCCCACGAGAGTTCATAGGTCGCTGACCTGCGGAAATCTCAGAAGCCGAAGAAGTGACTCGCCGGTCTTCTGGCCTGCGGTTCCTGTGCCTTCAACGCTCCTGACCTGCTGTTGAGCTATCAGCATCTGTCAGCGTTGGTTATCGTCGGGTGCCTTGGCACGGCCCAGCCACGGCCCAGCTGTTACCAAGTGCGCAGTCGGGCCACGCAACGTGCGTGGGAGCCACTAGTCTCACGTCATGGTGACGCCGGAAGAGATCGAGGCCCTCCTTCAATGCCCAGAAGGAGTCGACCTTGAATTCAAACATTCGAGAGTGCTGCCGCGCGTACTCGCGAGGACCATCGCTGCCTTCGCTAATACACGCGGCGGTACAGTAATTGTTGGCGTGGATGACCGTCAAGGCTCAGGCCCAGAAAGTCTGATAGGCGTAGAGGTCGACTCGTTCCAGCGCGTAGTCGAGTCCGTGCGGAGGCGTCTTACTCCCGTACCAGATTTTCGGGCGTACTGTGTTGCTGTACAAGGAAAGCAGCTTGGCGTCATCGAGGTTGAAAAGAACGCAGGCCGTAATATTGCGGCAGACGGGCAAATTGCAGTGAGGGCGGGCACTTATACGATAACTGTGCCCGCGCGTGAAATCTTGACAGAATCAGAATTCAGCGATCGCTCATCGTTCGAGGGTGGAAGCAGCCGCGAGGGCCGTAAGGTGGGGCGGCGCCGTAGGCTTATAACCATATTTGCACTTGCTGTTGGCGTGCCCGGAATGATCTTTCTGGTTCGGATTATCCAGGGGGCTAGCCCTGGGTCGCTATTGCCGGCGGTCCTCATACTTGTCTTTGGGATTCTTTTCTCGGGCGTGGCAGTCGAATTTGTAGGCTGGAGGCCCGATCCTGAGACGGTTTCCCCTACGCGGGAGCGGGTACGTCGGGCCGAAGCGAATCTTGAGCAGGAGCTTCGACTTCGCCATGCAGATGTCTCGGACGCAGAGGCCGAGGATGATGCCAGGCTCACCCTGTCTGCGGTCTGGGCCGTGACCCATCGCCGTTTGGATCACTATCTCTTG
>NZ_JBHUYV010000039.1:0-7098 GCF_042667905.1 Streptomyces sp. NPDC057287 | reverse complement strand
CCCGACGCCACCACCCAAGACGCCCGCCACTACGTCCACACCGCCCTCTCCACCAACAGCACCGCCACCCTCAACCACGCCAAAGACCACGCGGAGAAGAAGTACTGACATGGCAGCGGACCACCGGGGCGCCGCCCAGGACACCGTGCACACCCTGAGGACCGATGTCCTGGTGGTCGGGGCCGGCCCCGCCGGACTCATGCTCGCCTGCGAGCTCAGGCTCGGCGGGGCCGAGGTGCTGGTCGTCGACCAGCGCCCCGGGCCCACCACCGAATCACGGGCCAGCACCCTCCACGCCCGCACGATGGAGATCCTCGACAGCCGCGGCCTGCTGGCCGTGCTCGGCACACCGCCGTGCGAGCCGCGCGGCCACTTCGGCGGCATCGGGCTCGACCTCACCCTGCCGAGCTCCCACCCCGGCCAGTGGAAGGTGCCCCAGCGGCGTACGGAGGAGATCCTCCAGGACCGGGCCGCCGAGCTCGGTGCGGACCTGCGACGGCGCCACCAGCTGACCGCACTGACCGCCGGGGCCGACGGTGTGACGGCCGACGCCCTCGGACCGGCCGGCCCGGTCCGGGTCTCCGCCCGCTACCTGGTCGGCTGCGACGGTGAGGACAGCACCGTGCGGCGCCTCGTCGGGGCGGACTTCCCCGGCAGCGACGCCCGGCGCGAACTGCTGCGCGCAGACGTCTCCGGAGTGCGGACACCGGACCGGCGCTTCCAGCGGCTGCCGGACGGCCTGGCCATCTCCGCCACCCGCGACGAGGTCACCCGGGTGATGGTGCACGAGTTCGGCAGGCCGGCCCGCCGGCGCTCCGGCGCCCCGGACTTCACGGAGGTCGCCGAGACGTGGAAGCGCGTCACGGGCGAGGACATCAGCCACGGGGCCCCGCTGTGGGTCAACGCGTTCGGTGACGCCGGCCGCCAGCTGGAGCGGTACCGCCACGGCCGCGTCCTGTTCGCGGGGGACGCCGCCCACCAGCAGATGCCCAGCGGCGGCCAGGCCCTCAACCTGGGCGTGCAGGACTCCTTCAACCTCGGCTGGAAGCTCGCCGCCGAGGTCCGCGGCGACGCGCCGGAAGGCCTTCTGGACAGCTACCACACCGAGCGCCACGCGGTCGGCGCCGACGTCCTGGCCAATATCCGTGCGCAGACCCAACTGCTCCTCGGCGGGCCGGAGATCGAACCGGTCCGCGCGGTGGTGGCCGAGCTGGTCGCCCTCGACGACGTACGGACCCGGCTGGCCGGGGCGATCAGCGGGCTGGCCGTCCGCTACGACCTGGCGGAGGGCGGCGGCCATCCGCTGTCCGGTCTCCGGCTGCCCCCCGCCGAGCTGACACGCCACGGCGCGGGGAGCGGCGCCACGATCCGCACCGCGGAGCTGCTCCGCGGCGGCAGGGGCCTGCTGCTCGACCTCGGCGCGGAGACGGAGCCGGCCCCCGCGTGGAGCGCCGCCCGGGTCGATCGGGTCACCGCACGGCCGGTCCCCGGCTCCCCGCTGAGCGCCGGTGACGCACTGCTCGTACGGCCCGACGGATACGTCGCCTGGGCCGGCCGGAGCACCGGCGATCCCTCCTTGCACCGCGCGCTGCGCCGCTGGTTCGGAGAACCGGACCGCACCCGCACCGCCCCGCACCAGTCCACCGAAACCGCTGCCGCACGCTGAGACGACGGCAGGAACCAGGAAGGCACATCCATGGATGCCGACGTCACGGACGCCGACGTAATCATCGCCGGCGCGGGGCCCACCGGGCTCATGCTGGCAGGGGAGCTGCGGCTGGGAGGCGCTGAGGTCATCGTCCTCGAACGCCTGGAGCGCCCCACCGGGCAGTCCCGGGGGCTGGGCTTCACCGCCCGGGCGCTGGAATCCTTCGACCAGCGCGGCCTCGTGCCGCGGTTCGGCGGGCTGGAGACGAGCCCGATGGGCCACTTCGGCGGGGTGCAGTTCGACTTCACCACGCTGGAGGACGCCCACTTCGGGGCGCGTGGCATCCCGCAGTCCAGGACCGAGGCGGTCCTGGAGGAGTGGGCTCTGGAGCTCGGCACGGAGATCCGGCGCGGCTGGGAACTGCTCGACCTCTCCCAGGACGCGGACGGGGTCACCGTCACCGCGGACACACCGGACGGCGAACGCCGGCTGCGGGCCCGCTACCTGGTGGGCGCCGACGGCGGGCACAGCCTCGTCCGCAGGACCGCCGGCTTCTCCTTCCCGGGCACCGACGCCACGCGCGGGATGTACCTCGCCGACGTGGTCGGCTGCGCGATCCCGCCGCGGTTCCTCGGTGAGCGGGTACCGGCCGGGATGGTGATGGCCGCGCCCCTCGCCGAGGGCGTGGACCGGATCATCGTGTGCGAGCACGGCGCACCGCCCGCGGACCGGAGCACGACGCCGGACTTCGCGGAGGTCGCGGCGGCCTGGAAGCGTCTGACCGGGGAGGACATATCCGGCGGCAGCGCCGACTGGGTCAGCTCGTTCAGCGACGCCACCCGGCAGGCCTCCGAGTACCGGCGCGGCCGGGTGCTGCTGGCGGGCGACGCCGCGCACATCCATCTGCCGGCCGGCGGACAGGGGCTGAGCACCGGGGTCCAGGACGCCGTCAACCTCGGCTGGAAGCTGGCCGCGGTGGTGCGCGGCTGGGCGCCCGAGGGGCTGCTCGACACGTACCACGGCGAGCGTCACCCGGCGGGTGAGCGCCTGCTGGCCAACACCCTCGCGCAGGGCACGGTCTTCCTCGGCGGCGCCGAGTCGGAGCCGCTGCGCGCCCTCTTCGCCGGCCTCATCGAGCTGGACCCGGTCAAGCGGTTCCTCGCCGGTGTGGTCAGTCACCTCGACGTCCGATACGACCTCGGGGAGGGCGGGCATCCGCTGCTCGGACGCCGGCTTCCGCCGCGCGTCCTGACGACGGCGTCCGGCCCCGTCGGCACGCCCACGCTGCTGCACCCGGCACAGGGGCTCGTCCTGGACCTGGCGGACGACCCCGGCGTGCGGGAGGCGGCGGCCGGCTGGAAGGACCGGGTGTCGCTCGTCACCGGTGTGCCGCAGGACCCCGACGTCTTCGCGGGGGCCACGGCCGTCCTGGTCCGTCCCGACGGTTATGTCGCCTGGGCGGGTGCGAGCCCCGAGGAGCTCGGAGAGGCCCTGCACCGCTGGTTCGGCACCCCTGCCTGAACGCCGTCCGTTTCACGGCTGCGCCGCCCCTGCCCGGCCACCCCTACGAGGAGGAGACCATGAGCCGCGCTCGACAGCTCACCCGTACCACCCGGGCCGTGCGGTGAACGCCCCGGCCGTCGCGCCGCCCACCGTGACGGCGATGTCGCCCGGGGTCCGGCCGGTCGTTCTGGAAGCCGGCCCCTGCCGCCTGTCCGCCCTGATAGCCCAGCCGACGGGCACACCGCGCGCGACCGTCGTCGCGGTGCACGGCGGCGGCATGCGGGCGGGCTACTTCGACGGCCAGGCCCATCCCGACGTCTCCCTCCTCTCGCTCGGTGCCGCTCTGGGCTACACGGTCGTCGCGGTGGACCGGCCCGGATACGGCCTGTCGGCAGCCCATCTGCCGTACGGGCAGGACCTGTCGGGGCAGTCGGAGGCACTGGGTGCCGCGCTCGCCCACCTGGCCGGGCGCTATCCGACCGGGGCCGGGGTCTTCCTCGTCGCGCACTCCTTCGGCGGGAAGCTCGCCCTCACCTACGCCGCCGACCAGGCCGCCCGGGACGGCGGTGCGCCGCCCCTGCTCGGGATGGACGTCTCCGGCTGCGGCCGGGACTACGCCGTCGACACGAGTGACCTGCGCGACCCCCATCGACACGGCCACTGGAAGCGGAACTGGGGCGCCCTGCGCTTCTATCCGCCGAACACCTTCCGTGACGCCGCCCCCCTCGTCGCGCCGATGCCGGTGCGGGAGCGGGCGGAGGCGGCTCGCTGGCCGGCGAGCTTCACCGCGGCAGCCGCCCGGGTCCCGGTCCCGGTCCGGCTCACCTTCGCCGAGCGCGAACTGTGGTGGCGCCACGGCGAGGAGGACCTGGCCGAACTCGCCGGCCTGTTCACCGCCTCGCCCTTCGTCACCGTCGACCGGCAGCCGGAGGCTGGCCACAACATCAGTCTCGGCTGGGCCGCCCGCTCCTACCACCTGCGTGCCCTGGCCTTCCTCGAGGAGTGCCTGGCCCGCGCGGGGACGCCGGCCTGACACCGCGAACGGCCCCCGGGAGGGCATCCAGGCCCGGCACCCGCTGCCCGTGCCACCGCCGCTACAGACAGGAGACCCGCACATGCCGCCCGCGATATCCGAAGCACTGACCGAACGGCTCACCGGACTGGAGTCCCGCAAGGACGAGGCCAGGCACGGGCTGGACCCCCGTGCCACCGAACGCCAGCACGCCAAGGGCAAGCTGACCGCGCACGAGCGGATCGAGCTGCTGCTGGACAAGGGCAGCTTCTCCGAGGTGGAGGCGCTGCGCCGGCACCGGGCGACCGGTTTCGGCCTGGAGGCGAAGAAGCCGTACGGGGACGGCGTGGTCACCGGCTGGGGCACGGTCGAGGGCCGGACCGTGTTCGTCTACGCGCACGACTTCAGGGTCTTCGGCGGGGCGCTGGGCGAGGCCCACGCCACGAAGATCCACAAGATCATGGACATGGCCATCTCGGCCGGCGCTCCGCTGGTGTCGCTGAACGACGGTGCCGGCGCCCGTATCCAGGAGGGCGTCTCCGCGCTCGCCGGGTACGGCGGGATCTTCCAGCGCAACACCCGGGCCTCCGGTGTCATCCCGCAGATCAGCGTGATGCTCGGCCCGTGCGCGGGCGGCGCCGCGTACAGCCCCGCCCTGACCGACTTCGTCTTCGCCGTCCGAGACATCTCCCAGATGTTCATCACCGGCCCGGACGTCGTGAAGGCGGTCACCGGTGAGGAGATCACCCAGAACGGCCTCGGCGGCGCGGACGTGCACGCCGGGACGTCGGGTGCCGTCCACTTCGTCCACGACGACGAGGAGACCTGCCTGGCGGAGGTCCGCTACCTGATCTCCCTGCTGCCCTCCAACAACCGGGACCTGCCGCCCGTGGTGCTCACCGGGGACCCGGCCGACCGCCCCGGCGACGCCCTCCTCGACCTGGTGCCCGTCGACGGCAACCGTTCCTACGACATCCGGGGCGTCGTCGAGGAACTCGTCGACGACGGCGACTTCATGGAGGTGCACGCGGCCTGGGCGCAGAACATCGTCTGCGCGCTCGCCCGCATCGACGGGCACACCGTGGGCATCGTGGCCAACCAGCCCGCGTCGATGGCGGGCGTCCTGGACATCAGGGCGAGCGAGAAGGGCGCGCGTTTCGTGCAGTTCTGCGACGCGTTCAACATCCCGCTGGTCACGCTGGTGGACGTACCGGGCTTCCTGCCGGGCGTCGACCAGGAGCACGAGGGCATCATCCGGCGCGGCGCCAAGCTGCTGTACGCGTACTGCAACGCGACCGTGCCCCGCGTCTCCGTCGTGCTGCGCAAGGCGTACGGCGGCGCGTACATCGTCATGGACTCGCGGTCGATCGGCGCGGACATCGCGCTGGCCTGGCCGGCCAACGAGATCGCCGTGATGGGCGCGGAGGGCGCGGCCAACGTGGTCTTCCGCCGGGAGATCGCCGCCGCCGACGATCCCGAGGCCATGCGCCAGGAGAAGATCGAGCAGTACAGGGAGGAGCTCGTCCACCCGTACTACGCAGCCGAACGCGGCCTGGTCGACGACGTCATCGACCCCCGGGACACCCGGTCGGCACTCGCGCGCTCGCTGTCCATGCTCGTCGCCAAGCACGCCGACCTGCCGCGCCGCAAGCACGGCAATCCGCCCCAGTGATCCGAGGAGCAGACATGGACAACCAGCCCACCGGCCTCTCGCTGTGCGTCGTCAAGGGGAACGTCTCCCCGGAGGAACTGGCCGCCCTCACCGCGGTCCTGATGGCCCGCGCCGCCTCGGCGGGGGCCGAGCCGGACGACATGGCCCGCCGCCAGCAGGCGGTCGCCCTGTGGCAGCGCCCGGACCGGGGCTCCGTCTTCGACGGCCCGCGCACCTGGCATTCCGCCGCACGGCCGGAGGCGCGGGCGGCCTGAGGCACGGGCTGCCGTAGCGGCGGCCGTACGGCACAAGCACCGAGGGGCCGGGGATCATCCCCGGCCCCTCGGTGCTTGCGTGTTCGTGCCGCTCTGCCTCAGGCCGCCCGGGGGGCGCTCCGGGCGCCGGCGACGTCCCGCAGCAGGGTGTGCAGGCCCGGCTCCACCGTGGCGAGCCGGTCGGCCGCGTCACGGGCGTACAGAAGGGCTTCGGGTACGGAGCGCATGAGGACGCGCCGGTCCCCGCTGCCCAGGACCGCGACCGCGGCCACATGGCTCCCGCACAGCGGGAGATTGCCGACCACCCAGCCGTCGGGCCTCTCTCCCGTCCCGTACTCGCCCAGGTAGTCGAGGTGCACTCCCCGGCCGAGCCCGGTCCCCAGGCCCTTGAGGTAGGCCTCCTTCCGTGTCCACAGCCTGCCGAACGCCTTGGTCCGCTCGGTGACGGACATCCGGCCGAGCTCCTCCCGCTCCGCCGGGTGCAGAGCGGGGAGACAGGCCTCGGCCGTCGCGTCGGACGGGAGGCGCTGGACGTCGGCGCCGACCCGGGGTTCGGTCACCGCCACCACGGCCAGCCCGTGACTGTGCGACAGGGAGAACTCCGGGGCGCCCGGCATCCCCAGCACCCGCGGCCGGCCGTGGCGGCCGCCCTCCCCGTCGTAGCGCTCGCCGGCGATCGAGAGCAGGCGCGGCTCGACGCCGGTGTACACCGCCAGCACGCGGCGCAGTCCCACATGCGCCGCCGTGTACATCCGCTGGTTCTCGGCGGCGACGTAGGCCGCGGCACGCCGTTGCTCCAGGGCGTCCAGCTCGCCTATCGGCACGTCGCGGGGCGAGAGCGGCGGTGGCAGCAGCCACAGATGCAGCTCCCCCTCACCGAGGGACAGCACGTTGGACACCGCCATCAGCGCCCTTCCGCGTGGTCTTTGGCGTGGTTGAGGGTGGCGGTGCTGTTGGTGGAGAGGGCGGTGTGGACGTAGTGGCGGGCGTCTTGGGTGGTGGCGTCGGG
>NZ_JBHUYV010000038.1:0-12033 GCF_042667905.1 Streptomyces sp. NPDC057287 | reverse complement strand
CCAGGGCAAGAAGAAGTAGTTCGACCAAAACAAGCCCCCTACCTGCGGTTTCTCCGCGAGTAGGGGGCTCGTTTTTACCCTGGGGCCGTGGCTGGGCCGTCAGGTGCTCGATCGGGCCGTGGCAAAGGCAGCGGCCACAGCCGACCGCGTGCGTTCCTGGCTGGAGGGCATGAGGTGCGCATAGACGCGGAGCGTCAGCCCAGGGTCCGAGTGGCCGAGGTACTCAGCGAGAGCCTTGACGTTCTCCCCGGCATCCAGGAGGACCGATGCATAGAAGTGGCGCAGAGCGTGCATTCCGTTCTCTCGCGACTCGGCGTACGGCTTGCCCCGTTCGGGAACCGGGATGATGCCGGCAGCGGCCAACGACGGCTTCCACGCTTCGTCGTTGAGTGAAGTACGCCAGACGTGACCACCGCGCGGACCGAAGAAGATCAGGTGCTTGGTCACGAGCGGCCCGTCCGCGGTCTTCCACGGCAACGTAACCTCGACCGACGGGAAACGCTTCATGTGGGCCCGCAGGGCGTCGGCGACAGGGGCTGGAAGCGGGACGTCTCGAAGTTTGCCGCCCTTAGGCGGTGCGAAGACCGGTTTGCTGCGACTGAGCTTGAGTTGCTGGACGACATGCAGCGTGTCCGACTCGAAGTCGATCGCATCAACAGAGACACCCAAGATCTCTCCTTGCCTTAACCCGCAGCCACCACCGAGATCGACCATCGCTTGATAGCGGTCCGGCATGGCTTCCCGTACCGAGAAGACCCTTTCCGGCGTCCAGGGGATGACGCGCCTGGCGTCGACAGTGGGCGGACGGACCGACCTAGCGGCGCACGGATTGCGTGGGAGGTGACCGTCATCGACGGCGGCGCTCAGGGCGGCTCGTACATTGGAGTAGATCGTCCGAGCATAAGAACCGCGGACACCATTCGCTTGAAGCTGACGAATCCAGTCGCGGATGTGCGCCGGTTGGAAGGAGCCGAGCGGACGCGTACCCAGGTAGGGGAAGGCGTGAAGCCGAAGTTGCGATTCCATCGATGCCTGAGTGTTGGGGTCCGCTCCCTGTGTTCGCACCCACTCATCGGCGTACTGCTGGAAGGTGATGCGGGCCGCCCGCGGGTCGATGTATTGGCCCCGGGCCATATCCGCCTCGACTTGAGCGAGCCACTGATCCGCGAGACGCTTCTGACGGTCGGGGAAGCTCTTGGACTTCTCCGTACCGTCCGGGCCGACGTAGCGGGCGCGGTACCGGAGACCAGCCCCGTGGCGCTCGCTCTTGGTCTTGACCGGCTTTCCGTGCAGACCCATCTCGGTCTTGTACCAGCGGTCCTGGATGTGACCGGCCATCAGGTGTCCGCCCCTTCCATCAAGCACTCGACCCAGGCGCGTACGTCTTCGGGGTCGTAGCGCAGATGGCGGCCGACGCGGAATCCGCGGGGGCCAGTGCGCTTGCGTCGCCACTGGTAGACGGTTTCGAGAGGCACCCCGACGAGGTCAGCGAGGTCTACCGGGGTCAGGTATCGGGTGGGTAGCGGCCGCTTCATCCGTACACCTCGTCCTGTTCGCTTCGTTCGATTTCGGCGCGGATTTCGCGGGCGGTGTCGCGGTTGCGCTGGATGTCGCGGTGGATGTTGGCGGCGAGCCAGGATTCGCCGGGGGTGTGGCCGTGGCCGGCGTAAGTCCAGTGGGCGAGCGTGAGCGTGGTTGCTGCGGGGTGGTCGTCGGGGTCGGGCAGGCCGAGGGCGGTGCGTTGCTGCTTGGCTCGGTAGTCGGCGCGGACCTGCCGGAGTGCGCCGAGGGTGGTGGAGTAGCGGCGGGATTTGGTGGAGAAGTGGCCGCGGAAGCCGAGCATGTGGGCCCAGTCGCGGAGCTTGCGGTCTGGGTAGGCGTGGTGGAGGTCGAGGCACGCTTCGATCAGCCGCCGGGGATGATCGGGTACGTCGAGGAGGATCAGGGCTTCTTTGTTGCCGATGCGGTGGTCCACGGTGCCGGTGGTCTCGGCTGCTTTGGTGGCGTACTTGGCGACGTAGGAGGCAACGGCTTGCTCGGTGAGGTCTTCGCCGTTGCCGAACGCGCCGATGGGCTGGACGTCGAGTTGTGTGCCCCACCGCAGCACCCAGTCGTTGGCGATCCCGGCAGCCGGGTTGGCCGGAACGGTGACTTCGACCCGGGCGGCAGCCGAATGGATGGCGTGGTCCAGGAGATCGAGGGTGGCCCAGGCCGGGGGTGGTGAGTCCGGGCCGTCGGGTCCGTCGAAGCGGATCACCGCGTGGAAGTGGACCGCACCGCGCTTTTGGTACTCGGCGACCTTCCCGAAGGAGAGCCGGGACTGTTCGCGTGCGGCTTTCTGGGTAAGGCCGGCTCGTCGGGCGATTTCTCGGCGGAGGTAGATCGTGAAGTAGCGCCAGAGGTCGGAGGCGTGGTTGTTCCACAGCACGGCGCCGGCGTAGTCGTACCGGGCGGGGTTGAGCGGTGTGCCGAGTTCGGGGGCGTTGTCGGGGTGGTGGGTGCCGCAGCGGCAGGGCCGGTTGTTTCCGGGCCGGTTGTGGACCGCGCCGAACGACGGGGCGGTCAGGGTCGCGAAGACCCGCGGGTGATCCCTGATCGTGTGCGGGGTGCCTTTGTCGGGGTCGCCGGTGAGGCCGGCGCGGATGAGGTGGTAAGTGTCGCCGGCGTAGGTCCAGGCGCAGGCGGGGCAGCGGGAGGCGCGGCGGTTGCCGCAGGCGATGCGTAACCGGCCGCCGGGCTCGGTGTCGGTCGTGTAGTGGTGCAGGAGGGTGCCGGTGGCCCGGTCGGTGGTCTTGGTGGCGCCGGTGAGGTGGATGGGCTGTGCGCATCCTCCGGTGCGGCGGATCTGCTCGTTCCAGCGGTCGAAGCCGGTGGACCCGGCCACCCTCAGCACGTCGGCGAGGGTGGCCGGGTCCAGGCCCGCCGCAGTGGCGGTGTCCGTCACCGGTTCTCCTTGGGCGGGTGGTTGTCGATCCAGTCCTCAGCGCACACCTTGTGGACGGGCTTCCCACGGTCCGAGCGCAGCGGGGTCGGCTTGTCGCAGAGCACGCACGGCTTGTCGCCGGTGGCGTCGAAGTGCTTCTTGTCGCTCCAGTCCAGGAAGGCCATGGGGATCACACCCCGACCCGGACATTGGCGCGGGCGGGGGCGGTGTGGCCGGTGCCGTTGCAGGGGTGGCAGGTCGCGGTGACGGTTTCGCGGTGACCGTTGGGGGTGGTCTGGCCGGTGGTGATGGCGACGGTGGGGAAGCCGTCGCAGTGGGCACAGATCGGCCGGGGCAGGGTGTTCTCGGGCATGATGGGATCTCCCTTTCGGGTCTGCGTGATCTGGAAGGTGGGAAGGCGCCCGGGGCGGCGGAAACTTGGCGGTGGAAGCCGCCCCGGGGGCTGTTAGCGCTGGGCGTTGTGGTTGTTGAGCAGGGAGCGCAGGACGACCGCGCAGATCGCGACGGATGCGGCGGTGATCGCGACCGCGAGGAGCATCGAGACCAGGACCGCACCCACCACGAGAACCACCGCGGTTCCGCCGGCGACAGCGACGGCGAGAGTTCCGGGCGTGAGCTGCACCGTGGACCGAGCGGCCGGGGCGGGCGCCGGGGCCGGGGCGGTGGTGGCGGGGGTGTGGTGGCAGTCGCAGGCCGGCGGGTGCACGAGGCCGGTGAGCGGCGGGACGAGGGACGTTGCTGCGGTGGGGGCGGTGTCCGGGTGCGGGTATTTCGGGGTGAACATGGGTTTCTCCTCTCAGGCGTTGCAGCGGTGGGTACGGGCGGCGAGTTCGGCGGCGGCGCGGCCGTGGTAGTCAACGGAGAAGTTGCAGCCGGGGGCGGTGCAAGCGGCGGTGTGCTTGGTCCGGCCCCGGCCGTCGTAGTGCGTGCCGACCCGCACGGGGCCGATACGGATCACGTCGGTGAAGCGGTTTGGACGCGGCATGACGTGGACTTCCTTCCTGTCAGGCGAGTTGGGCAGTGATCGCGTCGGCGAGCGGGGCGGGAACACCGAGGCGGGCGCGCAGGGTCTCGGTGGTGATCCGGGTGCCGGTCGTGGCGTGATGGGTGTCGGCGACCTTCCGGGCGTGATCGAGCAGCGCCGGAGGAACAGCAACCACCACGGCAGACGGGGCCGGCACGGGCAGGAGTTCGGGCGCAGGATCCGGGGCCGGTTCGGGAGCGCGCTCGACCGTGACGGCCGGGTCCGGTTCGGGAGCCGGAGCGGGCAGCGGTGCCGCGACGGGGTCGGGTTCGGTCTCGGCTGGTGGAGCGGCGGGGGTGTGGGCGAGGAGTGTTCCGCCGAGGAAGGCGAGGGCGGGCCAGCCGGCGACGAGGATGCGGAGCCATGGCGGGACGTCGCCGAGGTCGAGCATTCCGGCGGTCGCGATGTTCGCGCCGAGGGATGCGGTGAGGGCGATGACGAACCAGACCCAGGCCGGGCGGTTGTCGGTGTGGGTGCGCATCCGGCGCCAGGCGGCGACCAGGAGCAGGTCCACGCTGATTGGGTAGGCCCAGGCTTTCCAGCCGTCCTGTCCGGCCGCTTCAGCAAGGTCATGCAGGTGCGAGAACGACAGCGCACCGGCGATCACAGCCTGAACCAGCACGGCATCCAAGCGGATCGTTCGGGACATCGGGGTTCACCTCCAATCTGTGGTGGTGCCGGGGCCGGGCGGGATATGGGGTTCACCGCCCAGCACCCGGAGCGGAAAGGGGTCAGGCGTCGGGGTCGTTGCCGGAGCCGAAGCAGTTGAGGCAAAGGCCGTCCTGCTGGCCGACCGGGCGGCGCTTGCGGCCGACGCGGACCGTGGTCGGGACGTTTCCGGTTCCACCGCACGGCTTGCAGGGCGACGGCTCGGCGACGGTCGGGGGCAGGGGGTTCGTGGTGGCCATGGCGGTGGTTCCTTTCGGATCCGGGCATGGGCGGGGTAGGGACCTGGCGCGAAAGGTCACGCCAACTGGGAAGGTGCGGGGTGTTACTCGGTGACCGGGCGCGGCTTGACCAGCGGCGCAGCCGGGCCCGGGGTGGTGCGGACGACCGGGCGGAACGGGGCCAGTGCTTCGATGTCCGGGGTCATGTGCGCGTACTCGCGGCAGATCGCGACCGCTTCGGCAGCGGTCATTTCGGGGGTGCGGATGCGGGACCAGCCGCCCGAGGAGTCGCCGGCCACCGCGACACCGGGACGGTCAGGGGCGATCGTGGTCACGGCGAAGACCGCGTCCGGGGCGATGTCGCCCAGGCCCATATCGGCGGTCTGCTTGTCGTTGACGCGGTGCACCACACGGCCGGTGAGCTGAGCGCGGAGCATCGTGGCGCCCTTGCCGAGTTCGGAGCCGAAGCGCTGCCCGCAGACCTCCAGATAGATGCCGACCGCGCGGGCCATCTGCGCGAGACGGACCAGGCGCATCACCATCTGATCGCGCCGTTCCTCATCCTTCTTGACCGCGGTCAGGAACAGCTCGGCCACCTCGTCGACCAGGACGACCAGCGGCACCGGCCGCACCTTGGCGGGCAGGCCCCACAGGTCCGAGACACCGTGGGCGCTCAGGATGTCGAAGCGCTCTTCCATCTCCCGCACGAGGACTTCCAGCAGGCTGGACGCCTCATCCGGGGTAGTCGCCAGCGCGGAAAGCCGAGGAGCGTAGCCCCGCTGTTCCACACCACGCTTGCAGTCGATGCCGATCAGGCCGACCGGGAGTTTCGCGAGACCGGTGATCAAGTTGCGCTGGAACATCGACTTGCCCGACTGATTCGCACCCAGGGTCAGGCCGTGCGGGACCTTCTTGTAGTCCCGGACGAACGCCGTACCGTCCTCCCGCAACGCCACCGGCACCACCATCGGGCCGGACAGCTTGCGGGGCAGTCGGCGCGGCATCTTCACCCGGCGCAGCACGTCGTAACCGGTCATGCGCAGTTCGACGAAACCGGGCTTGACCTCCACGACGTGCACGGAGTGGACGCCCCAGGCATGCCGCAACCGTTCCGAGGCCGCAGCCACATCCGCGGGCTCCAAGCCGGCCGGAAGGCGGAGTATCGCCCGCATCCCAGTCGAGGAACCGCGGACCCGGCGAACACTCGGGGGAACCGGCTGGACGTCCTGACGGCGGGCCACGTTGCGGACCATGAACGCCCGCAGACGAGACGGCTGAACCGTCAGCCCGCACACATCCATCGTCGAGCGGTACGTAGCCGCGAACCGGACCCGGGCAACCGGCAAGCCGACCAGCGACCAGAACACGCGGGGTGCACGAGCCTTCGCGTAACCGAGGCCGCCGGCAGCCGATAAGGCCCCGGCCGCCTCGATCATCATGGTCAGGTCCGGCATGGTCAGGCACCCGCCGTGATCGCTACCGCGCGAAAGCTGATCCCGTGCCGGGTCTGGCCGTTGAAGGTGTTCTCCCAGTCGCGGGCCTTCAGGCCGATCACCGTGACCGGCGTTCCCGGTACCAGGCTCTCGGGGACACCCGTGCTCGGGACCGTCACCTGGTAGAGGTTGCCCTCCCCGTCGTCCGAGATCAGCAGGCCCACGGTCGCGAGCGGGGCACCGGTCTCCCGGTCCATCGCAATCTCACCGGTCTGCTTACTCACGAGCTTCGGAGTCGGAGGCGTCGCAACGAACACGACAGCGGTCGAAACATCGATCTTGAACGACGGCATTTGAACTCCCAGATGTGACTGGCTTGGCTAGCCTTGATGGCTACGTGACTAACGTACGCAGCATGGCTAGCCATGTCAACACCTGACTGTCCTGGCTGACATCGGCAGTCAGCCGCTACATTGAGTGCATGACGTTTGCCCCCGAGCCACTCGACCCCGACGACGACCGACCGCCCTACGAGCAGGTAGCGAGCAGCCTTGGGGCAGCTATCCGAACGCGCAGGATCGGCCCGGGGGAAAAGCTGCCGTCCCACAAGGCCCTGACGGAGATGTACGGCTTCGCCCGAGCGACCGTTCAGCGCGCATTGAGGGACCTCGAAGATGAGGGTTTGGTGGTGTCGCGCAAGGGAAGCGGCGTGTTCGTTCGCAACCGGACGGAACGGCCGGCGGGCCTACGGCCCTACGTCGAGCAGGCGTTCTCCAGCAGCGCGGTAACCATCGACTTTGCTGGTTTCTCCAGCGAGACGCTGCATGGCGCACTGCAAGAGCCGATAGACAAGATCCGAGTCGGCAGGCTGACTCCAACGAGCATCACGGTTCGCATACTCGTCCCTGACATGGCTGTCCCGCAGGCCGCCCCGGTCCGCCGCGAAGACTGCGGTGATGACGAGCGTCTGCGCGCCCGGATGCACGACATCATGGTCGGTTATGCCCGCAGCATCCGTGACTCTATGTCCGAGCTCAGCCACCTGGGCTTGGTGCCGGAAACACGCGTTGAGGTGCGAGTCCACAGCGGGACGCAGTTCTTCAAGCTGTACGTGGTCAATCAAGAAGACGCGTTCTTCGGCTACTACCCGATCAAGCCCAACAAGGTCGTGGCCCAAGGTGAGGCCATCGAGATTTTCGACCTGGTCGGGAAGGACACCGTCCTCTTCCACCACTCCGTCAACGACAACGAGTCATCCAGCGGGACGCAGCAGGTAGA
The DNA here is from genome assembly GCF_042667905.1 of Streptomyces sp. NPDC057287. Classification (NCBI taxonomy): domain Bacteria; kingdom Bacillati; phylum Actinomycetota; class Actinomycetes; order Kitasatosporales; family Streptomycetaceae; genus Streptomyces; species Streptomyces sp. NPDC057287. The sequence goes on along the minus strand of NZ_JBHUYV010000038.1, from coordinate 4,467 downwards.
GCAAGCCCGCATGTGGTTCGACAGCGTGTGGGAGACCATCGCAAGGGGATACGACCTTGACGGACACTGACAGGCTGAGCGTAGCGTTCGCGGACACCACGGCAGTGCTCTTCGATTTCGACGGGCCGATCTGTGACGTGTTCGCCGGTCTCCCTGCGGGACGAGTGGCGCGAGACTTGGCCGAACTCGCAGCCAGGCGCGAGCCAACGCTCAGCAGGAAGCTGTCCGGTATCGATGACCCCATTGAGGTCCTACGCCTCACTCACGAAGCCGACAACGGCATCGGGTTGGAGGTCGAGCGGGCTCTCACCGCGGCCGAGGTTGAAGCGGTAGGCGTGGCGGGGGATCCGACGCCGGGGGCAGTTGCTGCGCTGGAGGCCGTTCGGGATTCGGGGCGAAAGATCGCGGTGGTGAGTAACAATTCCGCCGAGTGCGTCCAGGCGTTTCTAGATAGGCATGGCCTGACAGCGCACGTACTTGAGGTGATCGGGCGCCCCGGAGCTCAGCCGGAGCTCATGAAACCGAACCCGCATCCGCTCATCACGGCGGCTGACCTTCTCGGAGTCGACGTCACTCTGTGCGCCTTGATCGGCGACTCATTGACGGACATCCAGGCCGCCCACGCAGTCGGGAGCACGGCGATCGGCTACGCCAACAAGGTCCGCAAGCACCAGGCTTTCGCCCGAGCACGGGCCGAAGCGATCACCGATTCCATGCAGGCTATCGCCGACGCGATCCGCCCCCATCCGAGTACCTGACAGCCCGACACACACGGGAGTTGTTACAGGTTTCTCTACCTCATCAAGGCACCCGGCTGCGCTCCGCTCCGCCGGGCGCGCTTCCCGGCCCCGGCTGCGCCCGCGCTCCTGCCTTCGGCCCGCTCGGCGCTGCCGCCGCCGACGCGCGCCCGCAATGGATAGGCCCGGAGGGCATGAGACGAGAACCAAGCCCGCGGCTTCAAGACATGCCTCCGGCGGGGGCGCTCAGACTCCGGGATGGACGGGGCACCGTTCGCGAGTGCCGGCCGGAGCGTGGTGAGCGTCGTGGGGCTCCCATCCCGACCACCTTCGACCCAGGCAGAGCCGAGCAGTCGCGGCCCAGGGCGTCAAGGTCGTTCGTACAGTGGCGCGCTCCACCTTGACGCCCTGAACCACGCCCGCTCCACGGTGTGTGGGTCGAAGGCGGACGGGATGGGAGCAGGGCTAGGTAGTGGTACGGGAGGTCAGCTAGTCGATGTCACCACTTACCTGCTCACTCCTAACGGGCTCCCCACCAAAGAGATCCATTTGTCCCACTATCACAGCGCCACCGCGTGTTCGACGTCGCTGGTATTCATCTACATGCCCAAGAGTGCGAATTACGGTGGCATTGTAAAGCCAGCTGAGATTTCCCTCTTTTTCCAGCTTTCCGGATACTTGAAGCGCTAGATCTTCCTCGTGTGCTCGAATCGCCTCATGGTAGTCCTCTTCGTCCGCCAACCGCACTCGCACTTTTTTCACAGACCCAGAAGTCAGAGCCTCAACCCCAAATACTCCTGGGCTTCCTGCCTGTTTTTTCGCCAGCAAGTGGACGCGACCGATCAGCGTCACCATGCGGGATGATTTATCCTCAGCCAGCTGGACCGCCGCTTTACTCAACGGTTCTGCATCAGCACCACTGAACTCGAAATGGGCAGACTCCAGCGATGCTGAATCAGCGTTGGAATCCCACTCCACCGTTATATCCGCACCGTCAGAGTGCGCCGTAATCCCCAACAGCGCCTGCGTCATCTCGTATGAAATTCCACGAGCGACTCCTGCCTCAAAACCCGAGAGGGAGCCACTTAGTCTGTAATGTTCAACCGCTTCCGCCGTTGCCTCAACAGCTCTGACCACGGCCTTCGAGACGTCGCGACCATGAGCAACGTTCACATCGGGAAGCCCTGCCGCCTCACCCGCTGACAGGGAGATCCCTGCATTAGGAGGCGCATAGGCCGTGACGATGTAGCTTCCTGGCGCCGTCTGCCCCATGAGGACCTGATCAAGGTAACGGCTGGCAAATCTGCCATTCCGATTGACGAAGTGACGCTCAGGATTCAGGTAATACTTTGCGCCAGCCACCAATGTCCGTCTGGCGGATTCAATGAGCTTTTCTCCACTCCGCCAGTCAATGAACCCACTTGGCGCAGAAGATTCGCGACGGAATCGAAACTCGTCCGAGACATCCACGATTAGGCGCGGGTAGATGAATCGCGCCCAGGAGTCGCTATCCTCTGAAATTTGCAGGAGTGCAGATCTCATTACATCAACGAATTCTGGCGCTTGCGAATCAAGGGGGACCATCAAACTCGAAACACCCGAGGAGGGTTCCTCAACACCGGGCGGGAGGTACCGCATGTAAACTCCGCGCCTACCGCCGACTGGACGCCAACCAACTTCTTCTAGAAGTCCCGTCAGCTTGCCTGGATCGACTTTAGTGGGGATTGTCGCGCTCGATCGTTCAGCCATCAAGTGAGTCACCCCTATCAATCCTGTCCAGAATCATCGTCAACGCGGAAGCGTCCATCAAATTCTTGGTCGGGATGCGGACCGTGGGCCTCTTGACGTCGGGGTCCGCCTCCATACCTTCTAGGTATGCCCAGTAGCAACCTCGCCTAGTCACGAGGCCGTTATGGTTCACCTCGGTCCATTCTCGCTGCCGAGGCGATGTCGTCATAACGATCAGAATGGCCTTCGGGTAACTTCTGCGTTTCACCATGTGGTCGAAGTACTGACGTTTGGTGAACTGGTAGCTGAAGAACTCTTTGGCCGGGTCTGGGGTGGTTTGGGTCGTGCACTTAAACTGCGCGAACACCATGGTCTCTTGATCCAAAGCCGTTCTCGGCGGGCGGATCAATTGGGCGTCGACGCCCCACTTGTCCCTCTGGACCAGCTCCATAGTGCAACCCGCAGTTGCGGCCACACTCGCCATGTAGCCCTGCTGAAGCTGCTCCATCATGTCCGTCACTGTCAACGGATCTACAGCCTCGATATGGCTCGTGCGGGGCTTACCGATCCCGCCCGTACCAACCAGTTCCACCACTGGCAGCCCCCCGCCCGAGTACACAGAGGGCCAGAGTAGATCAACACGCCGGCTCGTGAGTAGGTGTAGACGCTCCGTCATGTGCACGTTCGCACGTTAGTGCTAAGCGCTGACAGTGGCGAGGCTGCCAGTCCTGTGCGTCCGACCGCACACAGGGACGCCCATCCAACTGTCAGATGCAGATGCAAGGCTGTACCCATGATTGGTGAAGTGCCCAACACGCAGGTTGGCCAGGAGTTCATCAGCCGGCGACTCGCTCACGAGGCCGGCGTCCACCGTCCGCTTCAAGCCGGCATCTGCGGCACCAAGAAAAACGGCGCCGAGTCGATCGTGGTATCCGGCGGATACAAGGACGACGAGGACCATGGCGACGTCATCGTCTACACGGGACACGGCGGCCAGGACTCATCAAACAACCAGGTCAGCGACCAGAGCCTTGACGATGCGGGGAACGCCGCCCTCGTTACTAGCTACCTGGAAGGCTTCCCCGTCCGCGTACTTCGTGGCGCGCACAGCGGGTCTCAGTGGGCTCCGGCTCAGGGATACCGGTACGACGGACTCTTCCGAGTCGCCAGCTACGGCAGCAAACTCGGCATCGACGGCTTCCTGATCTGGCAGTTCCGGCTGGAGGCATACATCGGCACACCCCTCCCAGAGCCCGTTCAGCAGGAGACGCTTCCAGAGGACGAGGGAAGAGCCCGCCCTGACCTCGAACGTGTTCCGGCCGGCAACGAGTCACCCGAACGTGTGGCCACCACAGTCCAGCGCATCGTTCGCAGTAGTGCGGTAAAACGCCGAGTCAAGGCATGGCACGACAACCGTTGCCAAATCTGCGCTTTGCGGATCGAGGTACCGGGCGGCAGTTACAGCGAAGGTGCCCACATGCAGGCCCTTGGCAGCCCCCACAACGGCCCCGACACGACAGGCAACGTGCTCTGCCTCTGCCCAAACTGTCACGTGATGCTCGACGCCGGCGCCATCGTGATCAACGATGATCTGACAGTCTTCCGCGGGGGAGTTGAGGTGGGTCTTCTTCGGACCCACCCACGGCACCTTCTCGATCTCGGTTGTGTCCGCCAGCACCGCGAGCGGTGGCGGCAGGACTGAACTACGCCCAGCTTGGCTATGACATCCACTGCTGACATCAACGACACCAGACAGCAACGCCCATGTACACCGCTGCTCGGCCGTCATGGAGAGAGCAGCAACGGAGTAGGGCGAAGCTCGATCGAACTCCTAAAGCGGTGCTCGCATGCCCAGGCTGGGCCGTCTCTGGGCCGTCCGAGGGCAACCAACAGCGGCCGCAGACGACCAATGACGACGACACCGCAGGAGGCCACAACCACCTGGACCTGCAGAAACGCTGGTCCTCGAGATCGGCAGCAAGACCCAGGGCAAGAAGAAGTA
>NZ_JBHUYV010000037.1:0-12811 GCF_042667905.1 Streptomyces sp. NPDC057287 | reverse complement strand
GTCCAGGCCCTCCAGATCCTTCCCCGTGTACAGCGGCTTGACGTCGATGCCCTCCGGCGTCTCCCAGAGCAGATCACCCTCGGAGCGGCCGGCCGTTCTCTTGAGTGCCGCACGCCATTCGTCGGCGGTGGCGTCGGCCTTCGGGGTTCCGAGCTCGATCCCAGAGAAATCGGGGATGGACATCAGCGCACTCCCATGCGGTCGAGGGCGGCGGAGAGCACCGCGACGGCGTCGCAGTCCTGGAAGACGTAGGTGTCGACGCCGGGGTACCGACCCGGGGGGCCTGCGAGGAGCACATGCTCGGCACCCGCCGTCCGCAACTCGCCGGCCACGGCCTCGGCCTGCTCCTCGTAGAGCGTGTCACCGGAGCACAGGCACGCCGTCCGGGTCCCGCTCTCCTCGAAGGTGCCGCCTTCGACGGGTTCGATTCCGCCCGCCTGGAACAGATTCGAGGCGAAGGTGACGCGTGCGGTTCGCGCGGCGGTCGCGCCCATCGGAGCCAGGAAGACGCGCGGCCTGGCGCCGGTAGCGGCGAGGTGCGCGTCGGACCGCGCTCGGAGCGCTTCGAACCCCTCGTCGAGGCGCACCCGGGGAAGCCCGCCGGACAACGGATCGGGCGCTGCCTCGCGGACGACCGGCCGCTCCGCCAGATGGGGGAACTCGCTGACGCCCGTGATCGGTTCGCGCCGCGTGGCCAGTCGGGTGCTGCGTGCGGACCACGTCGCGGCGAGCCGCTCGCCGACCATTCCCGAGCGCAGTGCGGCGGCTTGGCCGCCGGCCCGCTCGATCTCCTGGAAGGCGTCCCAGGCTGCCTCGGCGAGCTCGTCGGTCAGCCGCTCCACGAAGTACGAGCCGCCGGCGGGGTCGATCACCCGGGACAGGTGGGACTCCTCGATGAGGACCGTGGAGGTGTTGCGGGCGACGCGGCGCGCGAACGCGTCCGGCAGGCCGAGCGCGCTGTCGAAGGGCATCACGGTGACGGAGTCGGCTCCGGCCACCCCGGCGGCCAGCGTGGCGACCGTGGTGCGCAGCATGTTCACCCACGGGTCCCGGCGCGCCGTCATCACCCGCGAAGTCACCACGTGCTGGCGCTGCGCACCCGCTCCCCTCGCACCGCACACCTCGGCCACCCGTGCCCACAACCGTCGCGCCGCACGGAGTTTGGCCATGGTCAGGAACTGATCCGCCGTCGCGGCGTAACGGAACTCCAACTGCCCGCAGGCCTCTGCGACACTCATGCCCGCGGCGGCAAGCTCGCGTAGATAGGCGACCCCCGTCGCCAGGGAACAACCCAGCTCCTGTGCCGCGGACCCACCGGCCTCGTGGTACGGCAGCGCGTCCACCGTGCATGCCCGCAGGCCCGGGTACCGCACGGCGCACTGTCCCGCCAGGCGGACGAGCGCCGCCGAATCCCCCGCTTCACCCGTCCGGGCCTCGTCACCCAGTGGATCGGCTCCCAGATTGCCCTGTACGGCGGTCCTGGGGATGCCCCGTTCCTCGTGCAGGCGCAGCAGTTCCTCCGCGGCACGCGCCACCTCGTGGCCGGCGTCCAGGACGACCGGTGCGAGGTCGAGGTGGACGCCCTTCAGCGCTTCTCCGAGTGCGGATACCGGGATACCCCTGGCGCCGACCGCCAGCCACAGGGAGGTGACGCCGTTCTCGAGGTCGGCCAGGAGGGCGCCGCTGTCGGCCACCGCGTGCCGTTGGCGTACGTCCCAGCCACCGGCCGTGTTCCCCTCCGCCCGCCCGCCGCGTACGAAAGGCGGGTGGCCGGGGAACCCGGCGTCGGGAGCGGTGTCACTCGCCGTGTAGAGGGGGCGGGCGCGTAGTCCGTCCTCCAGCACGGTGGACAGGACGTCCTCGGCCGGGGTTCCAGGGGTCTCGTCACCCGACCTGCGCAGGACGTCTCGTACGAGGGCCTGCCACTGCTCGTGTGAGGCGTCGGGGAACTCGGCGGCGAGCGGGAGCCCGTCTTCAGGCAGAACTGTCATGGAGGCCTAACAGAGTAGAGAGGCGTGGGGCGATCAGGGGGACGCAAGGCCGCGTGGGCCCCCTGCCCGCCGAGGGCCGTTCCCCGCTGATACGCGGCCGGTGAGGACCGGGCGGGCGAGCGCGGGGGCGTGCTCGCGCCGGCTGGTCGCGTCTCGCGGCGACCGCTGGGCCGGAACAGCCTCGGACACGTGTCGTCCGTGGGTGGCTGCAAGCCCAGCAGGAGGCATGCAGCCACAGGAAGCATAGTCAGAGTCGACCAAAAAATGTCAACAGGATTGATGTTTGCGGCTGGATGACGATGTCGCCAAGTCGTGGGGATATGAGGTTTTGCCCGAGATTGTTCGGGTTACGTGGCCGTTCCGGCGCCTCGATCGGAACTGTCGAGGGATGGCCAATGGATGTAGGGCGGCCAAAATGTTGACAGAATTGGTCCGGCTCCAGCTATGGTGCTCCTGATCGCAACCTTTCCGTCGAGCCACCCCAGCCAGTCGATGGCGGCCCGGAGGAGGCACTCACCGCCTTCTGCGTGTGCCTCACTGTCGCCGTGGACGCCGACCGGCGGTCGCCATCGTCTGCCCTTGCAAGGCCCTGGCCTGCACGTCCAGCCAGAATCGAGTGCCCACCGTGCCGATAGACATCACCCATCTCAATGAGGCCGCGCGCTTCCAGCCCCCTGGCCACCATGGCGTCGGACCCGTCCATCTGTTCGGTGGCGAGCAGTACGACGGTGCCGTGACGGTGGCCCTGTCGCACTACGTGCCAGGAGGGCGGGCCGACATGTCGCCCGTCCCGATCGAGACGCTCTACCTCGTGCTGACCGGAACCCTCACCCTCACCGACGCCGACGGCGGCACCCATGTTCTGCACGCCCTCGACGCGGCACGCCTCACCGCAGGAACGACTCGCAGCGTCGAGAACCGCACGAACCTCGCCGCGAGCATGCTGGTGATCCGCCCGAATCCGGCCGGCCCTTCGTACCGCACACCGGAGGCCCGTTCATGACCGGATCACTCGCCGGACTGCTCGTCGTCGACCTGACCCGCGCGCTCGCGGGACCCCAGGCGGCCATGATGCTCGGTGACCTGGGCGCCCGTGTGATCAAGGTCGAGAGCCACGCGGGGGACGACACCCGGTCCTGGGGCCCGCCGTTCGTCCAGGCCGATGACGGCACGGAGGAGTCGACCTACTTCCTGGCGTGCAACAGGAACAAGGAATCGATCACGCTCAACCTGAAGCGGGACGAGGACGCACGGCTGCTGGGTCAGCTCATCCAGCGGGCGGACGTCCTGCTGGAGAACTTCAAACCCGGTGCGCTGCAGCGGCTCGGATTCGGCACCACGCGGCTGATGGAACTCAATCCGCGACTGGTGGTGCTGTCGATCAGCGGCTTCGGGCACGACGGACCCGAAGCCGGTCGAGCCGGGTACGACCAGATCGCACAGGGCGAGGGAGGACTGATGTCCCTCACCGGATCCGACCCCGCCCACCCTCAGCGCGTCGGGGTACCGATCGCGGATCTGCTCGCCGGCATGAACGGCGCCTTCGGCGTGCTCGCGGCATTGCGTGAACGCGACCGCACCGGCCAGGGGCAGATCGTACGTACGTCGTTGCTGGCCTCCGTCGTCGCAGCCCACGCGTTCCAGGGAACGCGCTGGACGGTGGCCGGGGAGGTCGGCCGGGCGCAGGGGAACCAGCACCCGACGATCGCTCCGTACGGACTGTTCCGCTGTGCGGGCGGAAGCGTGCAGATCGCCTGCGGAAACGACGCCATGTGGCGACGCCTCTGCCTCGCCTTCGACATCACGCCGGACGACCCGCTCTACGCGACGAACGCCGACCGCATAGCGAATCGGGACGGTCTCACCGCACTGCTCGAGTCCGCGTTCGCCCACCACGGGCCGGACGACCTCCTGGACCAACTCGCCGACATCGACATCCCCGCCGGCCGGGTCCGCACCCTCGACGAGGTCTACGAGTGGGAGCAGACCCGCTCGCAGGGGCTCCTCGTCGATATCGAGCACGAGAGCCTGGGGAAGATCTCGCTGCCGGGATCAGCTCTGCGGACCTACACCGTCGACGCGGACGGCGCCGAGACGGAGACCACCCGCGTCAGCCACCGCCCGCCGCCCGTTCTCGACGCCGATGGCCATGCCATCCGGGGATGGCTGGGGACTCCGCCGGCTCCTTCCCCCGCCTGACCGGTCCGGTGGTCCGTCCTGAGGACGGAAGTGCTCCGCGAGCAGAGTTCTGACGGTTTCACCCCGCACCACGTCCGACAACACCCCTACACATCACGTCTGTGCCGGCCGGGACGACCCGCGCAGTCGGAGAAGGAGATCTCGGTGAGAGATATCGAGCCGGTGACGGCAGCCAACCAGCTGCGGCAGGCCTTCGGATGCTTTCCGTCCGGAGTCACCGCCCTGTGCGCCTACCGGGACGGCGAGCCCGTAGGACTGGCCGCGAGCTCGTTCACCTCCGTGTCGATGGAGCCGCCGCTGGTATCCGTATGCATACAGCACACCTCCACGACATGGCCCAAGCTGCGGGAGCAGCCCCGACTGGGGCTGAGCGTGCTGGCCGAGGGACAGGACGAGATCTGCGCCCGCCTGGCGAGCAAGGGGGGCGACCGCTTCGCAGGCGTGGACTGGTTCGCCTCCGACGACGGCAGCGTCTTCGTGGACGGCGCCACGCTGTGGCTCGACTGCACGATTCACGAGCAGGTCGCCTGCGGGGATCACGACATCGTGCTGCTCGGCATCCAGGGGCTCAGCGCTGCCCCCGAGACCTCTCCGCTGGTCTACCACGCCAGCCGGTTCCGGCGTCTGGCCACCGTTTGACGAGGCGACGTGTCGTCCTCTCCGGGCGACGGAGACCCACCGGCACCAGCATGCGTGCCGTCCGACGGTTGTGAGGAATTGAGGCTGAACGATGGAGATCGAGCACTGGCCGGACGACGCGCGCCCGGGAGAGACCCCGGCGGCGATCGTCGACGCCCCCGGGAGTGCACCGCGGTTGGGGCCGGTGGTACTGCCGCCGCGTACGCCCGGTACCACGCGCGTCGCCGTGGTCGCGGCGCCGCTGAATCCGCTGGACCTGGTGATCGCCTCCGGAACATTCCACTCGGCTCGCCACGAAGCACCCTACGTCCCGGGCAGTGAATGCGTGGGCGTCGTGATCGACTCGGACCTCTACGCGCCCGGGTCCTGGGTCTACGGCGAGTGCCAGGCCTCACCGCACACGCCCGGTTCATTCGCCGCGCAGACGGTCATGGCCGACGAGAACCTCCTGCCGCTGCCGGACGGCCTCGACCCGGTGCTGGCCGCGGCCGTCGGCAACTCCGGCACCGCTGCGTACATGCCGCTGATCGAGGAAGCCGGTCTGCGCCCCGGAGAGACGGTACTGGTGCTGGGCGCCACCGGCGCTGTCGGGCAGCTCGCGGTCCAGGTGGCACACCGCAGCGGAGCGGGTCGCGTGATCGGCGTCGCCCGTGACCGGGAAGCGCTGGTACGCCTCCTCCGCCTCGGTGCGGACGACGTCGTCGACCTGCGTGCCGGCGAGAGCGTGGACGAGCTCGCCATTCGGCTGTCGGCGGTGGCCGGGCCGGTCGACGTCGTCCTCGACGGTGTCTACGGGATGCCGCTCGAAGCCGCGCTGCGGGCGTGCGCACCACAGGCCAGGGTGATCAACATCGGGAACCCGGCCGGGGCGACCGCGCAGGTGCCGGCGGGGCTGCTCCGCGGCAAGCAGCTCACCCTGACCGGCTTCGCGGGCCTGCACACCCCGTTGCGCGAGAAGCAGCCGGCGCTGGCCTGGCTGTGGACCGCCCTCGCACACGACGAGCTGCAGGTGGAGGTGCGCACCGTCTCGCTGGAGGAACTCCCGGCCGCGTGGCGGGCACAGGCGGCCTCACCGCACCACAAGTGCGTCGTGCTGCCCCAGGACACCCACGGGCCCGGTTCGAAGCGGGCCGGCCACACCACCATGACCGGCTCGCCGGCACCGCTCGCCCACGCGCGGCCCGCCGGCGCGGACGTGATCGAGGCAGGAGGGCCGGGGGAATGACGGCACAAAGAGAGCCGGACGCTGCTGTCCCCCTCCGGCCGGTGGTCGACTGCCTCATCGTCGGCGGTGGCCCCGTGGGCCTGTTGACCGCGCTCCTGCTCGGTCAGGCCGGTCTGCAGGTGTCCGTCGTGGAGCGCTGGCCGCAGCGGTACCCGCTGCCGCGGGCGTGCACCATCGACCACGAGGCACTCCGCATCCTGCAGTCCGCGGGTCTCATGGACGACCACGCCCACTTGTTCGAACCGTCCCAGGGGGAGCGAGGCGGGTACGAGTTCCGCAACGGTGAAGGCGAGCTCCTGCAGGCCATCGACTGGAACAGGGTCGCCGAGTCGGGATGGGCGAACACCAACGGCTTCTACCAGCCCGACCTGGAGGCGGCCCTCGAAGACATGGCGATCGCCACGCCGGGCGTGCGAGTTCACCGTGGATGGACTTTCCAGGACCTGGTGCAGGACCCCGGGGGCGTGTCCGTCCGGGTCACCCGCACGGATGACCCGGCTGAAACCGTGGAGGTCCGCTCGCAGTGGCTCATCGGCGCGGACGGAGCCAACAGCGCGGTGCGCTCCCGGCTGGGCATCGACGTCGGCGACTCGGGGTTCCAGGCCGACTGGCTGGTGGTGGACTACCAGCCGCTGGCCGAGGAGAAGTGGAGCGCGTTCGTCACGCAGTACTGCGATCCGGCGCAGCCTGCCACCGCGGTCAACAGCGGTCCGGGGCGCCGTCGTTTCGAGTTCATGCGCCGCGCGGACACGACCGTGGAGGAACTGGGCCGGGACAGCACGGCCTGGCAGCTGATGGCGCCCTGGGGCGTGACACCGCAGACCGCTCGGCTCGAGCGGCACGCGGTCTACACGTTCCGGGGGAGGTGGGCGCACACCTGGCGCGAGGAGAACGTCTTCCTCGCGGGCGACGCGGCCCACCTGATGCCTCCCTTCCTCGGCCAGGGGCTGTGCTCCGGCCTGCGGGACGCTCGCGCGCTCGCCTGGCGGCTGGCCATGGTCCACCACGGGCTGGCGATGCCGACGGTGTTCGACACGTACGGGCCGGAGCGTTCCGGCCACGTCCGGGAGATCATCGACGAAGCGGTGGCCGCCGGTCGCGTCATCTGCGAACTCGACGTCGACCGGGCAGCCGCACGGGACGCCGAGATGAAGAAGCGTTCGTCCGATCCCGGCGCCGTCACGAGGGAGCCTCCGCACCCGCGTCTGGGCGAGCCGTCGCTGACGATCCCGGGCAGGGACGCCGAGGGGCGGCTGGCGCCGCAGGGGCGCGTCCGTACCGCTGACCGGGAGGGACTGTTCGACGACGTCGTCGGCGGCGGCTGGCAGCTGATCAGCCGCGCCGGGGACCCCGCCGCGCACCTGAGCGACGAGGACGCGTCCTGGTTCCGGCAGACGGGTGGTGTGATCGCGGACGTGTCGTGCGGGGGCGGCCTCCAGGATCTCGACGGGACCTACGAGCGCTGGTTCGCCGAGCACGGGTGCGAGGTGTTTCTCGCCCGGCCGGACTTCTACGTCTTCGCGGCCGGCGAGCACAAGGAGATCCCCGGCTTCGTCTCACGTCTGCGTCAGGCGCTCCAGCCCGCGACGCGAGCGAGGTAGACGTCGATGGGCCCGCGGATCGCCCGGCCCGCAGGGACCAGGTCCTCGAACTGCCGGGCGGCCAGGGTGGAGACGGCTCCCCACCTCTCGCGGTCAGGCCGACGGTCCGGTGACCGGACCCGTCGGCGCGAGAGGGAGGGCGCTTCCACAAGGGGAATCAAGGAGGATTCCGCATGACCATGGACAAGTCAGCAACGCTCATCCCGGTAAGCGAAGACCCGTCCGGCAGCGTCAGGGAGGCGACGGGGTGGCGCACGGCCATGGCGTCCGCGCTCGGGCTCACCGTCGGCCCCAGTGTCCTCACGGTCATGTCGTTCGGGGCGTTCATCGCCCCGTTGCACCGGGAGTTCGGCTGGGGCGTTTCCGACATCGGCCTGGCCGCTTCCTTCCTCAGCATCACGGTCATGATCATTTCGCCTCTGCAGGGCTACCTGGTCGACCGGTACGGAGGCCGCCGCGTCATCCTGTGCAGTTCCCCTGTCTTCGGACTGTCCCTGATGGCGATGTACTTCCTGCCCGGCAACCTGACCGTGTTCTACCTGGCCTGGGCGCTCATACCCGTCTGCGGTCTGGGTCTCTGGCCGGTCTCCTACCTCCGGCTCACGGCAGGCTGGTTCGAGCGCAAGCTCGGTTTCGCACTGGGGATCGCCAACTCCGGCATCGGAGTCGGCACGGTGCTCGTCCCCCTTATCACCGCCTCACTGATCGGGGCGTTCGGCTGGCGGACGGCTTTCCTCGGGCTGGGGGCGGTCGCGCTCATCGCCTTCCCGATCGCGTTCTTCCTGATCACGGAACCGAGCCCCCGCACAACGGATGTCCGTACCAGCGGTGACACGCTGAAGGTCTCGGCGCGGAGGCGGCCGTTCTGGCTCATCCTGGGCGCGTTCCTCCTGCTCGGGCTGGTCGGCTCCTCCATCACCGTCTATCAGATACCCCTGCTGCTCGATGCCGGCGTCCCGGAACACACCGCCAACCTGGTGCCGGTCGCGCTCGGGCTCGCGCTCATCGTGGCCAGGGTCGTGACCGGATGGCTGCTCGACCGCTTCAAGGCCTCAGTGGTCATGGCCTTCAACCTCACCGGCGGTCTCATAGCGGTGCTGCTGTTCGCAGCGGGACCGAACGTGGTGACGGGTCTCATCGCCGCCGCGCTGGCCGGGCTGTTGATCGGTGCCGAGTTCGACGTCCTCAGCTACCTCGTGCCCCGGCACTTCGGGCGCATGGCCTACGGCAAGATCTACGGCATCGCGTTCTCCGCGTTCCAGATCGGCGGGGCGATCGCCTCGTCCGCGGTGAGCGCGAGCCGGGAGAGTTCCGGCTCCTACACTCCGGCGATGCTCTCGCTGGCCGTGGTGTGCGTGGTCTGCGCAGGCATGTTCATGTGTCTCGGCCCCTACCGGTACGACGCGGCGCACAAGTGAACACGGATCGAGAGGGCAGGGGCACCCAGGGCCGGAGCCCTATGCCGAGGCGCCGGAGCCCCGCCGCGAACCGCGGCCACGAGGCACCGCGGCAGTGGTACGAACACCACTGCCCTCGCCCGGGGCGCGGGCGGCCGCACGGCGGACAGCGCACCGGGTCGTACGAGTGAGCAGCACCACCGCACACGGTCAACCACCAATGAAGCAAGGCAGGGAACGTCATGACGGCAACGCCACATCAGCATCCCGACGGTGAGCTTCCGGAGGCGCACCGGCCGCGGAAGGGTGGGTCCTTCGACGCGACGGCGATCACCTTCGCGGCGATGGGGCTCTTCGACGGGCTGAGTGCCGATCAGCGTGCGCGGGCACTGCTGCCCTGGACGAGCCCTCACCGGACCCACTGGAACTTCCTGCCGGAGTCCGGCCGGCCGGGTGTGCCGCTCGGAGACCTGGACCGGGGACAGGAGGTGCTGGCGCACCGGCTGATCGCCGAGTCGATGTCGATCCCGGCCTACGCCCGGGTGGTCCAGGTGATGTCCAACGAGCACGTGCTCCGTGAGCTCAACCAGCCCCTCTTCGGGCACGTCGCCGCCACACTCCGTGACGCGCGCGGCTACTTCCTCAGCTTCTTCGGGCAGCCGCAGCCGGACAGCACCTGGGGCTGGCGCCTGGTGGGCCACCACCTGTCGATCAACATCACCGTGGTCGACGGCGACCTGGTCAACGCCACCCCGTTCCTGCTGGGTGCCGAACCTGCTCGCTTCGGTCCCTTCCGCATCCTCGGCGAGGAGGAGGACGCGGCCTACGTCCTCCTGGACAGTCTCACCGGCCCCCAGCAGCAGCGGGCCGTCATCCATTCCAGGCCGCCGGCGGACTTCGTCACCCGGACCGTCGCGACCGTCGGCGAGGTCGAGTACCCCGCCTACCACGGGGTCGGCCGCCGTGACGCGATGATCACCGACGAGGACCGCAAGGCCCTGGCCTACTTCCGCGCCCATCCGCGGGGCTTCCGGGCCGGCGACCTCTCACCCGTCCAGCGCCGGCACTTCGACGAGCTGCTGGCCCTGTTCGTCGAGCGCGCGCGGCCCGGCCTCGTCGGCTTCGAGATGGACCGGATCGCGGCTGCCGGCGGCGTCGAGGAGCTCCACTTCGCCTGGGCGGGCGGCACCTCCATCGAGCAGCCGCACTACTTCCGAATCCAGGGTCCGGTCACTCTCGTGGAGTTCGACAACGCCGAGGACGACGCCAACCACGTACACAGCGTCTGGCGTGACCCCTCCAACGACTTCGGCGCCGATCTCCTGATCCGGCACCACCTCGAACACGACCACACCGGGTCACGGGGGGACGCCGCCGCCGACCGGCCGACCGGGACGGGCTCCGGATGATCCGCCGATCGCCAGGAACCCGGACGGTGGCGCCGCCGCCCGGTGCGGGCCACCGCCCGAAACGGTCGGCCCGGTACCCGAGGCACGAGAACAGCAATGACCGAGACGGGTCCCGGGAGTCATCCCGAGGACCAGGAAGGGAAATCACATGAGGATAGTGGGCATCAGGCGACCGCGTGCCGATGACGGGGTGGAGGTCGCGGCCCTCGCCGACAGCGGCGACGAAGTCACTGTCATCGCCTCGCTGGCGGATTTCTGGGCCGACCCGGCGGGATACCTGTCCCGCCCGCCCGCAGGCCCCACACTCGCCGCCACGTCGGTCGAGCAGGTGCCTCCGGTGCTTCCCGACGCACGCGTGTTCTGCATCGGGCTGAACTACCTGCAGCACGCCGCGGAAGGGTCCTTCCGCGACCAGGAGCTGCCGCCGTACCCCACTCTGTTCGCCCGGTGGACCCGGTCGCTGACCGTGGACGGGGCGGAGGTTCCCGTGCCCTCCAACGAGGAGGGCCTGGACTGGGAGGGCGAGGTCGTCGCCTGGGTGGGGTCACCACTCGTCGACGCGGGACCCGAGGAGGCACTGGCGTCCGTCATCGGATACGCGGCGTTCAACGACCTGACCTCGCGCAAGGCGCAGAAGCTGACGTCCCAGTGGATCCTGGGCAAGAACGGAGACCGGTCCGGCCCCCTCGGCCCGATGGTCCCCGCTGCCGAGGTCGGCGACCTCAGCCGGGGCCTCAGGCTGCAGACGCGCGTCAACGGCGTGACGGTGCAGGATGCTCGAACCGATCAGATGATCTATTCGGTCGGAGACACACTGTCCCTGATCTCGCACACCGTGACCCTGCGCCCGGGCGACATCCTCGCGACCGGTACGCCTTCGGGAGTCGGCTATGCCCGCAGGCCCCCTCAGCTCCTACAGCCGGGAGACACGGTCGAGGTCGAGGTCGAGCGCCTGGGGAAGGTGCGCAACACGGTCGTGGGCAACCAGCACCGGTCGGCGAGCGACTCTCCGTCCCGCCGGCCTTCGTACGGTGGCGTCGGCGCGTAGCCCTCTCCGAGGGGCTGAGAGACATCGGGCACCCCGGACCGGCGACGTGCCGGTGCACATCCCTCGCACCGCGGGGTGTGCCGGCCGCCGCACGGCCACTGCCCCGGGCTGTCCGGAACGGCAGACCGGTTGCCCGGTCGGTGGCGAGCTCAAGGGCTGCCAAGTGTCGACAGTTTTGGCCCGGAGGGAGCATGACACCCTCCGGGTCTGCCCGTTTTTCGTGGGGAGCTCTGGTCCATGGCGTCATACATGGAGCAGGCCTTCACTGAAAGTGTCGGCAAGGTTGTGGCCGATGTCGGCTACGGTGGTACCAGAAGCCTGTTCAGGTGCCCTGTGGACATACGCGAAAGGTCGACAAACATGACAGCCCAGTCAGCCGAGGTGGCGAACGATCTCGCTCACCCCGACGAGGTGAGCAGGGCCCACCACACGCTGCGCCGGGAGATCATGCACGGCGACCTCCGCCCCGGCGATCCCCTGTCTCAGGTCGCACTGGCCCGGAAGCTGGGGGTGAGCCGCGGCCCTCTGCGTGAGGCGCTCAGGATCCTTCAGCGCGAGGGATTCGTCCAGCAGGAGTCCCAGCACCGTGCCCGTGTGACGACGTTCAGCAACGAAGACCTGGACGAGCTGTACGCGATGCGCATCACCCTGGAGGCGCTCGCGGTCGGGATCGCCGTTCCGCGCATGAGCGAGGCACATCTCGAGCAACTCGACCGGCTGCTCGAAGAGATGGACCAGAAGGCCCGCGTCGGAGACGTCGAGCAGTGGGAATGCCCGCACGAGCTGTTCCACCGCGCGTTGGTCCACCCGTCCGGTCCGCGTATGGAGCGGGAGCTCGCCCTGCTCTCGGATCACGCAACGCGCTACCGTCTGGCCTTCGTCTCCTGGAATCCGCTCGAATGGCAGGCCGAGACGAGCGCGCAGCACCGCACGATCGCCGAGGCGGTGAAGGCACGTGACGCGAATGCCGCCTCCCAGGCGCTGGCGGCCCATCTCGGCCGCACCGCCCTCGTCGTGCTCTCGCTCGCCGCACCCACCTACGAGCCCGCCCGTATCCGCCGGGCCCTGGCGGTGGCCTGCGGCCAGTAGCCACCGCGGCGAGTCCCGCTCGCCATGACGCACGTGTGCGGCCGCCGTGGACCGAGGCGGGACGCCGGAATCAGCTGCGTCCTGCCTCGATCCACGACTGGTTCAGCCCTCGTTCGGTGCCGTGGGCAGTTGGGTCTGGATGAGGGACATGACGGAGGAGTCGGTGAGGGTGGTGACGTCGCCGAGTTCGCGGTTTTCGGCTACGTCGCGCAG
>NZ_JBHUYV010000036.1:0-19259 GCF_042667905.1 Streptomyces sp. NPDC057287 | reverse complement strand
GGCCTGGGGGCCGCACCCTGCACACAGGGTGCGGCCCCCAGGCCATCGCCATGTCCGCCGTCTCCGGCCGTCCCGCGTTCCCGCCGGTCAACCGCTCGGCGCGGGGCGCACGGCCGTACCGTTAGTGTGGGGCCCCGTCCGAGAGACGCGCCAACGCCCCGCCGGGGCGCGCGTGTACACCGATGCAGCCCCCGGGGGGACCCCCCTCCGGACCCGGCCGGAGGGCCCGTACCCCGATGTCCGTGCACAGCCACTCGGCGGCGCCGAACGAGGCCGCCGCCCCAGAGTTCCCCCGCCACGTCGTCACCGCCGTGCTCGTCTCGCACGACGGCGAGCGCTGGCTGCCCCGCGTGCTGGGCGGACTACTCGGGCAGGAACGCCCCGTACAGAACGTCGTCGCCGCCGACACCGGCAGCGCCGACGACTCCGCCCGACTGGTCACCGAGGCGCTCGGCGGCGAGCGCGTCCTCCACCTGGCGCGGCGTACGAGCTTCGGCACCGCCGTCGACGAGGCGACCCGCACGGCAGGCGTCCTCACCCCCGACGACCTGCCGTATCTGAAACGCCCCAGCGGATGGGACCCGGTCACCCGGAGCTGGCGTGACGACGCGTACGACCTGCCGGAGCTTCCGCACGGCGAACCCGTCCAGTGGCTCTGGCTGCTGCACGACGACAGCGCCCCCGAGCCGGACGCGCTCGCCGAGCTGCTCCGCGTCGTCGACAACGACCCGCACGCCGCGATCGTCGGGCCCAAACTGCGCGGCTGGTACGACCGCAAGCAACTCCTCGAGGTCGGCGTCTCCATCGCCAACAGCGGACGCCGCTGGACGGGGCTGGACCGCCGTGAGCAGGACCAGGGCCAGCACGACCAGGTCCGTACCGTGCTCTCCGTCTCCTCCGCGGGCATGCTGGTGCGCCGCGACGTCTGGGAGGAACTCGGCGGCTTCGACCGCAGACTTCCGCTGATGCGTGACGACGTCGACCTCTGCTGGCGCGCCCACATGGCGGGCCACCGGGTGCTCGTGGCCCCCGACGCCGTGCTGCGGCACGCCGAGGCCTCCGCGAGGGAACGCCGTCCCATCGACTGCGCCGGACGCTCCGTCTCCAGCCCGCACCGCGTCGACAAGGCGGGCGCCGTCTACACGATGCTGGTGAACTCCCGCGGCAAGCAGCTGCCGTGGGCCCTCCTCCGCCTCATCGTCGGCACCCTGCTGCGCACCCTCGCCTACCTCGTCGGCAAGGTGCCCGGACAGGCCCTCGACGAGGTCGCCGGGCTCTTCGGCACCCTTCTGCGGCCCGGGAGGATCATCGCCGCGCGCCGCGCCCGCGGCAGAGGGACGGTGGACGCGGCCGAACTGCGCTCCCTGTTCCCGCCGCCCGGAGCCACGGTCCGCGCCACCTTCGAACAGGTCGCGGGCAACTTCGGCAACCGCACCGACTCCGACTCCGGTGGCTCACGGCACGGAGCGGTCGAGTCCGGGCCCGGCGGCGACGACGCCGACTTCCTGGAGGTCGAGCAGTTCGCGCGGCTCAAGAAGGTCGGACGCAAGCCCGGCCCCGTGCTCTTCCTGCTCCTCCTCCTCGTCTCCCTGGTGGCCTGCCGGAGCCTGCTCTCCGGCGGCGCCCTCGCGGGCGGCGCGCTGCTGCCCGCCCCCGCAGACGTCTCCGAGCTCTGGGCGCGCTACGCCGACGGCTGGCACCCCGTCGGAACCGGCGGGACCCAGTCCGCACCGCCCTACCTCGGTGTGATCGCGGCCCTGTCGGCCCTGTTCCTCGGCTCCACGGGTTTCGCGCTCACCCTGCTGCTCGTCTGCTCGGTGCCGCTCGCCGGCCTCACCGCCTACTTCGCCTCCCGGCCGCTGATCGAATCCCGGCTGCTGCGCGCTTGGGCGAGCATCGCGTACGCCTTCCTGCCCGCCGCGACCGGAGCGCTGGCCACCGGCCGTCTCGGCACGGCCGTCCTGGCCGTCCTCCTCCCGCTGATCGCCCGCGCCGCCGTCGCCGCGCCCGGGGGGCGCGGCGACGGCTCGACCGCCCGCGGCAGCTGGCGCGCCACCTGGGCGTACACCCTGCTGCTCACCTTCACGACGGCCTTCACCCCGATCGTCTGGCCTCTCGCGGTCGTCCTCGGCATCGGAGTGCTCGTCCTGCGCCGGAACGACATCGTCGCGTACGGCCTGCGCTTCCTGGCCGTGGCCGGCACCCCGATGCTGGTCCTCGCACCCTGGTCGCTGTCCCTGCTGACCGGCCCGTCCGGATTCCTGAAGGAAGCCGGGCTCGACATCGGTACGGGCACCGCGTCCGCTCTCGACCTGCTCGGCATCAGCCCCGGCGGTCCCAAGGCCGCGGGCGGCGTCCTCCTGCTGGGCATCGTGCTGGCGGCGCTGGCCGCCCTGATGCGCGGGGAGCGGCAGTTCGCGATCCGCGCCGCCTGGGCCGTCGTGCTCGTCGCCCTGGCCTTCGCCGCGATCTCGAACGGCTCCACCTGGGCCGGCCCGGCCACCCTCGTCTACGGCATCGCGCTGCTCGCCGCCGCGCTGCTCGGCGCGGACGGCGCCCGGATCCGGGTCGCCGCTCTGAGCTTCGGCTGGCGTCAGCCGGCCGCCGCGCTGATCGCCCTGGCCGCCGGGCTCGCCCCGGTCCTCGCCGCGGTCGGCTGGATGATCGGGGGCGCGGCCGGTCCCCTGGAGCGACGCGACCCCGTGCAGGTGCCCGCCTTCGTTGCGGAGGAGAGTGCCACGCGGGACCAGGCACGCACCCTGGTGCTCGGGGGCTCGTCGCCGGACGCCGTCTCCTACAGCCTGGTCCGGGGTTCGGGTGCCCGGCTCGGCGACGCCGAACTCACCGAGGCGGGCGGCAGCAACACCCACCTCGACAAGGTGGTCGCCAACCTGGTCGCGGGCTCCGGCGCGGACCAGGGGAGCCAGCTCAGCGGCTTCGCCGTCCGCTACGTCCTCGTGCGGGACGGCGCGCCGCGGCAGATGAGCCGCGTGCTGGACTCGACGCCGGGACTGAGCCGGCTCAGCCAGCTGGACGGCAGCGCCCTGTGGCGGGTCGACCGGCAGGTCTCCCGGCTCGCGATCGTCCCGTCCGGTGCGGACAGCGAGCCCGTGCCCGTCGGATCGCTCCCGGTCGAGGCGCACTCCACGATTCCCGACGGCGACCCCGGCCGCGTGCTGCGGATCGCCGACGCGGCCGACCCGGGCTGGCAGGCCACGCTGGACGGCCGGGCCCTGACCCCGAAGACCGTGGACGGCTGGGCGCAGGGCTTCGAGCTGCCCACCGAGGGCGGCACGCTCGACCTCACGTACGACGCGCCCCTCACGCACACCGTCTGGGTCTGGACGCAGGTGGCGCTCGGCGTCGTCCTGGTGGTGCTGGCCCTGCCGGGCCGCCGCCGGGAGATCGACGACGATCTGCCCGAGGAGACCGAGACCGTCCCGGCCGAGCCGGTCGCCGGTGAGGGCCGCCGGGCCCGCAGGCTGCGCGCGGCCGCCCAGGCGGAAACGGTGGCGGGCGACGACACCGGCGCCCCGGCCTACGCGGAGGACAGCCCGGGGACCGGGTACGGCGATGCCGCTCCTGGCATTCCGGAACAGGCCCCGGGCGAGTACATCCCGGCGCAGCAGAACGCCGATCCGTACGCGGTCGTCCCGGGCGACCAGGACGGGACGAACACCTACGCGGCCGTCCCGGGCGACCAGGACGGGACGGGGACGTACGCGGCTCTGCCGGACCAGGAGGGGACGGGCACGTACGCGGCTCTGCCCGGCGACCAGGACGGGACGGGCACCTACGCGGCCGTCCCGCAGCAGAGTTACGGGGAGTGGGACGCGCAGCAGTACCAGGGCGCCGACTACGGCCAGTACCAGAGCGGGCAGGACGCCGGCCAGTACTACCAGGCCGACCCCTACCAGCAGGACCCGTACCAGCAGCAGGGCGCGTACGACCCGTACGGCTACGCCCAGCAGCAGCCCTACGCCCCGGGAACCGGCGAGGCCGCGCAGTACGACGGGCAGGACGGGCAGGACGGGCACGACGGGCACGACGGGCACGACGGGAACACAACCCCGGGCCACGGCCACTGGCAGACCGGCAACGGCAACGGCAACGGCAACGGCAACGGCAACGCATCGCGAGGCGAGTCAGAGTGAAGTCCACCCCCCTGTCCCTCATCGCGGGCGTCGTCGCCCTCGCCGCCGTCACCGGTTTCGCCGCGCTCACCGCGCCCGGTGACGCGGGCACGACGGAGGCCCGGGCCGCCGCCCGGCTTCCGGTCGAGCGCTCCAGCCTGCTGTGCCCGGCGCCGAGCATGTCCGACCTGGCGGAGACGACGTACTCCTCCTTCACCCCGGCGGGGAAGAACGGCGGGGAGGCCGGTGCCGCCGAGCTGAAGACGGCCGAGCCCCTCCCGGCGGACGAGGACGCGCCGGCGGGCAAGGACGAGGACAAGAAGGACGACGCGGACAAGGAGAAGGCGGCCGACGACAAGCTGGTCGTCTCCTTGAAGGATCTCGGCAGGCCTGCCACCGCCGAGACCTCCAAGTCCGACGCCCCCGCGCTGGTCGGCACCGCGACCGGGAAGTTCGCCCCCGGCTGGACCGCCCAGCAGACCACCACGACCGCCGCGGGAAGCGCCCGCGGCCTGCTCGGCGTCAGCTGCACCGCCCCGGACACGGACTTCTGGTTCCCGGGTGCGAGCACCGGGGCGAGCCGCCAGGACTACGTCCACCTGACGAACCCCGACGACAGTGCCGCCGTCGCCGACATCGAGCTGTACGGAGCGGACGGCCCCCTCAAGTCCGACGTGGGGGAGGGCATCACGGTCCCGGCGAGGTCGAGCGTCCCGATGCTGATCTCGACCCTCACCGGTGAGGCCGCCGAGAACGTGACCGTCCATGTCACCACCAGGACGGGACGCGTCGGTGCGGTCGTGAGCGCGGCCGAGGACGAGGTGGGCAGCGACTGGCTGGCCGCCTCCGCCGACCCGGCCGGCACCCAGGTCCTGCCGGGCATCCCCGCCGACGCCACCTCCGTGCGCCTGGTGGCGTTCGCGCCGGGGGAGGACGACGCCGACGTCAAGGTCCAGCTCATGGGCAAGAGCGCGACGTTCTCACCGGCCGGGAACTCCACCCTGCACATCAAGTCGCAGATGACCGCGAGCGTCGACCTCAAGGACGTCACGCGGGGCGAGCCGGGCTCGCTCCGGCTGTCCCCCGCCGACGGCAGCACGACTCCGGTGGTCGCCGCGCTGCGCGTGGTGCGCGGTACCGGGGCCAAGCAGGAAGTCGCGTTCATCCCGGCGACCGAGGCGGTGGGGGAGCGGGCGAGCGTCGCCGACAACCGTGCGAAGGGCTCGGTGCTCTCCCTGACAGCCCCGGGAGCGACGGCCGAGGTCAAGGTCACCGCGTCGGCGGGCAGTGAGGGCGGCGAGGCGACCGTCAAGACGTACACGGTCAAGGGCGGCACGACGCTCGAAGTGACGCCGGAGGCCCCGGCCGGCCTCAAGGGCGGCTACGCCCTGACGGTGGAGACCGAGTCGGGCGGCCCGGTGCACGCGGCCCGCACGCTCGAGGTGGCGGAGAGCGGCGTCGACATGTTCACCGTGCAGACGCTGCCGGACGACGGGGGCACGGTCGAGGTGCCGCAGGCGGAGCAGGACCTGTCGGTCCTGGACGACTGAGGACCGCGCTGCGGGCGGGCTCAGTCCTGCCCGTAGCGCGGGTCGACCGACTCGGGCGAGAGGCCCAGCAGCTCGGCGACCTGCTCCACCACGACCTCGTGCACCAGCATCGCGCGCTCGTCGCGGCTCTTGGTGCGGATCTCGACGGGGCGCCGGTAGACGACGATCTGCGCGGGCCGGCCCTTCGCGGCGGAGATCGCGCGTCCCAGCGGCACGGTGTCCTCGAGGGAGCCGGGCACGTCGAGGACCAGGAAGTCGACGTCCGTCAGCTGCGGCCAGCGCCGCTCCAGCCGCTCCACCGAATCCTGGACGAGATCCCGGAAACTCTCGGCCCTGCTGACGGACAGCGGTACCTGGGGCGGCGCGACCGGTCCGCGCATGCCACGGCCGTGGCGGTCGCGGCGGCGGGGCCGCGGCTCGGACGGCTGGGGCGGTACGGGACTGTCCATCACCGACGCAGCGTAACTCTCCTCGGGCGGAGGCGATCACTGCTTCCCGGCGGGCCCGCCGGATGTCTCAAGATGAACATTCCGGCCAGGGTCGGGTGCGGTTCCGGTCCGTGCTCCGATCGCGGACCCGCGGTCGTGTGACCGCTTGTGTTCTCCCCGGCGGCCCGGGGCGGGCCGCGCGCAGCGGCGCACACCGGCTGCCGCGCAGGTGGAACCGGCTGCGCAGGAGCCGCGCGGGGCCCGGTCCACAGGGCGACACGAGGGGGTGAGCCGGGGGAGAGTCGTCGCAGCCCGCTCAAGAGTGCGGTACCGTCCAACATCGTGAGCCCTGTACGTCGCTGTTCGCGAACTGCGTGCGGCCGTCCCGCCGTCGCGACACTGACGTACGTCTATGCCGACTCGACCGCGGTCCTCGGCCCGCTCGCCACCTATGCCGAGCCCCACTGCTACGACCTCTGCGCCGAGCACGGCGAGCGGCTCACCGCGCCACGCGGTTGGGAGGTCGTCCGGCTCTCCGACCCCTCGGCCCCCACCCGCCCCAGCGGTGACGATCTCGAAGCGCTTGCCAACGCCGTGCGCGAGGCGGCCCGGCCCCAGGACCGGCAGCAGGTCGGCAGGGGACCGCGAGCGGCGGATCCGGTCGAGGTCGCGCGCCGGAGCCACCTCCGGGTGCTGCGCTCGCCGGACTCCTGACACCTCGTTCGCTCAGCCGGCCCCGGACTCCCGGACCTCCAGCCGTTCCGGCTTCCTACGTCTGCGACGACTGATCCACGGTGTCTGCCAGGGCTTCTGCCACGACATCTCGCGCGACCGACCCTCGGCGTCTGTCACCGCGGCTGCACGCCCCGCGGCGCGTCTGCCCCACGGGTTCCGGGCCTCCGACACACCTCCTGCCCCGTGCGTCCCGTCCGTCACGTCTCCACGCGCACGAAGTTTTCCGGTACGGAGCATTGACGCTGGCTTGTCGCGGACACGACCATTCCCCCACCCGTGAGAGATCGCTTCCGCATCACGGAATCCGGGGAGGTCTGTGTGTTTGTCCAGCAACTCGAACCCGTAGCCGATTCGCTCGGTCTGTCCGCTCTTGTCGCCTCCTTGCCGCTGGTGACCGTTCTGGTCCTGCTCGGCGCCGTCCGCATGAAGGCCCACCGTGCCGGGCTCATCGGTCTCGCCGTCGCCGTGCTCGTCGCATGGCTGGCGTTCGGCATGCCCGTGGGGCAGACCCTGTCCGCAGGGGCGCAAGGCGTCCTCTTCGGTCTCTTCCCCATCATGTGGATCGTCGTCAACGCCCTCTGGGTGTACCGGATGACCGTTCGCACGCAGCACTTCGACATCCTGAGGCGCTCCTTCGGCAGGGTCTCCGACGACCCCCGCATCCAGGCACTCGTCATCGCCTTCTGCTTCGGCGCCCTCCTGGAGGCGCTGGCGGGTTTCGGTGCTCCCGTCGCGATCTGCTCGGTCATGCTCGTCGCGCTCGGCTTCGACCCGGTGAAGGCCGCCGTCGTGTCCCTGGTCGCCAACACCGCCCCTGTCGCCTTCGGCGCCATGGGAACACCCGTGGTGACGCTCGCCCAGGTCACCGGCCTTCCGCTGGACGACGTCGCGACGGTCGTCGGCCGTCAGACCCCGTTGCTCGCGCTCGTCGTCCCGCTGATCCTGGTCTTCCTGGTCGACGGCAGGCGAGGGCTGCGGGAGACCTGGGTGCCCGCACTCGTCTGCGGAGTGGCCTTCGCCGTCGCGCAGTTCGCCGCGTCCAACTTCTTCTCGGCCCAGCTCGCCGACATCGCGGCGGCTCTGGTGGGCGCGGGCGCGCTGATCGCCGTCCCCGGAGCCCGCAGGCCCGCCGACGAACCCGTACGCGCGTCCGTGCTGACGGGCGCACGCAGCGATGACCTGGACCAGGAGGACCCGCGCCGGGAGGTGCTGCGGGCCTACGCCCCGTACGCCCTGATCGTCGCGGTGTTCTCCCTCGCCCAGATCCCGCCGGTCAAGGAACTGCTGGCCGAGGCGACCCGCGTCTTCGACTGGCCGTTCCTCGATGTCGCGGGACCCGACGGCGAACCGGTGGGCGCCAACGTGTTCACCCTTCCGCTCCTCGGCACCGGCGGCACCCTCGTCCTGCTCGCCGGCCTGATCACCGCAGTCGTGCTCGGCGTACGGGCCGGCACCGCGGTGCGGGAGTGGGCGGCCACCGTGCGCGAACTGCGCTACGCGATCCTCACCGTGACGTCCGTGCTCGCCCTCGCCTACGTCATGAATCTCTCCGGACAGGCCGCCACCATCGGCCAGTCCGTCGCCGCGGCCGGTGCCGGACTCGCCTTCCTCTCCCCCGTGCTCGGCTGGTTCGGCGTCGCCGTGTCCGGCTCGGACACCTCGGCCAACGCCCTCTTCGGCGCTCTCCAGGTGTCCGCCGCACGGGAGTCCGGTCTCTCGCCGGAACTCCTCGCCGCCGCGAACAGCTCCGGGGGAGTGCTGGGCAAGATGATCTCCCCGCAGAACCTGACGATCGCCTGCGCGGCCGTCGGCCTCGCCGGACGTGAGGGTGATCTGCTGCGCAAGGTCCTGCCCTGGAGCCTCGGCCTGCTGCTGGTGATGTGCCTGGTGGTGATGGCACAGAGCACGGCGGTACTGGGCTGGATGCTCCCCTGACCTGAGGCCGCGGACCGCCGGGTAGTTTGGGCGGTCCGCAGAGACCCCCAGGAGGACCGGCCGTGGTTGCTGACCTGTCGCAGCTCGTGAAGGCGTACGACGTGCGCGGAGTCGTGCCCGACCAGTGGGACGAGGCGCTCGCCGAACTGTTCGGCGCCGCCTTCGTCCAGGTCACCGACGCGGACGCGATCGTGATCGGCCACGACATGCGGCCGTCCTCACCCGGGCTGGCCGCCGCCTTCGCGCGCGGTGCCACCGTGCGCGGCGCCGACGTGACCCTCATCGGGCTCTGCTCGACGGACCAGCTGTACTACGCGTCCGGGGCACTGGACCTGCCCGGAGCGATGTTCACGGCCTCGCACAACCCGGCGCGGTACAACGGCATCAAACTGTGCCGCGCCGGGGCTGCTCCCGTGGGCCAGGACACCGGCCTGACCGAGATCCGCACGCTGGTCGAACAGTGGTCGGAGCACGGTGTGCCCGCCACAGCCGCCGTCACCCGGGGCACGGTCACCGAGCGCGACACCCTCTCCGACTACGCCGCGCACCTGCTGGGCCTCGTCGGCCTCGAAGGGATCCGGCCGCTCAAGGTCGTCGTCGACGCGGGCAACGGCATGGGCGGCCACACCGTCCCCACCGTCTTCGCGGGCCTGCCCCTCGACCTCGTACCCATGTACTTCGAGCTCGACGGCACCTTCCCGAACCACGAGGCCAACCCCCTCGACCCGAAGAACATCGTCGACCTCCAGGCCCGCGTCCTCGCGGAGGGCGCCGACCTCGGTCTCGCCTTCGACGGGGACGCCGACCGCTGTTTCGTCGTCGACGAGCGCGGTGAGGGCGTCTCCCCCTCCGCGATCACGGCCCTGGTCGCCGCACGCGAACTGGCCCGCAACGGCGGCAAGGGCACCGTCATCCACAACCTCATCACCTCCTGGTCGGTCCCCGAGGTAGTCCGGGAGAACGGCGGGACACCCGTCCGTACCCGCGTCGGCCACTCCTTCATCAAGGCCGAGATGGCCGAACACGGAGCCATCTTCGGCGGCGAGCACTCCGCGCACTACTACTTCCGCGACTTCTGGAACGCCGATACGGGCATGCTCGCCGCCCTGCACGTCCTGGCCGCACTCGGAGGCCAGGACGGCCCGCTCTCCGGGCTCCTCGACAGCTACGACCGCTACACGGGATCCGGCGAGATCAACTCCACCGTCGACGACCAGGCCGGCCGGGTGTCGGCGATCAGGGCGGCGTACGAAGGCCGGGACGGCGTGCGGTTCGACGAGCTCGACGGGCTCACGGTGACCGGCGGCGACTGGTGGTTCAACCTCCGTGCCTCGAACACCGAGCCGCTGCTGCGCCTGAACGTCGAGGCACGGGACGCCCGGACGATGACGGCCGTACGCGACGAGGTCCTCGCCCTCGTCCGGGCGTGACCGGTCCGCATCGGGGCACACGCCCCGTGGGCACAGCCGCCACCGGGTGCCCACGAGCCGCGAGGAACCCTCCGGGCTCGCCCCGCCCGGCCAGGGCATGCCGCCGATGCATGCCCTGCCGGGCGGGGCCTGCCGGGCCGCGACCCTCCCGGCCCGGCGGTAGGCTGACCACGCCCCAAGCTCCACCGGCCCCGAACTGTGGCCGGACCGGATCCGCACCGCATGCCTGAAGGGACCCACCCCATGCCGCTCGAAGCCGGCCTTCTGGAGATCCTCGCCTGCCCGGCCTGTCACGCCGGGCTCGACGACCGCTCCGCGGCCGAGAGCCCCGAGCTGGTCTGCACCGGCACGGACTGCGGTCTCGCCTATCCGGTACGGGACGACATCCCGGTGCTCCTCGTCGACGAGGCCCGCCGCCCCGCGTAGGCGGACGGGGCCCGCCGCCCGCGTCAGCCGACGGGGCCCGCCGCCCCGCGTAACCCGCACCCTGATCAGCACGGTGATCGGAGGCCCACCACATGCTCGACGAGTCGTTGCTCGACGCACCGGAAGCCCTGGCACGAGCCGACCGGCGGAATCTGCTCCGCGGCGCCGCCGAGGCCGGAGCCCGCGTCCGCACCGCCACCCGGCACGCCGCCGAGGCGGGAGTCGGCGCGCTGGCCCCCGAAGGCCGGCCCCGCGCCGTCCTCGTGGCGGGGCCGGGCACCGCCGCCACGGGGGTCGCCGACCTGATCGGCGCCCTCGCGGGCGCCTCCGCACCCGTCACCGCGATCCGGCCCACCGGGGTCGCGGCAGCCGCGGGCGCGCTGCGCTGGACGCTGCCGGGCTGGGCCGGATCCGTGGACCTGCTGCTCATCGCCACGGCCGACGGCTCGGAGCCCGGCCTCGCACTGCTCGCCGAGCAGGCGTACCGCCGCGGCTGCACGGTCGTCGCCGTCGCCCCCGTCCGGTCCCCGCTGCGCGAGGCGGTCGACGGGGTCCACGGACTCGTCGTACCGATGGCCGCCGCCCCGCACGGGGAGTACGACGCCGAGACCTCGGCGGCGGGACCCGGCACGCTCTGGGCCCTCCTGACCCCACTGCTCGCCCTGCTGGACCGGGTGGGGCTGCTCGACGCGCCGCCCGAGACGCTGCAGAAGGTGGCCGACCGCCTCGACCGCACCGCCGAGCGCTGCGGTCCGGCCATCGCCACGTACAGCAACCCGGCCAAGACCCTCGCCGCGGAGCTCGCCGACAGCCTGCCCCTCGTCTGGACCGAGGGCGAGGCCGCCGGCCCCGTCGGGCGCCGCTTCGCCGCCGTCCTGGCCGAGCTCGCCGGACGCCCGGCGCTCGTGGCCGAACTGCCGCAGGCGCTGCCCTCCCACGGAGGCCTGCTCGCCGGGGCGTTCGCCGCGGGGGCCGACCCCGACGACTTCTTCCGGGACCGGGTGGACGAGCCGGAGGCCATGCGGGCCAGGGTCGTCCTCCTCCGGGACCGGCCCACCGGCGGCCTGACCGCGAGCCCGGCCGCCCGCGAGCTGGCCCTGAGCCACGACACGGCGATCAGCGAACTGGAACCGGAGGAGGGCAGCCAACTCGAAGCCCTCGCCGAGCTCCTCGCGGTCACCGACTTCGCCGCCGTCTACGCCTCCCTGGCCTCCGACAACAGGGCCTGACGGCCCACCTTCCACGGGCCTTCACGCCCCCGCGCATCCCACGAGGACACATCTCCATGGACCGGCTCTCCAACACCGTGCGCCCCTACGCCTGGGGGTCCACCACGGCCATCCCCGAGCTGCTCGGCACAGCCCCGACCGGCGAACCGCAGGCCGAGATGTGGATGGGGGCCCACCCGGGAGCCCCTTCGCGCCTCAGCCGCTCCCCGGGACCGGACGGCGCCGGATCCGGCGCGGGCGAGCAGGCCCTCGCGGGCGTCGTCGCGGACATGCGGTCCCTCACGGACGTCAT
Organism: Streptomyces sp. NPDC057287; assembly: GCF_042667905.1. Classification (NCBI taxonomy): domain Bacteria; kingdom Bacillati; phylum Actinomycetota; class Actinomycetes; order Kitasatosporales; family Streptomycetaceae; genus Streptomyces; species Streptomyces sp. NPDC057287. The sequence goes on along the minus strand of NZ_JBHUYV010000036.1, from coordinate 7,101 downwards.
CGCGGCCGACCCCGAACGCGAGCTCGGCGCCCCGGCCGTCCGTGCCTTCGGCCCCCGCCTCCCCTTCCTGCTCAAGCTGCTCGCCGCCGGCGCCCCGCTGTCCCTCCAGGTCCACCCGGACCTCGCGCAGGCACAGCAGGGGTACGCGGACGAGGAGCGCCGGGGCATCCCCGCCGATGCACCCCACCGCACCTACAAGGACGCCAACCACAAGCCCGAGCTGATCTGCGCGCTCACGCCGTTCGACGGGCTGTGCGGCTTCCGCAGGCCCGCCGAGTCCGCCGACCTGATAGCGGCTCTCGGCGTGGACTCCCTCAAGCCCTATGTGGACCTGCTCCTCGCCCACCCGGAGGACGGGGCCCTGCGCGAGGTCCTCACGGCGATCCTCACCGCCGATCCCGCAGAGATGGCGCACACGGTCGCCGAGGCGGCGGAGGCCGCGGAACGGCTCGGCGGCGCCCATGCCCCGTACGCCCAGATCGCCCACCACTACCCCGGCGACCCGGGCGTCATCGCGGCCATGCTGCTGAACTACGTACAACTCCAGCCCGGCGAGGCCATGTTCCTCGGTGCCGGAGTGCCGCACGCGTATCTCGGCGGCCTGGGTGTCGAGATCATGGCCAACTCGGACAACGTGCTGCGCTGCGGTCTGACCCCCAAGCACATCGATGTGCCCGAACTGCTGCGCATCGTCCGCTTCGAAGCCACCGAGCCCGGCATCCTGCGCCCCGAGGCTGCGCCCACCGGCGAGGAGCTGTACGAGACGCCGGTCGACGAGTTCCGGCTGTCGCGCTACGTCCTGCCGTCCGGCGGCGCCCCCGTCGACCTCACGGTGCCCACCCCGCAGATCCTGCTCTGCACGGCAGGCACTCCGACGGCCGGGACGATCGCCCTCGCACCCGGCGAATCCGTCTTCGTCCCGGCGGGCGAAACGGTCGAAGTGGCTGGTACGGGGACACTCTTCCGCGCGACCGTGGTGGTCTGACGTACCGTCCGCACCCAGCGGCTGCAACAATGTCCGGCCGTAACGCGGCGCCCGTGCCGCAGCACCGAGGAAGGGACACCACGCACCCATGAGCGCGTCAGGCGGAACCAAGGCGATCGTGGCGGCACTTGCCGCCAACCTCGCGATCGCAGTGGCCAAATTCGTGGCGTTCCTCTTCAGTGGTTCGTCGTCGATGCTGGCGGAGAGCGTCCACTCGCTGGCGGACTCGGGCAACCAGGGCCTGCTGCTGCTCGGCGGCAAGAAGGCGCAGCGCGAGGCGACCCCCCAGCACCCCTTCGGATACGGGCGCGAGCGTTACATCTACGCCTTCCTCGTGTCGATCGTGCTGTTCTCGGTCGGTGGCATGTTCGCGATCTACGAGGGCTACGAGAAGATCAAGCACCCGCACGCGATCGAGGCCTGGTACTGGCCGGTCGGTGTGCTGGTCTTCGCGATCATCGCCGAGGGCTTCTCCTTCCGTACGGCCATCGCGGAGTCGAACCTGACCCGGGGCAAGCTTTCGTGGACGCAGTTCGTCCGCCGGGCCAAGGCGCCCGAGCTGCCGGTCGTCCTCCTCGAGGACCTCGGCGCGCTCGTCGGCCTCGTCCTGGCCCTTTGCGGTGTCGGCCTGGCGCTGGCCACCGGCGACGGCGTCTGGGACGGCATCGGCACCCTGTGCATCGGCATCCTGCTGATCGTCATCGCGATCGTCCTCGCCGCCGAGACGAAGTCGCTGCTGCTCGGTGAGGCGGCCGGGGTCGAGGACGTCGAGAAGATCCGCGCCTCCGTGGTCGACGGTGACACGGTCACCCGCATCATCCACATGCGCACGCTCCACCTCGGTCCGGAAGAACTGCTGGTGGCAGCCAAGATCGCGGTACGGGCGGAGGAGACCGCCGCCGAGGTCGCGGAGGCGATCAACGCCGCGGAGAGCAGGATCCGCGAGGCCGTCCCGATCGCCCGGGTCATCTACCTGGAGCCCGACATCTACGACGCGTCGGCAGCCGCGGCCGGAACCAACCCGGCAAAGACTCCGGGTGGCCCCGCGTCGCCCGACGACGCGCCGACGGGATCCGGCCACTGACCTGCCGGGTACCAGCCCCGAACGGCCCCGTGACCCATGCCACCGCTCAGGTGGGCTGGGGCTCACTGGGCCGTTCGGTGTAGATTCGGGGGAGTACCAGACGTCGCTGCTGATGGCGGTCGATCGGTTCGCGGAAGCGGGCCGGCCGAGGGAGAGAGGGCCTCCGACGGACTGCACTGCGGATCGCCCGGGCATTCGTGTGCCCGTGACCGCCGCAGAGCCAGCCAGTCCACCCTCGACCCACTACGAGGAGCAGCCCGTTATGACGACGGCCGCCAACCGCCAGGACTTCAAGGTCGCCGACCTCTCCCTCGCCGCCTTCGGGCGCAAGGAGATCACCCTCGCCGAGCACGAGATGCCCGGCCTGATGTCCATCCGCAAGGAGTTCGCCGCCACGCAGCCGCTGGCCGGCGCCCGGATCACCGGCTCGCTGCACATGACGGTGCAGACCGCGGTGCTCATCGAGACCCTGGTCGCCCTGGGCGCCGAGGTCCGCTGGGCCTCCTGCAACATCTACTCGACCCAGGACCACGCCGCCGCCGCCATCGCGGTCGGTCCGAACGGCACTCCGGACGCCCCCGCCGGCGTCCCGGTCTACGCCTGGAAGGGCGAGACGCTGGAGGAGTACTGGTGGTGCACGGAGCAGGCTCTGACCTGGCCCAACACCCCCACCGGCGGCCCGAACATGATCCTCGACGACGGTGGCGACGCCACCCTCCTCGTCCACAAGGGCGTCGAGTTCGAGAAGGCCGGCGAGGCCCCGGACCCCTCGACCGCGGACAGCGAGGAGTACGCGTACATCCTCACCCTGCTGAACCGCACCCTCGGTGAGTCCCCGCAGAAGTGGACGCAGCTGGCGTCCGAGATCCGCGGCGTGACCGAGGAGACCACGACCGGTGTGCACCGGCTGTACGAGATGCACCGCGACGGCACCCTCCTCTTCCCGGCGATCAACGTCAACGACGCGGTCACCAAGTCGAAGTTCGACAACAAGTACGGCTGCCGCCACTCGCTGATCGACGGCATCAACCGCGCCACCGACGTCCTGATCGGCGGCAAGACCGCCGTCGTCTGCGGCTACGGCGACGTGGGCAAGGGCTGCGCGGAGTCCCTCCGCGGTCAGGGCGCCCGGGTGATCATCACGGAGATCGACCCGATCTGCGCCCTGCAGGCCGCGATGGACGGCTACCAGGTCGCGACGCTGGACGACGTGGTGGAGACCGCGGACATCTTCGTCACGACGACGGGCAACAAGGACATCATCATGGCCGCCGACATGGCCCGGATGAAGCACCAGGCCATCGTCGGGAACATCGGCCACTTCGACAACGAGATCGACATGGCGGGTCTCGCCAAGATCGACGGCATCGTCAAGGACGAGGTCAAGCCGCAGGTCCACACCTGGACGTTCGCGGACGGCAAGGTCCTGATCGTGCTGTCCGAGGGCCGTCTGCTGAACCTCGGCAACGCCACCGGTCACCCCTCGTTCGTCATGTCCAACTCGTTCGCGGACCAGACCCTGGCCCAGATCGAGCTGTTCACCAAGCCCGAGGCGTACCCCACCGACGTCTACGTGCTCCCGAAGCACCTGGACGAGAAGGTCGCCCGCCTCCACCTCGACGCGCTGGGCGTGAAGCTCACGACCCTGCGCCAGGAGCAGGCCGACTACATCGGTGTCCCGGTCGAAGGCCCGTACAAGTCCGACCTCTACCGCTACTGAGCCCGCCGCCGGCCACCGGCCGGCGCGGTTCTCAGCAGCAGGTCCGAGCGCAGGCCCCCGCACCCCCGTGTCGGGGGCCTGCCCCGTACCGCACCCGCACAGCCCGAGGAACCCGAAGGACCCCATGCCCCGCGGCCGTTATTCGCTCCACGATCTCCACGACCACACCCCCCTCGGCGAAGAACACTTCCACTGCGCGCCCGGCCCCTCCGGCTGGCGCTACGTCTCCCAGAGCACGGCCCCCTCGGGCGCACACCTGGGTTCCGTCGATCTGGCCCTGGACGAGCTCGGCCGCCCCATCCGTCTCGAACTGCACGCCGGCAGCTGGCAGATCCGCGGCGCCGCCCTCGACGGGGTCACCTGGGTGCGGACCGACCCCACCGGTTCCCATGCCACCGAGGGCAACGTCCGCGCCCACAGCTTCTCCGGCGCATCCCCCGCATTCCTCGTCGCCACGGCCCGGCTCCTGCGCCTCACCCCCGATTCCCCCGCGACCCGCGTCCGTCTGGTCACCTTCACGGACCCGGTTCTCGCCCCCCGCACCGTCGACCAGTCCTGGTCCCTGCTGAACAGTGAAGCGCACGCCACTGACAACGGTCCTCTGATCGTGGACGAATACCAGGTCAACGCCCTGGACACCGGGGATCAGCACGCGGTCCACATCGCGGGTGACGTGGTGCTGGCGGCGCCCGGAATCGAGCTGGAGCACCTCGAATCCCCGCCCTCGGCCATGCCCCGCCGGGCGGACGAGGTCTGAGGCCGGAGCCGCGAGCCGGACCGCCGGGCCTTCGGCTCGGGGCCGGCCGGTTGGAGGTCAGGCAGGTTGCGGGTCAGGCCGGAGGGGCGAATCCCGTCGCGGCCTGCCCCCCGGCCCCGCTCCCGTCCGTGGAACCCTCCGCGTGCGTGGTGCCTCCCACAGGCCGGACGTCCGCCGGGTGGGCGTCCGCCTGGTGGGCGCCGGAAAGCCCTCCGTATACGGGGACCGAGACGGGGACGGAGACCGGGACCGAGGCGGGTAGGGCTGCGGGCACCGGTGCCCGGCCGGAGCGCCCCGCCGCCGCGGCCACCCGCCGCACGTCGCGCGCCTGCCGCTCGTTCACCACTGCTGCCAGGTAGGCGGCAGCCGGAACTCCCTGCGGTACGGGCACTCCCGTACGCGAGGCGAGGTCCGATGACAGCTGCTCGGCCAGCGAATCGCGTACCACCGCGTCGAGCTGGTCCATCCGCGTCAGGTACTGCCGTATCGCCAGCCAGAGCCCGTCCGGAACGCCCGAGAGATCCAGCTGGGCGAAACGGCCCACGAGCCAGGGTGGCGGCGGCGGCACGGCGCGCGCCCGCCCGGCCGGCACCCGCTCACGTACGACGAGGGTTCCCGCGAACACGTCACCGAGCCGGCGGCCACGGGCGGACACCAGGGAGGCGATGCAGCCCACCACTCCGAAGGTCGCCAGGATCTCGACCATGCCCATCGCTCCGCGCACGAGCGCGTGCCGGAACCGGATGGGCCCGCCGTCGTCCCGCACGACGCGGAGCCCACAGGCGAGCTTCCCGAGCGAACGTCCATGGCTGAGCGTCTCGACCGCCACCGGCCCGCCCACCAGCACCAGCAGAAACATGGCGACGGCGATCGCGGCGGTGGCCGCCTCGTCGAGCGTCACCGTCGCCACGGCCAGGCCGATGGACAACAGGACGAAAACAGTCAGAAGAACCGCGAGATCGATGGCGATCGCCAAAGCCCGGCTCGGCAGCCTCGCCGGCCGCAACCCCAGTACGACCGCGTCCCCGGTCACGAGCTCATTCATCGCCACCCCACCCCTCGCCGCCCTTCCCTGCCCCTCGGGCCCACAGTCTGCCAAGCTGACCCGCAGCGCACCGCCGTAGTACGGACCCGTACGCACCATGCCTGGAGCAGCAGCCGACCATGGATCTCGACGTCTTCGTGACCACCCACCGCATCGAGTGGGACCGCCTGGACCATCTTCTGCACCGAGGGCGCAGCCTGACAGGTGAGGAGGCGGACGAACTCGTCTCCCTGTACCAGCGCACCGCCACGCATCTGTCCCTGATCCAGTCCAGCGCCCCGGACCCCGTGCTGACCGCTCGCCTCACCCACCTCGTGGCCCGCGCGCGGTCGACCGTGACGGGGAGCCGCCGTGCTTCGTGGCGCGACGCCGCTCGCTTCCTGACCGCCGGCTTCCCTGCGGCCGTCTACCGCTCGCGGCACTGGTGGATGCCCACGGCGGTGCTCTCCGTCCTTCTGGCTGCCGTCATCGGCTGGTGGATCGGCACGCACCCGGAGGTCCAGGCGTCGATCGCCGCCCCGGAGGACCTGCGCGCGCTGACCCGCCCCGGCGGTGAGTACGAGACGTACTACTCCAGTCATCCGGCCGCCTCCTTCGCGGCCCAGGTCTGGACGAACAACGCTCAGGCGGCAGCCATGTGCCTCGTACTGGGTGCCTTCCTCTGCCTCCCGGTCATCTGGATCCTCTTCGTCAACGTGCTCAACCTCGCCGTCGGGATCGGCCTGATGTCCTCCGCCGGCCGGCTGGACACATTCCTGGGGCTCGTCCTGCCGCACGGCCTGCTGGAGCTGACCGCGGTCTTCGTCGCGGCGGGCACGGGTCTCCGGCTCGGCTGGACGGTCATCGACCCCGGGCCGCGCTCCCGGCGCTCGGCCCTCGCCCAGCAGGGCCGAGCCGCGATCGGCATGGCCATCGGGCTGGCGCTGGTCCTGTTCGTCTCCGGAGTCATCGAAGGCTTCGTCACCCCGTCCGGCCTTCCGACCTGGGCCCGCATCACCATCGGCATCGCCGCTGAGCTGGCCTTCCTCCTCTATGTCTACGTCCTGGGAGGCCGGGCGGCCCGCGCCGGGGAGACAGGTGATCTGGAAGTGGCGGAGCGAAGCGCTGAGCTGCCCTCCGCGGCGTAAGAGCCGATGTGCGTTTGGGGCCGCTGACCTGCTAGTCTCCTCTTCGCCCACAAAAAACCGTTGACACGGTCGGCGTGGGGAGGTAGATTTTAACGGTTCCAACGAGCTGGACAGGCTCTGATGGGACCGACTAAGGTTCATCTTGCTCGTGCAGGGGACATCGTCTCCGCGGAGCCGATCGATTCTTCTTCTTTCCAGCAGTCAAGCCGGATTCGCTTCGGCCGAATTGCTTCTGATAAAGTCGAGTCAGCCGAAAGGCAAAGGCCGCTCCACTGGCCGCCGGAATCAAATTCGGACCGGAAACGGAACGGAAAAGAGTCTGGTAAAGTTGGAACCGCCGGAAAGGGAAACGCGAAAGCGAAGAACTGGAAAGCGAAACCCGC
>NZ_JBHUYV010000035.1:0-23415 GCF_042667905.1 Streptomyces sp. NPDC057287 | reverse complement strand
GGCGGGCCGGGGAGTTGTCCCCGGCCCGCCCTCGTCGTACGTACCGCCGGTCAGCTGCCCTTGACCGTGACCTTCTCGTCATTCTTCAGCTGCTCCACGAGCTGCTTGACCTTGTCCTTGTCCCAGACCAGGTTGCCGTTCACGCTCTGACCCGTGAGCGGGATGTTCATCGACGTGCCCTCGCCGCCCGTCACGCCCTTCATCGCGAAGAACATGTTGCCGAGCGACCAGAGCGACATGTCCTTGTCCACGATCAGCGTGTCCAGGCCCGCGCTCATGGTCGGGTACAGCTTGAACGGGTTGAGGATCGTCGACGGGGTCGCCGTCTGGGAGGCCAGCGCCGCGAGGAACTTCTGCTGGTTCTTCGTGCGGTCCAGGTCGCTGCCCGCGAACGCGTAGCGGGTGCGGACGAAGGCGAGGGACTGCTCGCCGTTCAGCGTCTGCTTGCCGGCCTGGAAGTCCGCGCCGGACTTCTTGTCCTTGAAGGCCTTGGGGATGTCCATCTCGACGCCGCCGATGGCGTCCACGATGCCGGCGAAGCCGCCGAAGCCGATCTCGACGTAGTGGTCGATGTGCAGCCCGGTGTTGAACTCGACCGTACGGACCAGCAGCTCCGGGCCGTCCTCGGCGTACGCGGCGTTCAGCTTCGTCGTGCGGCCGGTGCCCGCGAACTTCTTGCCGGACTCGGAGCCGACGAACGAGGGGATCTCGACGTTCGAGTCGCGGGGCAGCGAGATCAGCGTCGGGCCGTTCGAGCCGTCGTGCAGGATCATCATCGAGTCGGTGCGCTTGCCCTCGGCGGAACCGGTGTGCAGCTTCTTCTTGTCCTCGGCCGTCATGCCCTCGCGGCTGTCGGAACCCACGACCAGGTAGTTCGTGCCGTCACCCTCGGACGGGCGGTCGATGACCTTGGAGAGGTCGACCTCGCGCTTGAGCTTGCCGTCGGCCCAGAAGTACGTGCCGACGGAGACGGCGAGCACCACGACGACCAGGGTCAGCACACCTACCTTGATCCGCCGGCCCCAGTTCGGGGCGGGGCGGGACTGCACGTAGCCGCTGTCACCGCCGCCGCGCCGGCCGCCGCCCTGACCGCCGCCGCCCTGGCCGCCGCCGTAGACCTGGCCCGTGTTGTAACCGCTGTCGTAGCCGGGGGTCTCGCCGTAGCCGTCGTACCCCTGTCCCTGCTGCGGCGGGATCCGGGGCGCGGACTGCGGCGGCGCGGGGCGCCGCCGGACGTGCGGCATGGCGCGGGCGCCCTCGGGCTGCGGGCTCGCGCTGCCCCGCCCGTAGCGCTCGTCGGGTCCGCCGTTGCGTCCTTCGGGCCAATCGCTCATGCGGACCAGTGTGCCGTCTCGCCCCGCGGCTCTTACAGGGTGTACGTGGGATCGGGTCACGGCTGTTGCGAAGCTGATGCAATGCAACCGGGTGCAAGCCCCCGCATATGGTGGACGGCATGACAGATCAGCCCCAGCCACCGGAGGGCGATATTCCGGCCAAGCCGACATCGGCCTCGCGGACCACCCTCAGCCACATCATGACCGGCAACGACACGAACCTCCTGGGTACGGTGCACGGCGGTGTGATCATGAAGCTGGTCGACGACGCGGCCGGGGCGGTCGCGGGCCGGCACTCCGGCGGTCCGGCCGTGACCGCCTCGATGGACGAGATGGTCTTCCTGGAGCCGGTGCGGGTGGGTGACCTTGTTCACGTACGTGCCCAGGTGAACTGGACCGGCCGCTCCTCGATGGAGGTCGGCGTCCGCGTCATGGCCGAGCGGTGGAACGAGTCGACCCCCGCACAGCAGGTCGGCAGCGCCTACCTGGTGTTCGCCGCCGTCGACGAGGAGGGCAAGCCGCGCCGCGTGCCGCAGGTCGCCCCGGAGACGGAGCGCGACAAGCGGCGCTACCAGGAGGCGCAGATCCGCCGCACGCACCGCCTCGCCCGCCGCCGCGCCATCAAGGAGCTGCGGGAGCAGCGGGCTGCCGAAGGTATCGACGACTAGCCACGGCTGAGGTCGCCTGCGCGAGGGGCGCCGGTCGCGGACGATCCGTGACCGGCACCCTGCTTCCGGCCCCGGCGGGGTGGGTCAGCGGGTTCTTCCGGCCCCGGCCGGTGGGTCAGCGGGTCAGCGCGACGGCGAACAGGGTGGAGGCGAGCACGATGACGCCCACGCGCACGTGGTGGAGCCGGTCCCGGCGGCCGACCCGCTCCTTCCGGTCCTCGGGCGCACCCCCCTGCGGCCGGGCGGCGACCCGTGAGCCGACCGGGACCAGCAGCACGGCCGACATCATCACGCTCACCACGAGCAGGAGTGCGCCGGTCACCACGAACGGAAGCCCGTCGTCGCCCCGGGCCATGACCACCCACACCGCCCCGAGGGTCATCGAGCCGATGTACCAGAACGGCATCACGCGGCCGAGGACGCGTGCCCCGGCGCCGCGGGCGGCGAGTGCGCCGTCGTCCGGCAGCCGGTCGAGGATCGGGTTGACGAACACCGCCACCGCGAATTCCACGCCCACCATCACTCCGACGACGACCACCGTGATGACGGCCAGTGCGTCCTGCACGATCCCTCCCCGCGCCTCCTAGCGGCGCCAGGGTGTGGCCCGATGCTAGATGTGTCGATGCTCGATTGTCTAGCGTTGCTAGATGTGTACGCGTGTGCGAGGAGAGGACGCTGATGCCTCGCCGCAGGTACGTCCTGCCCACCTGCTCAGGCCGTCGGCCGAGTGGCCCGCGGTCACTCCCGCCCGGTCAGCGGGGAACTCGCAGCCGTTCGAGCAGCGCGTCCTCGGCCCGCTCCGCCCCCGTCCCCTCCCAGAACGTCACGGGCACCCCTCTGATGTGACGGCCCCGCGGGTCCAGGAGATGGCCGGCGATCTTGAGCTGCCACAGGGCCACCGCCCGGTCCACGACGGCGAGCTCGGGGAAGCGGTCCGCCAGCCGGGCCTCGAATGCGCCGATGTCCTCGGCGGAACGCAGCCACACCGTGAGCATCAGGTTGTGCGGGCCCGTCAGGGAGGCGCAGAGCCGTGTCTCACGCATCCGGATGAGCTGGGACGCGATGCGGGAGGACTCGCCGGCCGGGGCGATGCCCCAGAGGGTGACCGAGACCGGCCAGCCGGAGAGGTAGCGGGCCACCTCGCACCGGTAGATGAGCGCGTCCTGCCGGTGCATGCGGTCCAGCCTGCGGCGCACGGTGGAGGGGCTGACACCCAGGCGCTCGGCGAGGCGGGCGGCGGGCTGCCGGAAGTCCTCGCTCAGCAGCAGGTAGAGCCGGGTGTCCAGCGCGTCCGGGGCCGGCAGCCCGCGCCGGGGCATGACCGGCCCCCGGTCCTTCGCCAGCAGGTCCTGGCTGTCGGGGTCCAGCCGGTCCAGCCGCCAGCGGCTGCCCTCGGTGTGGACGGCGGTCGCCGTCTGGGAACGGGTGGCCGACACCCCGGGCAGCCGGCCGAGGCGGAAGCCGACGTACCGCGCGAGTATCGCCAGGTCCGGGAAGGCCGCGGTGAGCACCAGGTCCCGGGCGCCGGTGACGTGCTCGATGGTGATCAGGTGCGGATCGTCGGCGATCTCGGCCGCCACCTCGTGCAGTGCTCCGGCCGCACAGTCGACCTCGATGAACGCGATGATCGGCACCGTCGGCCCCACCGCCACCGTGTAACAGCTGAGCCAGGCGTGTCCGGCCTCCGTGAGCCGGTTCCAGCGGCGTGCCGCCGTCGAGGCGTCCACCCCGAGCACCTTCCCGATCTGGGCCCACTCGGCCCGGGGGGAGGTCTGGAGCGCGGTGATGAGGAGATAGTCCAGCTCGTCCAGCGGTTCCGGCTGCTCCGCGCGCAGCAGGCGCTCGGGGTGACCGGCCGCTGTGTCGCCGGTGGATTCATGCGTCGATCGGCTCATGAGGAGCGCTTTCCTGCGGACGATCATGGACGGGGGGTTCCGTTCCGCACGATACGCCCATGTCCTTGCTCCACGAGGCCCGTGACCTCGCCCCCGCCCTGACCGCACTCCGCCACGCCCTGCACCGGGAGCCCGAGCTCGGCCTCGACCTGCCACTGACCCAGGCGAAGATCCTCGCCGCGCTGGACGGCCTCGGTCTGGAGATACGCACCGGTACGGCGCTGAGCTCGGTCACCGCCGTGCTGCGCGGCGGCCGGCCGGGCCCCGCCGTCCTGCTCCGCGGGGACATGGACGCCCTCCCGGTCCAGGAGGCCACCGGACTTCCGTACGCCTCGGTCCTCGACGGCCGGATGCACGCCTGCGGCCACGACCTGCACGTCACCGGGCTCGTCGGCGCCGCCCGGCTGCTGGCCGCCCGGCGGGAGGAGCTGGCCGGTGACGTCGTTCTCATGTTCCAGCCCGGGGAGGAGGGCCAGGGCGGCGCGCAGATCATGATCGACGAGGGTGTCCTCGACGCCGCCGGGAAGAGGGTCGTCGCCGCCTACGCCCTGCACGTGATCTCCACCGGCGCGCCCACCGGGTTCGCGGCCACCCGGCCCGGCCCCATGCTCGCCGCCTCCGACGCGGTCGAGGTGACGGTGCGGGGGCGGGGCGGCCACGGCTCCTCGCCGCACTCCGCCGCCGACCCGGTGCCCGCGCTGTGCGCCATGGTGACCGCGCTCCAGACGGCCGTCACCCGCGAGATCGACGTCTTCGATCCGGCCGTCGTCACGGTCGGGAGGATCGAGGCGGGCACCGCCGCCAACGTCATTCCGGGGACCGCCCGCTTCGCGGCCACGGTGCGTACCTTCTCCGAGGCCTCCCACGCCCGGGTGCGCGCCGCCTTCGAGCGGACCGTGCGGGGCGTGGCCGATGCCCACGGCGTGAGCGCCGACATCGACTACGTCGAGCAGTACCCGCCGACCGTCAACGACGCGGGCGAGGCGGCGTTCGCCCTGGAGACCGCCCGGCAGGTCCTGGGGGAGGGACACGTCTTCGAGGCGCCCAAACCGATGGCGGGTGCCGAGGACTTCTCCTTCGTCCTCCAGAAGGTGCCCGGCGCCTTCGTCGGTCTCGGCGCCTGCCCGCCCGGCACCGACCCGGCCACCGCCCCCATGAACCACTCGCCGCAGGCCGTCTACGACGACGACGCCCTTCCGCACGCCGCCGCTCTCCTCGCCGGACTGGCGCTGCGCCGGCTCGGCACCCCGCTCGCGCGGGTGAGCGGGGCCTCCACCACGTCCGCCCCCGCCGCCTTCCCGCAGGAGTAGCCGCATGACCGCCACCGCAACCCCGCCGCCGGACGCTCCCCCCGCGCAGTCGCCGCCCGCGTCCGTCTCCGCGGTCGTCGGACTCCTCGTCCTCTTCGAAGTGACCAGCGGATTCCTTCAGGTCGGCCTCGCCCCGCTGCTGCCGGACCTGGCCGGTCACCTCGGCATCGGCTCGGCCGCCCTGAACTGGGTCGTCTCCGTGCAGCTGCTGGCCGCGGCCGTCTGCGTCCCGCTGTTCGGCCGCCTCGGCGACCTGTACGGGCACCGGCGGATGCTCCGCATCGCGCTGGCCCTGATCGCGGTGGGCACCGTCGTGGTCGCCCTCGCCCCGGACTACGCGACCCTCCTCGCCGGCCGCGTGCTCCAGGGACCGATCGCCGCCCTGCTGCCCCTGGAGATCGCCCTCGTACGGGACCGGCTCCCGATCGCCGACGCGCGGCGGGCGATCGCCCGGCTGGTGGGTGCGCTGACGGTGGGCGCGATGGCCGGCGGGGTCGTGATGGGGCTCGTGGACTCCGCATTCGGCGATCTGCGGCTGACCCTGCTGGTGCCGGCCGCGCTCGCCGTGGCCTGCGTGCCCGTCTCCTTCGTCGCGGTCCCGGAGTCGCGGAACAGGGCGGGCGGCCGGGTGGACTGGGCCGGGGTGGTGCTCCTCGGCGGCGCCATGGTCGCCCTGCTCGGCGGTGTGTCCGGGGCGGAGAGCGGCTCCTGGGCCTCCGTACGGGTCCTGGGGCCCCTGGTGCTCGGCCTCGCGCTGCTCGCGGTGTGGGTGCTGGTGGAACTGCGCGGCTCCGAGCCCCTGGTCGACGTACGGGCGCTGGCGGCCAGGACCACCGCCCCGTTCTACTGCGCGGCCTTCCTGTTCGGCGTCTTCTACTTCGGGAGCCAGGCGCCCAACTCGACCTTCTACGCGGCCGACCCGGAGACCGCCGGGTACGGGTTCGGGCTGAGCGCGCTGTCCATCTCGCTCGTCCTCCTGCCGGGTGCCGTAGGCAGCGTCGTCGGGTCGCTGGGCACGGCCGCCCTCGCCCGGCGGATCGGCTACCGCCCCACCCTGATGGCGGCCTTCGGGCTGGTCGCCCTGACCTTCCTGCAGTTCGCCCTCGTGCACGACGAGATCTGGCAGATGGCGGCCGGGTCCGCGTTCACCGGTCTGGGGATCGGACTGGCCCTCGGAGCGATGCCGACGGTGATCGTCGAGGCGTCCGACCCGTCCAGGACCGGCATCGCCGCCGCGCTCTACAACAACGTGAAGACGCTGGGCGGTGCCGTGGCGGGCGGTGTCTTCGCCGCGCTGCTCGGCGCGTTCCTCTCGGGCTCCACCGGCGAACCGGGCGAGGGCGGCTACACCGCTCTCTGGCTGGCCTCCTCGGCCGCGGCGGTCATCGCCCTCGCGGCGACCGCGTTCTCACGGCGTCGCGAGGGGTGACCGCGTTCCTACGGCGTCGCGAGGGCGGCCGCGTCCGCGCGGCGTCGCCAGGGGTGGCCTGCCGGAGGGGCCCGGCACGGTCACGGGCAGACGACCTGGTCGCCCGTGACCGTGCCGAACTCGCCGCGCTGCGGATCCTCCGCCTTCACCCGCCGCACCTTGGTCCAGTCCGAGCCCGCCGTGACCTCCATCGTCCCGCCCTGCCCCTTCACCGCCCTCAGCTCGCATCCGGGCAGCGCCGTGGCGAGGGACTTCGCCGACCGGTCCCACCGCGGGTCGTAGGTGATCACCGTCCGCGTCAGATTGCTCGGGCCGCCGTTCAGCGGGGCGCGGGTGGTGTTGAACCCGGTGGCGCGCAGCGCCGCGTCGACGTCCTGACCGAGACCGTCCTTCGGCGTCCCGTTGTAGACCTGCACCCGGATCTGTTCCGGTGCCACATCGACGGGCGTCGCCTTCGGCTGCTTCGGCAGGTGCGGGGCGAGCGGCCGGTCCTCGCGCAGGGCCTGGAACATCTTCTTCGACTTCGCGGCGTCCCACTTCACCGTGGAGCCGATGCCCTTGACCGGAAAGCCCTTCTCCTCCAGGGGGACGGAGGCGAACTCCGACGAGGCCGGGGTGAAGCCGCGCATGGCCTTGCCGAGCTCCAGCATCTGCTCCGTACCGAAGCCCTTGTCGGCGCGGACCGATTCGAGCATCGACGCGGCGACCTGCTGGAACTTCACCGGGTTCATCAGCACGCCGCTGCTGGTCGCCTGCTTGATCAGCGCGGCCATGAACTTCTGCTGGCGCTGCATCCGGCCCAGGTCGGCCGCACCGTCGAGATGGCGGGAGCGCACGTACTGGAGGGCCTGCCCGCCGTCGAGCTTGTGGGTCCCGGCGGCCAGGTCCAGGCCGGTGTAGGAGTCCTTGAGCGGTTTGGCGGTGCAGATCTCCACCCCGCCCAGGGTGTCGACCGTCTTCATGAAGCTGGTGAAGTCGACCTCCAGGTAGTGGTCGATCTTGACGCCCGTCATCTGCTCGACGGTCCGCACCGTCAGGTGGGGCCCGCCCTCGGCGTACGCGGCGTTCAGCTTCACCGGATGGGCGGAGTGCTCCTTGCCCGTGGTGCCGTCGGTGTGCGCCGGGAGCTCGGCGTAGCTGTCCCGCGGAAGACTGACGACGCTGGCCCGCTGCTTGTCGGCCGAGACGTGGACGAGCATGAGGGTGTCGGTGCAGTGGCAGGGGGCGCCGCCGAGCTTGTACTTCTTCTTCTCCGCCGCGGTGATCTTGTCGCGGCCGTCGGTGCCGACGAGCAGGAAGTTCACTCCGTGGCCGCCCTGGGGGCGGTTCTTCATGTCCTTGAACGGGTCGACCCGGTCGATCCCCGTCTCCAGGCCGCTCACCACGGCATGGCCGATCCCGCCGGCGCCGAGCACCAGCACGGACAGCCCGGTGGCGACCCGCATGCCCCACCGGGGCGGCGGCTTCCGCGCGCCCGCCCGGTTCCGTGGCGCGTCGCGGCCGCCGGGCTGGCGTGGGGTCCGGCGGTGCGGGGGAGCGGTGCGGGGGTGCGGTGGACGGGGCGATCGGTGCGGCGTGGGCACGAGGGACACCTCCGCGGTGCGAGTGGGACTTTCGCACGGTAGGCCCATACGATCTGCAGACCGGGAGGAGACCCGGCGGCGCGCGCCGCTGTCCCCCGTTCGCGGTAACGTGGCGGCCGAATCACGCCGCCTCCTGGGGTGCGAAAACCCCCGGAACCCTGGCACCCCCGAGGACCCCCCGAGGACCACATGTCTGCTGCGCAGTACCCCGCCGTCTCCGTGATCATGCCGGTGCTCAACGAGGAACGCCATCTCAGGAACTCGGTCCGGCACATCCTGGAGCAGGAGTACGCCGGCGAGATGGAGGTGGTGATCGCACTCGGCCCCTCGAACGACCGTACGGACGAGATCGCCGCCGAGCTGGTCCGGGAGGACTCCCGGGTCCACACCGTCCCCAACCCGACCGGTCGCACCCCGGCCGCGCTCAACGCCGCGATCAAGGCGTCGCGTCACCCGATCGTGGTACGCGTGGACGGCCACGGCATGCTCTCGCCGAACTACATCGCGACGGCGGTCCGGCTCCTGGAGGAGACCGGCGCGCAGAACGTCGGCGGCATCATGAACGCCGAGGGCGAGAACGCCTGGGAGGACGCCGTCGCCGCCGCGATGACGTCGAGGATCGGCGTCGGCAACGCGGCGTTCCACACCGGCGGAGAGGCCGGCCCGGCCGAGACCGTGTTCCTGGGGGTCTTCCGCCGCGAGGCGCTGGAGCGGGCCGACGGCTACAACGTCGAGTTCATCCGTGCCCAGGACTGGGAGCTGAACTTCCGCATCCGCGAGGCGGGCGGCCTGATCTGGTTCTCGCCCGAGCTGAAGGTCCAGTACCGCCCGAGGCCCAGCGTGCGCGCGCTCGCCAAGCAGTACAAGGAGTACGGCCGCTGGCGCCACGTCGTGGCCCGCTACCACTCCGGTTCGATCAACCTGCGCTACCTGGCCCCGCCCGCCGCCGTCTGCGCGATAGCGGCCGGTGTCGTCGTGGGCGCCGCGGTCACCCCGTGGGCGTTCGTCCTGCCCGCCGGGTACGCCGCGGCGATCGTCGCAGGGTCGCTGCCCGCCGGGAAGGGCCTGCCGCTGAAGGCGCGGGCGCAGATCCCGGTGGCACTGGCCACCATGCACATGTCGTGGGGGTACGGCTTCCTGACCAGCCCCCGCTCGCTGGCGAAGAAGGTCATCGCCAGCCGCCGCCCGGCGGTCCGGGAGCAGACGGTCTGACCTCCGTGTGCTCCCGGCGGTCCGGGAGCAGACGGTCCGACCTCCGTGTGCTCCCGGCGGTCCGGGAGCAGACGGTCCGACCTCCGTGGACAGACGTGAAGGGCCCCGCCGGCGTCGGCGGGGCCCTTCACGTACCTACGACGTCACCAGGTGTAGTTCGGGTTGACGTGCATGCACGCCTCCTCGTCCGCGCCGTTGAGGGGGTTCGCCGAGTCCGGCGTCTTCTCCTCGGCGGCCTTGGCGGGGTAGGCCACGTCCTTGCGCCAGTCCGCTCCCACGGCCAGGACGATGCCCGAGACGTCGGCCGACTTCTTCACCTGGGACACCGGGACGCCGAGCGCCTTGGCGACCGCCTGGGCGTCGCCCTCCATGTCCGCGCTGGGGTAGAGGATGCCGGTCGTGGCGACCGGCTCGACGTTCGACGAGTCGACCGACGCCTTGGTGAAGCCCGCGTCATCGAGCAGGTCCTTGACCGTGGTCGCGCGGCCCTGGGCGGGACCGAGCGCGTCCGTGGCGGAGGCGTTGCGCACGCTGACCGCGATCTCGTCGTCGGGGGCCGCTGCGTCCTTCGTGACCGGCGTCTTGCGCTTGGACGCCTTTCCGTCGAGCGGGATGTCCTCGCGGATCATCCGGAACACCTGCTCGGCCTCATCGGCCTTCGGGTACACGCGCCCGGCGTAGTTCCCCGTGCCGTAGACGTTGGGCATGGTCGTCATCGTGATGCGGCCGGTCGGAGCCTTCTTGAGCTCCTCGGCCAGGTCGTACAGCTTCTTGACCGTGTCGAGGCCCTTGTCGACCGTCAGCGCGCTGGTCGCCGCCTCGGCGAGGTTCATCAGCTTCCCGGGGTCGGTGAGCTTGGTGCCCTTGCGCAGCTCACGGACCATCGAGTTCAGGTACTGGTGCTGGGCCTTGGTCCGGCCGAGGTCCGTGTTGTCCTCGAAGCCGTACCGGGTGCGCAGCCACTGGAGGGCCTGCTTGCCCTTGACGGAGGTCGTGCCCTCCTTCAGCTTCAGCCCCGAACCCTTCCCCCCGCTCCGCGAGAGGACGTTGGCGTCGACACAGACCGGGACGCCGCCGATCGCGTCGGCCATGGAGACCACGCCCGCGAAGTCGATCATCATGAAGTGGTCGATCGTGATGCCGGTGAGTTCGTACCAGGCGGCGACGGTGCACCCGGGGCCACCGCGGCCCAGGCTCTCGTTGGTCTGGACGTCGAGCGTGCCGGCCGCGTAGACCTTGCCGGAATCCGGGTCGGTGCACTTGGGCATCTTCAGCATGGTGTCGCGCGGCATGCTGACGACCGAGATGTTGCTGCGGTCCGCGGAGAGGTGGAGCAGCATCTGCACGTCGGCGAGCGGCGGGCCGCCGAAGGTCTCCTTAGCGCCGCCCAGTTTCTGGTTGGCCTCGGAGTCCCGGGCGTCGGACCCGATGAGCAGGATGTTCAGAGGAGTCTGCCCCGCGGAGTTGGCCTTGTGGTCGGCCATCTCCTTGTCACCGAGCGTCAGGTCCTCTTTCCTGATGTTCCCGTTGAGGTGCTTGTAGTACACGTAACCGGCGCCGCCGGTGCCGAGTATCAGCACGGCGAGGACGGTCGCCACCCAGCGCAGTACGCGGCGCTTACCGCCTCTGGCGGCCCGCCGGGGCCGTCCCGCGGGCCGGCCCCCCGCTCCGCGCTCCGGCGGGGCGGACCGGCCCCGCCGGCCGTGACCGCTCCGTCCGGCCCGGCCTGCGGGGGCATCCGCCCCGCCCGAGCCGGGCGGCCCGTCGTGGCGGCCGCGCGGCCGTGTCCCCTCTCCGCGTACGCTGCTCCGTCCCACCAGGGCCCCCCTGCTCCTCAGAATTCTGCTGTGGCGCGGCGACTCTCGTCACTTCGCGCATTCCGCCGTGTCGGCGCTGGCCCTCTGGATGTCTTCCGGCGCCTTTGCCGGTCCGGCGACGGGAACTCCCGCGCCCTTGAAGTCGGCCCCCAGGGTCAGCACCATCGCCTGAAGACCCTCCGCGTCGGCCACCCCCTGCTTGAGCGCGGTGGCGGGCAGGCCCATCATGTCCGCGAGCGCACGGGCCTGGTCCGCCTGGTCCGGCGCGTACGCCAGCGTGGTCCTGGCGATCTTCGCCGGGGCGTTCGCCCTGTTCGTGGACTTCGGTACGCCCTGTTCGTTCTGCAGCCAGGTCACGGTGGCCGCCGCGGCGCCGGAGATGCGCCCGCCGTTGAGGACGTCGACGCGGATGTCGGCCGGCTCGGCCCTGCCGCCCTTGAGGACCGCTTCCTGCTTGCTCTTCGCCGCCTGCTCCTTCTTCTTCACCTCGGTGAGGGAGGTGTCGGAGCGCATCATCGCGAAGAGCTGCTCGGCCTTCTCCGGTTCCACGACCACGGTGACGGGCTTCGGTTCGGCCGGATTGTCCTTCACGGGCATCGTGACGAAGGTGATGTTCTTCGTGTCGATCCTGCCGAGTTCCTGGGCGAGCGAGGTCAGCTTCTTGATCGATCCGATTCCGGAGTCGACGGTGAGCGCCTTGGTCGCCGCGTCCGCGAGCTTGTAGAGCTTGCCCGGGTCGGTGAGGGTGTCGTCGGACTTCATCCGGCGGATCATGGAGCCGATGAACTGCTGCTGCGCCTTGATCCGGTCGAGGTCGCTCTGGTTCTGGAAGGCGTGCCGGGTACGGACGAAGGCAAGTGCGTCCTCGCCCTCGATCGTGGACTCGCCCTTCGGCAGGTCGAGGTGGGAGTCGGGGTCCTTGACCGCCTGGGCCACGCAGACCGTGACGCCGCCGACGGCGGTGGAGAGTGTCTTCACCGCGTTGAAGTCGACCATCATGAAGTGGTCGACCGACAGGCCGGTGATCTCCTTGACGGTCCGCATCGTGCAGCCGGGGTCGCGTCCGTCCTGGCCCAGGCTGACGTTGAAGCGCACGCCCTGCGAGCCGGGTATGACCTTCTGCGAACCGTCCGCCTGCTTCGTGCTGCAGTCGGGGATGTCCGTCACCAGGTCCCGAGGGATGCTCATCGCGGTCGCGTCGGTGCGGTCCGCGGAGACGTGGAAGAGGATGTTGGTGTCGGCGTGGCCCGCGCTGCCCTTGTCGCCGTACCCCTCGTTCCCCTTGCCGGTCCGCTTGTCCGTGCCGATGATCAGGATGTCGAGGGGTCCGTCGCCGGTGACGGACTTGCTGCCCGCGTCACCGATGTCGACGGTGTCGAGGTTGCCGTTGAACTTCTGGTAGAGGGCGTAGGCGCCCGCCGATCCGGCCACGACGACGAAGGCCATGACTCCGCCGGTCCACAGCAGGGCCTTCTTCCGGCGCGGCTTCGCGGGCTTGCGGGTGCGGCGGCCGACCGGAGGTCCCTGGCCGGCGGAGCCCCCCGCGGGGCGGCGGTTCCGCTGGGCGGGCACCTCGCCTCGGGAGGCCGTGGAATCACGTCTGCCGCCGGACCGGCCGGGTGCGCGGGAAGGGACGGAAACGCCGGACGACTCTCTTCCGGAGTGGTTCAGTCGCAATTCGTCATTGCCGGTCTGTGGGTCGAGGACCCACTGGTCCGCGGGCTCGATATCGTCCGCCCGCCCACGGCTATGCGCATCCACGGTTGCCTGAATCCTCCGTCGGTGCCACGCGGGACGCTTCCCCCGACAGGGCGCCCGGTCGCTCGCTCCGGCCGTGCGCGGTCTGGTGACCGCGAGTACCGGATCGCGTCACACTATCCGGCGGAATCGGCCACAGGGGACGCGCGTGACCCATTCCACGCTCCTTATAACCGGGCATTCCACCTATTCCGTTCCGATTCCCGTCCATCGTTTGAGAATTGCTTTACGTGCCGCAGGGGTCGTCCGCCGCATTCGACCCCGAATAGGTGGGGGCGGGAGTCGGGCTCCCCTCCGTATCGCCGGGCTTTTCGGCCGACGGGTCCTTCTCGGAGCTGTGATCCGCCTGTGAATCCGCAGAATTGCTCGTTTCGGCGGGGACCACGGCGACGGGTTCGTCCTTGCGCAGCTGTGCGAACAGCCGGTCCGCGTCCGGCTGCACGAGCTCGTCGCGGTTCCGGTCGGCGCGGTAGGCCTGGCGGGGCACGGTCAGGAACTGCACCTTCTCCGTCGGCACGTTCCGCATCCCGCGCACCAGGTCGTACAGGTCC
This sequence comes from Streptomyces sp. NPDC057287, assembly GCF_042667905.1. Lineage (NCBI taxonomy): Bacteria > Bacillati > Actinomycetota > Actinomycetes > Kitasatosporales > Streptomycetaceae > Streptomyces > Streptomyces sp. NPDC057287. The sequence continues at coordinate 9,858 of NZ_JBHUYV010000035.1, read as the reverse complement.
CGCAGGGAGTCGAGGCCCGGGTCCGTGGTGAGCGACTTGGTCGCCGCGTCCAGCACCGGATAGAGCCGCGTCGGGTTCAGCAGCACGCCGTTGCTCTGCATCTTGTTGACGAGGGCCCCCAGGAACTTCTGCTGACGGTCCATCCGTTCGGTGTCGCTGCCGTTGCCGATCGACTTGCGGGCCCGTACGTACCCCAGGGCCTCCTCGCCGTCGAGTTCCTGGCGCCCTGCGGGGAGCTTGAGGTGGGCGTCGTCGTCGTCGACCGGCGCCTTGAGGCAGACCTCGACCCCGTCCACCGCGTCGACCATGTCCTTGAAGCCGTTGAAGTCGATGACCATGTGGTGGTCGACGCGAATGCCGGTCATCTTCTCGACCGTGCGGATCGTGCAGGCCGTGCCGCCCAGCTCGAAGGCCCAGTTGAACTGGGCGAACTGCTCCTTCGTGGCCTTGCCGTCCGCCGTGTGGCAGCTGGGGATCTCGGACATCAGGTCGCGCGGGATCGACACCGCCGTCGCGCTCCTGCGGTCGGCGGCCAGGTGCAGCAGGATCGTGGTGTCCGAGCGCTGGCTGCCGCCGTCGTCCCGCCCGTACTCGCTGTTCTCGCCGGAGCGGGTGTCGGAGCCGATGAGCAGGATGTTCTGGGCGTCGCGCGCGATCGGCAGGGGGCGGTCCTTCTCGTACGCCTTGAGCTCGGCGGCCGCCCCCGTGTCGGTCGTGATGTTGTCGTCGAGCTTCTTGTACAGCCACCAGCCGACCCCGGCCGCGACCAGCACGAGGAACGAGGCGGCGAGAGCGGTCCAGCGGAGCCAGTGACGCCTGCCGTCCCGGGAGGCGCGCCCGGGACGCTCGGACCAGGTGCCGTCTCCGGCCCCGCCGTCGCCCGGCCCGCTGCCGCCCACGCCCGCCCCGCTGTCGCCCGGCCCGTCGCCGCCGTCCGTGCCCGGCCCGTCTCCGCCGGCGGCCGGTGCGTGCGGTGTCCCGGTGGGGGCGCCGTCCTGTGGGACCGCCCCGGACGCGTCCTGCGACCCACCGGCCGGCTCGCCCTCGGCCGGGTGGTCCGGGCGTTCCGGTTCGGCCGGGGTACCGGGGCTGTCGCTCACGTCTGCGTCCATCCTTCATGTTCGGCGGCGCGATGGGCCGCCGGTCGCAGAAGTAGACGGCTGAACCTCACGCTTGGTTGTGCATTCGGAGGGCGTTCCCTGGAGGTGCCTCGTACCGCCTGATCATGTACCGCCGTCGGTGCTCATTCCCGGGGGCTCGGCCCGCCATGGGCCGGACGAGTGGCCTTCAGCGCGCTTGTCATACCGCAGTGTTGGTGATCCGCTCGCTTTCGACGCGCTTGGCCAGTCCGTCGGCGTCCAGCCGGTCGAGGTGGCGGCACAGGACCACGGAGCCCCCTGCGGCCAGTGGCGCGAAGAGACCGGCGGAGAGCCCCTCCCAGGTGTCGTACGTGTGTCCCGTCAGCAGCCTGGCCCCCGGGCCGAGTCCCAGCTCCGCCGCGTCCTCACGGGCCCGGGCGACCAGCTGGTCCGCCGTCAGCCCGGCGCCGCCCACGGTCAGCGCGGGGGCCGTCGGGTCCACCGGGGCGAACGGGGCGAAGCGGTCGCCCTGGCCCGGCACCTCCACCGCGTAGTCCGCGAACCCCTCGGGCGGCTGCGGGAACCGGCCGCCGAGCGGGCGCAGGGCCAGTGCCATGCGCTCACCCCGGCAGGCGCGTGCCCGGTCGAGCGTGTCCGGCCCGCTGACGACCAGGTCGGCGGAGGCCGGGTCGCCCTGGACCTCGGCGACCACACCCACCGACGAGCAGGCGAGCAGCCAGACGGCCGACTGCCAGTGGGCGGGGAGCAGGAGGGCGAGCCGGTCGCCCGGCTCGGCGGCCAGGTCGCCCTGGAGCAGGTTGGCGGTCTTGGCCACCCAATTGGCGAAGGTGGCCACCGACAGTTCGACGCGCTCTCCGGTTGCGTCGTCGTAGAAGGTGACGAGGGGGCGGGCCGGGTCCGCGGCGAGCGCGGATCGCAGCAGGTCGGCGGGGGTGCGATCACTGGCGTTCATCCGCGCAAGGGTACGCGGCGGGCGAGGACCGGACCGGGCGTGACGGGTGCCTCGTACACCGGTTCGGCAGACGGTGTGTCAAGTGGACGCGGTTGTACTCCAGTAGCCGAGAATGCCCGACTCTGTGAAGTATTTCCTGTATGCGTGCACTTCTTGCAACCTCGATCGGCGTCACCTGCGCGACGGCACTCACCCTTCCGCTCGCCGCGCCGGCCCCCGCCGCCCCCGCCCGGACCCCGGTCGCACCGGTCTCCGCCGCCGCCCCCGCCGAACCCGCGGGCTCGACCCAGTCACTGCCCCTGCGGCCGCTCACCGACACGGCCCCGCGGGCCACCGGTGAACCCACCGAATCCACGAACCCCGAGGCCACGCGGGGACTGCTCCGGCGCGACGCGCACCGCTTCTCGCTCGTCGGCGTGATCTGGGACGACGCCGACACCGAACTGCACGGGACCGTCCAGGTCCGTACCCGCGCGACCGGCACCACCAGGTGGTCCGGCTGGCAGTCCCTCGAGACCCACAACACCGACCACGCGGCCGACTCGGGCAGCCCCGAGCGCGAGTCGGGCACGGTGCGGGGCTCGACCGCCCCGCTCTGGGTCGGTGACTCGGACGGCGTCGAGGTGCGCGTCCGCTCCGAGAACGCCGGGCCGCGGAGCGGCGCCGCCGACACCGCGCCCCTCCCCGCGGGCCTTCAGGTCGAACTCGTCGACCCCGGCGACGACCCGGAGCAGCCGCGCGCCGAGGGCACCCCGGCCACCGTCACCACCCCGTCCGCCGTCACCGCCGTGACACCCTCGGCGGGCACCGCGACGCCCGCCACGGCGGCCCAGCCCGGCGCGCTCCCGGAGGCCGCCGGACTCACCATGGCCGCGGCGGAGAGCTCCGCGGTCAACGCCGACCTCGCCCCGCTGGGCGCCGCCGAGATCAGCGCCCTGAGCAAGGCCGAGTCGGAGGAGCAGGCGGTCGTCGGAGCGGGCGCCAAGCCGTTCGTGGGGCCGCGCCCGCGCATCGTCACCCGCAAGGGCTGGGGCGCCGACGAGAGCCTGCGGGAGCGCACCTTCGCGTACACCTCGACCGTGAAGGCCGCCTTCATCCACCACAGCGCCACCGGCAACAACTACACCTGCGCCCAGGCACCCTCCGTCCTGCGCAGTATCTACCGCTACCACGTCAAGAGCAGCGGCTGGCGCGACATCGGCTACAACTTCGCCGTCGACAAGTGCGGAAACATCTACGAAGGACGAGCCGGCGGCGTGACGAAGGCGGTCCTCGGGGCCCACACCCTCGGTTTCAACACGAACAGCATGGGCATCGCCGTACTCGGGACGTTCAGCTCGAAGAACCCGCCCGCCGCCGCGGTCACCGCGATCGCCAAGCTCACCGCCTGGAAGCTCGGCCTGTTCGGCCGCAATCCCAAGGGCAAGGTGACGCTCGTCTCCGGCGGCAGCGGCAAGTACAAGAAGGGCGCCAAGGCCAAACTCAACGTCATCTCCGGGCACCGCGACGGGTTCGCAACCGAATGCCCCGGAATCCGTCTCTACAAGAAGCTCGGCACCGCCCGGACCAGTTCGGCGAAGCTGCAGGGCCGCTGACCGGGAGGCTCCGAACGGTCTGCATACACTGGCCAGCCGAAACGAGGCCCGGCCCCAGCAGGAAGCAGAGACGGTGCTGTGACAGAGGCAAAAGAAGCGATCCTCCTGGTCGGTGGCAAGGGCACCCGGCTGCGCCCGCTCACGGTGCACACCCCGAAGCCGATGGTTCCGGCGGCGGGGGTGCCCTTCCTCACGCACCAGCTGGCGCGTGCCAGGGCGGCCGGGGTGGAGCACATCGTGCTCGCGACGTCCTACCTGGCGGAGGTATTCGAACCGTACTTCGGTGACGGTTCGTCGCTCGGCCTCTCCATCGAGTACGTCACCGAGGACGAACCCCTCGGTACCGGCGGAGCCATCCGGAACGTGGCGTCGCGGCTGGCCGCGGGCCCGGACGAGCCCGTCATCGTGTTCAACGGGGACATCCTCACCGGCCTCGACATCCGGGCCCTGGTCGAGGCGCACTCCACCTCCGGGGCGGACGTCTCCCTGCACCTCACCAGGGTGGAGGACCCGCGCGCCTTCGGCCTCGTGCCGACGGACGCCACGGGCAGGGTGACGGCCTTCCTGGAGAAGCCGCAGACCCCCGAGGAGATAGTCACCGACCAGATCAACGCGGGGGCGTACGTCTTCCGCCGGTCCGTCATCGACACCGTCCCGGCGGGCCGGCCGGTCTCCGTGGAGCGGGAGACCTTCCCCGGGCTCCTGGAGTCCGGCGCCCATCTCCAGGGCATGGTCGACTCCACGTACTGGCTGGACCTCGGCACCCCGCAGGCGTTCGTGCGTGGCTCGGCGGACCTGGTCCTGGGCCGCGCCCCGTCCCCGGCGGTCCCCGGCCGCTGCGGCGACCGGCTCGTCCTGCCCACCGCCTCCGTCGCCTCCGACGCCAAACTCACCGGCGGTACGGTCATCGGCGAGGGAGCGCTGATCGGCGAGGGTGCCAGGATCTCCGGCTCCACCGTGCTGGACGGTGCCGTCGTCGAACCCGGCGCGGTGATCACCGACTCGCTGGTCGGGGCCGGTGCCCGGATCGGCAGCCGCACGGTGCTCACGGGGGCGGTCATCGGCGACGGCGCCCAGGTCGGCGCCGACAACGAACTGCGCGACGGGATCCGGATCTGGTGCGGCGCGGTCCTCCCGGACGCCTCGGTCCGCTTCTCCTCCGACCAGTGACCGCGGCCGTCCGGCCGCGGGACGGTCGCCGGCGGCCGTACCCTCGACAGGGACCCCCGACGACCTAGGACCTCACCCGTGGCAGGACGCTTCGTACCCCGCACCGCCGCCGTGCCCCGACAGGAGCCGGGGGCCGGTACCGGAGACGTGTCCGCCCCGCCGCTGAACCGGACCTGGACGCCGCCCGGCCCGCTCGACCTGCGGCTGGTCCTGAGCCCGCTGCGGCGCGGCCCGGCGGACCCGGCCTACCGGGCGCTGCCCGACGGGACCTTCTGGCGCGCGACGCGCACCCCGGCCGGCCCCGGCACCCTGCGCGTCTCGGCGTCCCCCGACGGCACGGTCGGCGCGGCGGCCTGGGGTCCGGGCGCGCAGTGGCTGCTGGACGGGCTTCCGGCGCTGCTCGGCGCCGACGACGTCCCCGACGGCTTCCGCCCTCGCCACCGGCTGGTCGCACTGACCCAGCGCCGCCGGCCCGGTCTGCGCCTGCTGCGCACCGGGCTGGTCATGGAATCCCTGATCCCGTCCGTCCTGGAACAGAAGGTCACCACCGACGAGGCCTACCGCGCCTGGCGGCTGCTGCTCCGCACCTACGGAACGCCCGCCCCCGGCCCGGCCGACGCCGCGTTCGGCACCCACGGCCTGTACGTCATGCCGGACGCGAGGACCTGGTCGCTGATCCCGTCCTGGGAATGGCACCGTGCGGGCGTGGACGGCAAGCGCTCCGCCACGATCCTGCGCGCGGTACGGGTGGCCCGGCGGATGGAGGAGGCGGCCGCGATGGACCTCCCCGAGGCGATGGCGCGCCTCCAGCTGATCCCGGGCATCGGCCCCTGGACCGCGGCGGAGACCCTGCAGCGCTCGAACGGAGCGGCCGACGCGGTGACGGTCGGGGACCTCCACCTGCCGGGCATCGTCGGCCACGCGCTCGCGGGCAACAGGAACGCCGACGACGAGGAGATGCTGGCGCTCCTCGCCCCGTACGAGGGCCAGCGTCACCGCGCGACCCGGCTGATCATGCTCTCGGGCCACACCCCGGCCCGCCGGGCGCCGAAGATGACGCCGCGGGACATCGCCCGGCTGTAGCCCTCCCGCGTCGGCGCACCGGCGCACCGCGCCTCAGCGCACCTCGATGAACGCCCCCGCGTCCCGGGCGGCCCGCGCCGGCGGTGTCGCCTTCGGGTGTCCCACGGCCACCGCGCCCAGCGGATCCCACGAGTCCGGCAGCTCCAGCACCTCACGCACCACGGACCGGCAGAACATCGTCGAGGACACCCACGCCGAACCGAGCCGCTCACCCGCGAGCGCCACCAGGAAGTTCTGCACGCCCGCACCGGCGGCGACCACGAACATCTCGCGCTCGGCGGTGTCCCTGCGCTCGTCCCCGTACGTGTGCGACCCGTCCATCACGAGGCACGGCACCGCCAGGTACGGCGCGTTGCGCAGGACGTCGCCCCGCCGCACCCGCTTCGCGACCGAGTCCTCGCTGCGCCCGTCCCGCCGCAGGTCCGCGATCCACGCGTCCCGCATGGCGTCCAGCAGCCGGTGGCGCGATTCCTCCGACTCCAGCAGGACGAACCGCCAGGGCGTCGTGTGGTGGGGCGCGGGAGCCGTCACGGCCGCCGCCACCGCGCGCCGTACGGCCCCCGGATCGACCGGCTCGTCCGTGAACTCACGCACCGTGCGCCGCAGGTTGAGCGCCTCCCGCACCGCCTCGGATGTGCCCAGCCGGAACATGTCGTCGGCGGCGACGCGCACCATCGCGCGGGCACCCTCGTCGGGCACGTCCGCGCCCGTCACCACGTGGGGGAGCCCCCGCACCACCGCCACCGGCAGCCCGGACGCCTTGCCCTTCACCAGGTCGCCCGCCGATGCCAGTTCGTCGGCCGTGGCCACGACGGTTGCGCTCAGCGGGTTGCCGTATCCGTCCGTACCGCCCCTGAGGTCGTCGAGCGCCCTGACCCCCGCCGCTCCGATCGCCACGTCTGTCAGGCCGTTGCGCCAGGGGCGGCCGAAGGTGTCCGTGACGACGACCCCGACCTCGACACCGAGCGTGTCCCTCAGACCGTCCCGGATCAGCCGGGCCGAGGCGTCCGGGTCCTCGGGCAGCAGCAGCACCGTCCCGGCCGGGGTGTTCGACGCGTCCACCCCGGCGGCGGCCATGACGAGGCCCTGCCGGTTCTCCACGATCCTGAGCGTCCCCCGCCTGGCCACCACCCGGACGGTCTCGGCGTCGATCGCCGCCTCCCGGTCCGTGGCCTCGACGATCCGGCCCTCGGCCTTGGAGACGATCTTCGAGGTGACGAGCAGGACGTCGCCGTCCACCAGACCGGGCTCCGTCGCGGCGATCAGCTTCGCCAGGTCGTCGCCCTCCCGCACCTCGGGGACCCCGGGCAGGGCCCACACCCGGTACGAGGGCGCCCCGTCCGCCGGTCCGCCGCTCATGCCCGTACCTCCTCGGCCAGAGCCAGGGCCTGCCGGGCCATCTCGGCCGTGGCGTCCACATCCGTCATCATCAGGGGGACGGCGCGGCAGCGGATCCCGGCCGCCTCGACCTCGTCCACGACTCCGGCGTCCACGCTGTCGACGAGCCAGCCGTCGAGCAGCCCCGAACCGTAGTGCTGGGCGACGGCCGCGGCGGTGGACTCGACGCCCACCGCGGCCAGCACCTTGTCGGCCATGCCCCGCACGGGCGCGTCACCGACGATGGGTGAGAGACCCACGACGGGGACACCGGCCTCGGCGATCGCCTCCCTGATGCCGGGCACGGCGAGGATGGTGCCCACCGACACCACGGGGTTCGACGGCGGGAAGACGATGACGTCGGCCTCGGCGATGGCCTCCAGCACGCCGGGCGCGGGCTTCGCCTGGTCCGCGCCCACCGGCACGACGGCCCGGGCGGGCACGGAGGCACGCAGCTTCACCCAGTACTCCTGGAAGTGGACGGCCTTGCTCTCGCCGTCGACGTCCACCGCCACGTGCGTCTCGACGCGGTCGTCGGTCATCGGGATGAGCCGCACGCCCGGCTTCCACCGCGCGCAGAGCGCCTCGGTGACGGCGCTCAGGGGATAGCCCGCGCCGAGCATCTGCGTACGGACGATGTGGGTCGCGAAGTCACGGTCGCCCAGGCCGAACCACTCGGGCCCCACCCCGTACGCCGCGAGTTCGGCCTTGACCCGGAAGCTCTCGTCGGTGCGCCCCCAGCCCTGCTCCTCGTCGATGCCCCCGCCGAGGGTGTACATCACGGTGTCGAGGTCGGGGCAGACCTTCAGTCCGAACAGATGGATGTCGTCGCCGGTGTTGCCGATCACCGTGATGTCCGCGTCGGGCGCGGCCTGTCTGAGGCCACGCAGGAAACGAGCACCACCGATACCGCCGGCCAGAACCACAATGCGCATGCACAACAGTCTGTCAGGCGGAGCCTGATCCTTGTGGGGGTGGTGGCGGGCGACGGGTGGGGCTGCCGGGCTCAGGGGCGCGGTGGCGGCTCGTCAGGCCGGGACGGTGTCCTCGGCGGCCGCGGCGCAGCGTGCCGAGTGCATCGGCATCTCGGTCAGGCCGGGGAAGTAGACGTGCAGGCTGACGGCGGGCTCCAGGGTGTCGTTGACCACCTCGTGGACGTACCCGGGGGCGAAGACGCGCTGCGACCCGGAGCCCAGGGACTGGGCCCCGCGCGCCGTGTGCTCGGTCAACGCACCTTCCAGCACGGTGAGTACGCCTGAGGAGAGGCCGTGGTCGTGGCGGCCGCTGCCCTGGCCGGGGACCCAGCTCAGCAGCCACACCTCGTACCCGGGGCCCTGCTGCAGCCGGTGGTACCAGCGGGTGGCGGTGTCGTAACGGACGAGCGGGGCCCACCGGTCGCGGTCCGCGGCGATGGAGCGGGCGAGGCCGGCGAACCCGGCCACGGTGGAGGGATGGGGGCTGGCCGGCTGCAGGAGGTGCTGTACCTCGAGGATGTCGCCGGCGATCGAAAGGTCGCTGTCGCTGTTCATGGGTGCGGTGGTTCCTCGGCATGTGGATGCGCGTGCGGGGGGCGTCGCGGAGACCGGAATGCGATGAGAAGGAGCTGGATCAGAGCTGGAGCGCTACGGCTTCAACAGCTGTGACAGCTGGAACAGCAACAGCGGGCCTGGACAGCGGTACGGAACCCACGGACGTGGGTCGTGTACATCACTGCGGTCGCTTGCATGCAGTCAAGGAGACCGGCTGGGTCCGCCCTCTGTCAACTCATTGACCGATTTGGCGGCAATGTTTCACCCCATCCGGTTGTAGGAGGTGGAGAAAGGTTTTGGCACCCGTCAGAGAGGCAAGGTGGCGCATCAACCGTGTCCGTAAACGCGGTTGATGCGCCGTGACCCTACTGTGATCTTGGTCGCTTCAGTGATCAAATCGAAACATCGGAACGGTCCTGCTCGTCTCGCACGGTGAGAATCGCGACGGAGCGACGCCGGTGGCATATGTCAGGTTTTTGGTGATTTGAACACTTTCCGCATAGGCTTGGTCCCGCAGAGTGAATACCGAGGCCAATAGCAGATCTTCGCTTGACTGGCCCGAAGCTACACACTTGTAATTTCACTCGTGTCGTTCGGCCGCATCGATAACGGCCGCATCACGGGGACGCAAGAGACAGACGAGGGGCGCACATGACCGAGCTGTTCCAGCAACTGCTGGTCGAGGACGCGGACGAGGAGCTCGGCTGGCAGGAGCGCGCGCTGTGCGCCCAGACAGACCCCGAGTCCTTCTTTCCCGAGAAGGGCGGATCCACCCGCGAGGCGAAGAAGGTCTGTCTCGCCTGTGAAGTCCGTTCCGAATGCCTTGAGTACGCCCTCAACAACGACGAACGGTTCGGTATCTGGGGCGGCCTCTCCGAGCGTGAGCGCCGGCGCCTGAAGAAGGCAGCCATCTGACACGGCGCACACGGCGCCGGACGGCGATGGCCTGGGGGCCGCACCCTGCACACAGGGTGCGGCCCCCCGGCGGGCTCATATAAAAAAAAACGAACCCCCGAGACCAACTGGCCTCGCGGATGCCGTAGTGGGCGAGA
>NZ_JBHUYV010000034.1:0-27807 GCF_042667905.1 Streptomyces sp. NPDC057287 | reverse complement strand
TTCCGTGGCCCAGGTCAGGCGACGGGCCTGCTCGGCCCAGAAGCCCAGCCGGTCCGCCTCGGCCTGCTCGTAGGCCTCCGCCGTCACATTGGCGTCCGCGACCAGATCAGCAGGCGGCGCAAACCGCCGCTCCTCCTTGGTCAGGCTCGCGATCGACGCGCCTTCACCGGCTGCTCCACCGACCCGTGATGCCGACATATCTGCTCCATCCTCCCTCGACCCACTGCTCGGGGGCTCCCGTGCGGGGCACGGAGTGCGGTCGACCCGGCGCTGCGACGGCAGGCATAGCCGGAGGCGCACAAGGCGCCGCCGGCCTGCGATCGGGAGCGCGGCCGAACTGTCCGGTCTCTCCTGATGACGTCCCGCAGAGCGTGTGAGGTCACACCTTCCGGCGTTTCACCGCTGTGACATTTTGATAAATGTAGCCTGTAACCAAGCTTCAGTCCAGAGGTGGAGAAGGTCGGCGAGGCGGCGTCCGAGTGCGACCGGAACCCTGCCGACCTGCGGTGTCCCGTCGGCTGCGTCGACCAGCCCGCCCATGCCAGCGGCATATGCATGGTCACGAGATCGCTTCTTGATGCCGTCCGGGGCTTGGCATCGGCGCCCGGCAACCACCATGCTGACCCCGGCCGCCGCCCCCAGGGCGTCGCCCTTCCTCGTGCCGACGGCCAACTGCGCGTACTGCCGCACGACTTCGCAGCCCACGCCGCCTCCCGCCGATCACCTGCGCAGCCACCCCCGGCTGCCCTCCTCGGCACCGATCACCGGCCGCCGCCCTCCCCGCTGCCGGCCGGCTCTCCCACGGGTACGTACAGGAGCACTCATGAATACATTTCGGCGCTCGTTCTTCGAGGTGAGGTCCGGTCTCGTGCCGTCACCCCGCCCGGCGCGCAGCAAGCACCGCACGGCCGCACCACGCGTGGCCCCGACGCACTCACGCGGGCGATGTGCCGTCGGGGCCCCGGGCCGGGCAGTGGTGCGCGGAGAGGACGGAAGATGACCTACCAGGCCGAACAACTCGCAGCCGGACAGGCGTTGGGAGCCGTGCCACTGGTGGTCTTCCTCCTGGTCGTCTGCTCGGCGGTGCTCCTGTACCTGATGTACGGAGTGGATGCCGACGGAACCGCGGACGTCTACCTGGCCGGCAGGTCCCTGCGGCCGCTGCCCAACGCCCTCGCTCTCACCGGCGACTACATCTCCGTCGTCACCCTGTTGTCCGTCACGGGTTCGGTCGCACTCACCGGGTTCAGCGGGATGGCCCAGGCGGCCGGCGGAGTCGGGGCCTTGGGGGTTCTGCTGCTGCTGGCCCGCCCCCTGCGCGACGTCGGACGATTCACACTCGGTGACACGTGGGACGCGCGCTTTCCCGGTCCCGCCGCACGCGTCGCCGGTACTGTCGCGACGCTCTGCTTCTGCCTGCCGCTGACGGTGGTGCAGTTGGTGGTGGCCGGCTCCGCTGTCTCGTTCCTGCTGGGCGTGTCCGACATCGGCCCGGCGGCGCGGCTCTGCACCGCCCTCATCGGAGGCATCATGATCAGCGCCGCTTCCCTCAGTGGGATGCGGGGCAACACGATCCTCCAGGTGATCAAGACAGTGGTTCTGCTCCTCGCTATGACGGTGCTGGCCGGACAGGTCATGGACGAGTTCGGCTGGAACCCGAACCGTCTGCTCGACGCGGCGGGCGGCGGGAGCGCCGATCCCGCCGGCTTCCACATGGGCGGACTCTTCCGCGGCGACGGACCTGACGGGCCCCTGTCGCAGATCTCCGCGCTGATCACCGTGGTTCTCGGCGCCGGGATGGCCCCTCACCTGCTGATGCGCCTCAAGGCCTCGGACCACGGTGCCTCCGCCCGCCGTACGGTCAAGTACACCGTCGGACTGGTGGGGGCCTTCTCCGTTCTGGCGATCCTGCTGGGCCTGGGCGCGACGGCGCTCGTGGGGGAGAAGGGCCTTGCGGCCGCCGATCCGGAGGGCTTGGCCACACTCCCGCTACTGGCCCTTCAACTGGCGGAGAACGGGGCCGCTGGTGGCGCGATTCTCGCCCTGACGGTGTCCATGATCTTCCTCACGAGTCTCACGGTCGTGGCGTCACTGACACTTTCGTCGGCGGCCTCACTCGCCCATGACGTCTTCGCCGGCACTGTCGGCCGTGGCCGGTCGATGACGACCGAGATCCAAGCAATGCGCTGGGCCGGTGCGCTCGTCGGAGTCCTGGCCGTGGTGCTGGCGGTCGGGCTGCAAGGAAGGAACGTGCTCTTCCTCGCCCACTTCGCCATCACCGCCGGGGCGGCCGCCATCCTGCCCGCGCTCGTTCTCGGACTGTTCTGGCCGGGCTGCACGCGTGCCGGGATGCTGTGGAGTGTGTACGGCGGTCTCGTCTGCTGTGCCGTGCTGCAGGTGTCCGGGCCCGCCGTGTCGGGAAGTCCTGGCTCGACCCTGCCCGGTATCGACGTCGCCTGGTTCCCGCTGGAGACGACGGGCCTCGTATCCGTCCCGGTGGGATTCCTCCTCGGGTGGGTGGCGAGCCGCGTATCGGGATCCTCCACGACTCGGAGCACGGACGAGGAATTGGAGGAGTGGGCCGTGGAGGGCTCCTCATCCGTATCCCCGGCATCCCGCCCTCGACGTCACCGGTGACGCGGTCCGTCCCCTCCGGGGCGTCCAGCGCCCTCGGGTGAGGCCGGCGGCGTGGAACAGAGCCGGGCGAGCTCAGTCTCCGTGCCCGGGCGGGGCGCGGAGACGGCTCGAAGGTTCAGGTGACCGTCCGGACGGTCTCGTCCGCCGTAGGCGGGGGCAGCGGCTGCATGTCAGGGGAAAGGCAGGCCGCGGCTTCCCTGTCGGCACTTGACACAGTTGTTGATTTACGGTGTATTCGAGTGCCGGTCCGTAACGCGCGACTGCCGGGCCTCTACCCGCTCCGCTGCACGCGAAGCCACGGCGGTACACGACAGGTTCGGGTCCAGTGGGCAGCCGCCGGCGCACGTCAGCCGCCTCTCCTTCGCCGGCCGGCACGCGGCACGCACGCGGACGTCGCCCACCTCCGGGACGCCTGCAGCGCCGTGGTCGAGAACCTCTTCAGAGTGTCCGGAGCCTCGGCGACCATCACACGCCGACCGCTGCGACTGATCGCCCGGAACTGCCGTGCCGGCAGCCTGCACGCGGGCCACAACTGACGACGGCGCACAGCGCTGTGACCGTCCGGACAGCCTGTCCACACCTCGCCCGACAGGAGCAATGCCCGTGAACCGCCCCCTGCGACGTCGAACTTCGAGCCCATGACAGGCCGGCCGGCCACAGGCCCGGACCACAGCGGTGCTGACGCCATCACGGTCAGGGTGCTGTCCGAGATGGACGCACCTGATGCCCGGACAGGTCAGCTCACACAGTCGCTGGTCATGCACCTGCACGCCTTCCTCGTCGAGAACCAGGTCTCCTGGGACGAGTGGCGGGCCGGGCTGGACTTCCTCGCCCGGGTGGGGCGGTGGACGACCCCCGACCGCAACGAGCTCGCCCTCATGTCGGACACCTCAGGCAGCTCCACGCTGATCAACGCACTGAACAGACACAGGCCGGCGCAGGCCGGACTCGCCGGAGTGGACCAGCCCTTGCACCAGGCCGCACCCCCGCGCCGGATGGGAGACGTGATCGTCACCGCAGAGCAGTGGGCCGGCGGAAACTGGGCGCTCGTGCACGGTCGTGTCCTCGATACCGGTCGCAACCCTGTGGCCCACGCCCGTATCGACCTCTGGCAGGCCCATGCAGAACAGGACTCGTCGAACCTTCCGCACGATCCGCGGGCTCTGCTGACCACCGGGACGGACGGTCACTTCCGGTTCCGAACCGTCAAGCCGCTCAGCTACTCCCTGCCCACCGACGGTCCGTGCGGTGAGTGGCTGCGCGCCACCGGCCGTCAGGCGGTGCGCCCGGGGAACATCCTCACCCGCGTCGAGGCCGATGGCCACCATCCCCTCACCACACGCCTGTTCGCGGCAGGCGATCCCCTCCTCGGGCGGGACGCGGCCTTCGGCGTCACCGACGGGCTCGTACTCGACTTCGCCCTGCGCGAGACGCCGGAGGAGGTCGAGGCCGACGGGATGCCCGGGCCCTACTTCGATGTCGCCTGCGACCTGGTGCTGACCCCTGACAGGCGCACACCAGGAGCCTGAACGCCATGACCGCTCCGACGCGCTGCGTATCCGTGTCAGCCGCCGGTGGGGGAGCAGGTACGAACTGACCGGCCGCAGTCCGGGGGCGAGCAGGAAGCGACCGTACGAGGCGGTCCTCCCGCGGCCCGGCTCGTCGGCCCCCGGAACGCGCCGACCGCTGAACGAGCGCACGCCCACGGATCACGCCACTCGGCGTGTCCGCAGGCGTGGTTCGCGTCTCGTCGGCAGAAGCCGGACGAACCTCAGGCCTTGCTCGGTGCCGGCGCCGGCGCGAAGCGGTCGAGGGTCGTGATTCCCGCGAACTTGTGCGGCTGGACTCCTGCCATCAGCCTTCCGTAGTTCTCGGAGAGAGCCTCCAGATTGAGAGCGCCGTGCAAGGTGATGACACGTGCGTCGCGCCAGGCTCGCTGAATCGGTTCGCTCTCCATGATCGCGGTCGAGCCCGAATTCCTCTGGAGCAACTCGATCGCCTCCGCACACCATTTCGCCGCGTACGCCGTCTCGACGAGAACCCGGGCGCTGAACATCTGCATGTACTCCGGATCGGCCGGCGTGCCCGCGGCTGCCAGCGCTCCGAGCCGGTCGGTCTCATCCGCGTTGGCGCGAGCCGTCAAGGTCGCCGACTGGATCTTGGAGTGGACCTCCGCGAGCATCAGATGGGTGGAGGGTGCCTCCAGCTGGTTCTTGTACGTGGTCCCGCGGATGGGCCGACCGGCAGAACGTTCGAGGAACCTCTCCAGCGCGCCGTGCGCAAGGCCGATGGACATGCCTGCCATGAGGCTGAAGGCCCAGCCGAGCGAGGGCGCTTTCCACAGAGATCCCTTGAGACCGCTGTCGATCTTCGCGCCCACGATGTGACGGAAGTCGACGCAGCGATGGCCGGGCACGAACAGTTCGTCACCCACGAGTGTGATGGAGACACTCCCGGTGGCGCGCATACCGGCGACCTTCCAGTCGTCGAGGAAGCGGAGCTCGTCGCGCGGGACCTGAACGCCGAGCAGGTAGGGGCCCTCGTCGTCCTCGGCGATGCAGCCGAGATTGGTGAAGGGCGCCCAGAGCGAGTCGCTCCCGAACGTCCAGGGGCCGCCGGTGATGATCCAGCCGCCTTCGACCGGCCGTGCGCGCCCCCGGCTGGCCGGGAAGTGACTCGATCCGGCGACCCGCGGCCCACACCATTCGGATCCGTAGACCTCCTCGACGACGCGGGCACCCGAACCGGCGGGAATCCAGTTCGTGGAAGCACCCACCCACACACTCCACCCGCACGAGCCGTCCCACTTCGACACCTCGGAGACGACGTCCAACTGCTGCCGCACACTCAGCTCGTAGCCACCGAACTCAGCGGGGCTGCCGATGTCGAAAGCACCGGTGGCATCCAGGTCGGCGATGGTCTCGTCCGAATGGCGGCCGGCACGTTCCGCGTCGAGTGCACGCCGGCGCAGCTCGGGTCCCAGCGCGCGGACCCTCTCCAGAATCGTCGCCAGTGTCTCGGAGGTGTCGTGGGTCGCAACCATTATGGTCATCTCCTGTGCTTCGTTCTTGCGGGTCGAGGGCCGGGGTCGGCGATGCAGGGTGCGGTCGGTGCCAGGTACGGGCCGCGGGCCGGTACGTCCGGTGCCGATCAGGGTGCCTCCCACGACATCGGCCGTATCTCGGAGGTGTGCTGCGTATCCGCCGACACCACGGCGACTCCGGGCGGGCGACGAGTCCTGGTGGCGCCCGGTCCGGTTTCCTGCTGCGGCTCCGAGGGGCCGAGTGATGCGCTCCGCGTCTCGTCAGCCTGGAGCACAGGACCATGAGGTCGGCTCCGTCCTAGTGTCCACCGCCAGCAACCGTAAGTGGCGGCCCAAGATAGTGTCAACATTTTTTGGTCTACGTCGCCCGGCTCATTCGTTGTCGGTGGCCGGGGTGGGGAGTGCTCCTGTCTGCCCAGTACGGGCCATCCCTGGTGGGTGTCCGGTGCAGTCGTGTCCGGTGTCGATGCTCCGGCGGTTTACGAGAATGTCTTCCAGTCGTCTTCCTGACGCAAAGTGTTGACATGCTTGTCGCGGCTCCCAATGATGGTCCTCATGTCCGGCACCTTCCGCCCCAGGCGGTCCGGAAGAGTGGTCCGGGTGCCGGTCCGCTGAGGCGCCGAGGTCCATGGCGACGCCACCCGCCGCCCGGCCGAGTGCCGGCTCTCCGTACGTGACGACGGGTGTGGTGTCGCAGGTGTCTCCGGTGGGCGAGGGCTCGTCCTCCGTACGTCATGTCCCTGCTTCGAGGACGGCAGGAGCGGGCGCGGAAACGAGCGGTCGGTGCGGAGGCGACGCGATCGACCGTGGTGCGTGGTGGGCGGCGATCTCGTCCACTTTTCTACGTGAAGAACGAGGAGTGCAAGCATGGCTGAACACGACAAGGCCGCGATCATCGAGGTTCTGAATCTCTACGGTCTCGCTCTCGACGCCCATCAGTGGGACCTGTTCGACCGCGTCTTCGCGGAGGACGTCACAGCGGAATTCGGGCCGGCCGGGAACGCGTGGTCCGGACTCGCCACCTTCAAGCGCTCTTTCGCGGAGTTCCATGAGAGCTTGACCGGGCATCAGCACACGATGATGGGCCATCTGGTGCATGTGGACGGCGACAAGGCCTACGCCTTCAGTTACGGCAACTGGCTCCTGGTGCGCGAAGGAGCCGAAGGCGGCTCGACGTGGCAGGGGACGGGCTGGTACGACGACGAGCTCATCCGTACCGACGGCGGATGGCGCATCCGGCACCGCGTCTGTCGGCTCATGTCGTGGACCGGTAACCCCGCAGTGCCCGAGCCGAACGCCGAGCATCACCCCGACATGAAGACCAACGTTCTGCGCGAGCACAGTGAGGCCGGAAGGGTCGGATTCCTCAAAGCGATCCAGGCTTAGGGCCTCTCCTGCCGTCGGCAGGCCGGCGGGCGACGGGGCGGAGGGCGGCGCCTTCCCTCATGCCCGGCTGCGGCGACGGCTCACTTGTGGGCGGTGCGGTGACGGTCGGGCGTGAGGAGATGAGCGATCGCCATGTCGCTGAGTTCGTCCGCGTACCGGTGCCGGGCCGCTTCGCCGGTGGGGCGGTCGTGGCGCAGCGAGTTGTGGAAGCAGGCACCGAGGATGGCGCGTGCCACGGTGTCCAGCGCGGCCCGCGCGTCGGTGCGCCGGATCTGATCGGCGTAGGGGGCTGCCGCTTCGAGCAGCAGGTGGTGGATCACGGTGATGGTGCGAGCCCCGCGGTCCAGGGCGTGAGTGCCCTGCGTGCGCAACAGCTCGGAGAAGAGACTGCTGTTCTCGGCGAAAGAGCGCAGCAGTGCTCGGGTGTAGGCGTCAAGGACGCCGGAGAGTGACGGCTCGGCCTTGTCCAGCCACTCCCTGACGTACTCCTCGCGCTGTTCCAGCATCCGGTCCGTCAGGGCGGCGACCAACTGCTCCTTCCCTTCGAAGCGACGGTAGATCGAGCCCACCGAAACGCCGGCCCGTTCCGCGACGCCACCGACCGTGAGCTCCTCCAGGCCCACTGCGGAGACGAGCTCCTCGGCGGCGTGCAGTATGCGAGCCAGGGTCGCGGCACTACGCGCCTGCCGGGGTTCCTTGTAGTGCGCGCGGGGGCTCGGCTCATCCATCTCCATCACGCTGCGCATCGTAGCGGCGATCACTGCGGTGTACGTGCTTGACAACGGTCGAGTGCGTACTTCTACTATTGCGAATGTGAGTGCATGTTCGCATCCTGATGAGGGTTCCGAAAATGACTGACAGCCCGAATTCAGCGACGGCGGCCGTGACACTCGTTTCAGGGCCGGCGGGCACTGGGAGCATTGACGACTTCGAACTTTTCTACGCTCGCCGTGCACTCGGCCGCTTCAGGGCGCGGCTGGGCCGGCAAGGGCTGCTCGACCTGTTGGCCGCGGACATCGACGAGGGCAACGCCTTCCTGCGGGAGAGTGCCCGTGCCTCCGACGGCGGCTACACCGGGGGGACGACGGTGCTCTCGACGCAAGGCCTCGGGGCGGGTGAGTTCGTCGCCTGGATGGACAAGGCCTTCGCCGACGAGAACGTGCTCCTCGCGGCGCAGCCGGAGCACTACCTCATGGTCGGCCAGGCGAACGGTTCGGTTCATGTGGTGGAGAACGTCGGCCCTCACATCTGCTCCTTCTATCTCGGGGACTGGGCCGCTGAGGCGATGGCCTGGGCCGATGACGCCGACGAGCTACTCCCGAAGGCTGATTTCCCGTACAAGAAGGCCACGAACCTGTTCCTCGCCGACGGGACGATCGTCGGGCGGGTTCTGATCCAGTTCGGTGAGACCGATGACGGCTTCACTTCGAGCCTGACGGTCTACCTGCCCGCGTCGTGCCCGCAGGACGTTCTGGACCATCACCTCCGGCACTTCGCCGTGGAGTTCAGGAACTGGATCACCGCTGCCGCGGCGGCCCGCGCCTGACGAGCTGCGCCTCCTGGTTCTCAAGTGCCGCCGCCGACCGGGGCGATGCCCCGAGCCTCGGCGGCGGCACCTGCATACTCGGAGTGGGGGAGCGACGGCGCGGTCCGGGGCAGTGCACTCCGCACGGCACCTGCCCCGGAGACTCCGTTGAAGCGGACCGGAGTCGGGTCGCCGAGGTCCGTCAAGACCGCACGTCCTCTTACCGGCATGCGGTGAGAGGCAGCACCTGCACACCAAGGAGAAGACCCAGTGGCCGAGCTGTTCTACGACGACGATGCCGACCTGTCCATCATCCAGGGCCGTAAGGTCGCGGTCCTCGGTTACGGCAGCCAGGGGCACGCCCACGCGTTGTCGCTGCGTGACTCGGGTGTCGACGTCCGTGTCGGTCTGCACGAGGGTTCGAAGTCCAAGGCGAAGGCCGAGGAGCAGGGCCTGCGCGTGGTGACCCCGTCCGAGGCCGCGGCCGAGGCCGACGTCATCATGATCCTGGTCCCGGACCCGATCCAGGCCCAGGTCTACGAGGAGTCCGTCAAGGACAACCTCAAGGACGGCGACGCGCTGTTCTTCGGTCACGGCCTGAACATCCGTTTCGACTTCATCAAGCCGCCGGCCGACGTCGACGTCTGCATGGTCGCCCCGAAGGGCCCGGGTCACCTGGTCCGCCGCCAGTACGAGGAGGGGCGCGGCGTCCCGTGTCTCGTGGCGGTCGAGCAGGACGCCACGGGCAAGGGCCTGGAGCTCGCCCTCAGCTACGCGAAGGGAATCGGCGGCGCCCGCGCCGGCGTCATCAAGACGACCTTCACGGAGGAGACCGAGACGGACCTGTTCGGTGAGCAGGCGGTCCTGGCCGGTGGCACCGCCGCTCTGGTCAAGGCCGGTTTCGAGACGCTGACCGAGGCCGGTTACCAGCCGGAGATCGCGTACTTCGAGTGCCTCCACGAGCTGAAGCTCATCGTCGACCTCATGTACGAGGGCGGCCTGGAGAAGATGCGCTGGTCCATCTCGGAGACCGCCGAGTGGGGCGACTACGTCACCGGCCCGCGGATCATCACGGACGCCACCAAGGCCGAGATGAAGAAGGTCCTCGCCGAGATCCAGGACGGCACCTTCGCCAAGGCCTGGATGGCCGAGTACCACAACGGTCTGCCCAAGTACAACGAGTACAAGAAGGCCGACAGCGAGTCCCTGCTGGAGACCACCGGCAAGGAGCTCCGCAAGCTCATGAGCTGGGTCGACAACGACGAGGCCTGAGTCGATTTTCGGCCCGGCCCGGCCCGGCCTGACCCGACCCGACCTGACCGTGCCGACAGGCCGCGCGCGACTCCCCGTGCCGACCCGGCCATCGCGCAGGCCGGGTCGGCAGGTCGCGTCGGACACGACCCCATGGACCTGCGCTCGGCCCCCTCCTCGTCCGCTGTCAGGCGTCGGCGTCGGCGGTGGCGGTGGCGGTGGCGGATTCGGGGCGGGAGGGGAGGGAACGCCTCCCGCGCCGGTCGGCCAGGAAGGCGAGGGCGATGCCGACAGCGACCCAGACGGCGAGAGTGAGGGCGGGCAGTCCGGCATCCGCGCCGTCGAAGAAGGCATTGGCGCGCAGGAGGCTGCCGGAGGCGCCCGGGGGGAGCAGTTGCCCAAGGGTGGCCCAGCCGTCGGGGAGCCAGTGGGGGCCGGTGGCGAGACCTGAGAGGGGATTGCCCAGGAGCATCATGAGCGCGCTGCCGAAGGCGAACCCGGCCATGCCGAAGCGGGCTTGCAGCCCAAGGAGGGTGGTGGACATGGCGGCCATGCCGAGGACGACTCCGAGGGTGGTGAGCCCGTAGCCGCCGGCGATCGAGTGCGTGGCGAACTGGAGGACGGCGGCGACGGCTGCGCCGGCCACGACGGAGAAGAGCAGAGCCCCTGCGATGCGGGTTCTCAGTCCGGGGTGGCCGGGGAAGAAGCTGCCGAGTATCAGGGCGGGGAAGATCCCGCCGAAGATCATGGGCATGAGTGCGGAGGTCAGCCCGGTGCCGCGAGGGTCGTCCTCGGTGAAGGACACCAGGTCGTGGACCGACACGTCCGTCGTCTGCTGTGCGGCGGTCTTCTCGCCGAGTGCCGTCACGGCGCTGGTCGCGGAGGGGGCTCCGGCGGTGGCGGTGTAGACGTCGACGCGCTGCTCGGTGACTGCGATCCCACCCGTCACCTCGCGGTCCTCGACCGCGGACCGGACGGCTGCCGGGGTCTCGTAGACGCGTACGTCCCACGCGTCCTCGTCGATGGCCTCCCGGAAGTCGCCGACGGTCGACGCTGCCCCGGTGACGCCGATGGGGACGTGGTGCGGACCGCTGTGGAGCGAGGGCAGCGCGAAGGCACACAGCATCGTGGTGATCAGGGCCGCCAGACCGAGGACGACCAGGGCCAGCTTCCGTCCCGTACCGGGCACGGTGGAGTGCTTGGGCATAGTGAGTCTTTCCTTGCTTGCTTCGTGCCGTGCGCGGAGCGTGCACGGCACATCTCGGCTGGTGGGAGAAGACCGGACCGGGCTCTGCTCGCCCGAGCCCGCGTGTACGCCGAAGCGCTCGGCCCCGGCCGCCCTCATGGGGCGGACGGCCACTCGGCCTGTCGGCAAGATGCGGGGCCGGTCGCTACGCCGCGGTCGTAGCTGCCGGGCATCCGGCCGGACAGGTCAGGCGCGGGCCGCCGCGGCGACGTCGATCCAGTTCCTGAACTCGACGGCGTAGTGGCGGAGATGGTGCTCCAGGACGTCCTGGGGGCACGAGGTGGGCACGTAGACCGTCAGGCTCGCGGTGAAGCCTTCGGCGGTGTCGCCGAACTGGGTCAGCGCCCGCCCGACGACCGTGCCGTCGGCCAGGAACAGGTTCGAGGACATCTTGTGCGGGAACTCGGACTCCGGGAGGAGCTCGTCCGCGTCCGCGGCCCAGGCCATCGCGTCCGTACCCCAGCCGCCCATGAAGAAGGAACACACGTGGGGGCCGATGTTCTCCACCACGTTGAACGCTCCGTCGGCCCCGGGTGCCATCACGTAGTGCTCAGGGTGCGACGCGAGGAGCGCCTCCTCGTCGCCGGCGAAGGCCTTCTCCATCCAGCTCAGGAACTCGCCCGCGGTGAGGCCCTTCGCCGTGAGCACGGTCGTGCCCGCCTCGAAGCTGCCGTCGGAGGCGAGAGCACTCTCCCGAAGGAAGCTGTTGCCCTTCTCGATGTCCTCTGCCAGCAGGTCGAGCAGGCCCTGGCGCCCCAGCCGCGCACGGAAGCGGTCCAGCGCCCGCCGGGAGTAGAAGAGCTCGAAGTCGTCGATGCTGCCGGCCGCGGCCGGGCCTGACTCGAGCGTCACGATCACGGGCGGAAGAGCTTGGCTGTCGGTCATGGTCGAACCTCCACAAATATGCGAACATGAATTCACGTTCGCGTTTTGAGGATACGCGCAGCAGTCCGTCACTTGTCAAAACGACCTGCCGAGATCACCGTCGGTACCATGCGAGACATGACTGAGGAGCCGGATCGCCCAGTGCTCTACCGGGAGCCCCTGCAGGCGCGCAGCGCCGCGACGCTGGCCCGCGTCCTGAAGGCGGCCGAGGAGATCGCCTCCTCGGCCGGGCTCGACGAGATGACGATGACCGGCGTCGCGGAACGCGCCGGTGTCTCGGTCGGCACGATCTACCGTCGCTTCGAGGACAAGGATCAGCTGATCACCGCCCTGAGCGAACGGATGCTGGAACGGCGGGAGGAGTACGTGGCAGAGCAGCTGCGCGCCGCCGATCCGTCGCTCCCCGGCATCGTGGACGCCTATGCGCGCTCCCTGCTGCAGTCGTTCGCCGACAGCAACAACCTCTTCCCCGAGCTGCTGCGCGCGCGGGGCACCAAGTCACTGGACCGAGGGGCCCGCGCCATCACGGAGATCCATCGCCTCTTGCTCGAAGCGGCAGCCCCCTACACCCACCAGATCAAGCGCTCCGATCCGGAGTCCGCGCTGGACACGGTCGCCCGCGCCGTTCTGGGAGCCTGCTTCCACAACTCCGTGCGTCCCGATCCCGCCACGGGCGAGGCGGGCAGGCGCCAGTACGCGGACGAGCTCGGCGACATGGCGATCGCCTACCTCCTCACTCCCGACCGCAGGGGAGTCGCCCGCGGCTGAGAGGCCCCCCGCGTCACGACGGTCGGGCCGGCGGCTGTCACTCAGAGCCAGCGGCGCCATTTGAAGACGCCCCACAGGCCGACACCGAAGCCGATCATGAGTGCGACGGCGAACGGATATCCCGCCACCCAGTGGAGCTCCGGCATGTGGTCGAAGTTCATGCCGTAGATGGAGGCGACCAGAGTCGGGGTGAACAGGATCGCCGCCCAGGACGAGATCTTCTTCACCTGCTCGCCCTGCTCGATGGTCTCCTCCGCCAGGCGGCGGCTCTCCTCGCCCTGGGCGAGGCTCGCGCTCGACATGCGCCGCATGGCCTCGTTCTGTTCCACCGTCACCAGCGTGGAGTGGACGGTCAGTGCGTTCTCCAGCAGTGATCTGGACCCGTCGACCCGTTCCGTCACCCGGATCGTGTGGTCGAGCACGTTGCGCAGCCGGTTCTGCACCTCGTCGCCGGTGCCGTACCTGCCGGCGCCGCGGAGCAGGCCCTGCACCATGTCCGGCAGCGGACCGATCGCACGCTGGAGCGCGATCACCTGTGAGAGCAGCCGGTAGATCCGCTCCGACAACGAGGGATCCGCGTCTCCCTCGCCGAACAGGCTGTCCTCGACCTCGTCGATGTCGTTCACCAGCCCCGCGACGACAGGGGCGTAACCATCGACGACGACGTCGAGGAATGCCGTGAGCATCGCTTCAGGTCCTGTGCTGAGGAACTGCGGCTCGGCCTCGAGGGCGTCGCGGGCAGCCGAGAGATCCGGCACCGCACCGTGCCTGACGGTGATGACGAAATGGCGGCCGACGAACAGGTGGACCTCGCCGAAGTCGACGCGTTCGAGCCCGTCGTCGTAGGTGGCGGGCCGCAGCACCACGAACACGGTGTCGCCGTACCGCTCCAGCTTCGCCCGCTGGTGGCCTTTGTGCGCGTCCTCGACGGCCAGGGGGTGCAGCCCGAACCGGGCAGCGGCGGTCTCGAGATCGTCAGGGCCGGGGTTCAGCAGTCCGATCCATGCCACGCCCCCCGACCGCTCCAGGCTGTCGGCCGCGTCCTGCAGGTCGGACGGGCATGCGGTGGGGTGACCTTCGACGTAGATGCGGCTGTCGATCGCCGTCATCGGCGCTTCTCCTTGACGTCGGTGACCGGCGCAGCCGGGACCAGCACGCTCTGCACCGCGGGCCCCACGAGCGCGACCAGAGTCTCACGTTCCGCGCCGGTGAGCGTCGGGACACCGACGATGCCTCGTCCGACCATCAGTCCGACCAGCATCGACGACACGATCCCTGCCCGGAGCGTCGCCCCGTCGACGGCGCGCGACGCGATGGCGTCGACGAGCAGGCGCTCCTGGAGGAACTCGCGCAGCTGTTCGTTGGCCTTCTCGTTGACGATCGCGCCCCGGAGCATCGCCATGAGCGGCTCCGAAGTCCGGGCGTCGACCTCCCAGACGTCGATGAAGGCGCGCACCACGCGTGCGCCGAGCAGGTCGTCGGTGCCCTCGAAGGCCGCACTGAAGCGCGTCAACGCGTCCGCGGGAACGGACATGACGGCAGCGAACAGTTCGTCCTTCGACCGGAAGAACTGCATCACCAACGACGCGTCCACACCGGCGTCGGCAGCGACCCGCCTGATCGTGGTCGCGGTGAAGCCATCGGTCGCGAAGCGGGTGCGGGCCGCGTCGAGGACGGCCTGCCTGGTCGTGCTCGCACCCGGCCGGCGTCCGCGGCGCGCGGCGGTTACGGGAGTCCTGTCAGCGGTCATGGTCCAAAAGTACCTCCCTGCCAGAAATCTCAACGCGGGTTGAGTTATGAGATCCGCAGACGTACGCTCGAATCGAATCCAGAGCCTGACCAGCGGACGAAGAAGATGCGAGGAGCTCCCCATGAGCGATGACCAGAAGGTGTTCATGCCGTCCCGGCCGCTGGAGCCGGGTCCCCGGTACGGGATCCTGAGCGGGTTCGAGCCCGGGACCCGGACGCTGGAGGCGGGTTTCCGGATCGCTCCGCCGTTCAAGCCCCTGCCCGTCGACATCGTCTTCGAGAAGGACGTGCCGGTGACGCTGCGTGACGGCGTCACGATCCACGTGGATCTCTTCCGTCCCGCCGGAGCGGAGAAGGCACCGGTCATCGTGGCCTGGAGCCCGTACGGGAAGGGCCAGGGGACGTCCGCCAGCGTGATGGGCATCTTCGGCATGGTCGGGCTGGACAACGGGATCGTCTCGGGCCTGGCGAAGTTCGAGGGGCCGGACCCGGCCTACTGGTGCGCCCGCGGCTACGCGATCTGCAACCCGGACATCCGGGGCGTGGTGGATTCCGAGGGCGACAGCGTCGTGTGGGATCGGCAGGAGGGCCGGGACTGCTACGACCTGATCGAGTGGCTGGGTGTTCAGGACTGGTGCACCGGGAAGGTCGCCATGAGCGGCACGTCCTACCTCGCGGTGTCGCAGTGGTTCACCGCGGCGGAGCAGCCGCCTCACCTGGCGGCGATCAATCCGTGGGAAGGCGTGAGTGACGTCTACCGCGATCTGGTGCTGCGCGGCGGCATGCCCGACACGGGGTTCGCCGAACAGCTCCAGAACAACAGCTACTGGGGCAACGGCCAGAGGGAGGACATCGTCACGGAGGCCGAGCGCCACCCGCTGATGAACGACCTGTGGGAGAACAAGATCCCGGAGTTCGACCGGATCACCGTGCCCGCCTACGTCGTCGCCAGCTACTCCAACACGCTCCACACCGCGGGCACCTTCCGGGCCTGGCGACGGATGAGGTCCGAGGAGAAGTGGCTGCGCATCCACAACAGCCAGGAATGGCCCGACTACTACGACGAGGCCAACACGGAGGATCTGCGGCGGTTCTTCGACCGTTTCCTCAAGGGTGAGGACAACGGATGGGAGCAGACGCCGCGCGTGCGCTACTCCCTCCTGGACCTCGAAGGCGGCGACAGGGTGAACATCCCGGCAGACGAGTTCCCGCCGGCAGAGGTGACGCCGGCGAAGTACTACCTCGACGGCCGCTCACGGACCCTGGGGACGGCAGTCCCCGCCACCGGGGCCACGGCGGGCTACACCGCGGGGGCCAACCCCGACACGGTGTCGTTCGTGACCCGATTCGACGAGGAGACCGTGCTCGTCGGGTACCCGAAGGCGCACCTCTGGGTCGAGGCGCAGGGGTCCGACGACATGGACCTGTTCCTCCTCGTCCAGAAGCTCGACGCCCACGGCACGCCGCTGCAGCAGTTCACCGTGCCCAACCAGGGCGCACAGATCCAGGACGTCACCGAGCGGGGCGCCTCGATCCTGCGGTACAAGGGCTCCGACGGGCGTCTGCGGGTCTCGATGCGACACCTGGACAAGGCGCTCTCCACCGAGGACGTTCCCGCCCACAGCTTCGACCGCGTCGAGAAGCTGTCCCCCGGCGAGGTCGTCGACATCGAGATCGACCTGCTCCCGCTGGGGCTGACGTTCTACCCGGGCGAACAGCTCCGATTCGTCATCAGCGGTCGCTCGCTCCTGGGCACGATGATGCCCGGAAACCGCGAGTACACCCCCGCCAACAGCGGTCAGCACGTCATTCACACCGGGGGAGAGCGCGCTTCCTACCTGCAGCTCCCCGTCAGGACCGGCTGATCCTGGAGGACCCGGCCCCGTCCACCAGGCGGGGCCGGGTCACGGATTGCCGGGTGAAACTGTCAACACTTGATCTGCCTCCGGGTCGGCGAGTGTGCCGATGTGTGCGCGGGGCTGATGTGATCGAGAGGGTCTACCGGCGGTCGGTCCACCTGTCCGCCCTCTGTCTCTGCCTGGCAGTTCTGGGCCTGCTGGACGGCGGGTGCGATCGCGGTGTCCGGCGTCCCGTTTTCAGGGTGGCCATCTCCGGCCCTCTGGAAACTGTTGACATTATGTTCATCTTCGCCCGAGGATGGCGCCAGTGGCCGCATCCCTGCTGAGGGCGGAGCTCTGGTCGTCGAGCTCAACGCCTGGAGCGGGTCGGCAAGCGAACGTGGGCAAGGGGATGACATCGTGATACTGGTTACCGCGGCCAACGGCAATCAAGGCAGACATCTGGTTCCGCGACTCCTGCAAGCCGGTCAGGTCCTTCGTGCGTGCGTACGCTCCGAAGAGTCGGCCCAGGCCCTTCGCTCTGCCGGTGTGACCGATGTCGTTGTCGGCGACATCGCCGATCCCGATGTGATGGCACGGGCCATGCGCGGGGTGGACAAGGTCTATTACGTCGGGCCGACTCTTCATCCCGAGGAGCGGGAGATGGGGTTCGTCGCCATTGACGCCGCGCGGGAAGCCGGCGTGAAGCACTTCGTCTTCAGCTCGGTACTCCACGCGATTCTCACCGACCTCACCCAGCACGAGGTGAAACGTGACCTCGAAGAACACCTGCTCTCCTCCGGGATCGAGTTCACGATTCTCCAGCCTGCGAACTACATGCTGCGGCACAGGCTCAAGCCTGCTGTCGAGCAGGGCCTGTTCCGTCTCTCCTGGGCGCTCGACCGATACCAGTCGATGGTCGATCTGAGTGATGTGGCCGAGGTGGCCGCCGCCGTCCTCGCCGACAGTGGTCGCCACGCAGGAGCGACCTATGAACTGGTCGCTCCCGGTCGCTACACGGCACTCGACATCGCGACGGTCATATCCGACGTGCTGGGCCGTGAAGTGGCTGCCGAGCGGATCGATGCCGATCAATTCACGGCGGCATCCCTGGGCGCGGACCACGAAATCTGCTTTCCCTATCACACCGGTGCGGCGCGGGCGATCAGTAAGCGCTACAGCAGTCATGATTTCATCGGGAATCCCAATGTGCTCACGTGGCTGCTCGGTCGAGAGCCGACGAGTTTCAAGGATTTCGTTCAGCGAGAGGTGGAGCTACTCCACCCTCTCGGACGCTGACGTGGGCCCGGCCGCGACTGCGCCGAGCCCGCCACCTCAGCTCTACGCGCTCCGCTCGCTCGCCTAGGCGCTCCGGCCGCTTCATCGGCGGACACCCGGCTCATCCGGCGGACATCCGCCGACGGAAACGACCGGCCGCCGTCAGTACGGCGTCGTTCGCCTGTCGTTCTCCGATGGTCACCCGCACGCCGTCCTCACCGTACGGTCGCACGCCCACCCCGGCGTCACGGCAGTGTTCGGCGAAAGCGGCGGTCTGCTGACCGAGGCGGAGCCAGACGAAGTTGGCCTGACTGTCCGGAGGGGTCCAGCCCTGCTCCAGCAGCGCCTCCTGGACGCGCCCCCGCTCGGTGACCAGCTCATCGACGCGTTCCATCAGACTGCTGTGCCGTTCGAGAGACGCGATTGCGGCGCTCTGCGCGGTGCTGGAGACACCGAAGGGCACGGCCGTCCTGCGCAGAGCGTCGGCGACCGGGGGATGGGCCACCGCGTAACCGACCCGCAACCCTGCCAGGCCGTAGGCCTTGGAGAAGGTCCGTAGGGTCACGACGTTCGGCCGGTCCCGGTAGAGCGCCAAGCCGTCCGCGCGGTGGGGGTCGCTGTTGAACTCCACGTACGCCTCGTCCAGGACGATCACCACATCGGCCGGCAGGCGGTCCAGGAAGGTCTCCAGGGAGTCCCGGGGCAGCGCCTTGCCGGTGGGATTGTTGGGCGTGCACACGAACACCAGCCGTGTGCGGTCGGTGACCGCCCGCGCCATGGCGTCGAGGTCGTGTGCCTCGTCGCCGGTGAGTGGCACCTCCACGGGGCGCCCGCCGAACAGACGGGTGACGATCGGGTAGGACTCGAAAGAGCGCCACGCGTACACGACTTCGTCACCCGGGTCGATGCTGATCTGCATCAACTGCTGCAGCAGCCCGCTGGAACCGGTGCCCAGAGCGATGTGGGTGGCGGGCACCGAGAGGTGTTCCGCCAGCCGGTCCGTGAGCTCGGTGCAGTGCATGTCCGGGTAGCGGTGCATCTGCCCGGCCGCAGCGGCCAGGGCCTCCAGCACGCCGGGAAGCGGCGGGTACGGGTTCTCGTTGGAGGACAGCTTCCAGCCCGGGTCGCCGGTGGACGCTGCCGGCTTGCCGGGTACGTACACCGGGATCGTGTCGAGCAGGGTGCGGAGCCTGGGTGACCGTCCTGTGCGCGCGCGAGAGTTGGCTTCATCCACACGTGCATCGCTCATGATGTGTCCGTCGTGTCCGTTCTGCTTGTACGCCCGTGCGGAGGGCAGACGTCCAGGCTTCTTCTCACCGGACGCGCTCTCCGGCGATCCAGACACCGACGATGTCACGCGTCGCGCTGATGTCGGTGGTCGGGTCGCCGTCGACGAGAAGCAGGTCGGCGCGCCTGCCGGGTTCGATCGTGCCGCGGTCGTCGAGACCGAACGTCCGTGCCGTGAGCGTGGTGGCTCCGCGGAGTGCCTCGCCGGCGGTGAGGCCGGCACCGACCATGAGCTCCAGTTCGTCGTGCAGGGATTCGCCGTGCTGGGGTGCGAAGGGGACGCCGGGCGCGGAGTTCGCGTCGGTGCCGACCAGGAGCCGGATGCCGGCCTCGTGGAACTTGGTCACCGTGTCACGGGCGTACTCGTACCTGAGCCCTGCCGCAGCACGGTTCGTGGCGATACCCCGCATCATCGTCAGTGTGGGCGAGGACACCATCCCGGCGCTGCGCATTCGCTGAACGGTCTCGTCGTCGAGTACTGCGTCCAAGGGGGCGTGCGTGCTGATGTCGACCCCGGCTTCGACCGCGACGTGGAACGCACCTGTGGTGATCGAGTGCGCCACGACCAGGAGGCCGTGCTCATGAGCCACGTCCACGATCGCGTTCACGGTCGCCTGGTCCATGCCCTCCGGCGGTGCGGCCTCCGTGACGACCTTGATGTAGTCGGCGCCGTCCGCGACCCGGCGCTCGACGAAGGCGCGCGCCTCCCGCGGATCGGTGACAACGCCGTCCTCGGGGAATCCGGGCATCCTGGCGTGGTTCCCGCCGGGGCCGACTGCCGGGGTCGTCGCGCTGAAGGCCTGTGCGACGCCTGCCTGCCCGCGCATCTCGGTGACGAAGGAGAGCGGCCAAGCTGCCATGTCCATACCCGTGGTGACCCCCCACGTGGCAAGGTTCTCCAGGTCTCCTCGCCCGAGTACGTGCATGTGTGAGTCGATCAGGCCCGGCAGCAGCACCTTGCCCGTGCCGTCGACCACGGAGTCCGGTGTCCCACCGGCCACGATCTCCGCGCCCTCGACGAGCACGCGCTTCGGCTCCGTGAGTCCGTCTCCCGTGAAGACGCGAACGCCGTCGATCGCTGTGATGACCGTCATGAGAACTCCTCGATGAATTGCTGTTGACCACCGGCGGACTGAACAATGTCCTGTGCCGGCCCGGCCGGAGCCACTCGGTGCGGCTCCGGTTCAGAGTCCGAGCAGGCGCTCGGCGTTGCGGTGTGCGATGTCGAGCTTGGCGTCCGCGGACAGTTCGCAGTCCTCCAGGAAGGCGCCGGCACCCGCGTTGCCCACGAAGGGGTAGTCGACCGAGTAGATCATCCGGTCGGTGCCCAGGACATCGGCGCAGAACCGTAGGTGAGGTGTGGTGAACATGCCGCTGGGGGTGTACCAGACGTTCTGGCGCACGTAGTCACCGATGGTCCGGTCGAGTCCCGTCGCGCGCCGGGGCAGCGCCTCGTCCAGACGGTCCAGGAACCAGGGGATCATCTCCCCCCAGTGTCCGAGGACGAACTGCAGGTCCGGGTAGCGGTCCAGAGCTCCGCTGAGCACGAGGTGCAGGAAGTGGATGCCCGATTCGTTGTGCCACCCCCACCCGGCGGTGGCGAACCGTGTGGCGACCACGGGATCGAGGCCCGCCTCGTAGTTGACCGCGCTGGTCCCGCGGGTGGGCGGGGCAGGGTGCAGATAGATAGGGACCCTCAGCTCTGCGGCGGTCCGCAGGATCGGGTCGAACCGCTCGGCGGAGAGGAAGTCGTCGTCCGTACGGCCGTGGATGAGCGTGCCGACGTGCCCGAGTTCCTCGACGGCACGCCTGAGTTCGGCCGGCGCGTGGTCCGCAGCGGAGGTCGGCAGCGACGCGAACGCGGCGAAGCGGCCTGGATGACGCCCGCAGGCCGCCGCCAGGCGGTCGTTGACTCCCCGTACCAGCTCGGGTGCCACACCGGCCGGCAGGAACTGTGTGGTGAGGTTGGACAGCACCTGTACGTCGATGCCGTGGGCGTCCATGTCGGCGATGCGCCCCTGGTCGAGATCTTCCAGCTCCTCGGCCGTGGGGGAGTAGGGGAGTCCACCGGCCGGTGAGTACGCCGTCGCGAAGTGCGGGCTCACCTCCGCAGCGCGCCCCGCGGATGCCCGCGCCACCGCGGTGTCGAGTGTGTGTTCCTCGATGGTGATCAGTTTCATGCTGCTTCCGGTTCCCGCTGTCCGAGAGGTGGCCGTCATCCCTGGTCCTCCTCGCCGAGCCAGGCGAACGCGGACTTCGTGATGACGCTCTCCAGTTCGCTCCCCTTGGTCGCGAAGGTGCGGAGAACCGGAAACCCGCTCAAGTCGAGCACGTAGGCCAGTGCCCCGTACTCGCGCGGGTACCTGGCCACCACCTCGGGGTCGATGGCCGTGATCCCGGCAGGAAAGGTGAACGTGGCGAAGTCGTACACGCTCTTGCGGTCGACGATGCGCCATACGCCGTTCCGGCGCTCGATCCGGTCGATGAAGCGGTTGTGGCCGTTGCAGCCCAGGCCGAGGCTGCTGTTCTCCGCGATGATGACCGCGTTGGTCTCGCTGACCGCGCGGGAGCCGTCCGCCGAGAACGTCACGGCTGGGGACGTGATGAGGTGCTTGGTGCGCAGATCCGTGGTGGCCATCCGCGCGGACGCGTCGACGAAGTCCGAGGCCGCCCCCTCGAACCAGGTGATCTCGATCCGGGCTCCCTGGTGGAACAGCTCCCGGAGCCTGTCCCACCGACCCTGGTCTCGATGGATCCAGCCGGTCATGAGGTCGGCGATGTCCTGGCGGTCCTGAAGTGTTGTCGTTGTCGGCATATCTCCAGTCTGTGACCGCTTCACCGATCGCGCCAATTGATAGATCTGATCTATTGTTCGCTCAAAACGATCGGAGGCTCGCGTGGAACTTCGTCATCTGCGCTATTTCGTGGCTGTGGCCGAGGACTGCCACTTCGGCCGTGCTGCCGCGCGGCTGCACGTCACGCAGTCGACGCTCAGCACACAGGTGAAGGCACTCGAGCGGGAGGTGGGGGGCCCGGTCTTCGTCCGTACCAGCCGCCGGGTCGAACTGACGGAGGCGGGGAATCTGCTCCTGCTCGAGGCACGGCGGACACTCGCGCAGGCCGACCGGGCCCTGGACGTCGCCCGGCAGTCGGTCAGGGGCGAGACCGGGGCGGTGCGGATCGGTTTCTCCGGAATCGCCGTTCTGGAAGGCATCCTCTCCGAGGACCTGCGGCGCTTCCACCGGGCTCACCCCGCAGTCGAGCTCCACCTGACCGAGCTCCCGCCCGCCGCGCAGGTGCAAGGGCTCCGAGACGGCACACTCGACATCGGATACAGCCCTGACAACGGCCTCAGCGACACCGCCGGACTCGTGGTGACGCGTGGGGCGAGGACGAGCCTCGCGGTCGCCGTATGCCACGACCACGCACTCGCCTCGGCGGCCTCGGTCGCCCCCGCCGACCTGGAGGGCGAGAACCTCATCGTGTACGCGGCCGACCCGGGTGACGAGAGCGTGCTCGACCGGTTCGGGGCGGCCCGTTCGCAGCGCCTGGCCCATGTCCATCTGGTGACCAGCACTCTGGGCGTGCTCGCGCTCGCCTCAGCCGGCGTCGGTGTGGCTCTCGTTCCTGCAGCCGCGGAGCGCATCGCACTGCCGGGACTCGTCTACCGGCCCCTGCGGGACATGGCGGCCGAAGTGGAGGTGGTGACGCTCGGCCGACCTGACGAACTCTCCGGCTCGGTACGCGCGTTCGTCAGGTCGTGTGCGGAGCCGCTGCGGGGCGACCGGATCGAGGACCCGGATCAGGGAGCGGCGGACCGGTCAGCTTCGACCGGCCCGTCCGCGTAGGTCAGCCCAGGGTCCAGATCTGGTTCGTGCCGCCTGTGGCGGCCCACTGCTGGAGCGGCGTGCCGGGGGTGGCGGACTCCTTGGGCACGTCGATCACCCATCCACTGCTGAGATTGATCAGGGTGTAGGAGGCGTTGGAGGGGGAGGTGTACGTGCCGGCGGCCTGAAGCACCCACTGCTGGTTGGTGCCGTCGTCGCAGGTCCACACGTCGAGGCGCGTTCCCTGCGCCGCGGACCGGCCGGGGACCTCCAGGCACTTGCCGCTGTCGGCGCCGACCAGCGTGTAGACGTTCCCGCGGACCTGGTGGAGCGTCCACTGCTGGTTGGTGCCCCCGGTGGCCGGCCACTGGACGACGTCCGTTCCGTCGGTGCCGGCTGCGCCGTCGACGTCCATCAGGAGTCCGTTCGCGGCGCTGGTGAGGCGGCGGGTTCCGTCGGACGGGTCGGAGGTGCCCTTCCAGGTGCCGGCCCCCACGTCGAGAGTCCAGGAGTTCTGCCAGCCGAGTGCCACCGTGGTGCCGCTGATGGTCAGCGGCAGCCACACCATGGGGGACGAGCCGAGATCGCCGGTGTTCCAGCGGTCGCCCGCATAGGCGTACGTGTGAGCATGCCGTACCTCGTAGGAGTTGGCGGCGAGCGGAGTGGCGATCGTCCAGGTGCGTGCCCCATCCGGCCAGGGCAGGGCCCCGTCCGACGGTCCCGCACCGCAGCCGTCGTGACCGACGGGCTGCGGACGGCCACGGTGCGGGCCTGTGGGCGGTGCGGTCCCGCTACAGCACCGTCAGGCTGTCGATGTTCGCGCCCTGGCCCCCGGTGAGAGTCGCGCGAACGGTGACGTTCTCCCCCTGCGGAAGGTCCGCGGTGAGGGAGGCGGACGCCCAGGTGTCCCAGCCGCCGGTGGGCGGCATGGTGAGGGTGCCGCGTTTCGTGCCGTTGACGTCGATGTCCAAGGGACGGTCGGTGGTGCCGCCGTTGGCGTAGCGGACGACGAGCTGCTTCCTGCCGGCCGCGGCCACTGCGACCGTCCACGCGAGGGTCGATCCCGCAGCGGCCGTTCCGGTGGAGTCGGCGTAGCCGGCGCCTGTGTAGCCGGAGTGGACGGTGTCGATGATGTAGGCGCTGTCGAGCCGCGCGTTTTCGGCCTGGTAGACCGTACCGCCACCGACCTGGGGGAAAGAGGCTCCGCTGGGTTCGATGGCGGCGGCGTTGCCGCTGCCCGTGGATACGGTGATCTCCGGTGTGATGACACTGAGGACCTTCGTCCCCGCGTTCCAAACGGAGCCGGTGCCCTTGTCGCTGAGGAGGACCGCGGCCTCGCTGGTGAAGGCGGGCAGGGTGGCGCCGCCGTTGACCCGCATTCCCACCGGGCTGTTCAAGCCGTGGATGCGGACGACGTAACGACGCCCGCCGGGTGCGTCGTCGTACGTTCCCCTCGGATGTGCGATGACGACGCGGGTGGAGGCGTCGGTGAAGGTGAGGCGAGTGACGCTGGTCCTCCCGGCGGTCCGGTACTCCTCGGTCACCCCGTCGTCCTCGACCAGTTCGAACACGCCGTCGGCCCCCGCGTAGACATCCATCTCCAGCTGCCGCTTGGTGAGGTGGGCGGTGCTCTGCGCGTACGGGTACTTGGGCAGAATCGCCCCGGCCTTGACGAACAGCGGTGTCTCGCCGGTGCGGGTGGTGTAGGAGAGGTCCGTGGTGTCGGACCCGGTGTGCTTGGCGTCCGTCCAGAAGTTGTACCAGCGGGTTCCCGCGGGCAGCCAGACCTGTTGCGAGCCTCCGCCGTCGGAGGTCAAGGGGGCGACGAGGAGCGAGGGGCCCCACAGGTACTGCAGGTCGTGGTTGTAGGCCCGGGTCCGGTCCTGGTAGTCGATCACCATGGCCCTCGCCATCGGCATGCCGGTGGCGTGAGCCTGGTGAGCGAGGGTGTAGATGTACGGCATCAGGCTGTACCGCAGCTGACCGTACTTCGCGAACTCCGCCTGCGCTTGGACGCTTTGGTCGAGCGGCCAGCGCGAGGCCCTCTTGCCGTGGTCCTTGACCGAGGCGGAGGTGTGGGGGCGCCAGATCGGGGAGAGACTGGACCAGGCGACGGGCCAGTTGCGGTAGAAGGCGTCGGAGACCGTGCCGCCGTCGAAGCCGCCGCCGTCGATGTTGGCGAAGGGGAAGCCGCCGAGGCCGGCCGTCTGCATGCCCCGGATCTGATTCCGCATCTCGTCGTAGGTCTGGCTGATGTCGCCCGTCCAGTAGTGCCCGTATCGCTGCTGGCCGGCGGTGGCCCCGCGACTCCAGGTCCACGGGCGCTTGGCGGGACCGATGTGCCCGGCTCCGGAGGGATCCCAGCCTTCCTCACCGACACCCTTGTGCAGGTTCAGGAAGTAGGCGTTGCGGTCCTCGGCCCACGTACGGCCGTCCGCCATCCGCGCCGTGTACGGGATCCCTCCGAGATCGTCGGTCTCGTCGATCCACAGGGCGTCGCCGGGGAAGCCGAGGGACGGGTCGAGAGCCTTGTCCCAGAAGACCTTCCACACCCAGGCGCGGGCGTCGGGATTGCTCCAGTCGGGAACGGCGTTGTTCTCCTTCACCTTCTGGAGGTCGGCTGCCGCGATGCTGTAGCCGGGCCGTGGGCCGCCCTTCCATCCCGCCATCTCGTTGGTGTTGTTGCGGTTGTAGTCCAGGGTCACGGTGACGCCGTTGTCGGCGGCCCACTTCCGGTAGCCGGCGGGGTCGGGCCAGCGCTCATCGCTGAACTCGAACCATGACCCCGACCAGGAGCCCGAGCCCTCGCGCCAGCGGTTGTCGTTGACCTGGTGGTCGAAGGGGAATCCCGCGGCGCGGTGTTGGCCGATCTTCTCGCGCCACCAGTCCTGGTCGCTCTCGGAGGCGAAGCTCTTGTCGGACATGTGGAGCCCGAAGATGGACAGCTGAGGAAGCCGGGGGCGGCCGGTGAGCTGGGTGTAACGGTCGAGGAGCTGCGCGAACCGGGGGCCGTTGATCAGGAAGTAGTCCAGCTGGGGGCGTACGCCCTCGGCGTCATGGGCGTCGGCGGAGAACCTGTACCCGTTGCTGCCGCCGAAGCTGAAGGTCGTGTCGAACGTGGTGTTGAAGAACACCGCGTAACCCTGGCTGGAGAGGTAGAACGGCACGATGGCCGGTGCCTGGTTGTTGGGGTTGTCGGCGGCCGCCGCCGCGTCGGCGTAGTTGTGGGAGACGGTGTCGCCGGTGCGGTCGAGCCGCGGTGTGCGGCCGAGTACCCCGTGACCCGCCTTGAGGAAGCGTTCCTCGGAGGACGGTGGGACGAACGCCTCCGTGGCGACCGAGTGGTTCGAGCCGCTCCATGTGATGCTGCGTGTGGAGTCCTCCTTCACCAGCAGGTCTCCGTCGTCCCGGGCGTAGAACTCCAGTCGCAGAGGCTTCTTGTTGAGGACGATGCGCAGGCCGTCGCCGGCGCCGGTGTCGAACTCGAGAGTGTTCGTATTGTTCTTGAGGGTCAGGCTGCCGCCCAGAGAGGTGTGGCTCTGGGGCTGGACCATTTCGTAGCGGGTGTCGGAGAAGAAGTCCTCTCCGGCGCGGGCCGCGCGCACCCTGACCATCTGGTTGCCGTACGCGGTCAGTCGCAGTCGCTGACCGGTCACGCTGGTGACGGTGACACTGCGGCCCTCGGCCACGTGCGAGGCGTAGTCGCCGAGTTGCTCCGGTTCGTCGGCCGCCGCGTAGGCGTGCTGCGGCAGAGTGGTGACCGCGCCGGCGGCCAGTACGCCGGCAGCCGTCGAAAGTATGGTTCTGCGCTTGATCTGTTCGCGCTTCATGGCGTCTCCAATGCGTGTGGCGTCAGGATCAGAACAGAGTCCTTGCGCATGCGGTGCACCCGGACGGGCGGCGCCTCGGGCGGTCGCCTCGCAGCCGGTCGCGGTCGACGCGACCCGGCCCGCACAGCGCCTCGAGGGTTCGGGTCAGGACGTGGTCTCGTCGAGTGTCCAGGTGACGGTGTCGGTGTGGGTGGCCCCGTCGACGGAAGCACTGACCGAGACGGTGTTGGATCCTGGGCGCAGGGTCACACCGGCCCACTTGAAGATGTGGTCGGAGCTGCTCCTGGTCCCCAGGGAGGTGCCGTTGAGGATGGCGGTGACCTGCCCGGCGTTGGAGTAGACCTTCAGCTCGGTCCTGGGATCGGTACGGGAGGCCCAGCGTCGGCTGGTGATGTGGAGCGTCGGTGTGGAAGCCCAGTTGGCCTTGTACCAGTAGAAGGCGTCCTTGCGGGTCGCCCGGTCGTAGGTGACCAGGCCCTTGTCGTTGATTCCCGGCCTGCCGCCCTCGTTCCGCCCGTCGGAGGCGAAGTCGAACATGTTCCACACGAACGTGCCCCAGACGAAGGGCCGGGCGGCGAACTGCTTCCAGGAAGCCTCGTGGAGCAGAGCCTGGTACTCCTCCGGGTGGAACTGACCCCCGGCGCTCGGAGCCGAGGGGTTGAGCGCGTGCTGCGCGGGATTCGCGCCGGCGCCGTATTCGGCGACGGCGAAGGTGCGCTTCGGATCGGCCCTGTGCAGGCTGTCCGCCCAGGCTCCCACATCGTTGTAGGAACCCCCGTACCAGCCGTAGTACTTGTTGTACGCGGTGGTGTCCGCGTGCCCGGCCACCTGGGCGTTGTTGCCGAGGTTGTTGGCGTAGGTGCTGATGCGGCCCGGGTCCTCACTCCTGACGATTGCGGCGAGGTCCGCCAGCAGTGTGTTGGTGGGGGTGTCGTCGGAGCGCTGCTCGTTGCCGATGCCCCAGAAGGCGATCGACGGGTGGTTGTAGTTCTGCCGGATCAGTTCGCGCAGTTGGTCACGTGTACTTGCCGTGAAGGCGGCGGAGTCGGTGACGTGATTGACCAGGGGTATCTCGGCCCACACCACCACGCCGGCCGCGTCCGCGAGGTCGTAGTCCTTCTGGTCGTGCTGGTAGTGGGCCATCCGCAGTGCGGTGGCGCCGATCTCCTTGATGAGGGCGAAGTCCTGCGTATGGTCGGCGTCGGGGGACGGCCCCCCCCCGGCCAAACCCGGCAGGGGGGGGGTGTAGAACCGGAA
>NZ_JBHUYV010000033.1:0-32243 GCF_042667905.1 Streptomyces sp. NPDC057287 | reverse complement strand
AACCCCGCCAAATAGCCCCGGGCTTATTTTCACTTCCGTCACGGGACCCACCACGACAAACCCCCCCCCTTTACCCGTTGGTTTTTGGGGGGGCCCCCGGGGGGTTTTGCGCCCGCCCGCGCGCACCCCGACTCACGTATACCTCCGGGCCGGGCCCCCTCGGCGTGTGCCGGTATCGTGCCCATGGTCGCCACCTGTCGCCGGGTGGCCAACGATTCGGCAGCGCTACGCGCGTAGTGCCCGCCGAGCGCGGTATTTTTCGCCACCGGTCCCCGCGCTGTCTCCGTACATCGCCCGCCCTCCGCTCCTGCCAAGGAGAGTGCGCCATCAAAGCGTCCAGCAGTCCCCACGCCGTAGAGCTCCGCGGCATCACCAAACGATTCCCCGGCGTCGTGGCCAACCACGACATCGACATCACGGTGAGCCGCGGCACCGTCCACGCCCTCGTCGGAGAGAACGGCGCCGGCAAGTCCACCCTGATGAAGATCCTTTACGGGATGCAGAAGCCGGACGAGGGCACCATCGCGGTGGATGGTGAACAGGTCTCGTTCAGCAGCCCGGGCGACGCCATCGCCCGCGGTATCGGCATGGTGCACCAGCACTTCATGCTCGCCGACTACCTCACGGTGCTCGAGAACGTCGTTCTCGGCTCCGAGAAGCTGCACGGCATCGGGGACAAGGCACGGGCGAAGATCAGGGAGATCTCCGACGCGTACGGCCTCGGCATCCGTCCCGACGCCGTCGTCGAGGACCTCGGAGTCGCCGACCGCCAGCGGGTGGAGATCCTCAAGGTCCTCTACCGCGGCGCCCGCACCCTGATCCTCGACGAGCCGACGGCCGTCCTCGTGCCGCAGGAGGTCGACGCGCTCTTCGACAACCTGCGTGAGCTCAAGGCGGAGGGTCTCACCGTCATCTTCATCTCCCACAAGCTGGGCGAGGTGTTGTCGGTCGCGGACGAGATCACCGTCATCCGGCGCGGTACGACGGTGGGCACCGCCGACCCCGCGCACACCACCAGCAAGCAGCTGGCGGAGCTGATGGTGGGCAGTGAACTCCCCTCGCCCGAGACCCGGGAGTCGACCGTCACCGACACGCCGATGCTGGCCGTCGAGGACCTGCGTCTGACCGCCACCGATCCCGACGGCGTGGTGCGCGCCGTGCTCGACGGCATCACGTTCACGATCCACAAGGGCGAAGTGCTCGGTATCGCGGGCGTCGAGGGCAACGGCCAGTCCGAACTGGTCGACGCCGTCATGGGCATGCGCACCCTCGACACCGGGACGCTCACGCTCGACGGTGCGGACATCTCCCGTGCGGCCACCCGCAAGCGCAGGGAGGACGGCATGGCCGTCATCCCCGAGGACCGGCACCGGCACGGCCTGCTCCTGGACGCGCCGCTCTGGGAGAACCGGATGCTGGGCCACGTCACCGAGCGGCCCAACAGCAAGGGAGCCTTCCTCGACCTCAAGGCGGCGCGCGCCGACACCGAGCGGATCGTGCGCGAATACGACGTCCGGACACCCGGCATCGAGGTCACCGCCGCCTCGCTCTCCGGCGGCAACCAGCAGAAGCTGATCGTCGGCCGCGAGATGAGCCACAACCCCAAGCTGCTGATCGCCGCGCATCCCACCCGGGGTGTGGACGTCGGCGCGCAGGCGCAGATCTGGGACCAGATCCGCGAAGCACGCCACGAAGGCCTCGCCGTACTGCTGATCTCCGCCGACCTCGACGAGCTCATCGGACTCTCCGACACCCTGCGCGTCATGTACCGGGGCCGGCTCGTGGCCGACGCCGACCCGGCGACCGTCACTCCCGAGGAGCTCGGCTCGGCGATGACCGGTGCGGCCGCCGGCCACCTGGAAGCACCGGGCGGCACGGGCCGCGACGACTCCGCGGCCGATAGCTCCGAAACCGACCCCCGGGACGGGGGAGAGGACCGATGAAGAAGTTCGACAAGGAGCGGCTGCTCCTGGGGATCGCCGCCCCGCTGCTCGCGATCGTGGTCGCGTTCCTGGTCACCGCTCTGGTGCTCGCCGTCACCGGCAAGGAACCGTTCAGCGCGTTCGGCATCATGTTCGAGTACGGACTGAAGTCGGACAGCCAGGTCTACATCCTCAACAAGGGGACCACCTACTACCTCGCAGGTCTCGCGGTCGCCGTCGGCTTCCGCATGAACCTCTTCAACATCGGCGTCGACGGCCAGTACCGCCTGGCCGCGTTCTTCGCCGCCGCACTCGGCGGTGCGCTGACCCTGCCGGGCGCCCTCCAGATCCCGATGATCATCCTCACCGCGATGATCGTCGGAGCGATGTGGGCCGGTATCGCCGGCATTCTTAAGGTCACCCGCGGAGTCAGTGAGGTCGTCTCGACGATCATGCTCAACTCCATCGCGACGGCGATCATCGGCTACCTCCTCCAGCAGGGCCGGCTTGGCCACCTCGACGAGGCGGGGACGAAGATCTCCACCACTCCGATCCCGGAGTCCTCGCACTTCTTCGAGTTCCCGACCACGCCGACGCCCGTCTGGGGCTTCATCGTGATCGCGATCGTCGCCGGTTTCGCCTACTGGTTCACGCTCGGCCGCACCCGGTTCGGCTTCGACCTCCGCACGGTCGGGCAGTCCGGTTCGGCCGCCGAGGCCAGCGGTGTCGACGTCAAGAAGATGATCATCACGTCCATGCTGATCTCCGGCGGCATGGCCGGTCTGATCGGCATGCCGACGCTGCTCAACGACAGCTACGAGTACAGCGGCGACTTCCCGGTCGGCATCGGCTTCACCGGGATCGCCATCGCGCTCCTGGGCCGTAACCACCCCGTCGGCATCGCGCTCGGCGCGCTGCTCTGGGGCTTCCTGGAGCGCGGCACGGGCAAGCTCGAATTCGAGGGCTACGACAAGGAGATCGTCGGCGTCATCCAGGGCGTCATCGTCCTGTGCGTCGTCATCGCCTACGAAGTC
Source organism: Streptomyces sp. NPDC057287 (assembly GCF_042667905.1). NCBI lineage: Bacteria > Bacillati > Actinomycetota > Actinomycetes > Kitasatosporales > Streptomycetaceae > Streptomyces > Streptomyces sp. NPDC057287. The sequence continues at coordinate 29,287 of NZ_JBHUYV010000033.1, read as the reverse complement.
GTCCGCCGCTACGGCCTCAAGCGCCAGCAGAGCAGGGTCGGCGCGGAACTCGCCGCCAAGGCCGCACACAACTCCGACCAGCAGGAGGTGTCGGCGTGAGCGCCACGGCGACTTCCACCCCGCCGCCCGCGGCCCCCAAGGTCTCCGGCGGCAAGACTGGGCGCACCCGCTTCAGTTTTCCCGTCGTACTGCTGATCATCGCGGGTGCCCTGCTCGCGCTGTCCGCCGTACGGGCCATCACCGGCGCCCAGGACGTCACCTCGGCCGGTCAGATCAGTGCCGCGCTCGCGATGGCGGTGCCGATCGGGCTCGCCGGCCTCGGCGGCCTGTGGTCCGAGCGGGCCGGCGTGGTCAACATCGGCCTCGAAGGCATGATGATCCTCGGCACCTTCTTCGGTGCCTGGGCCGGCTGGCAGACCGACCCCTGGCTCGGCGTCCTGGCCGGCGTCGTGGGCGGCATGCTCGGCGGCCTGCTGCACGCGTTCGCCACCGTCACGTTCGGTGTCGACCACATCATCTCCGGTATCGCCATCAACATCCTGGCGCTCGGCTTCACGACGTACCTCGCCAAGCTCTGGTTCAACACCGGTGACGCGGCGGTGAAGGGCGGCAGTCCCAAGCAGTCACCGCCCGCCGACAGCATCACCACGGTGACCGTGCCCGGTCTCTCCGACTGGCTCCACTCGGTCGAGCAGCACCACTGGTTCTTCGTCTCCGACCTCGCGGGCATCCTCGGCGGACTCGTCACCCACGTCTCGCTGCTGACCCTGGTGGCCGCGGCGCTGTTCGTGGGCACGTTCTACATCCTGTGGAAGACCTCGTTCGGCCTGCGGCTGCGCTCCTGCGGTGAGAACCCGGTCGCCGCCGAGTCCCTGGGCGTGAACGTCTACCGCTACAAGTACATCGCCGTGATCATCTCCGGAGGCCTCGCCGGTCTCGGTGGCGCCTTCCTCTCCCTGGTCACCTCGCACATCTACAACGAGGGCCAGACCGGCGGGCGCGGATACATCGGCCTCGCCGCGATGATCTTCGGTAACTGGCGGCCCGGCGGGCTCGCGATGGGCGCCGGCCTGTTCGGTTTCGCCGACGCGCTCCAGCTGCGCAACGGCGGCGAGTCCGTCCACGCGCTGCTCCTGCTGCTCGTGGTGATGCTCGCGGTCCTCGCGGGCTGGAAGCTCTACCGCAAGCGCTTCGTGCCCGGTGTCATCAGCGCGGTCATCGCCGCCGCGGTGCTGGTCTGGTACCTCACCACCGACACGGTGCCCACCGAGTTCGTCAGTGCCACCCCGTACGTCGTCACCCTGCTCGTGCTCTCGCTCTCGGCGCAGCGCCTGCGTATGCCGAAGGCGGACGGAATGCGCTACCGGAAGGGGCAGGGCAAGTGACGGACAGCGCGCCGCCCGTCGACTGGGACGTGCTGCGCGAGGCCGCCCGGGACGCCATGTCCCGGGCGTACGCCCCGTATTCGGGCTACCCGGTCGGCGTGGCGGCTCTGGTCGACGACGGACGCATGATCACCGGATGCAACGTCGAGAACGCCTCGTACGGCATCAGCCTGTGCGCCGAGTGCGGGCTGGTCTCTCAGCTGGCCGCCACCGGCGGCGGCCGGCTGACCCACTTCACCTGCGTGGACGGCACGGGCTCCGTGCTCGTGCCGTGCGGCCGGTGCCGTCAGCTGCTGTACGAGTTCGGCGGGCCCGAGCTGGTGCTCGAAACGCCGGACGGCCTCCGCACGCTCGACGAGATGCTGCCGCAGTCGTTCGGGCCGCAGCACCTGGGGTAGGACCCCCGCTGCCGCGCCGTTCTCCGCGCGGGCCCACCGGCCCGCGCGGACGGCGCGGCGGAACGTTTCCCCTCTATGCGCGTAGAGTCAACGGGACTCTCTCGCCCACCCATCCGGCCGGAAGGACTCCCATCCCATGGACGCCATCTCCGTCATCCGCACCAAGCGGGACCGGGGCGAGCTCAGCCCCGAGCAGATCGACTGGGTCATCGACGCGTACACCCGCGGCGAGGTCGCCGACGAGCAGATGTCCGCGCTGGCCATGTCGATCCTGCTGAACGGCATGAACCGCACGGAGATCGCCCGCTGGACCGCCGCGATGATCGCCTCCGGCGAGCGGATGGACTTCGGCGCGCTCTCCCGCCCCACCACCGACAAGCACTCCACCGGTGGCGTCGGCGACAAGATCACCCTGCCGCTCGCCCCGCTGGTCGCCGCCTGCGGCGCCGCCGTGCCGCAGCTCAGCGGCCGTGGCCTCGGCCACACCGGCGGAACCCTCGACAAGCTGGAGTCCATCCCCGGCTGGCGGGCCCACCTCACCAACGCCGAGATGCTCGACGTCCTGGACACCACCGGCGCCGTCATCTGCGCGGCCGGTGACGGCCTGGCACCCGCCGACAAGAAGCTGTACGCGCTGCGCGACGTCACCGGCACCGTCGAGGCGATCCCGCTCATCGCCAGCTCGATCATGTCCAAGAAGATCGCGGAGGGGACCGGCGCGCTCGTCCTGGACGTCAAGGTCGGCTCCGGCGCCTTCATGAAGACGATCGAGGACGCCCGCGAACTGGCCTCCACGATGGTCGCGCTGGGCACCGACAGCGGCGTACGCACCGTCGCCCTGCTCACCGACATGGCGACCCCGCTCGGCCTGACCGCGGGCAACGCCCTGGAGGTCCGCGAGTCCGTCGAGGTCCTCGCCGGCGGCGGCCCTCAGGACGTGATCGACCTGACCCTGGCGCTCGCCCGCGAGATGCTGGACGCCGCCGGGCTCAAGGACGCCGACCCCGAGAAGGCCCTGGCCGACGGCTCCGCGATGGACGTCTGGCGCCGCATGATCTCCGCCCAGGGCGGTGACCCGGACGCCGAGCTCCCCGTCGCCCGCGAGCAGCACGTGATCAGCGCCCCGTCCTCGGGCGTGCTGACCCGGCTCGACGCGTACGACGTCGGCGTCGCCGCCTGGCGCCTGGGCGCGGGCCGCGCCCGCAAGGAGGACCCCGTGCAGGCGGGTGCGGGCATCGAGCTGCACGCCAAGCCGGGCGACACGGTGACCGAGGGCCAGCCGCTGCTGACCCTGCACACGGACACCCCCGAGAAGTTCGAGTACGCGCTGAAGGCTCTTCCCGGCTCGTACGACATCGCCCCGGCCGGCACCCCTTTCACCGCCACGCCGGTGGTGCGGGAGCGTATCGCCTGACCTGCGGCTTTCCCTTTCGGGTGAACGGGACCGGTGGACCACCACCGGTCCCGTTCGGCATGCTGGACCCGGGGGCGCACCGACAAGGGGAGACCGCCATGAGCGCACTCAGTGTCGAACCCCGGGCCGGGCCACGGCTGTGGGGCTGTTCCTGCTGCTCGACCCGTGGCACACCGGCCTCCCGACCGCGACCCTGTACGGGGAACCGAGCGACGGCACCCACCGGGTCCTGGAAGCGGTCGAGTACGGCGAGACTCTGACGCTGCCGAAGCCCTTCGGTCTGGATCTGGACACAGGAATCCTCCCGGTGAGCTGAGGCACACGTGCCCGGGGGCCGATGAGTTTCGGGCATCCCGCCGGTCTCCCTGGTGTGGATGCCATGACTCCGAACGCCCTCGTCCTCACCGGCCGGATCGCCCGCGCCGATGTGCCGGGGCTCTGCGCCGAGCTGGAGGCGCTGCTCGCTCACGCCCCCGGAGCCGCTGTGGACTGCGACGTGGGCGGTGTCGTACGCCCCGACCTCGCCCTCGTCGAGGCGATAGCGCGGCTGGGACTCGTCGCCCGCCGGGCCGGAGGCGTCGAGCTGCGGCTGCGCAACGTCCCGCCCGAACTCGGGGCGCTGCTCGATCTGGTGGGGCTGGCCGATGTGGTGGGCAACATCCGGCCGGCCCCGGAGTGACCGACGGTCAGCCGGACACGGCGTAGTCGCAGAGGACCTGCACCGCGTACCCGTCCCTGTAGGCGTCCGGCACCTTCGCGAGCGGCGAAGGATCGGCGCTCTCCGGAGGGGACGGTGCCGACGTCGGGCACGAACTCTCCGGCTGCGGCCCCGGTTCGCGGGGGTCGCCCGGCGCGCTGGAAGCGGGTGAGGGGCCCGGGCCCGCCGTGGCGGACGGCTCGCCCAGCCACAGCGTCACCGCCCAGCCGCCCGCCACCAGGAGGACCCAGCCGATCACCACAGGACGTGTCACCCTCACGCGGTGTCGTCCAGATGGTCCGGCAGCCCGAACAGCGGGAACCAGCGCGGGGTGTCCAGGAAGCAGTGCATCGCGGTGATGGCGCCGTCCGAGATGTCGATGACCTGCACCGCCCACGGCACGAAACCCGGCCCGTCCGGATTCGGCTTGTAGTGCGCGAAGGCGGGCGTCCCGTTGGCCTCCGTCGCCACCAGCCGGGAACCGGCACAGCTCGCGCCGATGCTGAGCATGAAGCCCGTGATGTCGTCGTGCCCCTGGAGCCAGAGATCGAACGGCGGCATGGTCATCACCGCGTCCTCATGGAGCAGCGCCGTCAGCGCCGCCATGTCGTATCCCTCGAACGCCGCCACATAGCGGTCCAGCAGCTTGCGCTGTTCGTCGTCCAGCGGATTCGCGGTGTCCGGCGCCGTGCTCTCCGTGTCCGACAGCGTCGCCCGGGCCCGCTGCAGGGCGCTGTTGACCGAGGCGACCGAGGTGTCGAGCAGCTCGGCGACCTCGCTCGCCTTCCAGGCCAGGACCTCGCGCAGGATCAGCACCGCGCGCTGCTTGGGCGGAAGGTGCTGGAGGGCGGCCACGAACGCCAGGCGCACCGACTCGCGGGCCACCGCGGCCTCCGCCGGGTCCGCCACCGAGGGCAGGATGCGCCCGTCCGGCATCGGCTCCAGCCAGGTGTTCTCCGGAAGGGGGTTCAGCGCCGCCTGGGCCAGCGGGGTCGGGCCGGTCAGATCCACCGGCCTGGCCCGCTTGTTGCCCGCGTTCAGCATGTCCAGACAGACGTTCGTCGCGATGCGGTAGAGCCAGGAGCGCAGCGAGGAACGGCCCTCGAACTTGTCGAAGTTGCGCCAGGCGCGCACCAGCGTGTCCTGGACCGCGTCCTCCGCCTCGAAGGCCGAGCCGAGCATCCGGTAGCAGTAACCGGTCAGCTCGACCCGGTGTCCCTCCAGACGGCTGTCGATGTCCGTCGTCGCTGTCAGATCACTCATCGCTCCACCCCAGTTGCGCTGTGACACCGCTCACCCAGCACTGTGGAAGCTACCGCAGGGCACTGACAACCGGGGTGGGAAGCGCGGAAACCGCTGCTCAGGTGCCGGGCTTGCGTCCGTAGACGTGGACGTCGTCACCGTTCTTCAGCAGGTTCCAGTACGACTTCGCGTCCGCGGGGCGCATGTTGACGCAGCCCGCCGACCCCGGGTTGTTGTACATGGACTTGGTGACCGAGTGGAACGCCTGCCCGCCGTCGAAGAACTGGGCGTACGGCATGCTGACGTCGTAGAGCGTCGACCAGTGGTCGATGTTGCGCCAGTAGATCTTCTTGGCGCCGGTCCGCGTCTCGTCACCGTTGCGCCCGGTGCGCACCGGCACCGGGCCGAACTTCAGCTTGGACCCGTCCTGGATCCAGCTCAGCTGCCTGGTCAGGTCCACACAGGCGATCCGCCCCTTGTTCGTGGGGCACTTCTTGTCCTTGTTCGGGGTCTTGCCCGCCGCCTGCTGTGCGGTGATCGTCTTCATCGTCCGCCAGGTGACAGGACCCGCGTACCCGATGGCCGGGGTGACGCCCTTCGCGACCTGGAACGAGCGGATCGCCGTGCAGTCCGCCGACGACTGCTTCCCGTCGGCCGTCCGCCCCAGCCACTTCTCGACCTGCTTCTGGTACGGGCCCTTCGACGCCGTGCAGGACGCCGCCTGGGCGGAGGTCCCCGTGCCCAGGACCAGGGCCGGCGCGGCCACCAGTCCGGCGACGGACAGGACGGCACCACGCCGTACCCGTACGCCGCGTATGTTCCCCATGATCGTCATGTACGCCTGCTCCCCTTCGCGTTAGCCCGCGGACTGGTGTCTCCGCTTGTTGGACGCGCACAGGGGAGCGGCGGTTGTGGTGGGAAGGTCTCAGTTGTGCACCGGTGCCGGGCAGGCGGCGCGGAGCCGCTCGGTCCGTGCCGCCCGGGTCCCGAAGAGGGTGATCGACAGGACGCCGAGGACCGCGAGGACACCGAGCGCGACCGTGCCGCCCCAGCCGCCCGCGTGGAAGGCGACGGCGCCGAGCGTGCCGCCCGCGCTCGAACCCAGGTAGTACGCGGACTGGTAGAGCGCCGACGCCTGGGCCCGGCCCGTCGTCGCCGTACGGCTCACCGAGGACGAGGCGACCGCGTGTCCGGCGAAGAAGCCTGCCGTGATCAGGACGAGGCCGGCCAGGACTGCGGGCAACTGGTCGGCCAGCGAGAGCAGCAGGCCCGCGGCCGTCGTGGAGACGGCGAGGTAGAGGGCGCCCCGGCGGCCGAGCCGGGCGACCAGCCGGCCCGCGGCGGCGGAGGAGACCGTGCCGACGAGGTAGACCAGGAAGATCGAGCCGACGATGCCCTGCGGAAGGCCGAAGGGCTCCTCGACGAGTCGGTAGCCGATCACGGTGTAGACCGCGCCGAACACCGTCATGAAGAGGGCGCCGATCGCGTACAGCCGGCGCAGCAGCGGGTTGGAGAGGTGGCCGGTGACGGTCTTCGCCAGGGCCTTCGGGTTGAGCGACGCGGGGCGGAAGTGCCGCGCCTCGGGGATCAGGAAGTGGAAGACCACCGCGCAGACCACGGCCAGCAGCCCGATCGCGCCGAGTGCCGCGCGCCAGCCCCACGCCTGGGCGATCCAGCCGGCGAGGATGCGGCCGCTCATGCCGCCGATGCTGTTGCCCGCCACGAACAGTCCGATCGCTGCCACCAGGGCCTTGGGCCGCACCTCCTCGGCCAGGTACGCCATCGCGCTGGCGGGCAGCCCTGCCAGCGCCGCGCCCTGGATCGCGCGCAGCGCGATCAGCCAGCCGAGCGACGGGGCGAAGGGGACGAGCAGCCCGATCACCACGGCGACCGCCAGGGAGGCCGTCATCATCTGGCGCCGCCCGAAGCGCTCGGAGAGCGCGCTCAGGGGCAGCACGCACAGGGCGAGCGCACCGGTCGCCGCGGAGACCGTCCAGCTCGCCTGGCCGGCCGTCGCGCCGAAGGACGCGGAGACGGCGGGCAGCAGGGCCTGGGTGGAGTAGAGGAGGGCGAAGGTCGCGATCCCCGCCGCGAAGAGCGCGAAGCTCATCCTGCGGTAGCCGGGACCGCCGGGCGTGAGGCGGTCCGGGACGGCCGGGGAAACGGCGGCGGGGGCAGACGGAACGGCGGCGTCCAGCACGATGGTGGACGCCCCGGTACTGGCAGGAGGCATACAGCGAACGTAGACCGCGCGGTTTCATGCGTCCAATGCATGAAACCCTCATAATCGTTCCCATGGCGCATCAGTACAGCTCACAGCCTCGGCTGTCACCAAGCAGTTACGAAGAAGACATCCGGGCCGTCCTCGCACCCCGGCTCGCGTACTTCGAGGCGGTGGCCCGACACGAGCACGTCACCCGTGCCGCGCACGAGCTGGGCGTCCCGCAGTCGACGCTGTCGCGGGCCATGGTGAGGCTGGAACAGGACCTGGGTGTGGCCCTGTTCGCACGCCGGGGCCGCACGGTCTCGCTCACCCCCGCGGGCCGCACGTTCCTGGGCTCGGCCGAACGCGCGCTGGCGGAGGTGGAGAAGGCGGCCGACTCGGTGCGCGCGGACGCCGACCCCACGGCGGGCAAGGTCGCCTTCGGCTTCCTGCACACGATGGGCTCCGAGACCGTGCCCGCCCTGATCCGGGCCTTCCGCGCCGATCATCCCGGGGTCCGCTTCCAGCTCGTCCAGAACTACGCCGAGGCGATGCTCGACCGGCTGCGGGCGGGCGGTCTCGATCTCTGTCTCACCTCGCCCGTCCCCGACGCCCCGGATCTCGTCGCCATGCGCCTCGACGAGCAGAGGCTGCGCCTGGTCGTCCCCGACGACCACCGGCTGGCGGGGCGCCGCCGCATCCGCCTCGCCGAGGCCGCCGAGGAGGCGTTCGTCACCCTCGAACCCGGTTACGGGCTGCGGCGGATCACCGACGATCTCTGTGCCGAGGCGGGCTTCACCCCGCGGGTCGCGTTCGAGGGCGAGGAGGCGGAGACCCTGCGCGGCCTGGTCGCTGCCGGGCTCGGTGTGGCGCTGCTGCCACCGCCCGCGGTCGCCCGGCCCGGTGTGGTCGAGCTCTCGGTGACGGCGCCGCGCGCGGTCCGCGAGATCGGCGTCGCCTGGCTGGACGGCCACCCCGACACGCCGCCGGTGGCCGCCTTCAAACGCTTCCTGCTGTCGCGCCGGGGGAGCCTGCTGCCGGACTGATCCGGAGCGAACCACCCCTCAGCGCCCTCAGTGCCTCAGCGACCGCCCGAACCCCGCCGCCAGCGGCATCCGCAGCCCCAGGGGAGGGGGAGCGGCGAACGCGTCGGCGACCGGGCGCGCGTACGGCCGGGCGAACAGTGAACCCCGGACGAAGTCCGAGGCCAGCGCCATCACTTCGGAGCGGTGCTGGCGCAGTGCGTGCCCGTCCGAGTGGACCTCGAAGCGGCAGGTGTCCCGGTTGGCCTTCTTCGCGCGTTCCGCCAGCCGGTAGGAGAGCTCCGGATCGACCCGCGCGTCGTTCGTGCCGTGCACGATCAGGACCCGGCGCCCCGCGAGGTGCTTCACCGGCTCGGGTTCCGCGCCCTCGGGGAGCCAGGGCGCCATCGCCAGCACGGAGTTGACGGCGTCGTGCCCGGCGCCGCGCAGGGCGGCCCGGCCCCCGGTCCCGTGCCCGGCGAGGCAGACGGGGACGTCGCCGTAGCGGCGTACGGCCTCGTCCGCCGCCCACCGGGCGTCGGACGAGGGGTCCGCGCCGTCGTTCCGGCCCCGGTTCCGGTGGCGCACGACGTGCACCGCGAGCCCGTCGCCCCGGCCCGCGCGGGCCAGGGTGCGGGCGAACGGCAACTGCGCCGCGTACGAGAGGGCGGAGGGACGGCGCAGGGAGTCGGTCCCGCCGTCCGGGAGCAGCAGGACAACGCCGCTGACCTCGTGTGCTGCTCCGGCCGTGAGAACGGCCCGTCCCAGCCTGGCGTCAGGCAGGGGAAGTGCGCGCTGTGCCATGACAGAACAGTGTCAGAAGGGAAGGTGTATTCCACCTGGCTTCGCAGTCACTGTTACGCATCGGCATCCAGCGCTCTACGCGCGTAGGCGCTAGAGTGCCCGGATGACGAGCCAGACCCTGAATGTCCCCGGTCCCGACCAGATCCGCCGCGCGCCCAAGGTGCTGCTCCACGACCATCTCGACGGCGGCCTGCGCCCCGGCACGATCGTCGAACTGGCCCGTGAGCAGGGCTACGACGCCTTGCCCGAGACCGAGCCCGACAAGCTCGGCATCTGGTTCCGCGAGGCGGCCGACTCCGGTTCGCTGGAGCGCTACCTGGAGACGTTCGCCCACACCTGTGCCGTCATGCAGACCCGTGACGCGCTGTTCCGGGTGGCGGCGGAGTGCGCCGAGGACCTCGCCGAGGACGGTGTCGTCTACGCGGAGGTCCGGTACGCGCCGGAGCAGCACCTCACCGCCGGCCTGTCACTCGAAGAGGTCGTCGAGGCGGTCAACGAGGGTTTCCGCGAGGGTGAGCGCCGCGCCCGCGCCAACGGCCACCGCATCCGTGTCGGCGCACTGCTCACCGCGATGCGACACGCCGCCCGCGCGCTGGAGATCGCCGAACTGGCCAACCGCTACCGCGATCTGGGTGTGGTCGGCTTCGACATCGCGGGCGCCGAGGCGGGCTTCCCGCCCACTCGTCACCTGGACGCCTTCGAGTACCTCAAGCGCGAGAACAACCACTTCACCATCCACGCGGGCGAGGCCTTCGGCCTGCCGTCGATCTGGCAGGCGCTGCAGTGGTGCGGTGCGGACCGGCTCGGCCACGGTGTCCGCATCATCGACGACATCGAGGTCGCCGAGGACGGCAGCGTGACGCTCGGCCGCCTCGCCTCCTACGTGCGTGACAAGCGGATCCCGCTGGAGCTGTGCCCGACCTCCAACCTCCAGACCGGCGCCGCCGCCTCGTACGCCGAGCACCCCATCGGGCTGCTGCGGAAGCTGCATTTCCGCGCCACCGTGAATACCGACAACCGGCTGATGAGCGGGACGAGCATGAGCCAGGAATTCGAGCGGTTGACCGAGACGTTCGGATACACGCTCGACGACATGCAGTGGTTCACAGTCAATGCGATGAAATCAGCGTTCATTCCTTTCGATGAACGTCTGGCGATGATCAACGACGTGGTGAAGCCCGGGTACGCCGAACTGAAATCGGAGTGGCTCTTCCGTCAGACCGCTGTGACCAGTGCTTCCTCGTCCGTAGCGGGCTGAGTGGACTGACAGGGGGACGGCCGGGATCAAGGGATTCCGGCCGTTTTCCGTGTCGCAGCATGTTTGCGGGAGGGATGCGGGGCTGACTACCTTGCAGAGCCGCTCACATCCCCTTCCCCAAGGATGAATTTCACATGAAGCAGTCTGCTGTCAGGATTCTCGGCGTCGCCGCTCTCGGTGCCGCTTTCGCCGCCGCCGGTGCGGGCAGCGCCTCCGCCGTCGCCGTGCCCGTCGACGCCCTGGCCGGAGGCCTGCCCTCCAACATCGCGCTCGACTCCGTCACGGAGGCGCTGCCCGCCGTGCAGAAGGCGGCCGGCGGACTTCTCGACCAGCAGCAGCAGCGCGGCAGCAGCAGCGACCTCTCGGCGCCCGGCACCAACCTGCTCGGCGGCCTGCCCGCCGGCGGCCTGACCGGCGCCCTGCCGATCGGTGGCTGATCACCGCCACACGCATGTGGGGCGCGCACCCGGACCGGGTGCGCGCCCCACAGCTTTCTCTCCCCGTGGTCCCGAAGGTCACCAGGCCGTCGCGGCCGGGCTCTTCTCCGACGGCAGGAGTACCCACAGCGCCAGGTAGAGCAGGAACTGAGGGCCGGGGAGCAGGCACGACACGAGGAAGATGACCCGCATCGTCCCTGCGGAGGTGCCGAAGCGCTGGCCCAGCGCCGCGCACACCCCACCGATCATGCGTCCCTCGCGGGGGCGGACAAGTGCGGCCATGGTGGGCTCCTTCGCGAACCGTTCGGGGAGCGGCTCCGTCGCGCTCCCGGTACCTCCATAGTGGCTCCGCGAAGGGGTACAAAGCATCGCTCTACGGGGCGATGCCGACCCTGGTAATCGTCGGGGTGGACCCCTGAGGGGCCTCGGCCAGGGGCGAGCGTGCCCCGATACCGATCCGGGACAGGTCACCGGCCCCCGCCCGGTTGCCCCGCCGCAGCCGTGACCGTGACAGCGGGACGACCAGCAGATGGGCCAGCGCGACGCCGGCGGTGTTCAGGAGCAGCGAGTCGACGTCGACGACCTGTCCGGGGACTCCAGTCTGCGCCAGCTCGATGGCCATCGAGATCAGGGACCCGGCCGCGACCGTACGGGCCAGCGATGCCCACGGGGAGACCAGCAGCCTGCCGCCGGCCATCGGCAGCAGTATGCCCAGGGGGGCCAGCAGCAGCAGGCCCTCGCCGATCCGGCGCCCCGCCTCGGCCGGGCCCAGGGCCAGATCCGCCTTGATCCCGGCGAACGGCTGGAGGTTCGCGGCCGTCATCCAGGGCACGTCCAGCGGGCGCAGTGTCAGCCAGCCGACGAACAGGAGGTGCGCGAGGAGGAGGGTGACCCCCGCCGCGCGGAAGCGGATGACGGCCGGGCCGTCCGAACTGTGGCGCACGTCCACCAAGACGCCACGACCGGCAGAATCGGTTCCGCTCGGCTCCGGGAAGGCTCTGTGACGAGCGGCACGGCCTCCGGGCAGGTGCGAGGACCGGGGCACCGACGGCCCCGGAACGGGCGCGAGGACCGGGGCCGCGACGGTACGAAGGGCGGGGGCCCCGACGGTACGAGGACCGGGGCCGCGACGCGGCGAGGACCCGGCGGAAAGGCCCCCGGGTGTCTCAGGACAGTTCGAGCGCGCCCAGCGTGGGCACTTCCCCGGGCCGGGTCTTCGTCTCCGACGTGCACAGATAGCCCCGCGGAGCGTAGTTCCCCGGCCCGCCGAGCAGCACCGAGCCCCCGGAACCGAGCGACTCGCTGTCCGCGTACGTACACACCACCTGGGCGAGCGCCTCCGCCGGCAGGTCGTCCGGCTGCTCACTGAGGCGCAGCGTGCTCTCCGGATCACCCTTGTGCCGGTCGGAGACGCCCAGCGCCACCGGCACATCGGTGGAGAAGCCCGCGCGCCGCTCGTCGGCGTCCGGCTCCCTCTGCAGCTCACTCAGGAGCGCCTGGGCGATCAGGAGGCGGTCGGAGCGCGACTCGTCGACCTCGACCGTGCGCTCCACCGTCACCAGCTGCGAGGCGCAGACCAGATAGATCCGCACGGAGACGCTCTCCGCCGGCGGCAGGGTCTCCTGTGCCGGGGAGGTCCGGCACGGCATCCGGGACGGCGCCGCCCCGGCGTCGACCGGAACCGAGGTGCTGCGGATGCCGCAGCCGGAGGCCAGCGCCGCACAGGCCACGACGGCGGCCAGAGCGGCAGCGGCCCGTCCGGGTGCGACCCTGCGCGGTGCGCCGTACGACCTCTCGCTGCGCGTCACTTCGCGTCGCCCTCCTCGTTCCGGTCCGGGTCGTCGTCGCCCGGGGCGCCGGTCAGTGCCTCCGCGTCCCGCGGCAGCCGCAGCACGAACACCGCGCCCTCGCCGTCCGGCAGGTTGGCGGCCGTGATGTCGCCACCGTGGATGTGCGCGTTCTCCACCGCGATGGACAGGCCGAGGCCGCTGCCCTCGGAACGCGGACGGGAGGCACTCGCCTTGTAGAAGCGGTCGAACACATGCGGCAGCACGTCCTCGGGGATCCCCGGGCCGTGGTCGCGCACCTCGATGACCAGCTCGTCCTCGTCGGTCCGCACGGACACCCGCACCGGCGAACCGCCGTGCTTGAGGGCGTTGCCGATCAGATTCGCCAGGATCACGTCCAGCCGGCGCGGATCCAGCCGCACCATGATGCCGCGCTCCGCGTCCAGATCGACCGCGTCGAGCCAGGCGCGGGCGTCGATGCAGGCGGTCACCTGGTCGGCGACGTCGACCGTGTCCAGGACGAGCCGGGCCGTACCGGCGTCGAAGCGGGTGACCTCCATGAGGTTCTCCACCAGGTCGTTCAGCCGCCGGGTCTCGCTCACCACCAGGTGCACCGCCGGAGCGATCATCGGGTCCAGGCTGTCGGCCTCGTCCTCCAGCACCTCGGCGACCGCTGTGATCGCGGTCAGCGGGGTGCGCAGCTCGTGCGACATGTCGGCGACGAACCTCCGGCTCGACTCCTCCCGCGCGCTCATGTCCGCGACCTTCTTCTCCAGAGAGCTCGCGGCCTTGTTGAACGTGTGCGAGAGATCGGCGAGTTCATCGGTGCCCGAGACCACGAGGCGGGTGTCGAGCTTGCCCTCGCCGAGCTTGCGGGCCGCGTCACCGAGCCGCTGCACCGGCCGCAGCACGGTGGTGGCCGCGGCCTGGGCGAGGAGCGCCGAGCCGACCAGCGCCAGCGCGGTGGCGATGCCCAGGGACCAGGCCAGCGAACTGAGGTCCTCACGCTCCTGGTCGAGCGACTTCAGCATGTACCCGGCGGGTCCACCACCGATGATCTTCGTGCCGGCCACCAGGTAGGGGGTGTTGCCCAGGGTCGTGCGCTGCCAGAACAGGTGGTACTCGAAGGGGTTGTTCGACGTCAGCGGCTGCTTCTTGTTGACCTGCTTCTGCAGCGAGGCGGGGACGTCGAGCTTGGTGAAGGAGTCGATGTCGGAGGCCCCGGTGACGGGCTTGCCGTCGTAGGTGCCGATCAGCAGCACGTTGTAGCCGGGGCCGCTGCTCGCCATCTGCTCGGCCGTGTCGCGCAGTTCGTTCGCCGTGGGCTGCTGGGGCAGCGAGGCCGCCCGGTTCTGCATCTGGCGGCGGAAGTCGCCGAGGGCCGCGTCCTGCGTCCGTGTCAGGACGGCCTCACGGTTGAGCCAGTACGCGATGCCCGACGCGGAGACCGCGGCTGTCAGGGCCACCAGTACGAACACGATCAGCAGCCGCAGCCGCAGGCTGGTCCAGCGAAGCCCCGCGAGTATGGAGCGCTTGGCGGCAGCGCTCACTGAGGCGAGTCCAGCCGGTAGCCCACACCGCGCACGGTGCGGATCAGAGTCGGCGAGGACGGCACGTCCTCCACCTTCGCCCGCAGCCGTTGCACGCAGGCGTCCACCAGCCGGGAGTCACCCAGGTAGTCGTGCTCCCACACCAGACGCAGCAGCTGCTGTCTGGAAAGGGCCTGCCCGGGACGGCGGCTCAGTTCGAGCAGGAGCCGCAGCTCGGTCGGCGTGAGCTGCAGGTCCTCCCCGTTCTTGGTGACGGTCATCGCCGAACGGTCGATGACGACACTCCCGAACGTCGCCGAGTCGGTGGACTCCCTCTCCCCGCGGCGCAGGACCGCGCGGATCCGGGCGTCGAGCACGCGGCCCTGTACGGGTTTCACGACATAGTCGTCCGCGCCGGACTCCAGTCCCACCACGACGTCGATGTCGTCGCTGCGCGCGGTCAGCAGAATGATCGGCAGCTGGTCGGTACGCCGGATTCTCCGGCAGACCTCGAAACCGTCGATCCCGGGCAGCATCACATCCAGCACGACCAGGTCCGGCCGCTGCTCCCGGAGCAGCTCCAGGCCGTCCTCTCCTGTCGCCGCGGTGGCCACACGGTGGCCCTGGCGAGACAGTGAGAGTTCGAGGGCCGTGCGGATGGCGTCGTCGTCCTCGATCAGCAACAGGAAAGGCACAGGGGTCATTCTGGCCCATGGTGGTGCCACGTTTCGACAATCCCCCCGACTTGATCGGCCGACATGCCCTGTGACAGCTCTGTGACAGTCGGGGGACAGGGCCATGAAACTGCCCCGGCAAGCTCGTTGGCACACGGAACGAACGGACTCCACCGATGGGGGGCGCCAGATGAACGCACTGCACAGCACCACCTCAAGCGCAGTTGTCACGCGCCTTCACGACGTCGGGCGGAGCCCGGAGAAGTCCGGCGCCGGGGGGCGGGGGCGCGTACGTGGCGCCGGGCGTCAGCACTCGTCGTACCTGACGATGGTTGACGCGACCACGGGGGAAAACGGGGGAAGCGCGTACGGGGAGGTCACGGGGGAGCGGAAGTCCCAGGACGGGGTGCAGGACGCCGAAGCGGCGTTCACCGCCTACGTCCAGGAGCGCCGCGCCTCCCTGTACGCAACCGCCTACCACCTGACCGGCGACCGGTTCGAGGCCGAGGACCTGCTGCAGAGCGCCCTCTTCTCGACGTACCGGGCGTGGGACAGGATCAGCGACAAGGCGGCGGTCGGCGGATACCTCCGCCGCACCATGACCAACCTGCACATCAGCGCGTGGCGCAGGCGCAAGCTCAACGAATACCCGACCGAGGAGCTGCCGGAGACGGTGGGCGACACGGACGCGATGCGGGGCACGGAACTGCGGGCGGTCCTCTGGCAGGCGCTGGCGCGACTGCCCGAACTCCAGCGCACGATGCTGGTGCTCCGCTACTACGAGGGCCGCACCGACCCGGAGATCGCGTCCATCCTCGACATCAGTGTCGGCACGGTGAAGTCGAGCATCTGGCGGTCACTCCGCCGGCTGCGCGAGGACGACGTCCTCAGCTTCGGCCGTGACGAGGAGGAGTCCTTCGGCGAGCTGGTGGCCTGAGGCATACGGGGGACACGGGGAAAGGCCGCGGCTTCGGGGGAAGCGGCGGCACGGGGGAAAGGCCGCGGCTTCGGGGGAAGCGGCGGCACGGGGGAAAGCGCAGCGGGGGCGGACGGGCCGGGGGGTCCTGTCCGCCCCCGCTCGTCGTGCTGCCCGTGAGCGGGCGGCGCCCCACGGCGGCCAGGGGCCTCCCGCGGTCCGGGCCGGGCGCGCCCGGCCCGGACGGAGGAGCCTAGTTCGGGACCCGGCTCCTGGGTGTCCGGCAGCGGCCCGCCGCCGCGGCGGCCAGCCGGCCGAGGGCCTCGGCCTTGCCGCAGGGATGAGCGCCCAGCGCGGTGTGGCGGGCCACGATGCCCTTCTCGGCCCGCATCAGCCGCCACCCTCGCCGCAGCAGGAACGGCACCGACTTCCGGCCCTCCCGCAGATCCCGCGCCAGCCGCCGCCGGAACGTCGTGGACGGCCGCCCGCGCAGGCACAGCGCGTCCGCGAGCAGACCCAGGTCCTGGCAGCGCGCGACGATGTCCGCCGCGAAGATGCCCTCGGCGACGAACAGGGGGGTCCGCTCGATGTCCAGCGTTTCGCGGCCGGTCCGCGAGCTTGTGGCGATGTCGTACAGCGGGACGTCCGTACGTCCCGTGCGGCACAGCTCGGCTATGGCCGCCACGGCCGCTTCCTCGTCCCAGGACAGGGCCGAGTCCCAGTCGATGTCCGTGCTGCCGGTGACCCGGGGCAGTGTCGGATCGTTCGCCTCCTTGTAGAAGTCGTCCAGGCGCAGCACCGGCAGACCGCTGCGGGCCGCGAGGGACGACTTGCCGGAGCCGGACGGACCGGCGAGCAGCACGACGCGAGTGGGGATCGGTTGGGAACTCACAGGACAGAAGTGTGAGGCATTGACCCGCGCAGGGGATCCCCGGGAGGTCCTGTTGGTATCGAGCATCACACCTCAACTACTCTGCGCGCACGGATGATTACCCGACACGTCCCGATCAGGTGGGAAAACATGGCACGTCATGCACTGTCCAAGCCCCGGCGCCGCGCACTGCTGCGCGCCGGCCTGACCCTCACCGCGCTGGGCGCGGCGCTCGGCGCGGGAGGTGCGGCAGCCCAGGCGGCGCCGCTGCCCGCGACGCCCGCCACCGGCTCGGACACCGCGGACAGCACCCTGGGGGCGGTCGGCGAAGCCGCCGCGCCCGCACTGACCAGCGCACTCGGCTACGGCCTCGCCGGGGCCGTCAAACCCGTCACCGACCTGCAGATCGACCCGCTGGCGGGGACGGGTGTGGACCCGCTGGACAACGCGGTGGGCACCCAGATCGCCGACTTCAAGCCGGTGACCACGGCGCTGGTCACCGACCCGCTGACCAGTGGTGCCGCGCTCGGCGACCTGCCCGTGATCGGAGAGGTGACCGGCCTGATCACCGGCTGACCTTCCCTGCACGCACGCGTGGGGCCGCCCGGGGGCGGCCCCACGTGTGCGTGCTCAGTAGGAGGAGCCGGACGCTCCCAGTGCGCCGGTCGGGTGCCAGACGGTCTTTGTCTCCAGGAAGGCCGTCAGGCGCCGGGTGCCGGGATCGGCGGACCAGTCGCCCCCGTCCACAGCCTGTGGACGCAGGACGCGCTTCAGATTGTCGGCCGCCGCGGCCTCCAGCTCCTTCGCGAGACCGGCGTCGGCTCCCGTGAGGTCGATGGCGTTGACGTCCTGGTGGGAGGCCAGGGGAGCGGAGAGCTCGGCCGTCGTCCCCGACAGGATGTTCACGACACCGCCCGGCAGGTCCGACGTCGCCAGCACCTCGCCCAGCGAGAGCGCGGGCAGCGGAGCGTCCGCCGACGCGACGACGACCGCGGTGTTGCCCGTGGCGATCACCGGGGCGATCACCGAGACCAGGCCCAGGAACGACGACTCCTGCGGCGCCAGGACGGCGACCACACCGGTCGGCTCCGGGGTGGACAGGTTGAAGAACGGGCCCGCCACCGGGTTCGCCCCGCCCACGACCTGACCGATCTTGTCCGTCCAGCCCGCGTACCAGACCCAGCGGTCGACCGCCGCGTCGACGACCGCCGCCGCCTTGGACTTCGACAGCCCCTCGGCGTCCGCGACCTCGCGGACGAACTGCTCGCGGCGGCCCTCCAGCATCTCCGCGACGCGGTAGAGGACCTGCCCGCGGTTGTACGCGGTCGCCCCCGACCAGCCGCCGAACGCCTTGCGCGCGGCCACGACCGCGTCACGCGCGTCCTTGCGGGAGGACTGCGGGGCGTTCGCCAGCCACTTGCCCTTCGAGTCCGTCACCTCGTACACCCGGCCGCTCTCGGAGCGGGGGAACTTGCCCCCGACGTACAGCTTGTAGGTCTTGAAGACACTGAGTCGCCCGTCAGACATCGAGGTAGGCCTCCAGACCGTGACGGCCGCCCTCGCGGCCGAAGCCCGACTCCTTGTATCCGCCGAACGGCGAGGTCGGGTCGAACTTGTTGAACGTGTTGGCCCACACCACTCCGGCGCGGAGCCTGTTCGCCACCGCGAGGATGCGGGAGCCCTTCTCCGTCCAGATGCCCGCGGAGAGGCCGTACTGGCTGTTGTTGGCCTTGGCGACGGCCTCGTCCGGCGTGCGGAAGGTCAGCACCGACAGCACCGGGCCGAAGATCTCGTCGCGCGCGACGGTGTGCGCCTGGGTGACACCGGTGAAGAGGGTCGGGGCGAACCAGTAGCCGGACGAAGGCAGGGCGCACGGTGCGGTCCAGCGCTCGGCGCCCTCCGCCTCACCGGTCTCGACGAGCGAGGTGATCCGGGAGAGCTGCTCCGCGGAGTTGATCGCCCCGATGTCGGTGTTCTTGTCCAGCGGGTCGCCGAGCCGGAGCGTGGACAGCCGGCGCTTGAGGGAGTGCAGCACCTCGTCGTGCACGGACTCCTGTACGAGGAGACGCGAGCCCGCGCAGCAGACCTGGCCCTGGTTGAAGAAGATGCCGGTCACGATGCCCTCGACGGCCTGGTCGACCGGGGCGTCGTCGAAGACGATGTTGGCGCCCTTGCCGCCCAGTTCGAGCGTGGCCCTCTTGTCCGTGCCCGCGATCTGCCGGGCGATGGCCTTGCCGACTGCGGTGGAGCCGGTGAAGGCGACCTTGTTCACGTCCGGGTGCTCGACGAGGGCCGAGCCCGCGTCTCCGTACCCGGTCAGGATGTTGACGACGCCCTTGGGCAGGCCGGCCTGCCGGCAGATGTCGGCGAAGAACAGCGCCGACAGCGGCGTGGTCTCCGCGGGCTTCAGCACCACCGTGTTGCCGGTGGCGAGGGCCGGGGCGATCTTCCAGGCCAGCATCAGCAGCGGGAAGTTCCACGGGATGATCTGGCCGGCCACGCCGAGCGGGCGCGGGTTCGCGCCGTACCCCGCGTGGTCCAGCTTGTCGGCCCAGCCCGCGTAGTAGAAGAAGTGCGCGGCGACCAGCGGGAGGTCGGCGTCGCGGGTCTCCCGGATGGGCTTGCCGTTGTCCAGGGTCTCCAGGACGGCGAGCTCCCGGGAGCGCTCCTGGATGATCCGGGCGATCCGGAACAGGTACTTGGCGCGCTCGGAGCCGGGGAGCGCGGACCACTTCTCGAAGGCCCTGCGGGCCGCCTTCACGGCCCGGTCCACGTCCTCCGCGCCAGCGCGCGCGACCTCGGAGAGGACCTCCTCGGTGGACGGGCTGACCGTCTTGAAGACCTTGCCGTCGGCGGCCTCGGTGAACTCACCGTCGATGAACAGCCCGTACGAGGGGGCGATGTCGACGACGGAGCGGGACTCCGGAGCCGGTGCGTAGTCGAATGCAGATGCCATGGGGATCAGTCCACCGTCACGTAATCGGGGCCGGAGTAACGGCCGGTGCTGAGCTTCTGGCGCTGCATCAGCAGGTCGTTCAGCAGGCTGGAGGCGCCGAAGCGGAACCAGTGGTTGTCCAGCCAGTCCTCGCCCGCGGTCTCGTTCACCAGGACGAGGAACTTGATCGCGTCCTTGGAGGTGCGGATGCCGCCCGCGGGCTTCACGCCGATCTGGACGCCCGTCTGCTCGCGGAAGTCGCGCACGGCCTCCAGCATCAGCAGGGTGTTCGCCGGGGTGGCGTTGGTGCCGACCTTGCCGGTCGAGGTCTTGATGAAGTCCGCTCCGGCCAGCATCCCGAGCCAGGAGGCCCGCCGGATGTTGTCGTAGGTGGACAGCTCGCCGGTCTCGAAGATCACCTTCAGCCGTGCGGAGCCGCACTCGGCCTTCACGGCGACGATCTCCTCGTAGACCTTGAGGTAGCGGCCGGAGAGGAAGGCGCCGCGGTCGATCACCATGTCGATCTCGTCGGCCCCGGCCGCCACGGCGTCGCGGACGTCCGCGAGCTTGACGTCCAGCGCCGCACGCCCGGCGGGGAAGGCCGTCGCGACGGACGCCACCTTCACCCCGGAGCCGGCCAGCGCGGCGACCGCGGTCGCCGCCATGTCGGGGTAGACGCAGACGGCCGCGGTGCGCGGGGTCGTGCGGTCGGTGGGGTCGGGATTGACCGCCTTGGCGGCGAGGGCCCGGACCTTGCCCGGGGTGTCCGCGCCTTCCAGCGTCGTCAGGTCGATCATCGAGATGGCGAGATCGATGGCGTACGCCTTGGCGGTCGTCTTGATCGATCGGGTACCGAGAGAGGCGGCCCGCGCTTCGAGGCCGACGGTGTCGACGCCGGGCAGCCCGTGCAGGAAGCGGCGCAGCGCACTGTCGGACGCCGTCGCGTCGGCGAATGCAGGAGCAGTGGTGGGCATGGTCACCACATGAGCATATCTACGCGCGTAGCGACCTGTACAGGGCCCTCCCCGTTTCGGGCCCTCCACCGGCCGGTTGCACGGCCTTCCCCCGGGCCGGGCGAGGCCGTGGCCCGTCCCCGTCGCCGCTTCAGGCAGAATCGGGACCATGACGAGCCCCACACCCCCCGCCGAGCCCGCACACGCCGACCGGACCTACCGGTCGGGCGCCGGGCTGGTCAGCGGCGCGCTGCTCATCCTGCTGATCGGCTGGATCGGCGGCGACGCGGTGGCGCAGGGGGAGGGCCGGGTGCCGTGGCTCGCGCTGGCCGCGCTGCTGACCGCGGTCCCCCTGATCGTCGCGTTCACGTTGCGGCCGGCCGTGTTCGCCGGCGAGGAGCGGATCCGGATCCGGAACCCGTTCCGCACGATCGTGCTGCCCTGGACGGACGTCTCCACCGTGCGCGCCGCCTACTCGACCGAGCTCTTCACCCACACCGGCGCCAAGTACCAGCTCTGGGCGGTCCCCGTCTCGCTGCGCGAGCGCAAGCGCGCGGCCAGGAAGGCCGGCCAGCAGGCGCACGACGACCCGTACGGCCGGACCTCCGTGCACGCCGACGTCCGCGACTCCCAGGCCCGGGCGGCCGCCGCCGACCAGACGGTGGGCGACCTGCGGGAGCTGGCCGAGCGTGCCGAGGCCCGCGCGGAGCGGAGCACGACCACCGCGTCCGCGCGCTGGGCCTACGAGGTGATCGCCCCGGCCGCCGTCGGCGCGGTGCTGCTCGTGGTGCTGCTGGCCATCGGCTGAGCGGGGCGGGAGGTGCTGCCGGCCGGGCCGGCAGGTGCTCGGCCGGGCCGTGTGCCGCCCGCTCCCATCCCCGGAGCATCCGGGCCGGTTGATCGGGTCTGGAATGATCGCGCGGTGAGTGATGCGAGGCTGCTGGCCGTGGAGGCCGTCGGGTCACATGTCCGTGCGTTCTTCGAGGGGCATTCCGTTGAGGTCGTGGTCTGCGACCTGGGGCCGGAGCGGCGCGAGGTCGTGCCCGATCTGCGGGTTCTCGTGGTCGGCCCCGGTCCGCGCAGCGACAGCTGGGCCTATGTGACCGCCGGGTGCTGGGCCGCGACGGAGAAGGACGGCCGCGGGCTTGAGTTCGTCATGACCGCCCACGTCCGCGACCAGCGGTTCATCGACCTCATGGGCATGATCACGTACTACCACTGCGGTGGGCATCAGCTCGACCTGGAGCACAGCATGCCGATCGGTGAGCCATGGGTGCCGGGCTCGATCTGCGATCACCTGCTGATCAGCCTGCCCTATCTCCACGGACCTGACCTCGAACACTGTCCGCTGCCCAGGGGGCAGGCCCGCATCCTGTGGACCTTGCCTGTGACGGCCGCCGAAGTCGAGTTCCGCAGGCACCAGGGTCACGAGGCGCTGGAGCAGCTCTTCGACGAGGCGGAGATCATTCCCACTGATCCTTTCCGGGCATCGGTCGTGTGAGACACGAGCCGGCGGATCGCGGAGGTCCTGCGCAGGGCGCAGCCTGCCCGCGTCGTACGGTCGCACCTCGGCGAGCGAGGCCCGCTGGGCAGCACGGAGGAACCGGGGACCCTGCCCGGCATGCCGATGACCCCGGCGGTCCGCGCGGGCGGGACCAGGCCGCGCGCGGTGTGGTGCAGGAGCCCCTCCACCATCGGACGGCCGCCGAGCCCGAGCACACGAGGAGTGCTCCCCGCGCCCCGGGGGTCGTCCCGGTGGGCGTCCCTCAGATCCCCGCCGCGGCCGCCAGGTCCCGCTTGATGCCGGCCAGCAGTTCGTCACCCCGCGTGCGGGCCGCCGGCAGTTCGTCCGCCGCAGCGACCGGGACGATGACCTCCAGGTAGCACTTGAGCTTGGGCTCGGTGCCGCTCGGGCGGACGATGACGCGGGCGCCCGTGAGGTGGTAACGCAGGCCGTCCGTGGGCGGCAGCCGGTCCGTGCCCCGGGAGAGGTCCTCGGCCGAGGTGACGGCGAGGCCGGCCAGGGTGGTCGGCGGAGTCTCCCGCAGACGGCGCATGGCGTCCGCGATGACCGAGAGGTCCTCGACGCGGACCGACAGCTGGTCCGTCGCGTGCAGTCCGTGCTCCAGGGCGAGGTCGTCGAGCAGGTCCAGGAGGGTGCGGTCCTTCTCCTTGAGCACCGAGACGAGTTCGGCGATCAGCAGGGCGGCCGTGATGCCGTCCTTGTCGCGGACCCCGTCCGGGTCGACGCAGTAGCCCAGCGCCTCCTCGTACCCGTACCGCAGGCCGTCGACGCGGGCGATCCACTTGAAGCCCGTCAGCGTCTCCTCGTGACCGAGGCCGGCCTTCTCGGCGATGCGGCCCAGCAGTGACGAGGACACGATCGACTCGGCGAACACGCCGGTGGCGCCCCGGTCCACCAGGTGCGCGGCCAGCAGCGCGCCGACCTCGTCGCCGCGCAGCATCCGCCAGCCGCCCTCGGCCGAAGGTTCGGGCACGGCGACGGCGCAGCGGTCGGCGTCCGGGTCGTTGGCGATGACGACGTCGGGCCGCGCCCGGCGTGCCGTCGCGAACGCGAGGTCCATGGCGCCGGGCTCTTCCGGGTTGGGGAAGGCGACGGTGGGGAACGCCGGGTCGGGATCCGCCTGTTCGGCCACGAGCACGGGCTCGGGGAAGCCGGCCCGGGCGAAGGCCGCCGTCAGGACCGAGGTGCCGACACCGTGCATCGCGGTGTAGACGGTCCGGGCGCTGCGCGGGGAGCCCTGGCCCAGGACGGCGTCCGTACGTGCGAGATAGGCGTCCAGCACCTCGTCGCCGAGGATCTCCCAGCCCGACTCCGGGCGCGGTACGCCGTCGAGCGGGCCCACGGCCTCGATGGCGGCGGCGATCTCCGCGTCGGCCGGGGGCACGATCTGCGAGCCGTCGCCGAGGTAGACCTTGTAGCCGTTGTCGCGCGGCGGGTTGTGGCTGGCGGTGACCTCCACACCCGCGACTGCCCCCAGGTGCCGTATGGCGTACGCGAGGACCGGGGTCGGCAGCGGGCGCGGGAGCACCGCCGCGCGCAGGCCGGCGCCGGTCATCACGGACGCCGTGTCGCGCGCGAAGTCGGCGGATTTGTAGCGGGCGTCGTAGCCGATGACGACGAGCCCTCCGGCCTGCCCCTGCGCCTTCAGGTAGGCGGCCAGACCGGCGGCGGCGCGGATCACGACGGACCTGTTCATCCGCATCGGGCCGGCGCCGATCTCGCCGCGCAGGCCGGCCGTGCCGAACTGGAGCGTGCCGGCGAAGCGGTCGGCGAGCGCGGGCTCGTCACCGGCCTCGATGAGGCCTTCGAGCTCCGCCCGGGTCTCGGGGTCGGGGTCCTCGGCGAGCCAGGTCCTGGCGCGCGTGATGAGGTCCTGCTGCACGGTGTCCGCCTTTCTGCGGGGGTGGTGGTGGGTGGGGCGGTGCGGGGTGCAGGTGGGTGCCTGCGGCGGGCTGTCCCCCTACCCGCCCCTTCCCGGAACCGGGCTCCGCCCGGACCCGTTACGGGGGCTCCGCCCCCGGACCCCCGCGCCTCAAACGCCGGCGGGGCTGGAGTGGTCCGCCTGTGCTTGAGGTGTCGGCGGGCCGGAGTGGTCCGCCTGTGCTTCAGGTGTCGGCGGGCCGGAGTGGTCCGCCCGCGCCACCGGCGCCCGCGGGGCCCGGAGCCGTCAGACCCGGTCCAGCACCTGTGCCAGAAGGGCGCCCATCCGGGTGGCCGAGTCGCGGCCGGCCTGGAGGACCTCTTCGTGGTTGAGGGGTTCGCCGCTCAGGCCGGCGGCCAGGTTCGTGACCAGGGAGATGCCCAGCACCTCGGCGCCCGCCTCACGGGCCGCGATCGCCTCGAGGACCGTGGACATGCCGACCAGGTCGCCGCCCATGACGCGGACCATGTTGATCTCGGCCGGGGTCTCGTAGTGCGGGCCGGGGAACTGCACGTACACGCCCTCTTCGAGGGTGGCGTCGATGTCCTTGCACAGGGCGCGCAGCCGCGGCGAGTACAGGTCGGTCAGGTCGACGAAGTTCGCGCCCACGATCGGCGAGGCCGCCGTGAGGTTGATGTGGTCGCTGATGAGCACCGGCTGGCCGGGTCGCATGCCCTCGCGCAGGCCGCCGCAGCCGTTCGTCAGGATGACGGTCCGGCAGCCCGCGGCGGCGGCCGTCCGGACGCCGTGCGCGACGGGGGCGACACCGCGGCCCTCGTAGTAGTGCGTGCGGCCCAGGAAGACCAGGACGCGCTTCTCCCCGATCCTGTACGAGCGGATCGTGCCGCCGTGGCCCTCGACGGCCGGAGCCGGGAACCCGGGGAGCGCGGTGACCGGGAACTCGGCCTCCGGGATGCCGAGCGCATCGCCCGCGGGGGCCCACCCGGAGCCCATCACGAGAGCGACGTCGTGGGTCTCGGCGCCGGTCAGCTCGCGCAGGCGGGCGGCGGCGTCGGCTGCGGCGGCGTACGGGTCGCCCTGGATGTGGTCCGGAATAACAGATGCGTTCACGCGGAAGAGGGTAACCGCTGATTCCCTACGCGCGTAGATGCGTCCGTGAAGAGTCTGGCCGGTCGTATTCGTACTTTCGTACATAAGTGGCCTGGAGGCCAGGCCTAGCAGGGGCGCTTGCGGAGGTTCATCACGTAGTCGTGCGGTGCGCCCGCGGACTCGGCGGCGTCCGCCACCTCACCCAGGTAGCGGGCGGAGGGGAGCCCGCCCTCGTAGCCGTTGAGGACGTACATCCAGGCCGGCTCCTCGCCGTCCAGCGTGTGCACGCGCACCCGCATGCGCCGGTAGATGTCGAGGCCGACACCCTCCCAGCGGTCCATGGAGTCCTCGTCCATCGGGGCCAGGTCGTACAGCGCGACGAACACCTGCGAACGCGGTGCCTCGACCACCGTGGCCAGCGCGCCCTCCCAGCCCATCTGCTCCCCGCCGAAGGTCAGCCGCCAGCCGTTGAGCCAGCCCGTGCCGCGCAGCGGGGAGTGCGGTGCGCGGCGCGTCATCAGCCGCGCGTCGAGGTTGCCGGCGTACGCGGCGTAGAGCGACATGGGGTCGAGGGTACGTGAGGCGGCGTGGAGCAGGAGGGTTCCGGGGACGCGCCCCGGTCGTGGGCGGTGTCGTGGGCGGTGCGCGGGGCCCGGAGGCCGTGGCCCGGCCAGGCCCGTTCCCGTATGGAGGGCCCCGGGGCGAAGCACCTTGGCGCGTGCGGGACAATGAACTACGTACTGCATACGCCGGGGCGATCCCCCGGACCCCCGGCCGGGGCGGCAGACGGCCGTGGGATGACACCACGCGAGGCGGACATTTCGTGACCCGGATCGTGATCATCGGCGGCGGCCCCGGCGGCTACGAGGCGGCACTGGTCGGCGCCCAGCTCGGCGCTGAGGTGACCGTCGTCGACTGCGACGGTCTCGGCGGCGCGTCGGTCCTCACCGACTGCGTACCCTCCAAGACCCTGATCGCGACGGCCGAGGTGATGACCACCTTCGACTCCTCCTACGAGGAACTCGGCATCATCGTCGCCGACGACACCCCGCACGTGGAGCAGGCCGCCCGGGTGGTGGGGGTCGACCTCGGCAAGGTCAACCGGCGGGTCAAGCGCCTCGCGCTCGCCCAGTCGCACGACATCACCGCCTCCGTCACCCGCGCGGGTGCCAGGGTCATGCGCGGCCGCGGCCGGCTGGAGGGCCTCCAGGCCGCCGACGGGTCCCGCCAGGTCGTGGTGACCGCCGCCGACGGCACCGAGGAGCGGCTCACCGCCGACGCGGTGCTGATCGCGACCGGCGCCCACCCCCGCGAGATCCCGGACGCGCAGCCCGACGGTGAGCGCATCCTGAACTGGACCCAGGTCTACGACCTGGACGAGCTCCCCGAGGAGCTCATCGTGGTCGGCTCGGGCGTCACCGGCGCGGAGTTCGCCGGCGCCTACCAGGCCCTCGGCTCGCGCGTGACCCTCGTCTCCTCCCGCGACCGGGTGCTCCCGGGCGAGGACCCGGACGCCGCCGCCGTCCTGGAGGACGTCTTCCGGCGCCGCGGCATGAACGTCATGGCCCGCTCCCGCGCCGAGTCCGCCAAGCGCGTGGGCGACCGTGTCGAGGTCACCCTGGCCGACGGCCGCGTCATCTCCGGCACGCACTGCCTGATGGCGGTCGGCGCGATCCCCAACACCGCGGGCATGGGCCTGGAGGACTCGGGGGTGCAGCTCAAGGAGTCCGGGCACATCCGGACCGACCGCGTCTCCCGCACCAGCGCCCCCGGGGTGTACGCGGCCGGTGACGTCACCGGGATCTTCGCCCTGGCCTCGGTCGCGGCGATGCAGGGCCGGATCGCGATGTACCACTTCCTCGGTGACGCGGTGGCGCCGCTGAACCTGAAGACGGTCTCCTCGAACGTCTTCACCGACCCCGAGATCGCCACGGTCGGTTACAGCCAGGCCGACGTCGACGCCGGCAAGATCGACGCCCGTGTCGTGAAGCTGCCGCTGCTGCGCAACCCGCGCGCCAAGATGCAGGGCATCCGGGACGGCTTCGTCAAGATCTTCTGCCGCCCCGGCACCGGCATCGTGGTCGGCGGCTGCGTCGTCGCGCCGAGGGCCAGCGAGCTGATCCACCCGATCTCGCTCGCCGTCGACAACAACCTGACGGTGGAGCAGATCGCGAACGCCTTCACCGTGTACCCGTCCCTGTCCGGCTCGATCGCCGAAGTGGCACGGCAGTTGCACACCCGGAAGAGCGCCGGCGAGGCGTAGCGCGCACTGCTCGTACGGGCGGCGGGGTCCCCTATACCACCAGGGGGCCCCGCCTATGTACAACTTCTCTTATTCGGCGCAAACTGCTGAAAAGCAACCTACGGCCAGGTTACTGTCAGTTTCGTGTTCGCTGCAGAACGTCGTCAATTGATCCTCGAAATGGTGCGCGCCAACGGGGCGGTATCGCTCCGTGAGCTCGCCCGCGTCGTCCAGACCTCCGAAGTGACCGTACGGCGGGACGTGCGGGCACTGGAGGCAGAAGGACTCCTCGACCGCCGGCACGGCGGTGCGGTCTTGCCGGGCGGTTTTACGCGGGAGTCCGGCTTTCCGCAGAAATCCCATCTCTCCACCGCGGAGAAAACGGCCATCGCCGACCTGGCGGCCGGTCTGGTCGGTGAGGGCGAGGCCATCGTGGTCGGCGCCGGAACGACCACGCAGGAGCTGGCCCGCCGGCTCGCGCGGGTGCCCGGCCTGACCGTGGTCACCAACTCGCTGCTCGTCGCCCAGGCGTTGGCCCATGCCAACCGGGTGGAAGTGGTGATGACCGGCGGCACCCTGCGCGGGAGCAACTACGCGCTGGTCGGCAGCGGTGCCGAGCAGTCCCTCCAGGGGCTGCGGGTGACCCGTGCGTTCCTGTCCGGGAGCGGGCTGACCGCGGAGCGCGGACTGTCCACGTCCAACATGCTCTCCGCGAGTGTGGACCGGGCGCTCGTGCAGGCCGCGGCCGAGGTGGTGGTCCTGGCGGACCACACGAAGCTCGGCTCCGACACCATGTTCCAGACCGTGCCCACGGAGCTGATCACCCGTCTGGTGACGGACGAGCCACCGGTCCACGACGAGCGGGCGGCCACCGAGCTCCAGGCACTGGCCGACCAGGGGGTGGAGATCACGGTGGCGGGGCCCGAAGCGGAGTCCGCGGCCGGCGACGGCATGCCGCCGGGGCGGCAGCCCCGGCAGGAGATGCCGCTGCCCGGCCAGCGGCGCACCCAGGGCGGCCACGGGGGCCCGGGGGGTATCGGTCCGCAACTGCGGAGTGCCGCGGCGCTGTCGGACGGGCCGGTCGGCCGGGTCGCCGACATGCGGCGCCGGTAGGAGGAGGCGCGGGGCGTCCGGAAGGCGCCCTCAGCCGCCGGGGGGAGGCGACTGGTCCGAAGCGGCCGGGTCCGCCTTCAGCCCGCGCAGCGTCAGCCGCAGCAGGCGGTCGGCCAGCGCGGGGTCGGCCGGTGTCTGCTCCGCGGCCAGTGCGATCGCGTTCGTCAGCTGCAACAGGTCGTCGATCGACACGTCCGCGCGCACCGAGCCGCTCGACTGGGCGCGGGTAAGCAGCCGTGCCCCCGCCTGGCGCAGCGGCACATGGCATGACGTCAGTGCCGAAGTCTCGTCCCCCGGGGCGGACATGAGCGCCTGCGCCAATCCGCGGTACTCACCCGCATGGGTGACGATCGCACCCAGCCACTCCACCAGGGCGGTGCACGGCTGGTCGGCCTGTGCCAGTTCGCGGGAACGGGCGAGCAGGGCGGTCAGGGCCTCCTGGAACACCGCGTTCATCAGGGCCTGGCGGTTCGGGAAGTGCCGGTAGAGCGTGCCGATGCCCACGCCCGCGCTCCGGGCGATCTCTTCCAGCGAGGCGTCCGTGCCCCGGTCGGCGAAGGACGTACGGGCCTCGTGCAGCAGCCGGTCGTAGTTCCGGCGCGCGTCGGCGCGCATCGGCCGGGCCGGTGTCGGTGCCGCGTTCATGGCCATCGCCCTGTCCTCCTGGTGTCCGCTCCGCGTCCCAAGGATGCCACTGGGGGCCCGGCAGGTGCCGGGCCCCCAGTGCGGGAAAGCGGAGCGGGTGCTCAGTCCTTGATCTCGCAGATCAAGGCGCCGGACGACACCGAGGTGCCGACCTCTGCCGCCAGACCCTTCACCGTGCCGGAGCGGTGGGCGTTGAGGGGCTGTTCCATCTTCATGGCTTCGAGGACGACGATGAGGTCGCCTTCCTTGACTTCCTGGCCTTCCTC
>NZ_JBHUYV010000032.1:0-43517 GCF_042667905.1 Streptomyces sp. NPDC057287 | reverse complement strand
CGCCCACCCCTGCGCGGGGGTGGGCGGCCCGTCGCCGCCCGCTGGAACCGTCGAATCCCGCTCGGGCAGTACTACTGGGGTTTCTTGAGCGTGAGGGCGTCGACCGTGGACTCGCCCACCGCGTCCGCCCCGTAGGACCAGTCGAGCAGTTCGCCGTCGACCCACTTGTCGGTCTGGTCGGTGTAGTGCGCGCTGAACGCGTGTCCCGACGCACCGGTGAGGTTGATCCACCGGGACTTGTCCCAGTCGCCGACGTTGACGACCATCCGCATCGACGGGACCCAGATGACCTCGTAGCCGCCCGCCGCGTTCCAGCCCGTCGCGTCGACCGCGGCTTCGCCGCCGCCGAGGTCCCAGGGTCCGCGGTTGAGGGCCCGCTGCAGAAGATCGGGGCCTTCGGTGCCGAGCGTCTGGTTGCGCAGGGTCAGCTGGTGCAGCCGGCCCCAGCTCCAGGTGCTCATGTCCTTGCCGAGCTCGGCGGTCAGCTCCCAGCGCGCGTCCTCCATGGCGCGGGCGAAGAGCTCGTCGCGGCTGTCGATGGCCTCTTCGCGCCCCTTGGCCGGGACCTTCCACCACTCGTTGTCCTGGTCGTCCAGGATGCTCTCGACCACCTCGTACCAGCGGTCACCGCCGTCCGGCTGCGCCGCGTCCGGGGCGCGCTGACCGCATTCGCGTACGAGCTTGTCCTGCTCGTCCACCGGCCCGGCACCGGCGGCCGGCTCCACGTAGACGCAGTCGCCCTTGGCCCGCATCTCCTTGGGGAGCTTGTTGCCGAAGGCCAGCAGGAGGATGTTGCGCCACACGCCGTTGAAGTACGCGGCGGCGGCGGAATCGGGCTCCTGGGTGTAGTCCCAGCCCTCGAGCAGCTTCTGGGCCTCGCGGACGTTCTTGTCGGAGACGGCGATGTTCTTGAGCTTCGGCACCAGCTTCGCGGCGATCGCGCTCTGGTTGTCCATCTGCATCGTCTGCATGTCGTCGGTGGAGATCTTCTCGCCGCCGTCGATCTTCTTCTGGATCAGGTCGTTGATCCGCTGACTGCGCGTCCCGTAGCCCCAGTCCTTGGTCAGCATGTGGTCGTAACCCTCACCGATGACCGCCTGGTTGGCGGTGACGATGTAGCCACGGTCCGGGTTGTACTCGTACGGCAGCTCGTCGAACGGGATGGGGTCCTTCTCCCAGCCGTACTTCGCGTTCCAGCCGGGGCTGGGCAGCGTGCCGTCACCCTGCGTGCGGACCGGGATCCTGCCGGGCGCCTGGTAGCCGATGTTGCCCTTGGTGTCCGCGTAGATGAGGTTCTGCGAGGGCACCTCGAAGTGCGCGGCGGCCTTGCGGAAGGTCGTGAAGTCCTTGGCCCGGTTGAGCTCGAAGACCGCGTCCATGGACTTGCCGGGGTCCAGCGCCGTCCACTTCAGGGAGACCGCGTAACCGTCACCGCGGTCGGGCGCGGAGTTGGTGACGGGGGCCTTCTTGCCGACCTTCTCCAACTCGCCGCTGCGGTCGGAGACCAGAGGACCGTTGTTGGTCTCCCGGACGGTGATCTTCCTGCTCCTGCCACCGGCGACCTTGATGGTCTCCTCGCGGCTGACGAAGGGCTCGGTCTTGCCGTCGTACTGGTAGCCGTCGCCGGAGACCTTCTCCAGGAAGAGGTCGGTGACGTCGGCTCCGAGGTTCGTGAAGCCCCAGGCGATGTCCTGGTTGTGGCCGATGACCACACCGGGCATCCCGGAGAACGTGTAGCCGGCCGTGTCGTACTGGCAGGACGCCGAGACCTGACGGCAGTGCAGCCCCATCTGGTACCAGAGCGAGGGGAGCTGGGGCGCCAGGTGCGGGTCGTTGGCGAGCAGCGGTTTGCCGGTCGTCGTGTTCTCGCCGGCGACGACCCAGGAGTTCGACCCGATGCCGTTGCCGTTGGGCCCGAGCAGCGCCGGGATCTTGTCGAGGGTGTCGGAGAGCGCGGACAGCTGTGTGTTCACGCCCTGGGTCGCGCCCTCGGGGGTCTCCGCACCGATGCTGTCCGACGGTTCCGCGTCCGGGTCGAACTTGCCGGTGACCGGGGAGACCGCGCCCTGGTCGACGATCGGCTTGTTCTTGTCGAACGGGTAGTCCGGGTAGAGGTCCTCGATCTGCTTCGAGCTGAGCCTGCTGGTCATCAGCGAGCGGTCGATCTCGTCCTGCATGTTGCCGCGCAGGTCCCAGGCCATCGCCTTGAGCCAGGCGACCGAGTCGACCGGGGTCCACTCGGTGGGCTTGTAGTCGTTGGTCAGACCGAGCGCCGCGTACTCGACGGAGATGTCCTTGCCGTCCTTGCCGTCCAGATACGCGTTCACCCCCTCCGCGTAAGCCTGGAGGTTCTTCTTCGTGTCCTCGTCCAGGACGGTGTCGTACTCCTCCTGAGCCACCTTGCGCCAGCCGAGCGTGCGCAGGAAGGAGTCGGTCTCGACCTGGCCGGAGCCGAACATCTCGGAGAGACGTCCCGACGTCATGTGACGGCGTACGTCCATCTCCCAGAAGCGGTCCTGGGCCTGGACGAAGCCCTGGGCACGGAAGAGGTCGCTGTCGGTGTCCGCGTAGATCTGCGGGATCCCGTAGCTGTCACGTTTGACGTCGACGTCGCCGGAGAGACCCTTGAGCTCGATCGATCCGGTGGTCTGCGGGTACGAGGCCCGGACCGTGGAGACGGACCAGTACGCGCCGTACCCGACACCCGCGACAAGCGCCAGCACCAGGACGATCACGAACAGGCGGGCGCGTCGCCCCTTCTTCCTGCCGGACTTCTTCGCATCGGAAGACCCGGAAGGGGCGGTTGTGTTGGCGGGCATCGCTGTCCTTCGAGGGGCAGGGTGGTCCTGGGAGTGCAGGAGCAACCATAGGCGCCCCGCCGAAGCCACTCGGACGCGGTATGGGGATGCATCCATTTGCGCCCTGGTTCGCACGAACAGTCGAAGGCGTCAAGAAAGCGTTAAAGATTAGGTAAGGTAACGAAGTACTGGCCGCCGGAGGCCGATCCGGAAGGCGTACGCAGGGAAGGAACGGACCCTGACTGTCCACGCGCTCAACGAACTTCTGCTCATCTGCTCTGTCGTCCTGCTGGTCGCCGTCGCGGCCGTACGCATCTCGTCACGCAGCGGGCTCCCCAGCCTGCTCCTGTACCTCGGCATCGGGATCGCCATGGGGCAGGACGGCATCTTCGACGTCAAGTTCGACAACGCCGAGCTGACCCAGGTGATCGGCTACGCCGCCCTGGTCGTCATCCTGGCCGAGGGCGGTCTGGGCACGAAGTGGAAAGAAGTGAAACCCGCCCTGCCGGCGGCGGCCGTCCTGTCGACCGTCGGTGTGGGCATCAGCGTGGGCGTCACCGCGAGCGCGGCGCACTATCTCGTCGGCCTCGACTGGCGGCAGGCCCTGATCATCGGCGCCGTCGTGTCGTCCACCGACGCCGCGGCCGTCTTCTCGGTCCTGCGCAAGGTCCCCCTCCCCTCCCGGATCACCGGTGTCCTGGAGGCCGAATCCGGCTTCAACGACGCCCCCGTGGTCATCCTGGTGGTGGCGTTCTCCGCCGTCGGCCCCGTGGAGCACTGGTACTTCCTGGTCGGTGAGATAGCCCTGGAGCTGGCCATCGGCGCGGCGATCGGCCTCGCGGTGGGCTGGCTCGGGTCCTTCGGGCTGCGTCACGTGGCACTGCCCGCGTCCGGGCTCTACCCGATCGCCGTGATGGCCATCGCCGTGTCCGCCTACGCCGCGGGCGCCATGGCCCACGGCAGCGGCTTCCTGGCCGTCTACCTGGCCGCGATGGTCCTCGGCAACTCCAAGCTTCCGCACTGGCCGGCCACCCGGGGGTTCGCGGACGGGCTCGGCTGGCTGGCGCAGATCGGCATGTTCGTCCTGCTCGGCCTGCTGGTCACTCCGCACGACCTGATCGCCGACTTCTGGCCCGCCGTGGTCGTGGGCCTGGTGCTGACCGCCGTCGCACGGCCGTTGTCGGTCTTCATCAGCCTCGCGCCGTTCCGGCTGCCGCACCGCGAGAAGGCCCTGATGTCCTGGGCCGGGCTGCGCGGCGCGGTGCCCATCATCCTGGCGACCATTCCGATGGTGTCCGGGATCGAGGGCAGCACTCGGGTCTTCAACATCGTCTTCGTGCTCGTCATCGTCTACACGCTGATCCAGGGGCCGACACTGCCCTGGCTGGCCAAGGCCCTGAAGATCAGCGACGACCCGTCCGAGACCGCGGACCTCGGGATCGAGTCGGCCCCCCTGGAACGGCTGCGCGGCCACCTGCTCTCCGTGGAGGTCCCCGGCAGGTCCAAGATGCACGGCGTGGAGGTCGGGGAACTGCGACTGCCCGCCGGCGCCGCCGTCACCCTCGTCGTACGGGACGACAAGAGCTTCGTGCCCGCACCCTCGACCGTGCTGCGCCGCGGGGACGAACTGCTGGTCGTCGCGACCGATCCGGTCCGCGACGCGACGGAGGCACGGCTGCGCGCGGTCGGCGAAGGCGGCAAGCTGGCCGGCTGGCTCGGGACGGGCGGTGCGGGCGGTGCGGGCGGTGCGGGCCGGAAGGACAGCGGCTCCGCGGAGACGCCGCACCTCGCGAGGCTCGCCAAGAAGTTGGGCAAGAGCGGCGAGGACCGCCCGGGAGACCGGGCGGGCGACAGGCGAGCCCGCCACTGACCTGGTCGGCAGAGCGAGCCCGCCCCTGTCCCGGTCAGCAGGGCGAGCCCGCCACTGACCGGGACGTCGGGCGGGCCACGCGCTGCCCCGGGGCGAAGAAAGGGCCCACCACTGCCCGCGGCGGCAGAGGGGTGTGACCGCGACGGAAGGGTGTGACCGCGCACAATCGCAGGCCTGCCGGTGTCAGGGCCTGTAACATGAAGGACCGGATCTCTTGATCCACACGATGTGAACCCTGATCGACCAACTCTGTCTGATGCAGAGCTGGCGCGACCGTATGGCGGTCGTGGCGTCCTTTCGCCTGTGGAGCGAGCGCCCGGCATCTACCGCAGTCCCGCGCGAAGAGGACAGCTCTCGGCAGCTCCCGCACGCCCCGACACCCCGGTGCCGGCGCCCGGGGAGCACGGCCACCAGGCGGCAGAAAGGCATGGACCGTGGCGTCCACGGTCTCCGACCGCCCCGGTTACGGGCAGTTGCTGCGCACCCCGGGTGCGTGGACCTTCCTCCTCCCGGGCTTCGCCGCCCGGCAGCCCTTCGCGATGCTGACCATCGGCATCGTGCTCCTGGTCCAGCACACCACCGGCTCGTACGGCAGTGCCGGCGCCGTGGCAGCCGCCTCCGGCGTCTCCATGGCCCTGTTCGCGCCGCAGACCGGCAGGCTCGCCGACCGGTTCGGCCAG
The DNA here is from genome assembly GCF_042667905.1 of Streptomyces sp. NPDC057287. Classification (NCBI taxonomy): domain Bacteria; kingdom Bacillati; phylum Actinomycetota; class Actinomycetes; order Kitasatosporales; family Streptomycetaceae; genus Streptomyces; species Streptomyces sp. NPDC057287. The sequence goes on along the minus strand of NZ_JBHUYV010000032.1, from coordinate 38,169 downwards.
CGAGCCGTCCTCCTGCCCGGCGTCCTGGTGCACGCCGCGTCCGTCGGCGCCCTCACGGCGCTCGCCCTGGCGGACGCACCCCTGTGGGTGCTGTTCCTGGCGGCGGTGCCCACCGGTGCTTCCATTCCGCAGATCGGCCCGATGGTGCGGGCCCGCTGGGCAGCCAGGCTCGGCGCCGCCCCGGGGCGGCCCGCTTCACCCCTGATGACGACGGCCGCCGCCTTCGAGTCCGTGACGGACGAGTTCACCTTCGTCGTCGGCCCCGTGCTCGCGACGGCGCTGTGCACCGGCGTGCACCCGGCGGCCGGACTGGTCGCCGAGGCGGCACTGACACTGGTGGGCGGCGTCCTGTTCGCGGCCCAGCGCTCCACCCAGCCGGCCCCCCGGGGCGCCGCCACGGAGGCCGAGCCGCACCGCTCGGCACTCTCCGTACCCGGCGTGCGGGTGCTGGCGATCACCTTCCTGGGCATCGGCGCCGTCTTCGGCGGCATGCAGGTCTCCCTCACGGCGTTCTCCGAGGAGATCGGCCGGCCCGGCGTCAACGGGCTGCTGTACGGGATCTTCGCGGCCGGCAACATGCTGGCCGGCATCGCCTGCGGCGCCATCGCCTGGAAGAGCAGCCCGCGTCGCCGGCTGATCATCGGCTACGTGGCCCTGACGCTGACCGCGTCCGGGCTGTGGGCCGTGCACTCGGTACCGCTGCTGGCGGGCCTGGGGCTGCTGGTCGGGCTGTGCATCGCTCCCGCGCTGATCAGCGGCTACACCCTGGTCGACGCGCTGGTCCCGGCGTCCGCCAGGACCGAGGCCTTCACCTGGCTGACGGGTGCGGTGGCGCTCGGCCAGGCGGCGGCCGTCACGGTGGCCGGACAGCTCGCGGACTCGCATGGTGCGAGCACCGGTTTCGTGGTCCCGCTGGCCGGTACGGCGCTGGCCCTGGCGACCCTGCTGGCCCTGCGTTCACGGCTGACACCGAGGCCCGCCGGGCGGACCGTGGCACGTGGGATCGGTCACCGCGAGCCGGTCACGGTGGACTGATCGCTCGGAATACGTCAGTATGGATCGTCGTTAGCACTCACTGAGTGAGAGTGCCAGGAGGAGCAAGTGCCGACTTACCAGTACCAGTGCACCGAGTGCGGCGAGGGCCTCGAAGCGGTGCAGAAGTTCACCGATGATGCCCTGACCGTGTGCCCGAACTGCGAGGGACGCCTCAAGAAGGTGTTCTCGGCCGTCGGCATCGTCTTCAAGGGATCCGGTTTCTACCGGAACGACAGCCGCGGCTCCTCGTCGAGCAGCACGCCGGCCACGTCGACCACCAAGGCGTCGGACTCGTCCGCCGGTTCCTCCGCCTCGAAGCCGGAGTCGAAGCCTGCCGCTTCGGCGTCGTCCTCGACCTCCTCGTCGGCTTCTTCCGCGTCGTCGAGCGGTACGTCGGCCGCCTGAGGCCTCTCGCGTACCCCATACGTTTCACCGGGACCCCGCTGATCCACTCGGCGGGGTCCCGGTCGTGCGCGCCCGGTTAGTGTGACCGCATGGTGAACGCAGAAACGGGTACAGCGGAAATCGGTGTCATCGGCGGATCGGGCTTCTACTCCTTCCTGGAGGACGTGACCGAGATCCAGGTGGACACCCCGTACGGGGCGCCGAGCGACTCCGTCTTCCTCGGCGAGCTCGCGGGCCGCCGGGTCGCCTTCCTCCCGCGCCACGGCCGAGGCCACCACCTCCCGCCGCACCGGATCAACTACCGCGCCAACCTCTGGGCCCTGCGCTCCGTCGGCGTACGCCAGGTCCTCGGCCCGTGCGCCGTCGGCGGCCTGCGCCCCGAGTACGGCCCGGGCACCCTGCTCGTGCCGGACCAGATGGTCGACCGGACCAAGGCACGCACGCAGACCTTCTACGACGGTGAGCAGCGGGCCGACGGGACCCAGCCGAACGTCGTGCACCTCGGCTTCGCCGATCCGTACTGCCCCGAGGGCCGCAAGGCCGCCCTCGCCGCGGCACGCGGACGCGACTGGGAAGCGGTGGACGGCGGAACCCTGGTCGTCGTCGAGGGCCCGCGCTTCTCGACCCGCGCGGAGTCGCGCTGGCACGCGGCGATGGGCTGGTCGGTCGTCGGGATGACGGGGCACCCGGAAGCGGTGCTCGCCCGTGAACTGGAGCTCTGCTACACGACGCTGACCTTGGTGACGGACCTCGACGCGGGGGCCGAGGCCGGCGAGGGCGTCAGCCACGCGGAGGTCCTGGAGGTGTTCGCGGCCAACGTGGACCGGCTGAGGTCGGTGCTGTTCGACGCGGTGGCGGCGCTGCCCGAGAACAAGGGCCGTGACTGCGTCTGCGCACACGCGCTGGACGGCATCGACCCGGGCATCGAGCTGCCGTAGCCGCGGCGGCACCGTGCTGCGGGCCATTGATCGGGCGGGCGGGGCGGGGCCGGTGGATGACGCCGACTGTCGGCCGGGTCCGGCTGTCGGGCGGGTCCGGCTGTCGGACGGGTCCGGCTGTCGGACGGGTCCGGCTGTCGGACGGCCGGACCCGCCCGGGGCCGACTGCCGTCGTGGGCCGGCGGGACGGGCTGCCGTCGTGAGCCCGGTGGGACGGAGTCTCGGCGTGGGCTCTCGCCGCGCTTACGGGTGACCGGGTTGTCCACATCGTGCGGACTGTCCACAGGGCCGAGCGGGATCGCCACGGACGGTGGATCGTGAGGGGAGTTCGTCGGGGCATCACCCCGCCGGGCTCCCCTCACGCGTTCCCTCGCCCGGAGGTCCTTCGCGGATCTCCTTCACGCCAGGTGGTGTTGGCCATGTTCCCTTCGGCGCCCGATACACGTCCCGCGCCTCCCGCACCGCGCGGGGTCCCGGCTTTCGGGCCCCTACGAGTCCGAGGCGGCGGCGGGCGGCGACTCAGGCGGCTGCTGCGCGGACAGCGCCGGGCGCTGGCCGCGGGCTTCGCGCTGACCTCCGCCGTGCTCGCCGCTTCGGGGCTCGGCGCCGAGAAGGGTGCGGTCGCCGACCACGGGGGCGCGCCGCCGGGCCCCGAGCGGCGGGCTGTGCGGCTGGTCTCCGCTCCCGTACGGATCGCCGACGCGGCCACGGTCGGGCTGCTGCGGCCGGGTGACCGCGTCGACGTGATCGCCTCGGTCGACGGGGAGTCCGAGGCCAGAGTGGTGGCGCGCGACGTACGGGTGGCAGACGTCCCGGTCGCCCCGGGCACCGGAGACGGATCGGCCCCGGGGTCCGACGGCGGAGCGATGCCGGGAAGCGGGGCCTTGGTGGTCCTGTCGGTGGAGCGGGACACGGCGGCGGCCCTGGCCGGCGCCGGCGCCTCGGGGCGGCTCGCGGTGGCGGTGTCCCATGCCGAATAGAACGGGTGTAGCGGCAACTCACCCTTCGGGCGTACGGGATTGGACAGTACGGGCGTCTGCTGCCTTATGTGGCGGGGCGGTTCGCCCCCCTGACGGCACGCGCGGAGAGAGGCCCACCTGTGAGCGAGAAGAAAGTCAGCCTGTTGGAGGGGTTCAAAGCCTTTCTGACGCGCGGCAATGTGATCGACCTCGCGGTGGCCGTCGTCATCGGCGCCGCCTTCACGAACGTGGTGAACGCGGTCGTGAAGGGAATCATCAATCCGGTGGTGGGCGCCTTCGGCACCCAGGACCTGGAGAAGTACAGGTCCTGCCTCCGAGGCCCCTGCGTGGTGGACCCGGGCACCGGCAGGACGGACGGCATCGAGATCCTGTGGGGCTCGGTGCTCAGTGCCGCCCTCAGCTTCCTGATCACAGGCGCCGTCGTCTACTTCCTGATGGTGCTGCCCATGGCGAAGTACCTCGCCCGGCGCGCGGCCGCCCAGGCGGCGAAGGAGGGCGTGCGGGAGACGCTGGAGGTGAGCGAGCTGGAGGTGCTGAAGGAGATCCGGGACGCGCTGGCAGCCAGGAGCGGCCCGGTGTAGCCGGCCGGAGGCGCCGCCGGCCGCGGCGGTCAGATGTGGTGGGGCGGCTTCTCGTCGAGGAAACGCGACAGGTCGGCCGCGCTGCCGCCCGGAGCCCGCTCGCCCCATCCCTGGTCCGTGTCGTCCGAGGACTGCCGGTCCAGCGGATCGTCGAAGATCAGAGCCGGCGGCTTGGGCCTGGACTCCGACCGAGGCTGCTCCGGCCGCGACTGCTGCTGCGGCGGTTTCGACTCTCGCGGTCCGGGGGCGGGGGCGGTACTCATACGTCCAGGGTACGGCCGAGCTCAGCGATCCTTCGGATCGAGCAGCCACAGCCCCAGCACTACGAGGAACGAGAGACAGAGGAAACCAGCACCCCACCAGGCCGTGCCCGTGTCGCCCTCCATCCACACGTTGACGACCTCCGTCAGTGCCCACAGCTGTCCGACGACGACGCTCAGCGCCAGCACCAGGCGGGCCGTCAGCTTCGCGGAACGCTCGGGTTCCTGCTCGGAGCCCGCCCCGGGGCCCGGACCGGTGTGGCGTACCCGCGGATCGGCGTAGCCACTGGTCGGCCGGATCTGGGGATAGCGCTCGTGGACGGGACGGTTCAGCTCGGCACGCGCGCTGCCCGGGTGGTACTCGGGATACGCCGATCCGGTGGGGTTGGGGGGCCTCGGCGGCTCGACCGGGTCCAGAGGCTCGGTCATGACCGAGCCCCCGCGCCCGTGGCGCCGGACGACCCCTCCCCGGACGGGGCCTGCCCGGACGGGGCCAGCGCGGGCGAACCCTGCCCGGACGGGGCCTGCCCGGACGGGGCCTGCACGGTCGGGGCCAGCGCGGGCGGGGCCAGCGCGGGCGGGGCTTCCGCTCCTCCTCCGGTGCCGGGGCAGCCGATCCGTTCGGCGAGATCCGGGCGGTCCTCGCCCAGCTGGCGGCACAGCCCTTCCTCGACGCTCTCCCCGGAGCGGGTCGTGCCGACGGCCCAGACGCTGCCGTCCTCCAGCTCGGTCATGGCCACCTTCGGCAGCCCGCGGGGCGGCGGACCGGCCGTGACCTCACCGGTGCGGGCGTCGAAGACGCCCTCGTGGCAGGGGCAGTACAGCTCGCCCTCGGTGCCCCGGTCCTTGCGCCAGAGCACGGCACAGGCCAGGTGGGTGCAGACGGCGGAGTAGCCGACGAGAGTGCCGTCGTCCATCCGCACCGCGACCGCCCGGTCCTCGTCGCCCGGGTAGCGGAAGGCGAGGGACTCTCCGGGCAGCAGCTGTGCGGCGATCCGCTTCGGGGCCGGTGCCTTCCCGTCCTCCGTCTCGCCGTGCCGGTGGAGGATGCCGCCCGCCACGGCCAGGCCGCCCACGGCGAGACCGCCGGACACCGTGGCGACGATCCGGAGGTAGTCGCGCCGGGTGGTCAGGGAATCGGCCGCGATCCTGTCGCGCAGCGCCTCACGGGGGTCGCTGCCGGAGCCGTGGTCGGGGCCCGGCTGCTGCTGTTCGGTGACGCTCATCGGCGGACGTCCTTCCCGTTGATCTCGACGACGGGAAGTCCGCCGGGGACCGGCCACTGGACGCGCTCCGCGGGCACGACCATGGCCACGCCCGTGCGGACCTCGCTCTCGCCGAAGACGAAGGTGTCGGCGACCTGCACACCGGGGCGCTCCGCCTGGAGCTCCTCGACGGTGCCGTAGTAGAGCGCGCCCGTGGGGCAGACGGTGGCGCACATGGGGGCGAGCCCGTAGGCGGTCCGGTCGTAGCAGAGGTTGCACTTCATCTGCAGCTTCGCCTGGAGGTCGATCTTCGGGACGCCGAAGGGGCAGGCGTTGACGCAGTTGGCGCAGCCGATGCAGCGGGTGGTGTCGGCCTGCTGCACGACGCCGTCGGCGGTGATCAGGATCGCGTCGGCCGGGCAGACCTCGGCGCAGGGGGCCACCGGGTCCTCGCAGTGCATGCAGACCGTGGGAAGGGAGGCGACGGAGGAGCCCTCGTCGGTGTAGTCGAGGTGGATCATCGACTTGCCCCGGTGCGAGTCGCACTCCCGGCAGGCGGAGACACAGGCCTGACAGCCGATGCAGCGCCCCGGGTCGATGAACATCGTTCTGCCCATCATCCGGGCATCAGCTCCTTTCCGAGGTGCCGCGGCCCTGCGGGGCCGTGGGAGGCAGCGGGTCGGTGCGGGAGACCTGGGTCTCGGGATAGGCAACGTGGCCGGGGGCGACGGGGGGCGCGGGGACCTCGTCGATCGCTCCGGCGTGCTCGATGCGGCAGGCGCAGACCTTGTACTCGGGAATCTTGGAGCGGGGGTCGAGGGCGTCGATGGTGAGTGCGTTGGCCGCTGTCGGGACGGGCCAGTGGTAGGGGATGAACACCGTGTCGGGCCGGATCGCCTCGGTGACCAGGGCGGGGAAGACCTCGCTGCCGCGCCGGGTGACGACGCGGACGGGCTCACCGTTGCGGAAGCCGTGGGAGGGGTGGACCTCCGCCCAGGGACGCGGGGTCTGCTCGACCAGGGCGCCCAGCCGGCGGGTCTGGTTGCCCGAGAGGAAGTGGGCGACGGTGCGTCCGGTGGTCAGCGTCATGGGGTGCTCGTCGTCGTACGGGTCCGCCGGCGGATGCCACTCGACGACCTGCATGTGGATCCTGCCGTCGGCGTGGTAGGTCGTGCCGTCCTCGAACAGCCGGGGGGTGCCGGGGTGGTCGGTCGAGGGACAGGGCCAGGCGATCCCGCCGGTCTCCTCGAGCCGCTCGTAGGTGATGCCGGAGTAGTCGATGATGGTGCCGGCGGATGCCCTGCGCAGCTCGTCGAAGACCTCCCGGGAGCTGTCGAAGGCGAATTTGTCCCCGGCTCCGAGGCGACGGGCCAGCTCGCACATCACCCAGGTGTCGGTCCGCACGCCGGCCGGTGGTTCCTGCGCCTTGTTGTGCTTGACGACGCGCGCCTCGGCGTTGGCCATCACCCCTTCGTCCTCGGCCCAGATGGTGACGGGGAAGACGACGTGCGCGTTGGCCGCGGTCTCGGAGAGGAAGAAGTCGAACTGGGCGTGGAATTCGGTGGTGTCGTACCCCTCCTTGACCACGGCGTAGTTGGGGAGCGAGACGAAGGGGTTGTTGCAGATGCCGATCAGGCCGCGGATCTCACGGCGCTGCATCTGCCAGACCATCTCCATCATCGAGGTCCCGGCGGCGGGGAGTTCGGACTCGTCGATGCCCCAGATCTCGCAGATCTGCCGGCGGTGCTCCTCGTTGAGGATGGAACGCCCGCCGGGGAGGAGGTCGGCCTTCTGGCCGTGCTCGCGGCCTCCCTGGCCGTTCCCCTGCCCGGTGAGGGTGCCGTAGCCCGCTCCGGGCTTGCCGATGTGCCCGGTGGCGGCGCAGAGGTTGATCACGCTGAGGCAGTTCTCGACGCCCTGCGTGTGGTGTTCGATGCCCCGGGCGTGAAAGGCCATGGCCTTGGGGGCGCGGGCGAAGGCGCGGGCGACCTGGACGACCTGCTCGGCGGGGATCCCGCAGATCTCGGCGGCGCGGGACGGCGGGTACTGGGCGACGTTGGCCTTCACCTCCTCCCATCCGGTGACGTGGTCCGCGAGGTAGGCCTCGTCGGTGAGACCCTCCTCGATCACCACGTTCAGCACGGCGTTGAAGAACGCCGAGTCGGTGCCCGACTTGAGGGCGACGTGGATGTCGGCGGTGCGCGCGACAGCCGTCTCCCGCGGGTCGATCACGATCAGGGTGGCGCCTCGGTCCCGGGCGCCCCAGACGTACTGGGTCAGCACGGGGAAGCACTCCCCGACGTTGGCGCCGGCCAGCAGGAGGCAGTCGGTGAGCAGGATGTCGGAGAAGGGGTTGCCCGCCCGGTCGATGTTGAAGGCGAGCTTGTTGGCGCCGGCTGCGCTGACCATGCAGAGCCGGCCGTTGTAGTCGACGTGCCTGGTCTTCAGCGCCACCCGGGCGAACTTGCCGACCAGGTAGGTCTTCTCGGAGAAGAGGCTCGCCCCGCCGAGTACGCCGAAGGCGTCCTTCCCGTGCTCGTGCTGGATGCGCTCGATCTCGGAGACCGTGAAGTCGAGCGCCTCGTCCCAGGAGACCTCCCGCAGTTCCTCGTCCCGGGAGCGGCGCATGAGGGGGGCGGTCAGCCGGTCGGGATGGTTGACCTGCTGGTAGGCGTTGATCCCCTTGGGGCAGAGCCGCATGCGGTTGATGTCGTGGTTGCGTGGCTCCACGCCGAAGACCTTGCCTCCGCGGTCCACCCGGAGGTACATCCCGCACTGCACCCCGCAGAAGCAGCAGTGCGTGGGGACGAGCGTCTCGCCGTTCTGGTCGGCGTGCCACCGGTCGGCCGGGATGCCGCCCGCGTCCCGGAAGCCGCGGGTGCCCGGCGGGGCCAGGGACGGGTCGAGCGGGAGGACGGTACGGCCGTCGGCTGCGCGTGGATCCGCGGTCACTTGAAGCCCTTCTTGACCTGGGTGAGATAGGCGTTGCCGCGCAGCACGCGCTTGCAGCGCGGGCAGTACTCGGCCCATGCGTCGAAGCCGAGTTCGAGGTCACGCATGGTGCCGCGCAGGTTCTCGACGTACGGGCCGGTGTCGATGGGTTCGCCGCAGCGCCGGCAGGCGAAGACCGTGTCGTCCTGGCGCCCGGTGTACTTGAAGAGCTGCATGCCGACCGCCGCCGGGCGCTGCACGATGTGGAAGAACTTCCCGAACGGGATGTAGATGAGGGTGAAGACCACCGACACCATGTGGAGGATCGCCAGGAACTCGTAGCCTCCGCCGTGCAGGAAGATCGACGAGAAGGTGAGCAGCAGGCCCGTCACGGAGATGATGATCAGTGCGAGCAGCGGCACCATGTCGTAGGCGAACCGCTGTCCCGTGATGGCCCCGCGGTCCTTCATCCGGCGCCAGAGGAAGTACGAGGCGCCGGGGATGACCAGGACCGCGGCGAGGTCCAGGCCGTGGAACATCAGCCAGCCGATGAAGTTCAGCGAGTCGAAGCCGAGGATCTTGATGCCCCAGACGCGCATCTCGTAGCCGGGCCCCGCGCCGCTGCCGGAGGTGAAGGTGAACCATCCCCAGATCAGCGGGAAGGTGATGAGCGCGGCGAGGATGCAGCCCCAGAAGATCAGCTGGTGCGCGATCCAGCGCGCGTGGGAGCGGGCACCGAGGAATTTCTGGAAGCCCAGATAGGTCGCGGCCATCTTCGGCAGGGCGGTGGGGGCCCTGCGGAAGTTCTCGGCCGAGAACAGGCTGCGCCAGCCGTTCCTGAAGAGCCGTCGGGCACCGGGGGCCGAGACCCAGACCGTGTACCGGTAGGCCACGCCGAAGGCCAGGAAGACCGAGGCGACGGCGTACGGGAGCAGTGCCGAGTCGAAGTCGTGCAGCAGGCGGCTGCCGAACACGATCGCGAGGATCAGGAGGCCGGAGACGACGGCGCCGGCCAGGGTCGCCCGGCCGGAGACCGACCGCGGCAGCCGCCGGGCGATCCGGGCGGCCGCGGAGGGCTCCGGTCCGGACGGCCGGACCTCCGTCCCGCCCGACGTGCCGGTGCGGACACCGGAATCGGGCTGCTCGGCGGCGGCGGGCGGTTCTGGCGGCTCGGTCACCCGGCCACCGTAGGGCCGAGATGCACCTTCGGTCCCGTTATCTACGCCGATGGCGTGGCCACGTCGCCCAGGTGGCCCGCGTGCCGACGGGTGTTGCCGAACGCCTTCACTCCCCGGCCGCCGCCTGTACGTTCGCCGGTACACGGCACCACCGCACCCCCGAGGAGCTCCCCATGACCGAGGACCTGCCCGCCCCGGGCCCGCTGGACGCACTGACGGACGTGGCCGGGATCCGCGTCGGACACGCCGGGGTGCCGGGCGAGCGCGCACTGAGCGGGACCACCGTCGTCCTCGCCCCCGAGGGCGGCGCCGTGGCGGCCGTCGACGTGCGCGGGGGCGGGCCGGGCACCAGGGAGACGGACGCGCTCGACCCGCGCAATCTGGTGCAGCGGATCGACGCCGTCGTCCTGACCGGCGGCAGCGCCTACGGGCTCGACGCCGCGTCCGGCGTGATGGCCTGGCTAGAGGAGCAGGGGCGCGGCGTCCGGGTCGGCCCGGACCCCTCCCAGGTGGTGCCCGTGGTGCCCGCGGCCTGCCTCTTCGATCTGGGCCGGGGCGGTGACTGGCGTGCCCGCCCCGACGCGTCGACCGGCCGGGCCGCCGTCGAGGCCGCCGCCGCTTCCGGGCCGGGTGCACGGGTCCCGGAGGGCACGGTGGGCGCCGGTACGGGCGCGGTGGCCGGCGGGCTCAAGGGCGGTGTCGGCACGGCGAGCGTGCGGCTGGCCTCCGGGGCGACGGTCGCCGCGCTGGTCGTCGTCAACGCGGTGGGCTCCGTCATCGACCCGCGGACCGGGGTGCTCTACGGCGAGTACGGCGCGGGAGAGCCCCCCGCGCACCCGGCGCCCACCGTGCACGAGGCCGCGAGCCGCCGGCTGGCGGAGATCCGGAGGGCTCGGGAGGCCGCGGCGAAGAAGGACGGCACCCGAGCGCGGGGAGGCGGCGCCTTCAACACGACGATCGCCGTCGTCGCCACCGACGCCTCCCTCACCCGCGCCCAGGCGCAGAAGCTCGCGGGTACGGCGCACGACGGCCTGGCGCGCGCCGTGCGGCCGGTCCACCTGCTCACCGACGGGGACACCGTCTTCACCCTCTCCACCGACAGGCACCCGTTGCCTCCGGATACCGTCGCCGCGTTCAACGCCGTCCTGGCGGCCGGGGCCGACGTCCTGAGCCGCGCCGTCGTGAAGGCCGCGAGGGCGGCCCGGGGGGTCGACGGCCCCGGAGGCGCGTTCCCCTCGTACAGCGAGCTCTACGGCGCATCCTGAGCCGGCCGGGAACCTCTTGCGTGGGAGCGCGGACAGACCGGGAACTTTCTGCGTGCGCGGTACGTTTTTTGCGAACCCCGGTCACGATGTCAGACCCAGGGACTACGTTATGCACGCATCGGGTAACACGCGGCAACGGCCTGGAGACAGCACCTTGAGCGATCCGTACGAGACAACCGAGCAGCACCTCGAGCGACTCCTGCGATGCGCCCTCAACTCCTTCGATCTGTCCGACACCACGGTCGACCGGCTGGGGACGGCGATGGCGCACAGCAGCGCCCTGCACTCGTCCCACCACAGCGCGGAGCTGCACCGCGAGACCTACCGGCACTCCTACCTGCTCACCGACGGCACCACGCTCACGCTGTGGGAGCTGGTGCACGGCGGCGGCAGGGACGTCCCGGCCCCCCGCCGGCACGAGCTGTACGACGACGAGGCCGACGCCCGGATCGCCGCCGCCCGCCTCGCCGGCAGCTTCTGGGACACCCCCGCCCTCGGTGACGACGGCATGCGGGAGGACCTGGAGGCGCTCACCCTGCTGATGAGCGTCCCCCCGGCCCCCCTGCCCCGCACGTACGCACCGGACAACTCCGCGGACCACGCCCGGCGCGTCCTGCGCCGTGCGGAGAACGGGGACCGGCCGGGCGACGGGACGGCCCGGCTGCTCCGGGCCGCCTTCGCCCACCACATCACCCAGGTCTTCGGCCGGCAGTACCGCGTCGACGGACGGGACGCCGGCTTCACGCTCTACGAGCACGCCTTCCTCCTCCTCGACGGCACCGAGACGAGCCTGTGGGAGGTCGAGCACACGGCCACCCCCGACGGCCGCCACATGTGCGAGGTCTACGACGAGGAGCGGACCGCGCGGCTGGCCATGGAGAACCGCACCCGCATCTGCTGACCCGGCAGGCGGGTTCAGCTCGTCAGCGCGGGCTCCTTCGGGGGTGCGTCGTCCTGAGCCCGCACGGGGGGCGTGTCGTCCTCGCCGCCCTCCAGATGCAGCTGGGGCCTCGCGGGGAGGGCGAACATCACGAGGAAGATCACCGCGAGCACCCCGGCCACCCACCAGAGCGACTGCTGGAACGCGTCCACGAAGGCCGCCCCCATGGCTTCCGGCGGCAGCCGGTCGCTGATCGCGCCGAAGAAGACGACCGAGACGAGGCCGAGCCCCAGCGCCGTACCCATCTGCTGGACGGTGTTGATCAGCCCCGACGCCGAGCCGGAGTGCTCCTTCGGCACCCCGGAGAGCACCGTGTCCGTCAGCGGAGCCACGATCAGCCCCATGCCCACGCCCATGACCACCAGCGGAAGCGCCATCTGCCAGGGGCTGATGTCCAGTCCGTACCGACCGGCCTCCCAGATGTAGAGCAGCAGCCCGGCGATCATCAGCAGCGCGCCCGCCTGCAGCACCTTGCGGCCGAAGCGGGGCACCAGCTTCTGCACGGAGACACCCGCGGCGCACGAGACGGCGATCGAGAACGGGATCCCGGTCGAGCCGGCCCGCAGGGCGCTCCAGCCGAGCCCCATCTGCAGGTAGAGCGTCCACACCAGGAAGAAGATGCCGAGGGCGACGCCGAAGGCCAGCTGCACGGCGGTGCCCGCCGCGAAGCTCTTCACTCGGAACAGCGACAGTTCGATGAGCGGCGAGCCGTCCCGGTTCGCCTTCCAGCGCTCGAACACGACGAGCACCGCGAACACCAGGAGACTCGCGGCCATCGACACATGGCCCCACAGCGGCCAGCCCAGCTCGCGTCCCCGGGTCAGCGGGTAGAGCAGCATGAGGAGGCCGAGGGTCACCAGGGCCACGCCCGTCAGGTCCAGCCTGAGCGCCCTCGGCGCCTTGGACTCGCTGATGTACTTCCACCCGAGCACCAGTCCCGCGATGCCGACCGGCAGGTTGATCAGGAAGATCGGCCGCCACTCCAGACCGAAGAGGTTCCACTCGGTGAGCAGGGCGCCCAGCAGGGGCCCGGACACCGCACCGAGCCCGACGATCGCACCGAAGAGCCCGAAGACCTTGCCGCGCTCGTGCGCCGGGAAGGTGGCGTGCACGATCGACAGCACCTGCGGCACCATCAGCGCGGCCATCGCCCCCTGAAGGATGCGCGAGGCGACCAGCATCTCCGGGTTCACGGCGAAGCCGCAGAGGGCGGAGGCGACCGTGAAGCCTGCGATGCCGATCAGGAAGAGCCGCTTGCGGCCGTAGATGTCACCGAGCCGGCCGCCCGTGATCAGACCCGCCGCGAAGGCGAGCGCGTATCCGGCGGTGATCCACTGGATCGAGGTGAACGAGGCGCCGGTGTCCCGCGTGATGCTCGGAATGGCGATGTTGACGATCGTGACGTCGACCAGGTCCATGAAGGCCGCGGTCATCACGATCGCGAGCGCGAACCAGCGGCGCCGGTCCGCCGGGTCCTGCGGCGTGGCCGGCCCTGTTGACGCCGTGCGGGCGGCTGCCGTGGCCGGCAGAGATTCGGATGAAGTCATGGGAGGAAGCTAGCGGCCCAACAGGTCAGATAATGACCTAATAGACGGGCATCCTGTTCCCATGACCGACACCCCGGCACGACTGCTGAAACTGCTGTCGCTCCTCCAGACTCCGCGCGAGTGGCCGGGCAGCGAGCTCGCCGGCCGGCTCGACGTCACCCCGCGGACCATCCGCCGTGATATCGACCGGCTCCGCGACCTCGGCTATCCGGTCGAGGCGTCGCGCGGTTCCGTCGGCGGCTACCGCCTGGTCGCGGGCTCCGCCATGCCGCCGCTCCTCCTGGACGACGAGGAGGCGGTGGCCATCGCGGTGGGCCTGCGGGCCGGGGCCGGTCACGCCATCGAAGGGGTCGACGAGGCGTCCGTACGGGCCCTGGCCAAGCTGGAGCAGGTGCTTCCGTCGCGGCTGCGGCACCGGGTCTCCTCCCTGCAGAACGCCACCGTGCCTCTCACCCGCGGCGACGGATCGACCATCGACCCCCGGACGCTCACGGCGATCGCCTCGGCGGTCACCGGCCAGGAACGGCTGCGCTTCGCGTACCGCTCGGGGGACGGCACCGCGTCCAGGCGGCAGGCCGAGCCGTACCGGCTGGTGAGTACGGGCAGCCGCTGGTACCTCGTCGCGTACGACCTGGACCGCGAGGACTGGCGCACCTTCCGGGTGGACCGGGTGAGCGAGCCGTTCGCCACCGGCTCCCGCTTCACCCCGCGCGAGCTGCCCACCGGCGGCGGGGACGCGGCCGAGTTCTTCGCCGCGTCGATGTCGCGCACGCAGCCCGAGCTGCACCTCGACGTGACCTTCCGGGCCCCGGCGGGCTTCGTGACGGCCCGGCTGCCCGCGACGCTCGGCGCGGTGGAGCCGACGGGAGAGCGGAGCTGCCGGCTGCGCACGGTCTCGGCGGACTCACTGGAGTGGGTGGCTCTGCGGCTGGCGCTCGTGGACTGCGAGTTCGAGGTGCACGGTCCCGCCCACCTGGTGGAGCACCTCGGCGCCCTGGGCGCCCGCCTGACGCGCGCCGCGTCACCCCGGCCGGCGGTGGGCCGGACATGAATGAGCCCCGGCGCCGGGGGGGGTGGGCGCCGGGACTCAGCTCATGGGACCGGAAGGAGACCGGTCGTCGGGCCGGTTCGAAACCGGCTTGATAGGGAGATTACGGGTTATCGGCTCACGCCGCAGCGTCAAAGCCCGTGTCGTGAGCCATTCGCTTCAATTCGAGCAGTGCGTGCTTCTCGATCTGGCGGATCCGCTCCCGTGTCAGACCATGCTGCTTGCCGACCTCGGTGAGGGTCCGCTCGCGGCCGTCCTCGATCCCGTACCGCATCTTGATGATGGAGGCGGTGCGGTGGTCGAGCTTGCCGATCAGCTCCTCGAGCTCCTCGCTGCGCAGCAGCGTCATCACGGACTGCTCGGGCGAGATGGCGGAGGTGTCCTCCAGGAGGTCCCCGAACTGCGTGTCGCCGTCGTCGTCCACGGACATGTTCAGGCTGACCGGGTCACGGGCCCAGTCCAGGACGTTGCCGACGCGCTCGGCGTTGGAGTCGAGCTCGGCGGCGATCTCCGCGTGCTCGGGGTCGCGCCCGTTCTCGCGGTTGAACTCGCGCTGCACGCGCCGGATCCTGCCGAGCTCCTCCACCAGGTGGACGGGGAGCCGGATCGTGCGGGACTGGTCGGCGATGGAGCGGGTGATGGCCTGCCGGATCCACCACGTGGCGTACGTCGAGAACTTGAAGCCCTTGGCGTAGTCGAACTTCTCGACCGCGCGCACCAGGCCGGCGTTCCCCTCCTGGATCAGGTCGAGCAGGGGCAGGCCCGCCCTCGGGTAGCGCCTGGCCACGGCAACGACGAGCCGGAGGTTGGAGCGGATGAATATGTCCTTGGCGCGCTCGCTCTCGGCGACCAGCGCCTCCAGCTCCTCACGCTTCGCTCCGCCGGCTTCGCTCTCCACCTCGCCCGTGAGGATCTGCTGGGCGAAGACGCCTGCCTCGATCGTCTGTGAGAGCTCGACCTCCTTGGCGGCGTCGAGCAGCGGTGTGCGAGCGATCTCGTCCAGGTACATGCCGACCAGGTCGCGATCGGCGATCTCCCCGCCCACGGCGCGAACACTGCTTGCCCGGTCGGTCCCGCCGGTGCTGGCGGACGAACGACGGGCGACGGCACGGGTTGCCATGCGTGCTCCCTTGCTGAGTAGGTCGCGACACCCTTCCGGGTGCCCTGCATCCGATGGAAACAACGACTGGAATCCGGACAGAATTCCCACGGAGGCCATTCACTTTCGAGATCATGCAGTACCCTGTCGGCCCCACTCCGAGGACACATGGTGCAGATACCCACAGAAGTGCAGGTCAGGCCTGGCGTGGAGGCGGACCTGGAGGCGCTCACGGACATCTACAACCATTACGTCCGCGAGACGGCGCCCACCTTCGACACGGTCGCCTTCACCGCGGACGAGCGCCTGCCGTGATTGCGCTCCCACCCGGAAGACGGCCCCCACCGGCTCCTGGTTGCTCTGGACCCGCGTACCCGGGACGGCGCCTCGCATGTCCTCGGCCATGCCACCAGCAGCCCGTACCGCCCGAAGGCGGCGTACAGCACCTCCGTCGAGGTGAGCGTCCACTGTGCGCCCGGCACCACGGGGCGGGGCGTCGGCACACTCCTCTACGGGGCCCTGTTCGAGGCACTGGCCGGCGAGGACGTCCACCGCGCGTACGCCGCTGTCGCGCAGCCGAACGAGGCGTCGGTCCGGCTGCACGACGCCTTCGGATTCCGGCAGGTCGGGACGTACACGGACGTGGGCCGGAAGTTCGGCCGCTACCGGGACGTGTCCTGGTACGAGAAGCCGCTGCTCAGCCGAACTGCACCGAGCGCTTCGCCAGACCCATCCAGAAGCCGTCGATGACGCTGCGACCCCGGTCGAGGTCACCCTCGGCCGCACCGAGGGTGACGAACAGCGGCGCGAAGTGCTCGGTACGGGGATGGGCGAGGCGGCCCGCCGGCGACGCGTGCTCGAAGTCCAGCAGGGAGTCGACGTCCTGCGCCTGGAGCGCACGGTGCCCCCAGTCGTCGAACTCCGCCGACCAGCCGGGAGTGCCGCCGCCGGCGTGCCGCAGCGCCGCCAGGTTGTGGGTGAAGAAGCCGCTCCCGACGATCAGCACACCCTCGTCGCGCAGCGGGGCGAGCTTGCGCCCGATGGCCATCAGCTTCTGCGGGTCGAGCGTCGGCAGGGAGATCTGGAGGACGGGGATGTCCGCGTCCGGGAACATCTCGACGAGCGGCACGTACGCACCGTGGTCGAGGCCGCGGTCCGGGATGTCCTGCACCGGGGTCCCCGCGCCGCGCAGCAGCTTGCGGACGTCGTCCGCGAGCTTCGGGGCTCCCGGGGCGCCGTACCGCACCGCGTAGTAGTGCTCGGGGAAGCCCCAGAAGTCGTAAACCAGGGGCACGGTCGTGGTGGCACCGAGGGCGAGGGGCGCCTCCTCCCAGTGCGCGGAGACCATCAGGATGGCCTTGGGGCGCGGCAGCCCCTCTGACCAGGCGGCCAGTTCGCCGGGCCAGACCGGGTCGTCGGCGAGCGGCGGGGCCCCGTGGGAAAGATAGAGGGCGGGCATGCGTTCCGCGGCGACTGTCATGACACTCCCATTCCTCTGCCGATCAAGGTATGTGTGTTCTCTACAGGTACCGGGAACAGGCATCTGCGCAGGCACCGGGATTCGGCAGATCGGCTCTTCGGGCGCGAGTTCTTGAATCTTCAAGTTCCAACTACCGGAGACCTTAGCCCTATCTAGTTCAACTTTCAAGAAAAGGTCGTACAGTGGAGTACATGACCACGGCATCCCCCGGCGGGCCCCGGTGGCTCACCGACGAAGAGCAGAGCGTGTGGCGCGCCTACCTCCATGCCACCACGCTCATGGAGGACCACCTCGACCGCCAGTTGCAGCGCGACGCGGGCATGCCGCACATCTACTACGGCCTGCTCGTCCACCTCTCCCGGGCCCCCCGGCGGCAGAAGCGCATGACCGAGCTGGCCAAGGACGCCAAGATCACCCGCTCCCGCCTCTCGCACGCCGTCGCCCGGCTGGAGAAGAACGGCTGGGTGCGCCGCGAGGACTGCCCCTCGGACAAGCGCGGCCAGAACGCCGTCCTGACCGACGAGGGCTACGAAATGCTGGAGCGATCCGCCCCCGGGCACGTGGAGGCCGTCCGTCAGGCGATGTTCGCCCGCCTCAGCCCTCAGCAGGTGCAGAGCCTCGGCGAGATCATGCAGGTCATCGCCGTCGGCCTGCAGCCGGAGGACACCGACGCGGATCTGCCCTGGCTCCGCTGAGCGGAACCAGGGCAGAGAGCACAGGGCCGGAGGCCGTCAGGCGTCACGCCGGGCGGCCGGGCCCCGGCCCGGGCCCGGCGCCACGCTCAGTGAGCGACGACCGGGATCTTGAACTCGTCCTCGATACCCTCCACCGGCTCCCCCGAGCCGTCGACCGCACCGGAGCCCGGGCGGCCGGTGTTGATCAGGGTCACCGCGATCGCCGAGGCGACGACCAGGATGCCGACCGCCCACCAGATCGCCGCGGCGAATCCGCTGACCATGGCCTGCAGCTGGAGCAGCTTCGGATCGCTCGCACCTGCCGCGTGATCGACGACGTAGGCGGTGGTGGCACTGGCGGCGATGGTGTTGAGCAGCGCCGTTCCGATGGCGCCGCCGACCTGCTGCGAGGTGTTCACCATCGCGGAGGCGACACCCGCGTCACGCGGCTCGATGCCGTGCGTGGCCAGGGACATGGCCGGCATGAACGCCGTGCCCATGCCCAGGCCGAGCAGCAGCTGCCCCGGCAGGATGACTGCGGCGTACGAGGTGTTGATGTCCAGCTGGGTCAGCAGCAGCATGCCGACGGCCGCCGTCAGGAAACCGGGGCCCATGAGCAGCCTCGGCGGAACCCGGGTCATCAGCCGGGCGCCGATCTGCGTGGAGCCGGTGATCATGCCCACGATCATCGGCATGAACGCGAAGCCGGTCTTGACCGGGGTGTAGCCCTTGACCACCTGCAGGTAGTAGGTCAGGAAGAGGAACAGCCCGAACATCGCGATGATGGCGAGGCCGAGCGAGAGGTAGACGCCCCCGCGGTTGCGGTCGGTCACGACGCGCAGCGGCAGCAGAGGCGACTTCACACGCGCCTCGGTGAGCACGAACGCCAGCAGCAGCACGGCGGCAGCCACGAACATGCCGATGGTCAGCGAGTCCGACCAGCCGGCCGCCTCGGCGCGGGTGAAGCCGTAGACCAGCGAGACGAGACCCAGCGTGGACAGGACGACGCCGGGGATGTCGAGCGGCGCGCGGTTGCGGCCGCCGGCCGGCTCACGGATGACGAGATAGGCGCCGACGGCGGCGACGATCGCGAACGGGATGTTGACGAAGAAGGTCCAGCGCCAGTTCAGGTACTCGGTCAGGAAGCCGCCCAGGATCAGGCCGACCGCGCCACCGCCACCGGCGATGGCCCCGTAGATGCCGAAGGCCTTGGCGCGCTCCTTGGCGTCGGTGAACATCACCGCGAGCAGCGACAGGGCCGCGGGTGCCAGCAGTGCGCCGAAGACACCCTGCAGAGCGCGGGAACCGAACATCATCGCCTCGCCCTGGGCGGCGCCGCCCAGCGCCGAGGCGGCGGCGAAGCCGATCAGGCCCACGACGAAGGTGCGCTTGCGGCCCCAGAGGTCGGCGATGCGTCCGCCGAAGAGCAGGAGCCCGCCGAAGGCGAGGGCGTAGGCCGTGATGACCCACTGCTTGTTGCCGTCGGAGATGCCCAGGTCCGTCTGGGCCGAGGGCAGGGCGATGTTCACGATGGTCGCGTCGAGCACGACCATCAGCTGGGCGAGGGCGATGAAGGCCAGCGCTTTCCAGCGACTGGGATCAGGGAGGGTGCCGGCTGTTTTCGACATGGGAGTAGCCACCTAAGGACACGATGAGTTGCTGGGTCGGCGACCGGGCCGTGCGAACGGACCCGGGCGCGAAACCGGAAAAGGGCGAGGGGAACCGGTGGCCGGACCTGTCGGGTCCGGTCCGGTTCCGGGTCTGGTGCGGCCCGCTGAGGGCTGAGGGCTGAGGGTGTCGGTTCTCCGGTGCGCGGACGTCAGCGCCCGCTGCGCAGGACCTCCAAGGTCGCTGCCGATCCGGGCAGCTCGGAGCGGGCCGGGGCTTCCAGACCGTCCAGGAAGAGCTGCAGATGGCGGTGGGTGAACCGGTCGATGTCCGGGCAGGCGATGCCGGGCAGCGGCCGGGTGAGCTGGGAGAGGGCGACGAGCACGTCACCGACGCCGATGTCGGTGCGCAGCCTCCCTGCGGACATGGCGCGCCCCACGAGGCTTTCGACGGCCTCTTCGAGGCGACGGCGCTCGGTGAGCAGTTCAGGGTGGTCGCCGTCGAAGCCGCCGGACAGCATCGGGCACAGGGCGCCGATCCGTTCGTCGGCCGCCGCGTGCACGAAGCGGCTGAGCGCGGCGAAGGGGTCGGATTCGGCCGCCACGGCCTCCTCCAGCCGTTCGGTGGTGCGGGAGGTGACGGCGAGCACGACCTCGTGGATCAGGGCCGCCCGGTCGGGGAAGTTCCGGTAGAGCGTGGCGTTGCCGACCCCGGCCCGCCGCGCGACCTCGTCGAGCGGCACATCCGGCCCGAACTCGACGAACATCTCACGCGCGGCCGTCACGATCCGCTCCCGGTTGCGCAGCGCGTCGGCCCGCGGACGGGGCGTACGGCGCTGCGTGGCGCAGGGGGCGGTTCCGGCGACGGACTCCACAGCCACGGCCCTTCCCTTCGGATGTCCGGGCGGCCTCCCGACCAACCGGGGACCGCGTCCCCGTTTCGCGAGGACACAGGTTCAAACGGGGAGAGGGTCCCCGGTTATTTCCCGGCCTTCTGTGACCTGCGTCACACGACATCCGCGACAGAACCCCTCCATCGGCGCACCCAGCGAGCGGTCCCCCGCCACCCGGCAGAGGCTGAGCGCCAGAGCGCAGTCAGGGCCGGCCGGCTGCCGCGGACCGAAGGCGACGCCCTATGCAGCAACCCCGCCGCCGGATACGCGCCTACCGCCGCCCCCTCGCCCTCGCCGGGGCGTCGGCCCTGGTCATCGCCACGATGGCCTCGGCGAGCTCGACCCTCCCCATCGCCAGTCGCGCCTCCGCCGGACCGGTGGCCGCACCACGGGGGACCGGTCTCACGCCGTGCCGGATACCCACGGCCATGGGCGTGCAGATGTCGGAGGGAATGCCGACACCGCCCGGTTACGCCCGCTCCACCGGGCAGATCAGGGCCCTCAACCTGATGATCGACTTCCCCGACGCAGAGGCGACGGAACCGGCGGCGGACCGGCTCGCGGAATTCTTCCCGCAGACTGCCGACTGGTTCCGCACCAGCTCCTACGGGCGGCTCACGTACCTGCCGGAAGCGCCCGTGAAGGACTGGCTGCGGATGCCCCTCCCGTTCTCCGAGTACGGGATCGAGCGCGGCTCCCCCTACGAACCGGGCTACCGCAAGATGGTCAAGGACCTGGTGTCCGTCGCCGATCCGAAGGTCGACTTCGCGGCGTACGACCTGGTCAACGTGCTGGTCACGCCGAACGCCGGCCCCTCCGCGCTGGACACCGTCCTGTCCGTGACCTTCTCCGGCAACGACGACGCCCCGTTCGCCGACGGCATCCCGCTCGCCAACACGTCCTTCGTCTACAGCCGACAGGACGACGGCTCGGGCTCGTACGAGGAGACCGGCTACCGCGTCCTGCCCCACGAGAACGGCCACGTCTTCGGGCTGCCCGACCTCTACACGATGGAGGGCGGCGGCTCCGTGGGGCACTGGGACATCATGTCCGAGGACTGGGGGGCCAACAACGACCTCCTGGGCTGGCACAAGTGGAAGCTCGGCTGGCTGGACGGCGATCAGGTGAGCTGTGCCGCGATGCCCGGCACCAGCGAACACGTCCTCCGGCCGCTGGCCACGACGGGCGGGCCGAAGCTGGCCTTCGTGCCGGTGAGCGCGCAGTCCGGCTACGCGGTGGAGGTGCGGACCGAGGAGGGCAACGACGAGGCGGTCTGCCGTCCCGGCGTCCTCGTCTACAAGGTGAGCTCCGACGTCGACACGGGCCAGGGGCCGGTCTCCGTCGAGGACAGCACCGAGGACAGCGGTGGCTGCACCCGTCGGCCGAATGTGCACGCCGAACTCTCCGACGCCCCGTTCCAGCCCGGCGAGACCTTCACCGACCGGGCCAACGGCATACGCATATCCGTGCTGGAGAAGGACGGTGACGGAAACTACCGCGTGCGGATCACCAGGCCGTGAGCTCTCAGCACCCGCCGTCCCGCGCGTGCTCCTGAAGCACCCCGCGCAGCTCCCGCTTCAGGATCTTCCCCGTGGCGTTCCGCGGGAGCGGCTCCGGCGTCACCAGCACATGGGCCGGCACCTTGAACGCGGCCAGGCTCCGGCCGACGTGCGCGCGAAGCGCGTCCGCCGTGACGGTGGCACCCCGGCGAAGCCGGACGACCGCCGCGACCTCCTCGCCGAGCACCGGATGCGGCACACCGAGCACGGCCGCGTCCTCGACATCGGGATGGTCGTGCAGGGCGGCCTCGACCTCCACGCAGTACACGTTCTCGCCGCCCCGGATCACCATGTCCTTGATCCGGTCGACGACACTCACCCGCCCGTCCCTCAGGACCGCGAGATCCCCCGTACGGAACCAGCCGCCGGTGAACGCCCCGGCGGTCGCCGCCTCGTCGCGCCAGTAGCCGCGGACCAGGGACTGGCCACGCAGCCACAGCTCGCCGGCCTCCCCGTCGGGCAGCTCCTCCCCCGCCGGACCCGCGATCCGCACCTCGGTGACCGGCGTCGGGGTACCGACGGATTCCGGGTGCGCCCGGTACGCGGCGCCGAAGTTGGCCAGCACCCCGCCGCTGGTCTCCGTCAGGCCGTAACCGTTGCGCGGCTCGATCCGCTCACCGTGCCGCGCCGTGAGCTGTGCGACGAGGTCCGGCGGAGCCGCCGCGCCGCCGGTGTTCAGCATCTTCAGACCGTCCAGCCCGTCGCCCGCACGGTCCGCCGCCGCGAGCAGCTGGAGCGCCGTGGCCGGAACGCCCGCGAAGGCGGTGACCCCGTGGCGGCGGATCAGCCGCAGGGCCTCGTCTGCGTCCCACTTGGGCATCAGGACGAGGGTGCCGCCCGCCGCCATCGCCGAGTAGAGGCTGGTGAAGGCGGCGACATGGAAGAACGGGAACGTCATCAGGGTGACCGGCGCCGGGCCCTGACCTGGGATGACCCCACGGCCCAGCGCCGAGGCCGCCGCCTGGTAGCGCGGGTTGAGGGCCGCGCCCGCCTGTGCGAGCTGGGTGGCCACGGCGCCCTTGGGTCGCCCGGTGGTGCCCGAGGTGTAGATGATCGTGGCGTCGTCCTCGGGCCGGACCTCCACGTCGGGCGGCGCGGCCGACGGATCGGGCTCCGGCAGGTCGGCGTACCGCTCGGCCCCCTCCGGCACCTCTCCCCCGTGGTGGAAGACCACGAAGCGCGCGCCGGCCTTCCGGCCCCAGGCCGCGGTCTTGGGGAGTTGCTCCCCGTCGACCAGCAGCACCTCCGGCTGGCAGTCGTCGAGGGCGTGGCCGAACTCGGCCTCGGTCCACCAGGCGTTGAGCGGTACGGCGACGAGGCCGGCCAGCTGCGCCGCCCAGAACGCGATCTGCCACTCGGGGTGATTGCGCATCGCCACCACCGCCCGGTCGCCGGGGCGCAGCCCGTACACGTCGGTGAGCCGCCGGGCCAGCGACGAGGCCGCCGCGAAGAACTCCCCGTACGAGCAGACGCGTTCGCCCGCGACCAGGAAGGGCTGGTCGCCGAACGCCCAGGTGGCCTCGACGAACTCCCGCAGGGTGCGGGGGCCGTTCGCGTAGACGAGCGGGCCGTGCTCCGCCCGCACGACGGCGAACGGGGCACCGGGGCCGGTCAGCGACGCCTCGATGCGGGCGGCCGGATCGTCGGCGGGCGCGGACGAAGGGGAACTGCTGGGGTCGGTGTGCGGCACGAACGGCCTCTCAGACTGCGGACTGACTCAGCGGCCCGGCGACGCTATGCCCGTGCCGTGCCGTCGTCAACAGGACCCTCCCGGTCGCGGGCGGACACGGGAACGGGCCGGGAACGAGCCGGGCGGAAACGGGAACGGCCGGTGGCCGCACCCGGGTGGGGGTGCGGCCGCCGGCCGCGGCAGGCGGCGGTCCGCCTCTAGCGGAACGCGGGCAGGCTGCGCTCCGCCCAGGCGGCGAAGGGAGCGGCCGGGCGGCCGAGGACCTTCTCGACGTCCGGGCTGACCTGCTGCTCGGACGGGAGCGGCAGACCGAGGATGTCCAGCGTCCCGTTGACGACGCCCTCCGGCATGAACTGCGACATGTGGGCGAAGGCGTCCTCGCGGGACAGCTCGACGAACGCCACCTCCTCGCCCAGCAGTCCGGCCAGGACCGCCGCCTGCTCACGCGGGGTGACCGCGACCGGGCCGGTCAGCTCGTAGGTCTGGCCCGCGTGGCCCTCCTCGCTCAGGACGGCCGCGGCCGTCTCGGCGATGTCCGCCGGGTCGACGACCGGGAGCGCGACGTCGCCGAACGGCGCGAGCACGGTGCGCTGGGTGCGCA
Source organism: Streptomyces sp. NPDC057287 (assembly GCF_042667905.1). Classification (NCBI taxonomy): domain Bacteria; kingdom Bacillati; phylum Actinomycetota; class Actinomycetes; order Kitasatosporales; family Streptomycetaceae; genus Streptomyces; species Streptomyces sp. NPDC057287. The sequence goes on along the minus strand of NZ_JBHUYV010000032.1, from coordinate 14,253 downwards.
CCGACTCGGCCCACGCGAAGGCGTTCGACGCGAAGCCGCCGGCCCGCAGGACCGTCCACTCCAGGCCCGAACCGCGGACGGCCTCCTCGTACTCCCGCAGCCGGTCGTGCGAACCCGCTTCCGGACGGGTCGCGGTGATCTGCGAGGACAGCAGGACGACCTTGCGCACGCCCTCCTCCTTGGCGACGCCCAGCAGGGTCTCCGCGCTCTCGCCGCCGGCCAGCAGCTCTCCGGCCAGCAGGATGAACAGCGCGTCGGCACCCTGCAGCACACCGCGGAGGCTCTCCGCCTGTCCCAGGTCGGCCTGCACATGGCGGGCGCCTTCGGGCAGCTCGACGGGAAGGGGCCGTCGCGATACGGCGGCGACCTGTTCGCCCCGTGCCGTGAGAGAGGCGACCAGCGTGCGGCCGACATTGCCGGTGGCTCCGGTGACAACAATCATGAGACAGCTCCTCGATAAGGGACGTGATGGGTGGACAACCGCTGTCGGGGACGCCGCCGCGACGGCCGCACGGTGCTTTTCTCCGTGACACCGTCGACGCTAGCATCCTCAACATAGTAGGTACCTAGAGGAAAGTGGCTTTCGTTTCGGAGGGTCGGCGCGTCGCTCCGCACACCCTCCCCGTGGGCGGCTGCGAGCTCCTGCCCGAGGCGCGCCAGCCGGGCGCGCGCCTCCGGCGGACCGAGGACCTCCACGTGGGCTCCGGCGCCCGCCAGCTGTGCGACCAGCACGTCGACCGACGGGCCGTCGGCCTCGATCGCGCACCGCCCGTCGGCGCGTAACCCGCCGGTCCGGAGGCGGTCCCCCAGCAGCTCCCGCAGGCCGGGCACCGCGGCGGGGTCCGCTGCCGCGCGCACGGTCGCGGCACGGAGCCGCCGCTCGGCGTCGGCAGCCAGCCCCTGCCAGGCCTCGGCCAGGTCGAAGCCCTCCGGCCGCCGGGCGGGCTCGCCGGTGACGGCCACGGAGGTGACCCGGGTGTGGAGGAACGAGCGCAGCCCCCGCCCGTCGGCGGCGACGGTGTACCACCGGCCGGCCTTGCAGACCAGACCGAGCGGGTCGACGGTCCACTCCTGGCCCGGGGCGCCCTCCTCGGCGTACCCGACGGTGATGCGCACCCGGTCCAGCACCGCCTGCTCCAGGGCGTGGTGGTGTGGCCCGCCCGCGGCGCGCACCGCCGCGCGCGACCAGTCGAGACCGTCGACGACGAGGGCCTTGGAGGCCGCTTCGGCGTGCGTGCGCATCGGGGCGGGCACCGCCTGCACCAGCTTGCGCAGCGCGGCGCGGAGTTCGGGCGACGCGGACAGCGGCCCGGCGGCCAGGAAGAGTGCCCCGATCTCCCGCTGGGTGAAGCCGGTGAGATCGGTACGGGCACCGCCCACCAGGCTCCATCCGCCACCACGCCCCCGCTGCGAGTAGACGGGCACACCGGCGGCGGACAGCGCCTCCAGGTCACGGCGGGCCGTGCGCTCGGAGATCTCCAGCTCCTCCGCGACCTGACGTACGGTCACACGCCCACGCGCCTGGAGAAAGAGCAGAGTTGCCACCAGACGGTCTGCCTTCATTTTGTCCAGCTCTTTCTAATAGGCCATGAGGTGACCTGTTTTATAGGGAAGATGAAGTTATGACTGATACCTCGAATGCATCCGGCGCCCCCGCGGGCCGCCCGGCCACCGACCCCCGGGGCGGCCTCTTCAAGGCCGTCGAGCTGGCCCCCTCGGTCCTCGCCGCCATCCGCCCCGACCAGTACGACCAGGGCACCCCGTGCCCGGAGTACTCGGTCCGCGACCTGTCCAACCACCTGGTGTCGGTCCTGCGACGCGTCACCGTGCTCGGCAGCGGCGGCTCCTTCATGAGCGTCCCGAACCTCGCCGACGACGTCGCCGACGGCACCTGGGCCGAGGCCTGGACCGGCGCCGCCAAGGAGTTCGACGCCGTCTGGTCCGACCCGGCGGTCCTGGGCCGGCAGATCGGGCTGCCCTGGGGCCCGGTCCCCGGAGCGGTCGCCTCGGTGATCTACACGAACGAGTTCGTGCTGCACCTCTGGGACATCGCCAAGGCCACCGGCCAGAGCCCGCAGTGGGACCCGGAGATGCTGGCGGCCCCGCTGTCGGTCATGCGGCGTGCCGTGCCGGCCGAGCCGCGCGGCGGCCAGGTCCCGTTCGGCCCGGTGGTGGAGGTTCACGAGGACGCTCCCGACATCGACAAGCTGGTGGGCTGGTACGGCCGCCGTCCCTGACCCGCTCCGGACCGGGGCCGCCGTCCGACGACGGCGGCCCCTTCCCGTTGCGGTGCGGGCCGGGTCAGCCGGCCGATCCGATGCCCTGGGCGAAGGAGAAGAACCGGTGGCGGTCGTACGTCGTCTTGACCGTGGCCAGCCGTGAGTAGTTCTCGGCGTAGTACGACTGCTTCCAGTCCGTCAGGGCCGGGTCCATCCAGTTCTGGTAGGTCTCACCGTTGGAGAGCGGGTCGATGACCGCGAACCCGTTGTCCACCCAGCGGGTGGCGACGGCCCTGGCCGCCGCGGTGTTCTGCTGCGGATCGTTGATCAGCGCCCGGTAGTTCACCGAGAACAGCGAGTCGCGGTGCACGTAGGCCGTGTCGGTCCTGGCGGGGTCGTTGGCCGCTCCCCCGAAGAAGTGCAGGTCGAGGTAGCGGGACTGGCCGGCCGCCCGGTCGGCGTCGAAGGCCGTCATCACGTCGGCCCAGCCGCCTCCGGCGTACGGCGCGCTGCCCATCCTGGTCCGCTCCAGCCCGAATTCGGGGCGGGTCAGGACACCGGTGGGGGTCTTCTCCGAGCGCTGGCACTGGTCCTGGGTGAGCGTGCCGCAGCCGAAGACCATCATCATCAGCTGCTGGTAGGTCATGACGGCCTCCTGTCGGGCCGCGGGCGCTCCCGTCATGGAGAGCAGCCGCGCCGTCTCCGAGGCCAGTTCCGTCGGGGTGCCGCGGGAGGCCAGCATGATGTTGACGTTCGGCACCGACCCGGGTGCGGCGTCCGGCTGGACGACGTATCCGCCGCCGCCGATCGTGCGGGGCGCGTCCACCAGCCACCGGGTGGCGGCGTCCAGGACATCGGCCGCGCGGTCGTACGGGAAGATCAGGTTCGCCATGGCTATCTGGTCGCCGACGTGCGGGGTGACCGTGAAGCGGGTGACGACGCCGAAGTTGCCGCCGCCGCCTCCCCGGATCGCCCAGAACAGGTCGCTGTGCCGGGTCGGGGACGCGGTCACCACCCGGCCGTCGGCCAGGACCACCTCGGCCGAGGTGAGCGCGTCGCAGGCCATGCCCGTGGAGCGCGTCAGGAAGCCGAAGCCGCCGCCCTGCACGAAACCCCCGGTCGCGACGGTCGGGCAGCCGCCTTCGCTGACCACCAGGCCGTGCGGGGCGAGGGCGTTCAGGATGTCCACGTTCCGGGCGCCGGGGCCGACGCTCAGCGTGCCGTTGCCGACGGCGATCGCGTTGATCCTGGAGACGTCGATGACGAGGCCCGGCGTCGTCGAGTAGCCGCCGTAGCTGTGGCCACCGCTGCGGACGGCGGCGGGCACGCAGTTGTCCTGGGCGAACCGCAGCGCGACGGAGACGTCGGCCGGCCCCGTGCAGTACGCGACGGCCTTGGGCGCGACCGCGTCGAACTGTGCGAGTTCCAGCTGCTTGGCCACGCCGTACGAGGCGTCGGTGGGCAGCACCAGCGTGCCCTTGAGGTTCCGGGCGAGCTGGGCCCAGGGAGCCGAGCCGCCTCCGGTGCTCGCGGCGACGGACGTGCTGGGCAGGGCGGCCAGGCCGGCGACCGCCGTGCCCGCACCGAGAAGTGCTCTGCGAGTGATCACGGGTGTCCCATGGGTCGAAGTGGGCTGAGAGAAGTGAGGTGCGCGTGAGAGCTGAGCGAGGTGAGGTGCGCGTGGGGGGCGGCGCCGGGCGATGGCTCCCGTGCCCGCGGGGGGGGAGGGGCCGGGGCCGGCCACGTGGTGCGGCCGGCCCCGGGGAGCCGTGGCGCCGGCGCCGCGTACAAGGGGAGGAAGGGTCAGGAGACCTTGCGGCCGCGCATGCCCTGCTTGACGACGCCCTTGAGCATGGAGCGCCCGAGGTCGCGCATCTCCTTGGGGCCCGAGGTGCTCGCCCACCACATGAACTTCATCATCGTGGGCGTGGTGGCACGGAAGAACCGCTGGTCCTCGGGGCCCTTCCAGCCGAACGGGGTGTTGACCGACTCGCAGTTCCGGATCGCCTCGAAGACGATGTCGGCCGCCTTGTCCCCGTCGATCTCGCCGGCCTCGTACCGCTCGCAGGTCTCGGCCGTGACGTCGAAGAGGTGCTTGAAGGCGTGGCTGTCCGGCCACCACAGCCCGGTGTAGGGGGAGTTCTCCATCTCCTTGAAGTGCCGGTCGTCACCGTCCAGCTCGAAGTTCTGGCGGGCCGCGATCTGGCGCATGGTCGCCGGAGTGGTGAAGCAGGCCCACACCCGGAAGACCGCGTTCCAGAGACGGAAGTGGCTGAAGGCGATGTAGGAGCTGTTGACGATCTTGTCGTTGTACTCCAGCAGGCCCTGCTCCAGCCTCTCCACGTACTCGAAGCGCTCCGCCTTGAAGTCGTCCTCGCGCAGGGCGTCCAGGACACGCCAGGCGAGGGCGTCGACCACCTCGAACGTGTTGGACAGCCCACGGGAGAACAGCGGGTCGATGAAGCCGGCGGCGTGGGACATCAGGCACCAGCGGTCGCCGACCGTCTGCTTGGAGGAGTACTGGATCCGGTCCGTGGAGACCCACTCACGCACCCGCTTGGCACCGTCGAACTGGCGCTTCACCGCCGGGTACATGTCGAGGTAGTGGTTGAACTCCTCGTCGGGCGTCATGTCCTTCGGCTTGGGGTACAGCCGCTCGTCGAAGGTCAGGCCGACGCTGCAGACCGGGTTCTTGGAGTCCTTGTAGTTGTCGAACGGGATGATCCAGAACCAGCCGCGCTCGATCAGGTGGTGCAGGGTGCCGCCGTGGAAGGGCGACTCGGCGGGCGGCCGCAGCTCCTCGGGGTAGTTGCACACGTCGTCGTACGGCTTGACGCCCACGTAGTGGGTGAACAGCGAACGGGCGTGGTGCTTGTGCCGGGGCGGGTTGTCGCGCAGGGCGAACTTCTCGGCCAGCGGGGAGCGGAAACCGCTCGCGTCGATCAGGAACTTGGCGCGGAAGACCTCGCCGTTGGCGCCCGTGACGGTGACACCGTCGTCGTCGAAGTCCAGGTCGGTGGCGCGCCAGTTCTGGCGCAGCGTGCATCCGTACTTCGCGGCGACGTTGAGGTAGTACGAGTCGGTGTCCTGCCGGTAGAGGTGGATGGCCTCCGTCAGCATCTTGGGGATCACGAACATGTTCGCCTCGCGCGGGTCCGGCTCGCGGTTCTTCCGGTGCAGGACGAAGCCGAAGCTCTGCTTGCGGCCGTGGTGCGGCCCCATGTTCTCGGTGATCGCCTTGATGTCCAGCATGTGCTTGATCTCGGGCACGTCGTAGCGCGCGGCGAGAATGTGCAGCCACTCGACGAGCTGCGGGTTCTGCGACTCACCGATGGAGAACCGCGGGTGCTGGCCGGCGTCGATGAGGGCGACGTTCGCACCCTGCCGGGCCAGGATGGCGCCGGTGATGGAGCCCGCGAGGCCCGACCCCAGGATCAGGACGTCGCACTCGTTCCGTTCGCCGGCCCCGGGGGCCTCTTCCACTGCCTGAGCCTTGACTGCCTGATCCTTGGTGGACAAGACCGCACTCCTTCTTTCTCGGATTCGACGGGCGCGCACGGCGCCGGGCCGGTAGGGATCAGGCGGCGGGCTGGGGCTCGCCGAACCAGGTGGTCAGAGCGGTTTCGAGTCCGTCGGGGACGCCGTCGGTGCTCACCCAGGCGACATAGCCGTCGGGGCGGACCAGCAGGCTCGCGGCGGGCGCGTCCACGTCGGCGCGGGTCGCGGTGACGATGTCGACGCGGTCCGCCCAGCCGGCGGCGGCCGTGCGCAGCGCGGCACTGTCGTGCAGGTCGAGCAGGACCGGACGCCCCTGGTGGAGCAGTGCGTACGTGGTGGACTTCTCGTCGCCGACGAGCAGGTCCTGGTCGGGAAGCCGGCGGCCGAGCAGCGGGTGGTCGCCGGGGGCGGCGCCGTAGGTGATGTCCAGACCCGTGACCAGGCCGACGAGGTGGCGGCGTACGTCCTCGATCTTGACGAGCTCGGCGAAGATGTCGCGCAGCGGCTGCATCTCGGGGCCGCCGAGGTAGAGGGAGCGCTGGACCAGGGTGTTGGCGACGATCATGCCGCCGACCGGGTGCCGCTCGGCGTGGTAGGTGTCCAGCAGGCTGTCGGGGGCCTGGCCCTTGACCACGGCCGCGAGCTTCCAGCCCAGGTTGACCACGTCACCGACCGCGGCGCTGATGCCCTGGGCGCCGATGGGCAGGTGGATGTGGGCGGCGTCGCCCGCGAGGAAGACCCGGCCCTTTCGGTACTCGGCCGCGTGGCGGCTCGCGTCGGTGAAGTAGCTGGTCCACAGCGGCGTGGCGCCGGTGATGTCCTCGCCGGTCACCCGCTGGAAGGACTCGGCCACCTCCTGGAAGGTGGGCGGCTCCTGGGTGGGGCGGACGCCCGCACCGCGCTCGAAGACGACGACCCGGGTGGCGTGCGGTCCGAGGGGGAGGACCACGACCATGCCGGCCTCGCCGACCTCGCCGGTCGGGCGGATCCGGAGCGGCACGCCGGTCACGTCGGCCATCTTCATCTCGATGGTGGCGTTGAAGCCGGGGAAGTCGATGCCGGCCAGGCGCCGGACGATGCTGCGGGCACCGTCACAGCCCACCAGGTAGGCGGCGCGCAGGAGTTCGGTGCCGTCGGGGCCCTCGACCTCGACCTCGACGCCGTCCTCGCCCTCCGTCATGCCCACGACCTTGAAGCCGCGGCGTATCTCGGCACCCAGGCCCACGGCCCACGTGTGGAGGATGGCCTCGGTACGTGACTGCGGAACGCCTCGTACGCCGAAGTTGCCGCCCTCGATGATCCGGTAGTCGATGGGGAGGCCGCCGAAGTGGCCTCCGGGAATGGTGTCCAGCTCGCCGAATTCCTCGAGCAGGCCGCGCTGGCCGAATTCCTCGATGGTGCGGGCGGAGAATCCCAGGGCGCGCGACTGCTGCATGGGCGTGGTGAGCTGGTCGAGCACGATGACGGAAAGTCCCGAGAGGCGGAGCTCCCCGGCAAGCATGAGTCCCGCAGGACCCGCTCCGGCAACGATTACGTCGGCATTCAAGTCGTCCATCTTCCCTCTCCCGCTGGTGTTTTCTTCAGTATTCCGACGCGACGGGGGAAGCTGAACGGTCTCCGGTACAGGGCTCTGACAAGTTCGTCAGATCTCCGGTATGTGTGTCAGGAGGGGCTTCGGCGCTGCTTCGGGGAGACGCGAGAGGGTGCCGGAAGCTGTGCTTCCGGCACCCTCTCGGTTCGTGTGTCCGCGGGTCTCAGCCGCCGAGCACCCGGTCGACCCGGATCTCGACGACGGCGAGGCCCGGCGGGCGGGGCGGCGGCGACCAGAACCGCTTGGTGTAGAGGCGCACACCCTCCGCAACCCGGGCGGGCTCGGTGGAGACCGTGGCCCTGCCCTCCAGCGTGATCCAGCGCCAGCCGGCCATCTGGCAGACCGACACCCGCCCGCCCGGCGAGGCCAGCAGGTTCCTGGCCTTGCGCCGCGTCACCGCGGTCATGACCCGGGCCAGGCCCGTGTCCTTGTCCCAGGTGAAGCGGACCGGCGCCGTGTGGGGGCTGCCGTCGGGACGAAGGGTCGTGAAGGTGCACAGGTGGTTCTCGGCGAGGAATGCCTCGGCCTCGGCGGACAGTGCGGGGAGGGGTGTCTGTGTCGGTGCCATGGGATGTTCCGTTCCTCAGTGGACCGGGGCGCCGGCCGGGACGTCCTTGGCCCTGGTCAGGGGCAGCAGCACCAGGGTGACCAGGAGGGCGGCCGCAGCGAAGCCCGCGCTGATGAGGAAGGCGTCGTGGAAGACCGTGGTGCGGGCCCCGTCGACCAGCTCCGGGTGGCCCTTGGTCTGCGCCTCCAGCTCGTCGATCCGGCGGAAGGCGTAGGTGGCGGCGACGGCGAGGCCGAGGGCTCCGCCGATCTCCTGGGAGGTGTTGATGAGGCCGGCGGCCAGACCCGACTCGTGCTCCTCGGAGCCTGCGAAGGCGGAGATCTGGAGCGGCACGAAGGAGGCGCCGAGACCGAGGCCGCAGATGATGAACGCGGGCAGCAGGTCGACGAGGTAGGCGGCGTCGGACGGCGCCCTCCACAGCAGCAGCATGCCGGTGCCGACCAGGGTCAGACCCGTCATCAGGACCGGCTTCGCGGCGACCTTGGTGACGACCTGGGAGGCGATGCCCGCGCCGACCGCGGTGGTCAGGGCGAGGGGGACGTAGGCGAGACCGGTGGTGATCGCCGAGTAGTCGAGCACCTGCTGCATGAAGAGGCTGGCGAAGAAGAAGAGGCTGACGCAGGTGCCGAGGAGCAGGATGGCGATGACGTTGGCGGCGCGCAGGGACGGGCGGCGGAAGACGCCGAGCGGCATCAGCGGAGCCTTGGCGCGGCGCTCGATGAACAGGAAGCCGACCAGCAGCAGGGCGGAGAGGGCGAACCCGCCGTAGATGCGGGCCATGGGGACGTCGGAGTCGTCGACGGTCTGGCCGAGGGTGAAGATCAGCAGGATCAGGCCGGCGGTGAGGACGACGGCGCCCGCGACGTCGAAGGTGCGGGTGCGCTCGGCGGCACGGCTCTCACCGACGATCATCGGGGCGACCAGGGCGCCGATGAGACCGATCGGCACGTTGAGGAAGAAGATCCAGCGCCAGCCCGGCCCGTCGGTGAGCAGACCGCCCAGGGTGACACCGGCGACGGCTGCGACGCCACTGAGGGCGCCCCAGACGCCGAGCGCCTTGTTGCGCGCCGGGCCCTCCTCGAAGTTGTTGGTCAGCAGGCTGAGTGCGGCGGTGGCCATGAAGGCGGCGGCCAGGCCCTGCGCACCGCGTGCGCCGATCAGCATGGCGGAGTTCTGCGCCAGTCCCGCGAACAGCGAGGCCACGGCGAAGAGGACCAGGCCGGTCTGGAGCATCCGGCGACGGCCGAGGGTGTCGGCGAGCCGACCGGTCAGCAGCAGGAAGCCGCCGAGCAGCATGCCGTACGTGGTGACGACGTACTGCAGAGCCGTCTGGGAGATGTTGAGCTCGTCCTCGATGGTGGGGAGGGCGACGTTCACGATCGACACGTCGAGGAACGTCATGAAGCCGGCGAGGCAGAGGAAGGCCAGGATGAGGCCGGGCCGGTGGGCGGGCCCGCCCTCCGGCTTCGATGCCGGTGTGCTCAGGGACTCTTGGACTGACATGACAACTCCTCGTGACGCGGAACGGATGAGGGGACGGGACTGCGGAGGATCGGACGGAGCCGGTGGAGCGGAGGTGGAGCCTCTGAACCGGATGGAGCCGGTGAACCGGGTGGAGCCTGTGGAGCCGGGGGTGGAGCCCGGTCGAGCTGGGGTGGAGCCCGGTGGCGCGGGGAGAACGGCACGGCTGACGGCCGTTTACGGCGGTGCTCTGTTGCGTCTTCCAGGAAGCTAGCATCCTGGGTAAAGTAGGTACCTAGAGGAAAGTGACTACCTGGAGGGTTCGCATGAACACCAGCACCGCACTGCCGGGCACCGGGGGCGCCCCGGCGCACGGCGCGACCTCGGCGCAGGCGTGCCCGATCGCTCCGGTGCTCGACATCGTCTTCAGCCGGTGGACGACGCCGATCCTGTGGACGCTCAACGCCTTCGGCTGCCAGCGCTTCGTCGTGCTGCAGCGCAACATCGGCACCATCACGCCGAAGGTGCTCACCCAGCGCCTGCGGCAGATGGAGCGCGACGGGCTGGTGGTGCGCACCTACCACCCGGAGGTGCCCCCCAGGGTGGAGTACGAGATCAGCGAGCTCGGCCGCAGCCTGGCGCCCCTCTTCGCCCACCTCGCGGACTGGTCCGCGGACAACCTGCAGCGCGTCGAGCAGGCACGGCAGGAGTTCGACGGCACGGAGGACGCGGTCTCCCGCGGCCACTGAACCGGCGGGCCGGGAAGCGGGGCTCCCGGCCATCAGCGTGACCGTACGGCTGCCGCACCGGCGTCCAGCTCCCGCATGGATCCCTGGAAGAAGATCAGCGGATCCTCCTCGGCGGCGGGTGCGCCGAGTTCGACGACCTCGCCCAGCAGGATGGCGTGGTCGCCCCCGTCGTACTCGGCGATCAGGCGGCAGTCCAGGAAGGACAGCGCCTCGCTGAGGACCGGCAGTCCGGCCGCCGAGCGGTGGTGGGCCACCTCGTCCATCCGGGCGGAGGCCCGGCCGGCGAACGCCCAGGCCACGCTCTGCTGGTGCTGGGTGAGGAAGTTGACGACGAAGCCGCCGGACTCCTGGACCACCGGCAGCAGCCTGGACGCGCGGTGCAGGCAGATGAGCACCAGCGGCGGCTCCAGCGAGACCGAGGTGAAGGAGTTCACCGTGGTGCCCGAGGCGTCCTGTCCGGCACCGGAGGTGATGACGGTGACGCCGGTGGCGAAGTTTCCGCACACGTCGCGCAGCGCGCGCCCGTCGACCGGGGCCGGCTCCCTCGTAGTTGCTGACTGAACAGGAATCACGACATGCCCTCTCTCAGGTGCGTGGGGTTCAGGTGCGTGGGGTTCAGGTGCGTGGAACTCAGGTGCGTGGGGTTCAGGTGCGTGGAACTCAGGTGCGTGGAGTGATGAGGTGCGCGGTGGCCTCCGGCGCGCGCTGCTCCTCCGCGTCCGTCCCCTCCCCCGTCCCGTGCGGGACGGAGCCGGCGGCGGGCGGCGCGGGCCGGGACAGCAGCGGGCCCACCATCGCCGTCGTGACCAGCGCCATGATCACCAGCATGGTGAACATGCGCCCGTCCAGGACGCCGAGGCTCACGGCCGCGTTGAGGATGATCAGTTCGGTCAGGCCCCTGGTGTTCATGAGCAGCCCGAGGTCCCTGGAGTCCCGCCACGAGAAGCCGGCCAGCCGGGCGGGCACGATGGCGCCGATCAGCTTGCCCGCGCAGGCCACGGTGATGATCAGGGCGAGGCCGACGTAGTCGGTCCGGGTCAGCGAACCGAGGTTCACACCGAGTCCGGTCACGATGAAGAAGACGGGAAGCAGGACGGTGCTCACGTTGCTCATCGGCTTGCGCAGGTGCTCGGTCAGCACCCGGGCGGGCTCGCGCGGCATCACGAAGCCGAAGAGGAACGCCCCGAAGATCGCGTGGATGCCGATCCACGTGGTCAGCACCGCCGATCCGAGCGCCCCGGCGCACAGCACCGCCAGCAGCGTCGGCCAGCGCTCAGCCGCGGCCCAGCGCCACACCATGCGCGCCACCAGCGGCTTGACGACCAGGAACATCATCGCCACGTAGGCGACGCTGAGCAGGCCGATCCGCCCCAGCTGCGTGTAGTCGCCGTCCGAGCTGACGAGCGCGGAGACGTAGGCGAGCAGGCACCAGGCGAGCAGGTCGTCGACCGCGGCGCTGGCGAGGGAGAGCGAGCCGACCCGGGTGTCCAGGAGCCGGTTCTCGGTGAGGATGCGGGCCAGCACCGGGAAGGCGGTCACCGACATGGCCGTGCCGAGGAAGGTGGCGAAGGCGACGAAGGAGATCTCCTTGCCGGCCACGGTCGCGTGCTCGTCGTAGAGCACCGGCGCGAGCGCGACACCCAGGCCGAACGACAGGACGATGGACGACAGCGAGACGCCGGCCGCGAGGCCGGCGTGCGGCCGGACCAGGCGCTTCTCGAACTCCCAGCCGACCACGAACATGAAGAGGACCAGGCCGACCTGGGCCACCGCCGAGAGCAGCGGACGCACCTCGTCGGGGAAGAGCCGCCCGGTCAGGTCGCCCGGTAGCAGCCCCAGCGCGCTCGGGCCCAGGAGAATGCCCGCGGTGATCTCGCCGACCACCGCGGGCTGCCGCAGCCGTTGGGCGAGCCGGCCGAGCAGGGCACCGGCCAGCAGCACCACGCCGATCCCGAGCAGCAGCATCGCGAGGGTGGACTCCTTGACTCCACCGGCCGCCAGGGCGTTCACGGGGAGTCCTGCGGGGCGGGCGGCGCCCCGTCGGTCCACAGCACCCGGAACGACAGCGCGGCGAGCCGCCAGCCGTCGCCGGTCAGCCGGGCCTCGCCCGTCGCCAGCGTGCCGGCGGTGAACAGCGGCGGGCCCGGGGTGCCCCTGTGGTGCACATGCGTGGAGACGAGGTTGGCGCGCAGTACCGCCTGCCCCTCCTCCTTGATGTCCACCACCGCGGCCGAGCCCAGGTGCTGGGTGGCGGCGAAGGCCGCGAGCGAATCGCGGTGGTACGCGGCGAGCCCTTCGAGGCCCTTGTGACCGCTCATGGGGAACTCGACCCGGGCATCACGGGTGAACAGCGCCGCGGCCCACGCGTCGTCCAGTTCCTCGTCGTCGAGACCGATGAGATACCGGTCAAGCAGCGTACGTATGTCGGCTATTGCCTGGCCTGGATGCATTACCCGAGCATGGCGCCCGTTCCAATGGCGGGCCAAGGCCGCTTTTCAGAGACCTGACGAATATGCGGAAGATTTGGAGCCCGCACCGGAAACTTGACAGAACCGCGCCGGAACATGACGAGTGAGGCCTTTCCCCGGCCGCTTTTCTCCTGCCAGGCTCTGACGGGAACACCCGGCCCGAGTGTTTATGGCCGTTCGCAGCCCCTTTCCTCGAATGGAAGAGAAGAGAATGCCGAAGATTGCAGCAGACGGTCAGCACCTGACTGTCCTCAACCTGTTCTCGACCGACGCACCCGAGAAGCAGGTCAAGCTCCTCGCCGCGATGCGTGAGATCGTCGATTCCGCCGCCTACCAGGGCTGGATCTCCAGCACCGTCCACGCGGGCGAGGACAAGCCGGGCACCGCCAACTTCATCCAGTGGAACAGCACCGAGGACCTCGAGGCCCGCTACGCCGGCGAGGAGTTCAAGCACCGCACGCTGCCGCTGTTCGGCGAGATCACCACCTCGATCCGTCTGCTGCAGAACGAGATCGCCTTCACCCAGTCGAAGCCGGGTCTCGACGGCACCGAGATCTCCCCGGACCGCGACGACTACACCTCCATCGAGCTGTTCGGCGTGTCCGAGGAGGAGCAGGAGGACCTCGTCGACGCGCTGGGCGCCTCCCAGGAGTGGCTGCGGGACGTCCCGGGCTACCGCACGCACACCGTGCTGCGCGGCCTGCGCGCCCGTGGCATCGAGGGCAAGTTCGTCGTCTCCTACTCGCAGTGGGACAGCAAGGAGACGTACGACGCCTTCCGCAACACGCCGGAGGCGGACCGCGCCCCGGAGCGGCAGAAGGTCGACGCCCGCGTCGCCGCGCTGTCGACCTGGCAGGACGCCAACACCTACCGCGTCGTCCACACCCGCGCCGCGGGCGAGTGACGGCCCGCCCGGCCGGTGTTCCGGCCGGGCGCGCGTACGGAGACGTACACCTCGGGCGGGCCTGAGCGGGACCGCCGCACTGCCGCTGCCGGGACCGACCGGCAGCGGCAGTCCCGGTTTCCGGCCCGCCCGGCACACAGGAGATGCCCCCTCGCGGGCGAGACGGGCGCCGGCTCCCCCGGGTCCGTGCCGTCGTCACGGCCGACGCGGCGACGGACACGGCCCCTTCGGCGAATCCGGCACCCGTACTCCCCGCGCCCTTCAAGGACGAGGAGTCCGAACATGAAGCAAGCGGGCGTGCGCCGGACGGCGCACGAGATCACCGTGGCGGTACCGGCCGCCACCGTCCACCGGCTCATGGCCGACGTGGAGAACTGGCCGAGGATCTTCCCCGACACCGTCCACGTCGCCCACGACGAGGCGCCGGAAGGTGAGCAGCTGCTGCGCGTCTGGGAGGCGTCCGGCGACGGCACGCCACGGTCCCGGAGACTGCGCCGCATCGTCCAGGACGCCGAACTCCGGGTCAACTTCGAGCGGTTGCACGTCGAGCCGCCGCTGTCCTCGCTGGGCGGCGCATGGCTCGTCGAGCCGCTCGGGGAGGACTCCGCGCGGGTGAGGCTGCTGCACGAGTTCCGGGTCCCGGGCGACGACGAGGCGGAGCTGGACCGGGCGGCCGCGGAGGTCGGGAGCGAGGCCGCGGCGGAGCTGGCGGCGTTGAAGGAGAACGTCGAGCGGGTCCACGCCACCGACGACGTCACCTTCTCCTTCGAGGACACCGTCCACATCAACGGCTCC
>NZ_JBHUYV010000031.1:26207-49251 GCF_042667905.1 Streptomyces sp. NPDC057287 | reverse complement strand
ACGAAGGCCCCCGCCTCGGCGGGGGCCTTCGTCGTGCACGGGGCGGCGGACAGCCGCTCAGGCCGCGTTGCCCGGCCTGGGGAGCGGCTTGCCGTACCAGAGCTCGATCAGACGCGCCGCGATCGAGACGCCGAACGGCGGCAGCACCTCTCCCGAGTCGAACGCGGCCGTCAGGTCCTCGCGGGAGAACCAGCGGGCCTCCTCGATCTCCTCGCCGTCGACGGTGATCTCCGAGGACACGGCGCGCGCCATGAATCCGAGCATCAGGCTGGAGGGGAAGGGCCAGGGCTGGCTGGCGACGTACTCGACCTCGCCGACGGTGACCCCCGCCTCCTCGAACACCTCGCGGGCCACGGACTGCTCGATCGACTCCCCCGGCTCGACGAAGCCGGCGAGGGTCGAGAAGCGGCCCTCGGGCCAGTGCACCTGGCGTCCCAGCAGCGCACGGTCCTGGTCGTCGGTGACCAGCATGATCACCGCCGGGTCGGTCCGCGGGTAGTGCTCCGCACCACAGGCCTGGCAGCGGCGGATGTGACCGGCGGCCGCGATGACGGTGCGCTCGCCGCAGCGTGAGCAGAAGCGGTGCAGCCGCTGCCAGTTCTCGAGGGCGACCGCGTGCACCATCAGCCCGGCGTCGCGCGGGCCGAGGAGCAGCCCCGCCTCACGCAGTCCGGCGGGGCGTGCGGACTGGTCCATGCGGCCCGGCAACGAGTCCTTCTGGAGTGCGAAGTAGCGCACGCCCTCCTCGTCGGTGCCCAGGAAGTAGCGGTGGGTCTCGGTGACCGGTGCCTCGAAGGCAGGGGTCATGACGAGCTCGGTGCCGCCGTCGGGGGTGTCGTCGACGAGCGCCTGGCCCCCGGACACCACGAACACTCTGGTCGTCGGGTGGCTCCAGGCCGCGGCGAGCCACGCCTCGTCGAGCCGGTGGTGTGCGGCGCGGTCGATGCCGCTGGGCGCGGTGAAACCGATGGGACGGTCCGTGGTGGCGTTGTCGAAGGTGCTCACAGGTGCTTCCTACTCCCCCGGGGGTGGATCGGGCGTTCAGAGGATTCAGCGGAGTGCGTCGGCCAGCTCGCCCCACAGATGGGCGGCGGTCTCGACGCCCTTGAGGAGGAGGTCGAGCTCGACCTTCTCGTTCGGGCCGTGCCAGCCGTCGGACGGTACGGAGATGCCCAGGAAGAGGACGGGTGCGCCGAGCACGTCCTGCAGGTCGGCCGCCGGGCCCGAGCCCCCCTCGCGGGTGAAGAGGATCTTCGTCCCGAAGGCCCGGCCCATGGCGCGGGCGACGGCCTGGAGGGCGGGATGGTCCAGGGGCGTCAGACAGGGCCGGGTCGCGGGGGCGAAGGTGATGCGGTGGCGGACACCGGCCGGGATGCGGGCCTCGGCCCAGGTGCGGACAGCCTCCTGGATACGCTCCGGATCCTGTCCTGCGACCAGCCGGAAGCTCAGCTTCACCAGGGCGGACGCGGGGATGACGGTCTTGCTGCCCGCCCCCTGGTAACCGCCGCCGATGCCGTTGACCTCGGCGGTGGGCCGGGCCCAGATCCGCTCCAGGGTGGAGTAGCCGGCCTCGCCCGCGGTGGCGTGCGAGGCGGCCGTACGCAGCCAGGTGTCCTCGTCGAAGGGCAGTTCGGCGAAGAGGGCCCGCTCGGTTTCGGTGAGTTCGGCGACCCCGTCGTAGAAGCCCGGGACCGCGACCCTGCCCTCGGTGTCGTGGAGAGCGGCGACCAGGCGGGCGAGTGCGGTGGCGGGGTTGGGGACGGCACCGCCGAAGGACCCCGAGTGGATGTCCTGGCCGGGTCCGTGCAGCTCGATCTCGCACTCCGCGAGACCGCGCATGCCGGTGCAGACGGTGGGGGTGCTCTCGTCCCACATGCCGGTGTCGGAGACGATCACGACGTCGGCCGCGAGGCGGGCGGCCCGCTCCTCGGCCAGCGCGCGGAAGTGCGGCGATCCGGACTCCTCCTCGCCCTCGATCAGGAGCTTGAGGTGCACGGCTGGGGTCGTGCGGCCGGTCGCGGCGAGGTGGGCGCGGACGCCGAGTGTGTGGAAGAACACCTGGCCCTTGTCGTCGGCCGCGCCCCGTCCGTACATCCTGCCGTCGCGGATCACCGGGTCGAACGGGTCGGTGGTCCAGCCGTCCTCGCGGGCCGCGGGCTGCACGTCGTGGTGGCCGTAGACGAGGACAACGGGTGCGTCCGGGTCCTGCGACGGCCATTCGGCGAAGACCGCGGGCGCCCCGGGCGTCTCCCATGTCTCGGTGACCGGGAACCCGGTCTCCGCGAGCTTGGCGGACAGCCACTCCGCACTGCGCCGCACGTCCCCCGCATGCTCCGGCTGAGCCGACACCGACGGGATGCGCAGCCACTCGGCCAGGTCGTCGAGGAAGGCCGTGCGGTGCTGCTCGGTGTACGTACGGACGGCGCTGTCCGGGGTGTCGCTCATGCGGATGAGCCTATCGGCCCCGCGGAGGTGGCTCGGCCAGCAGGAGCTGCTCCAGCTCCTCCCGGCCCGGCAGCCCGGTGGGACGGGAGATCTCCCCTGTGCGCACGTAGAGGAAGGTCGCCGTGACCGCTTCCGGCGGAAGACCGTGCAGTTCGGCCCAGGCCAGGCGGTAGACGGCGAGCTGGAGCGGGTCGGCCGTGCGGTGCCGGGTGGTCTTCCAGTCGACGATCTCGTAGGTGTCGCCCCTGCGGTAGACGGCGTCGATCCGGCCTCGGATCACCCGGCCCCCGAGCGTGATCTGGAACGGCGTCTCGACGCTGTACGGAGTGCGCCGGGCGTACGCGGTGCGTTCGAAGGCCTCCTTGAGCTCGGCGAGATCACGCTCGTCGGCGATCTCCGCATCGCTCCCGTCCCCTCCGGGGAGTTCGTCAGGACCCAGCATGGGCAGCGGCAGTTCCTCGAACCGGGATTCGACCCAGGCGTGGAATCGGGTGCCCCGGCGGGCGGCGGGCTGCGGGGGGCGGGGCATGGGGCGCGCGAGCTCCCGCGCGAAGCCGTCGGGGTCGTCGGCGAGGTGCAGGAGCTGGGTGGCGGAGAGCGTGGCGGGGACGACGACGTCGTGCACGGTCGCGCGGGCACGGCGCAGCTCACCGGCGAGGGCGTCGAGGTCCCGGTCCCAGGAGGCGAGCGTGCGGGACTCCTCCGGTGTGAGGCCCGCGTCCGCGGGGGCGCGGGCGGCCGGTACGTGCGGGGCCGGCGCGGTCCGGTGCGGGAGCGGGCCCGACGTGACGTCCGGGGCCGGGCCGGTGCCGTCCGGAGCCGGTGCGGGACCGCCGTCCGGGAACGGTGCGGGGCCGCCGTCCGGGAACGGGTCGTCGTAAGGGGCCTCGGCTTCGTCGTGGAGCGGAGGCTCGTCCTCGTACGGGAGAAGGTCGGACGGCCCGTCGTCCTCGTACGGAGGCTCGTCGTCGTAGGGAGGCTCCTGCTCGTCCCCGGGCGCACCGGGACGTACGGGCGCCTCGTACACGTCCGGTACGGGCGTGGCCGCCAGGGCCTCCAGGTGGGCGAGCACCGTGTCCCGGGCAGCGCGGCGGCGGGCCATGGCGGTCGCGTCCAGCGGGAGCGGCCACGCCTGGTCGGCGCCCTGTGTCAGGAGCGCCGGATTCTCCTCGTCCTCCCCCGGCTCCTCCTCCCAGACCTCGATCTCGCCGTGCCCGGCCGCGCAGTGCTCGTACAGCGCGTCCAGGAACGCCGACGGCCCGCGCGGCTTCTTCTGGGACGGGCCCCACCAGTGGCCGGAGCCGAGGAGCAGGCTTCGGGGGCGGGTGAAGGTGACGTAGCCGAGGCGGAGCTCCTCGGTGTGCTGGTGTCCCTTCATCTCGTCCTTGAACGCCTTGAGGCCCTTGGCGTCGAAGGAGTCGAGGACGGGGAGCGTGGCGGCGTCGCCGCGCAGGGCGTGCGGGAGGACCTGGGACTGCGAGGTCCACGCGTCACGGGACTGCGTGCTGGGGAACTGGCCGGTGACGAGGCCGGGGACGGCGACGACGTCCCATTCCAGGCCCTTGGACTTGTGGGCGGTGAGGACCTTCACCGTGTTCTCGCCGCCGGGCAGGGCGTTGTCCAGCCCTTTCTCGTACTGCGCGGCGGTCCTCAGGAAGCCGAGGAAGGCGAGCAGGGTCGCGTCCTCGTCGACCGCGGCGAAGCCGGCCGCCACGTCGAGGAAGTTGGCGAGGGTCTCGCGGCGGCGTGCGGCCAGGGCGTGCGGCGACGCGGAGAGTTCGACTTCGAGGCCCGTCGTCGCGAGGACACGGTGCAGTACGTCCATGAGCGGGTCGGCCAGCACGCGGCGGAGGTCGCGGAGCTCGGTGGCGAGACGGGCGAAGCGGACACGCGCCTCCGCGGAGAACGGCAGCTGGTCGTCCTCGGACCCGCCCGACTCCAGGAAGGTGTCGAGGGCGTCGGCGAGCGAGATCACCTCGGCGGGGTCGATGCCCTCGACGGCTTCGGCGAGGCGCTGGTCCGGGTCGGTGCCGTCGTCGCCGGGGGCGGAGCGGTGGACGAGGAGGCGGGCACGCCGCCCCAGGAGGGCGAGGTCCCGGGGGCCGATCCGCCAGCGCGGTCCGGTGAGCAGCCGGACCAGGGAGGCGTTGGCCCCGGGGTCCTGGAGGACCTCGCAGACGGCGACGAGGTCGGCGACCTCGGGGAGGTGCAGCAGCCCGGACAGGCCCACGACCTCGACCGGGACGTCCCGGGCGACGAGGGCGGCCTGGATGCGCGGGAAGTCGCCCGCGGTGCGGCACAGGACGGCGATCTCCCCGGGCGCCGTACCGGTCCGCACGAGGTGGGCGAGCGAGTCACCGAGCCAGTCGATCTCCTCCGCGTGGGTGCGCAGGAGGGCGCAGCGGACCGTGCCGTCGCGCTCGGCCCCGGGTGCGGGGCGCAGCGCTTCGACCCCCTCGTGCATGGCGCGCAGGGGTTCGGCGAGGCCGTTGGCGAGATGGAGGAGGCGGCCTCCGCTGCGGCGGTTCTCGCTGAGGGAGTAGCGGGTGGCCGGGGTGCCGTCGGCATGCGGGAAGTGGTGCGGGAAGTCGTCGAGGTTGGCCACGGAGGCGCCGCGCCACCCGTAGATCGCCTGGCACGGGTCGCCGACGGCCGTGACGGCGTGACCCGTCGTGCCGTCCGCGCCTCCCCCGCCGAAGAGCGCGGCCAGGAGCAGCCGCTGGGCCACGGAGGTGTCCTGGTACTCGTCGAGCAGGACGACCCGGAATTCGTCGCGGAGGACGGCGCCGACCTCGGGCCTGGTGAGTGCCAGCTCGGCGGAGAGGGCGATCTGGTCACCGAAGTCCAGCAGATCGCGGCTGCGCTTGGCCGCACGGTAGCGCCGGGTCAGCTCGAGCAGCTCGCGGCGGGCCCCGGCCGTCTCCGGGATCTTGCGCAGCTCGGCGTTGGTGAGCCGGGCCGTCTCCAGGACCTGCAGCAGGCCGGTGTCGTGCTCCGCGAGCTGTTCGGGGCGTACGAGGTGTTCGGCGAGCTCCCCGTCCAGGGCCAGCAGGTCGCTGACGAGGGTGGAGAAGGACCGGGTCAGCGCCGGGTAGGGCCCGGGCGCCTCGCGCAGCACCCGGGCCGCGAGCTGGTAGCGGGTGGCGTCGGCGAGGAGCCGGGTGGTGGGTTCGAGGCCGATCCGCAGGCCGTGGTCGGTGAGGAGCCTGCCGGCGAAGGCGTGGTAGGTGGAGATGCTGGGCTCGCCCGGCGGGTTGTCCGGGTCGATGACGTCCGGGTCGGTGACCCCGGCCGCGACGAGGGCCTTGCGGACCCGCTCGGCGAGCTCACCGGCGGCCTTGTTCGTGAAGGTCAGGCCGAGGACCTGTTCCGGGGCGACCTGACCGGTCCCGACCAGCCAGACCACACGCGCCGCCATCACCGTGGTCTTCCCCGAGCCGGCTCCGGCCACGATCACCTGGGGGGCGGGCGGCGCGGTGATGCACGCCGTCTGCTCCGGGGTGAAGGGGATCCCGAGGAGCTCCTTGAGCTGCTCGGGATCGGTGATACGGGAGGACACTCCACAGAGGCTAACCGGACCCACCGACAACGCGGCCCCACGCCCGTCGCGCGAAGCTCCCACGCCCGTACCGAGCCCGTACCGAGCCGGCCCCGCGGACGGCGGCCGTCACTCGACGATCTGGCGGCCCTCGGGCTGGGCGCTGCACGACGCCTTGAAGGCGCAGTGGGTGCAGTGCTGCCCGGTCGTGGGCGTGAAGCGTTCGTCCAGGACCCGGCCGGCCGCCGTGGCCAGCAGGTCGGAGACCCATTCCCCCGAGAGCGGCTCCTGGGCCTGCACCTTGGGGAGGGCGTCGCCGCCCTCCTTCTTCGGGGCGGGCTGGCGCAGCTGGACGAGCTCGGCGCCGCCGGGTTCGGGGCGGCGGTCGAAGACCTCGTCGACGGCGCCTTCCCTGACCGCCAGCTGGTACACGGCGAGCTGGGGGTGGGCCGCCACCTCGTCCCTGGTCGGCGCCCCCTTGCCCGTCTTGAAGTCGACGACGTAGGCCCGGCCGTCCGTGTCCTGTTCGACCCGGTCCATGGAGCCCCGGATGCGCACGGCGTACTCACCCGCTTCGAGGGTGACGTCGAAATCGTGCTCGCTGGCGGCAGGGGTGCGTCCCGCGCGGTCCATGACGTGCCAGCGCAGGAAGCGTTCCAGGGCGGCGCGCGCCTGGCCCTTCTCCTGCTGCGACTTCCAGGGCGCGTCGAAGACCAGGCCGTCCCATACGGAGTCGAGGCGCTCCATCAGGACGTCCAGGTCGGCGGCGGTACGCCCGGAGGCCACCTCGTCGGCCAGGACGTGGACGACGTTGCCGAAGCCCTGCGCCGCCGTCGCCGGAGCGTCGGCCTTCACCTCGCGCCCCAGGAACCACTGGAGCGCGCAGGTGTTGGCGAGCTGGTCGAGCGCGCTCCCGGAGAGCGCGACGGGACGGTCCCGGTCGCGCAGCGGGACCTCGGAGCGGGTGGGTTCGTCCAGCCCCCACCAGCGGTACGGGTGGGCAGCGGGCACCAGTGGCCGGCCCTCGTCGTCGGTGAGCGCCGCGAGCCGGGCGAGCCGGTGGGCGGCGGCGTCACGCAGGGCTTCCGAGGCCGCGGGGTCGACGGTCGTCGCCCGGAGCTCGGCGACCAGCGAGGCCACCGCGAGCGGGCGGCGGGGGCGCCCGGTGACGTCCCGGGGCTCGACGCCGAGCTCGGAGAGGAAGCGCGAGGGCTGGTCGCCGTCGTCGGCGGGGGCCTTGACGGCGGTGACGACGAGACGTTCACGGGCCCGGGTCGCGGCGACGTAGAAGAGGCGGCGCTCCTCGGTCAGGAGGGCTCCCGGGGTCAGGGGTTCGGCCAGTCCGTCGCGCCCGATCCGGTCCGCCTCCAGGAGCGACCCCCGGCGGCGCAGGTCGGGCCAGAGGCCCTCCTGCACCTCCGCGACGACCACCAGACGCCACTCCAGCCCCTTGGAGCGGTGCGCGGTCATCAGACGGACGGCGTCGGGACGTACGGCACGACGGGACAGGGTGTCGGCGGCGATGTCCTGGGCGTCGACCTCCTCCAGGAAGTTGAGCGCGCCTCGTCCCCCGGTGCGCTCCTCGGCCCGGGCGGCGGTGTCGAAGAGGGCGCACACGGCGTCGAGGTCCCGGTCGGCGTTCCGGCCGCCCGCGCCGCCGCGCAGCGCCGCCCGCTCCAGCCGGCCGGGCCAGGGGGTGCCGTTCCACAGCGTCCACAGGGCTTCCTCCGCGGTGCCGCCGGCCTGGAGGAGCTCACGGGCCGTACTCAGGAGCGCGCCGAGCCGCTGGGCTCCGCGGGCGTACGCCGGGTCGTGCGTGACCAGTCGCTCGGGTTCGGCGAGCGCCCTGGCGAGCAGCTCCCCGGACGGCGGCGGTACGCGGTTCCCGGCGGCCCTCTCCTCGTCCCGCAGGGCGCGTCCGAGACGGCGCAGGTCGGCGGCGTCCATGGAGCCGAGGGGTGAGGCGAGGAGGGTCAGGGCGGTCTCCGTGCCGAGCGCGCCGGGTGGGGCCCCGTCGCTGCCGCCGCCGGACCCGTCCTCCTCGTCCTCGGGCGCGTCGGGGTGCAGCGCCGCGGTCGCGACGGTGCGCAGCGCGGTGAGGAGCGGGGCGACAGCCGGCTCGTGGCGCAGCGGGAGGTCGTCGCCGTCGACCTCCAGCGGGACTCCGGCTGAGGTGAGCGCACGGCGCACGGCGGGGATGGAACGGCCGCCGGCGCGCACGAGGACCGCCATGTCCCTCCAGGGCACGCCGTCCTCCAGGTGCGCGCGCCGGAGCAGATCGGCGATGTTGTCCAGCTCGGCGGAGGGCGTCGGGTAGGTGTACGCCTCGACGCGGCCGCCGTCGCGCACGGAGGACAGCTCACGGTGGGCGCGGACCTTGTCCGAGGGGAGGCGGGTGAGGGGCATCCTGCGGGTGAGCAGCCGGGTGGCTTCGAGCAGTTTCGCGCCGGAGCGGCGTGAGGTGGTGAGGACACCGACGGGGGCGGGTGCGCCGTCGGCGCGGCGGAAGGTGTCCGGGAAGTCGAGGATGCCGTTCACGTCGGCGCCCCGGAAGGCGTAGATCGACTGGTCGGGATCGCCGAAGGCGATCAGTGTCCGGCCGCCGCCGGTGCCGGGCGCGGTGCTCCCCCGGTTCCCGGCCAGTGCGTGCAGCAGCCGCACCTGCGCGGGGTCCGTGTCCTGGTACTCGTCGACCAGGACCACGTCGTAGCTCCGGGCCAGCTCCGCGGCCACCTCCGGCCGTTCGGCGAGCAGGACCGCGCGGTGGACCAGCTCCGCGTAGTCGAGGACGCCCTGGGCGTCCAGGACGTCCAGGTACTCGGCGAGGAACTGGGCTGCGGCGCTCCAGTCAGGCCGGCCGGTGCGGCGGGCGAAGGCGGCCAGTGCGTCCGGGCCGAGGCCCAGCTCACGGCTGCGGGCCAGCACCGCGCGCACCTCGTCGGCGAAGCCCCTGGTGGTCAGGCAGGCCCGCAGTTCGTCGGGCCAGCGGACGTGGGCGAGCCCGGCCCCCTCCAGGCCGAGCTGGCCGGCGAGGAGTTCACGGACTGTGACGTCCTGCTCGGGGCCGGAGAGCAGGCGCAGCGGATCGGCGAAGAGATCGGCGTCCTGGTGCGCGCGGACCAGGGCGTAGCAGTACGAGTGGAAGGTGGTGGCCTGCGGTCCCCTCGTCCCGCCGAGCCGGGCCGCCATCCTGTCGCGCAGCTCGACCGCCGCCTTGCGGCTGAAGGTGAGGACGAGGATGCGGGACGGGTCGGTCCCCCGGGCCACGCGTCGCGCGACGGCCTCGACCAGGGTCGTGGTCTTGCCGGTGCCCGGTCCGGCGAGGACCAGCAGCGGGCCGTCCCGGTGGTCGGCCACCGCGCGCTGCGGCGCGTCCAGGAAGGGGGAGTCCACGGAACCCGGCGGCGTACGCACCAGCCGGTACGCGCCCGGGGCCCGCCGCCGTGCCTGACGGTGCGGGCTGTTCCGGGTGGTGAAGGAGGAGCTCACGTGGTTCGCCGGTCCTGGTGGGTGTACTCGGTCTTTGCGGAGGGCTGGGCCCCGGTGGGTGCGAGTCGGTCTTTGCGGGGGCCAGGCCCCGGTGGGTGCGCCTCGGTCTGCGCGGGGGCCCGGCCTGATGGTGACGGCCGCCCGGGGCCGGCCCGGTCGTGACAGGGACGGAGAAGGGGGCGGAGCGTCCCCGCGTATGACGACGCTACGCCAGCGGCGGGGCGGAAATCAGGCGGTGGAGCGCGTCCCCCGTCACATGTGGGCGTCACCCGCGGTCCCGGCGCGCCGCGCACACCGGCCAGGCGCCCGTCCCTGCGGAGCCCGATGGCGGAAGCTGTCAGGTGTGAGCTTCCTCGCCCTGACCGCCGGTCACGCCGTCCCATCGGGCGCGCTTCATGTCGAGCCGCGGGACGTGCCCGTCCGTGCCGCGCGGGGCCTCGCGCAGCGGCGTGCCCTCCTCGCGGTAGTGGCCGAGCGCCCGCAGCTCGTGACCGGGCAGCAGCAGCCCGTCGGCCCGCACCACGCGCCACCAGGGCGCCGCGGAGCCGTACAGGGCCATCACCCGGCCCACCTGTCTCGGACCGCCGTCCCCGAGCCACTCCGCGACGTCGCCGTAGGTCATGACGCGGCCGGGCGGGACGAGGTCCGCCACGTCCAGGACGCGTTCGGCGTATGCGGGCAGCTCGGCGGTCACGGGGCTCGCGGGCGCGGCCCGGCCGCCGCTCGTCCGGTCTTGGCTCATCCGCCCCATCCTGCCGTACGCCACCGACAACCGCCCCCCGCCGGTGTCAGCCTCGTCACACTCCGTGCGCACGGGGGCGGAGCAGCGTATGTTGCGCATCGCGCCCGCGCAATGCACCCTGATGCCCCCCTCTGTCTGCAGGCCGTGCCACCATCATGCGGGCGGTGACCGGTGATACGAGAACACGAAGATCCATCAGAGGCTAAGGAGCAGGGCGTGCAGCCACCGAAGGCGGCGGACGCCTCCGACGCGGAGCCGCGCCCGGACGCGCCCGCCCGCACGGACGCCTCCGACACCTCGAACACGTCGGACACCCCTGAGACCGCGGCGGACGCCTCGGACACCGGGGAGACCTCGCGGTCGTCCCGGGGGCATCTCTCGGGCTCGACGCTCGCCTCGTCCGAGGCCGCGCTGAGCGACCGTGTCTCGGGTGACGAGCCGCTGCTGCCCGCCCGTGTGCACCGCCCCTCCGATCTGCTGAGGCTCCTCGTCGGGGTCCTCGCGATCGCCCTGCTCTTCGCCGTCGCCGCCTTCGCCCAGGGGACCACCACCGGCCTCGAGGACGACATCTCCAAGGGCACCGAGCAGGCCCCCGACCTGCTGATCAAGCTCGCCGGCCTGATGTCCAGCATCGCCGTGCTCCTGGTGCCGGTCGCCTTCGCGATCGAGCGCCTGGTCAAGCGCGACGGACTGCGGATCGCGGACGGCGTGCTCGCCGCCGTGCTGGCCCACGGAGTGACCCTCGCCACCGATCTCTGGGTGGCCCGGTCGGCCCCCGGGACGATCCGGGAGGCCCTGACCCAGCCCCAGCCGGGGGACGCGCTCACCGACCCGGTGCACGGATACCTCGCACCCGTCATCGCCTACATGACGGCGGTCGGGATGGCACGCAGACCGCGCTGGCGGGTCGTGCTGTGGGTCGTGCTGCTCCTGGACGCCTTCGCGATGCTGGTCGGCGGCTACACCACACCGTTCTCGATCGTCCTCACCGTGCTGATCGGCTGGACCGTGGCGTACGGCACTCTCTACGCGGTCGGCTCGCCGAACGTCCGTCCGACCGGCCAGCACCTGATGGCCGGTCTGCGCCACGTGGGCTTCCGTCCGGTGGCCGCGATGCGCACCGAGGACACCCACGACACCATCGACCAGAACGACCGGGGCCGTCGCTATCTGGTCACGCTGGAGGACGGGCCACCGCTGGACGTCACGGTCGTCGACCGCGAACAGCAGGCCCAGGGCTTCTTCTACCGGGTGTGGCGCAGGCTCACCCTGCGGAGCATCACCCAGCGCCGCTCCATCCAGTCGCTGCGCCAGGCCCTGGAGCAGGAGGCGCTCCTCGCGTACGCGGCGATCGCCGCCGGGGCCAACGCACCCAAGCTGATCGCCACGTCCGAGCTCGGACCCGACGCCGTGATGCTTGTCTACGAGCACATCGGAGGGCGCTCGCTGGACGCGCTGGAGGACGAGGAGATCACCGACGACCTGGTGCGGGGTGCCTGGCGGCAGGTGAGAGCGCTCCAGTCGCGCCGGATCGCCCACCGCAGGCTCACCGGCGACGCCATCCTGGTGGATCGTTCCGGCACGGTGTTCGTCACCGACCTGCGGGGCGGCGAGATCGCGGCCGGTGACCTGATCCTGCGCATGGACGTCGCCCAGCTGCTCACCACCACAGGGCTGCGTGTGGGTGCCGAACGGGCCGTCGCCGGGGCACTCGCCGTGCTCGGTCCGGACGCGGTCGCCGACTGCCTGCCGCTGCTCCAGCCGATCGCCCTGAGCCGGTCCACCCGGGCGACGCTGCGCAGGCTCGCCCGGGAGCGCTCGCAGCGCGAGCGCGAGGCGGTGCTCGAGGCCTCGCAGGCCGCCAAGCAGGCCAGGGCGGAGGAGCACGACGTCTCCGCGGCCAGCGACCGCAAGGCCGTCCGCAAGTCCCTGCGCACGGAGAAGCAGGCCGAGAAGCGGGCGATAGACGATGCCCTGGACGAGGCCCGCGAGGAGGACATGCTGGCTCAGATCCGCCGCCAGGTGCTGCTGATCAGGCCGCAGGCGCCGGTCGAACCGGTCCGGCTGGAGCGCATCAAGCCGCGTACCCTCTTCAGCTTCATCGCGGGTTCCATCGCGGCCTACTTCCTGATCTCGCAGGTCACCGAAGCCGACTTCGGCACGGTCGTGGAGCAGGCCGAATGGGGCTGGGTGGCGGCGGCGCTGGGTTTCTCGGCCCTGAGCTACATCGCCGCGGCCATGAGTCTGCTCGGCTTCGTGCCCGAGCGTGTGCCCTTCGGGAAGACCGTGCTGGCGCAGGTGGCCGGGTCGTTCGTGAAGATCGTGGCGCCGGCGGCGGTCGGCGGTGTGGCGCTCAACACCCGCTTCCTGCAACGCGCCGGGGTGCGCCCGGGACTCGCCGTCGCGAGCGTGGGCGCCTCCCAGCTCTTCGGTCTCGGCGCCCACATCCTGCTGCTGGCGCTGTTCGGCTACCTCACCGGGACGGAGAAGACCCCGGACTCGCTCACCCCGTCGAGGACGGTCATCGCGGGCCTGCTCACGGTCGCCGTGCTCGTGCTGGTGGTGACCGCGATCCCGTTCCTGCGGAAGTTCGTCGTCACCCGGGTGCGGTCGCTGTTCGCCGGCGTCGTACCGCGCATGCTCGACGTGGTGCAGCGTCCGCAGAAGCTGGTCACGGGCATCGGCGGCATGCTGCTGCTGACCGGGCTGTTCGTCATGTGCCTCGACGCGTCGATCCGCGCCTTCAGCGGTCCCGACGTGCCGCAGCTCAGCTACGCCAGCATCGCCGTGGTCTTCCTCGCGGGCAACGCCCTCGGGTCGGCGGCGCCCACGCCCGGCGGAATGGGCGCGGTCGAGGGCGCGCTGACCCTGGGTCTGATCGCGGTGGGCCTGCCGAAGGAGGTCGCCGCGCCGGCCGTGCTGCTGTACCGCGTGATGACGCTGTGGCTGCCGGTGCTTCCCGGGTGGATCTGCTTCAACCAGCTGACCCGCAAGGGCGAGCTCTAGAACGTATGCGCGAGGCGCGCCACTCGCATGGACCGCGCCCCGCGCGTTCCCCCGCGCCCCGCCGCACGATGGGTTCATGAGGACCTCTCCCGCTCTGCGTGCCGCCGCCCTCGTCGCCACCGCCACCGTGCTGCTGCCGCTGGCCGCCTGCTCGGACGACGGCGACGACGGAGGAACGGAGAAGGCGACCCCCACGGCCGCGTCGACGGCGTCCCCCACGGCGACGCCCGCGAAGCTGTCCTCCCAGAAGCTCGACTGGCAGCCCTGCCCGGCCCCCAACGAGGCCCAGGGCAGCGGTACGTCCCCTTCGCCCCTCCCGGGCGGGGCGTCCTGGCAGTGCTCCTTCATGGACGCCCCCCTCGACTACGGGGACCCGGGCGGCCGGACCATCGAGCTGGCGCTCATCCGCGCCGCCGCCAGGAACCAGGACCGGCGGATCGGCTCGCTGATCTTCAACTTCGGCGGGCCCGGCGCCTCCGGTGTCGCCACCCTGCCGTCCTTCGGAACCGACTACGACGCGCTGCGCACCCGCTACGACCTGGTCAGTTTCGACCCGCGCGGGGTCGGCCGCAGCGAGGGCGTCGAGTGCTCGGACGACGAGACGCTGGACGCCCGCTACGAGCAGGACGGCACCCCGGACGACTCCGCGGAGGAGAAGGCGTTCGTCGACGACCAGAAGGCGTACATCGCGGACTGCGAGGACAACTCCGGCGACGAACTGCCGTACGTCGGCACGACGAACGCGGCCCGGGACATGGACCTGCTGCGGCAGGTGCTCGGCGACGACAAGCTGTACTACTTCGGGATCTCGTACGGCACCGAGCTGGGCGGCGTCTACGCGCACCTGTACCCGAAGAACGTCGGCCGGGCCGTCCTGGACGCGGTCGTCGACCCCACGGAGGACTCCCTGGAGTCCTCGCTCGGCCAGGCCGAGGGCTTCCAGCTCGCCCTCGACAACTTCACGGCCGACTGCGCCGAGCGGGACGACTGCAAGCTCCCGGGAGCCACCTCCGAGGAGGTCCAGGACTGGATCGCCGATCTGCTCGCGAAGCTGGAGAAGAAGCCTGTACCGGGCCTCGGTGACCGGGAGCTGACGGAGACCCAGGCCACCACCGGCATCGCGTCGGCCCTCTACTCCAAGGAGACCTGGCCTCTGCTCGAACAGGGCCTCGACGAGGCGGACGGTGACAACGGCGGCCTGCTGCTCGCCCTCGCCGACTCGCTGAACGGCCGCTCCGAGGACGGGCACTACGACAACTCGAACGCCGCCAACACCGCCATCAACTGTGCGGACTCCAAGCAGCGGTACACCCTGGAACAGACCCGGAAGGCGCTCCCCCGGTTCCGCGAGGCCTCCCCCGTGTTCGGCGACTACCTGGGCTGGGGGCTGATGGCCTGCACCGGCTGGCCCGTCGCGGGCGCCTGGAACACTCCGGACGTCAGCGCGCCCGGCTCGGCCCCGATCCTGGTCATCGGCAACACCGGGGACCCGGCGACGCCGTACGCCGGCGCGAAGGCGATGGCCGCCGAGCTCGGCAAGGGGGTCGGGATCGAGCTCACGTACAAGGGCGAGGGCCACGGGGCGTACAACGGCGGAAGCACCTGCGTGCAGAGGGCCGTGGACAGCTATCTGCTCGCGGGGAAGGTGCCGAAGTCGGGAACGGTCTGCGGGTGACCGCTCGTTGGACGGCGTGACATCGGGCCGCTTGCGAGGGCCGCCGGGTCACGCGGCCGCCCGTCGGACGGCCGGACTTCGGGGACACCGGACCGCTCCGGTCGTCGCCCTCACGGCACGGGGGAGGAAGCGCGCATGCGCGTACGTGGACGGGCCCGCGCCGGTGCGGCGGCCGCCCTGCTGGTGACGGCGGTCCTCACGGGGTGCGACGACGGCCCGGCGCCCCCGAGGCCGTCGGAGGGCTCGGCACCGCAGACGTCCCGGGATCCGTCGCCCGGCACTCCCACCGCGGTCCGGCCGCTGGACTGGAAACGCTGTGACGCGCCGGAAGGCGGTACCGCGCCCGGTACCGCCTGGCGGTGCGCCACCCTCGACGTACCCCTGGACCACGCGGATCCGGACGGGGAGACGATCGGCATCGCCCTGATCCGGAGAGCCGCCACCAGTAAGAGCGAGCGGCTCGGATCGCTGCTCTTCAACTTCGGCGGACCCGGCGGCTCCGGAGTGGACATCCTGCCGCGCGCCGCCTCCTCGTACAGGGAGCTCAACACCCGCTACGACCTGGTGGGCTTCGACCCCCGCGGGGTCACAGCCGACGCGCGGGTCCGCTGCCGCGGCGACAAGGAAGAGGAGAAGGCCTACCGCGAGGTCGACATGACCCCGGAGACGGCCGCGGAGGAAGCCGCCTTCATCGCGGACGGCACGGACTTCGCCGCCGGCTGCGGACGCCTCTCCGGCGCGCTCCTCCCCCACGTCGGCACCACGAGCGCCGCCCGGGACATGGACGCGATCCGCCGGGCGCTCGGGGACAGGAAGCTGTCGTACTTCGGCATCTCGTACGGCACGGAGCTCGGCGGGACCTACGCGCACCTCTTCCCGGAGACCGTGGGAAGGGTCGTGCTCGACGCCGTCGTCGACCCGACGGCGGACACGGTGGGCCACGCCCGCAACCAGGCGACCGGCTTCCAGCGGGCCCTGGAGAACTACCTGAAGGACCGCGGCCAGGATCCCGCGGCGGGCACACGGCGCATTGCGGCGCTGCTGGAGCGGAT
Organism: Streptomyces sp. NPDC057287; assembly: GCF_042667905.1. Lineage (NCBI taxonomy): Bacteria > Bacillati > Actinomycetota > Actinomycetes > Kitasatosporales > Streptomycetaceae > Streptomyces > Streptomyces sp. NPDC057287. The sequence goes on along the minus strand of NZ_JBHUYV010000031.1, from coordinate 33,304 downwards.
CGACAAGGACCCGTTGCCGACCGCCTCCGGGCGCGAGCTCAACGAATCGCTCGCCGTCACCGGCATCGTGACCCCCCTCTACTCCAGGAGCAGCTGGCCGTCGCTGACGGCCGCGCTCGACGAGGCGGCGGACAGGGGCAGGGGCGACCGGCTGCTCCGGCTGGCCGACTCGTACAACGGCCGCGACGAGCACGGGCACTACGACACCCGGAGCCATGCGCAACGGGCGATCTCCTGCGCCGACGCCAGGGCGCGGCCGACGGCGGCCGAGGCCCGGGCGCTGCTCCCCGAGTTCCGGGAGCTGTCCCCTGTCTTCGGCCCGTTCCTGGCCTGGGACACGGCCGGCTGGTGTGCGGGGTGGCCGGTCGAGGGCGAGCGCGACACCCCGGAGGCGAGCGCCCCGGGCGCCGCCCCGATCCTGGTGATCGGCACGACCGGCGACCCGGCGACCCCGTACGAGGGCGCGCAGAGGATGGCCGACGAGCTGGGTGAGGGTGTCGGCGTCATGCTGACCAACGAGGGCGAGGGGCACGGCTCGTACGGCGAGAGCGCGTGCGTGACCTCACTCGTCGACGCCTACTTCCTGGAGGGGAAGGTCCCGGAGGACGGGCGCACCTGCTCCTGACCGCGTCCCGGCGGACGGGCGCACCCTGCTTCTGACCGCGTCATGGCGCACGAAGGGGCCGGCTCCGTCGCCGGAGCCGGCCCCTTCGTCACATCACAGGTCTAGTAGACCGGCTTCTCGGGCTCGATCTGGTGGACCCAGCCGATGACGCCGCCGCCGACGTGCACCGCGTCGGCGAAGCCCGCCGACTTGAGGACCGCGAGGACCTCCGCACTGCGGACACCGGTCTTGCAGTTCAGGACGATGCGCCTGTCCTGCGGAAGGTCCTGGAGGGCGTTGCCCATCAGGAACTCGTTCTTCGGGACCAGCCGGGAGCCCGGGATCGAGACGATCTCGTACTCGTTGGGCTCGCGGACGTCGATGATCTCGATCTTCTCGTCGCCGTCGATCCACTCCTTGAGCTGCTTGGGAGTGATCGTGGAACCGGCCGCCGCCTCCTGGGCCTCCTCGGACACGACGCCGCAGAAGGCCTCGTAGTCGATGAGCTCGGTGACGGTGGGGTTCTCGCCGCACACGGCGCAGTCGGGGTCCTTGCGGACCTTGACCTGGCGGTACTGCATCTCCAGCGCGTCGTAGATCATCAGGCGGCCGACCAGCGGGTCGCCGATGCCGGCGAGCAGCTTGATGGCCTCGTTGACCTGGATGGAGCCGATGGACGCGCAGAGCACGCCCAGGACACCGCCCTCGGCGCAGGACGGAACCATGCCGGGGGGCGGCGGCTCCGGGTAGAGGCAGCGGTAGCAGGGGCCGTGCTCGGACCAGAAGACGGAGGCCTGACCGTCGAAGCGGTAGATCGAGCCCCAGACGTACGGCTTGTTCAGCAGGACCGCGGCGTCGTTGACGAGATAGCGGGTGGCGAAGTTGTCCGTGCCGTCCACGATCAGGTCGTACTGGGCGAAGATCTCCATCACGTTCTCGGCTTCGAGCCGTTCCTCGTGGAGGATCACGTTCACCAGCGGGTTGATGCCCAGCACGGAGTCCTTGGCGGACTGCGCCTTGGACCGGCCGATGTCGGCCTGGCTGTGGATGATCTGGCGCTGCAGGTTCGACTCGTCGACCTCGTCGAACTCCACGATGCCGAGCGTGCCGACACCGGCAGCGGCCAGGTACATCAGCGCCGGCGAGCCGAGGCCGCCGGCGCCGACACAGAGCACCTTCGCGTTCTTCAGCCGCTTCTGTCCGTCCATCCCGACATCCGGGATGATCAGGTGGCGGGAGTACCTGCGGACCTCGTCGACGGTGAGCTCAGCAGCTGGCTCGACCAGGGGTGGCAGCGACACAGGAACCTCAACAATGCAGGTGGTCGGTTTCTACGTACTTCATCTACGTACGGTTGTTCTCCCGTAACACTGCCACGCCCCTCCTCATTCCGAGATACCGGGTCCGATCCGCGAGACGAATTCGTCCCAGTAGCTGGGCAGTGCCGCGAATGGATCGCTTTGTCCCTTCGCTCCGTCCCGGTCCGTGAAGAAGATCGTGCCCGCGCCCTGCCAGCGGGCGATACGCATGGCCTCCTCCAGGTGCGTGCGCGGGACCCCGTGGACGAAGTGGGCGAAGCGGCCCGGTTCGTAGGCGGCGGTCCACTCGGCCACCTGCGACCAGCGGTAGTCGGTCCAGGCTCCCCGGAAGGTGACCAGCTGGTCGGCGGCCTCGGCGTAGCCCGGGTGCGGATGGGTGCCGTGGCCCAGGACCAGGCGTCCGCCCTCCTGGTCCGCGCTGTCGCTGTCGGCGAGCAGGGCGGCCAGGGTGCTGGTGAGCCGGCGGACGGCCTGGAGCCCGTCACGCTCGGCCGGGCAGTGGTCCAGGTAGAAGCCGCCGACCCGGTACCAGTCGAGGTAGGACTGGGCGTCGGCGACCAGCTCACCGAAGGGGCGGCTGCCGAAGGCCAGGTCGATGTGTCCGAGCAGCCGTCCCCCCGCTGCCCGGACGCTGTCCTCGGGCACTTCCCCGTGCAACGCGCGCTCGCGGGCGTTGCGCAGCCGCCCGGCAGCCTCCAGGCAGTGCGGGTCGGGCCGCGCGCCCGGGCCGTCGTCGATGTTGAGGACCGCCCAGTGCAGCGGGGTCCCGGGCCGGTTCAGCCCGGCCCACTCCGCGGGCGCCAGCAGCGGATGGGCGTATCCGGGCACGCCGACGCCGAGCCGGTCCGCGCCGCCGGTCCGCAGCGCGGGACCGGTGCTGGTCAGATGCGGCATGCGGCCTCCATCCAGATGTCCGCGAGGGACTCCTCCAGATTGATCCGGGGACGCCAGCCGAGCCGGTCCCTGGCGGTGCGCACATCGGCCTGCTGCCAGGTACCGCAGCCGTCGGGGTAAGGGGAGGGGGTCGCCGCGAGGTGCTCCACGACCGACTCGGTGGAGGCGCGGGGGGCACCGATGGGGAGCCGGGCGGGGGGCGCGTCGAGCTCGTGGAGCGCGCCCGCGTATCCGGCGACCCTGGCGAGGACCGCCGCCGCGTCGCGCAGCCGTACGGCCCTGCCGGTGCCGATGTTGACGACGCCCTGGGCGGCGGAGAGCGAGGCGGCGTGCACGGCGCGCGCCACGTCGCGTACGTCGACGAAGTCGCGCTGCACCCCGAGGCCGCTGAGCTTCAGCTCGGGGTCGCCGGACTGCATGGCGCGGCGCATCGTCTCGGCGAGCCGGCCGAGCGGGGAGCCTGCCGGGGTTCCCGGCCCCACCGGTGAGAAGACCCGCAGCACGACCGCGTCCAGTCCGGAGCCGAGGACCAGCTCCGTGGCGGCCAGCTTGCTGACGCCGTACGGGCCGCCGGGCCGGGGCACCGCGTCCTCGGCGGTGGACGAACCGGGCTGCGAGGGTCCGTATTCGGAGGCGCAGCCGACCTGGACGAGCCGTGCGCTGCAGCCGCTTCGGCGCATGGCCTCGCAGACGGTGGCCACGGCGACGGTGTTGTGGCGCGTGAGATCCCGGGCTCCGCCGCGGGTGGCACCCGCGCAGTTGACGACGACCCCGGGGTGGACGGCGTCCAGGAAGCGGGTGAGCGCTCCGGGGCTGCCGCCCGCGAGGTCGAAACGCACGTCGGCGTCGTCGCCGCGGCCGAGAGCCGTGAGGTGCACAGCGGGGTCGGCGAGCAGGCGGTCGGCGACGAAGCGGCCGAGGAATCCGTTGGCTCCGAGCAGCAGAACCCTCATCGCGCACCCCTTCGGTGCCGACGGCGCGCTGCCGGTGCGGGGGACTGGGGGGTCATGTCCGGTGTCTCCTTGAGGAAGGTGTGTGCGGTACGGGGAACCCGCGGCGTCGGCTCCGCGGGGTGGGGCGGCGCCCTCAGGCCGAGGCGTGGGCGGACGCCCGGGTGAGGGTGACCGATGCGTGGACCAGCAGCCCGAATGCGGCGATGCCGCACGCGAGGACCTGTACGCCGCCGGGGCCGGCCGCGGCGACGACCGCGTCGACCGGCCGGGCGAGGAGGTCGAGGCCGGGCAGCCGCCCGGCGAGGACCAGGAAGGGGGCCGCCACCTCGGCGGCGCAGGCCGCGGCGAGTGCGGTGGCGGCGGGTTCGGGGAAGCCGTGGACGGCCAGCAGCCGGGCCAGGAAGAGCAGGACGCCGAGAGCGGCGGGGCCCGCCGGGCCGGGTCCGGGGCCGGGGTGGCCGAGGTCGGCGAGATGGAGGAGTGCGGTGAGCGCGCCGAGGAAGAGCGCGACGACGCCGAAGAGGAGGGGGCGCACACCGGCGCCGAACTCCGCCAGGGCGTGGGAGCCGGCGAGCCGGTGGTGCGCGTGCCCGGCGAACAGGTGGGCGCACCAGGCCGCGGGGGCGAGGGCCGATGCCAGCCCGAGCAGCGGTGCGGGAGCCGCGGTCCAGTGGCCGTCGGGGCCGCCGCTGATGACCTGGGCGAGCAGGTCGTCGCCGTACACGACGTAGCCGAGGAGCCAGCAGACGTACAGCGTGACGCCCCCGGCGCCGTCCGGCGCGCGCAGCGGGCCGCCGCGCAGGCAGAGCCGCAGCCCGAGGAGGACGAGCAGCGCGCCGGCGGCGGTCACCGCGAACCGGGCTTCGCCGCCCAGCACCCCCTCGGTGACCCTGAGGGCTCCGGCGGTGGCGAGGCAGGCGGCCCCGGGCAGCAGCGCGGAGAGGGTCCATCCGGCCCGCGTGTCCTTGCCGGGGTACGGCCGGGACCGGGGGGCTCGGGGGGCGTGCCTGCGCGCGCCGGGCACACGGGCGTAGAGCTCCTCGGCGAGCGAGAAGACGTCGCGGTGCCGGTAGCGCGCGGCGGTCCGGTCGGTGAGCCCGTGGGCCTCCAGGCCGGCGGCGATCTCCAGGGGGTCGACGGCACGCTCGCAGAGGTCCCGGTGCCGGTGCATGAGCACCTTGACGGGGTCCGCGGGTCCGCGCCGGGCGGCCGGCCTGCGGGCGGGGTGGTAGGCGATCTCGGGTGCCCGGACGGCGGAACGGACCGCTCCCGGCCGCGCGTCCGCCGCCTCTCCCCCGGCGTCCGGAGCAGGGGCGTCGGTCGGTCTGCCCATCGGGGCTCCTCCGTGGTCGTGGCCGCTCGTCTCGTCACGCATCGCCGTCACCCGCCCCGCGTGCGCCCGCGCACACGGCTTCCGCGGCGACGGCCCAGCTCGGCACCCGGGGCGCGCGCGCACCTGCGGAGACCGGCTCGGGAGGCAGGGCTCCCAGCACATGGGCCTCCGGGGGCGTGGCGAAGGGGCGCGGCGGGCCTGCCGGGTCCCGGGGGTCGGCCGGTGAGGACCAGCGGGCCGGGGCCTGCCCCACCAGGTCCAGGTAGATGCCGCGAAATGCCGCGAGGTTCTGGTCCACGGTGAAGAGTTCGAGCGCCCTGGCACGCGCCGCCGCGCCCAGGCGCGCACGGCGCTCGGGGTCGCGCAGGAGCGCGACACAGGCATCGGCGAGCGCCCGCGGATTGCGCGGGGGCACCACCAGCCCCGTACCGCCGACGATCTCCACCACTGCTCCCACGTCCGTCGAGACGGTGGCCCGGCCGCAGAACATCGCCTCCACCAGGCTGATGGGAAAGCCCTCGACGACGCTGGACAGCACGACGACTCCGCCCGCGGCGTAGGCCTCCGCGAGGTCGGGTACCTCGGGGCCGCCGATCTCCTCGAAGGTGACCGGGTTGTCGCCCTCGGCATGGGCGTCCGCGGCCTCGTCGGGGAAGAGCTGGGCGGCGAGAGCCCTGCAGTGGGCCAGGTAGGTGTCGCTCTCCGCCCCCTGCGCCGGAGCGCCGAAGATCCGCAGGCGGGCTTCCGGCTCGGCCCTGCGCACCTCGGCGAAGGCGTGCAGCAGGGCGATGAGGTCCTTGGCGGGTTCGATCCGCCCGATCCACACCACCGTGCCGGGACCGCCGTCGTCGTCGCCTTCCCCCACGGCTCCGAAGCGCTCCGCCTCCATGCCCGGGTAGACGGTGCGCAGCTTGGCCCGGTCGGCACCGAAGCGCTCCTGCCAACGGCGCACATGGGTGTTGCCGGGGGTGATGAGCGCTGCCTGCCGGTACACCTCGGAGGCGAGCAGCCCGTGGAAGTTGGCCAGCAGGGCGCGCACCGGCGCACCGAGCTCCGCTCCGGGCGCCGCGAGGTAGTGGGCCCGCAGCGGTACGCCGTGCTCCGTCACCAGCAGAGGCACGCCGAAGAAGCGTTTGGCCAGCAGTCCCGGAAGAGCCGCCGCGCCGCCCGACGCCGCATGGCAGAGGTCGACCGCGCCGAGCCCGTCCTCGTCGTACCAGTCGAGGGAGAGGGGGCGCAGCGCACGCTCCAGCTCGGCCGTGAAGGCGAGGTAGTCGGGCACGGTGGCACTGTGGACGGTCCGCCCGGTCCCCGGAGCGCGGCAGGCCGACTCCACGATGCGTACGGTCGTCTCGGAGCGCAGGGCGGTCCGCAGCCCGCCGCGCTCCCGGGCCAGTTCGGCGAGTCCGTAGAGACCGTCCGCGAAGAGCCCCGACGCCGCCCCGGCGTCGGCGCCGCCGGATTCCGGCCCGGTCTCCGTACCCGCGCGGACGGCCTCGACGAGCGCCGTCACATGCGCCGTGAAGCACCGCCGGTCACGGCGTCCGTACGACCGCCCCAGGCCTGTGGCGAGTCTTCCCGTGAGGCCTCTGGGACGGCCGGGGTGACGGGTGTCCTCCTCGTGCGTCCACAGCGGCGCCGTCCGCACCCGTCCGATCCTGTCGGGAAGCCTGACCCAGCCCTGTTGTTCCTGGTCGGCGGAGCGGCTGAGGGCGAAGAGGTCGAACTCGTGCTGGGGAAGACCGCGCACCAGGCGGTCGCACCAGAGTCTGGACTCACCGGTCGCATACGGATAACCACCGTCCGTGAGGAGTCCGATCCGCACGAGCACACCCCCGATCTCCCTTGTGGGCAGCCGCCGTTGATCGGCGACTCGCAGCGGGACGACCGTATGCGGATACAGAGGTGGGGGGGGGGGGGGGGTGGTGGGGGCCCCACAACAAGCAGCGGAGATAGGGGGAATAAAACCCCCCACCCCGGGTCGTGTGATTGAT
>NZ_JBHUYV010000031.1:0-26197 GCF_042667905.1 Streptomyces sp. NPDC057287 | reverse complement strand
GGGCCCCGCCGGTTGTCCCCGCCCCCCCGCGGCGCCCCCCCGTTGGGGGCAACCGGGGGGGGGGGGGGGGGGGGGGGCCCGCCCCACCACCGAAAGGGGTGAACCGTCGTAACTTTCCCGCCCCAGTCGCGTTCTGTTGCGATAAAAAGGGGGTTCGGTGACGCTGAGTCAGGCTGCGGCCAGCTCCGAGCGGGCCGCGCGGCGTTCCGCGGCGCGTGCGGGATCGAGGGCGGGCACCGCGGCCAGGAGCTGCTTGGTGTACGGGTCCCGTGGCGATCCGTAGACCTCGTCGACGATGCCCTGCTCGACGATCCGGCCCTGCCGCATCACCGCCACGCGGTCGCTGACCTGCCGTACGACGGCCAGGTCGTGGGCGATGAAGACGAGCCCGAGGCCGAGCTCCCGCTGGAGCTCCGCGAGCAGGTCGATCACCTGGGCCTGGGTCGTGACGTCGAGCGCGGAGACCGGTTCGTCGCAGACGATCAGCTTCGGCTCGGCGGCGAGCGCACGCGCGATGCCGACCCGCTGGCGCTGCCCGCCGCTGAACTCGTGCGGATAGCGTTCGCTCCGGCCGGCGTCGAGGCCGACCCGTTCGAGCAGCTCGCGCACCCGGTCCCGGATCCGGGTCTCGTCGGTCTCGCCCGCCGCGCGGAGGGGATCCGCCACGGACTCACCGATCGAGCGGCGCGGGTTGAGCGAGGCGACGGGGTCCTGGAAGACCATCTGGAGCTCACGGCGGAAGGGAAGGAGCTCCCTCTCCGACAGAGAGCCGATCTCCCTTCCCCCGTACCGCAGTCCGCCCGCCGTCGGGTCGATCAGCCGCACGAGCATGCGCCCGAGCGTCGTCTTCCCGCTGCCGCTCTCCCCCACGATGCCGAGAGTCTCGCCGGCGCGGACGGTCAGCGAGACCCCGTCCACGGCGGTGACACGGCCGCTCCCCCGGCCGAACTCGCGCCGGAGGCCGACGGCTTCGAGGAGCGGTGCGGCCTCGGACGGCGCGGTCCTCGGGCCGGGGACCCCGGGCCGCCTCTCGTCGAGGCGGGGCACCGACGCCAGGAGCTCGCGGGTGTACGGCTCACGGGGGGCGCCCAGCACCTCGGCGACCGGCCCGCGTTCCACCGCGCGCCCGTTCTGCATCACCAGGACGTCGTCCACGCTCTCCGCCGCGACGCCCACGTCGTGGGTGACCAGCAGCAGCCCCATGCCCGTCTCACGGCGCAGGTCGTGCAGCAGGTCCAGGATCTGGGCCTGCACGATGACGTCGAGGGCGGTGGTCGGCTCGTCGGCGATGATCAGCCGGGGTTCGCAGGCAAGGGCCGTCGCGATGAGGGCCCGCTGCCGCATCCCCCCGGAGAACTCGTGCGGCCGGGACCGGGCGCGGCGGGCCGCGTCCGGGATGCCGACCCGGCCCAGGACCTCGACGGCCCGGGCCCGTGCCGCTCGCCGGGAGACGGAGTTGTGCACCCGGTACACCTCGGCGATCTGGTCGCCGACGGTGTAGTACGGGTCGAGCGAGGAGAGCGGGTCCTGGAAGACCATCGCGGCCTTCGCACCCCGCAGCGCCCGGAGCCCGGCGTCGTCCGCCGTGCCCACGTCCGTACCGGCGACGCGGACGGTCCCGGTCACCCGGGCCCCCGTGCCCCGGTGCAGTCCGAGCAGGGCGGAGGCCGACGCGCTCTTGCCGGAGCCTGACTCGCCGACGACACCGAGGGCGGCGCCCGCCTCCAGGGTGAAGGAGAGCCCGTCCACGGCACGGACGGCGCCGAAGTCGATGGTGAGGTCCTCGACCTGGACCAGAGGTGTTGTCATGACAGGACCACCCGTCGGTCGGCCAGCGCGTACAGCAGGTCCGCGACGGCATTGGCGAGCACCACGAAGAAGCCGGTCACCAGCACCATGCCGACGACCATGGGCAGATCGACGACCTTGACGGCGTGCACCAGTTCGCGCCCGATGCCCGGGATCCCGAAGAGGGACTCGGTGAGCACGGCGCCGCCGAACATGCTGCCGAAGTCCAGCGCGCTGAGCGCGATCACGGGTGCGAGCGCACCGCGCAGCGCGTGCCGTCCGATGATGGCGCGCTCGCTGACGCCGTAGGCGCGGAAGGTGCGCACATGGTCCTCGGCCAGCGTCTCCAGCATGGAGCTCCTGGTCAGCCGGGCGTACTTGGCGGACTCGATGAGCGCCAGGGACACCCAGGGCAACAGGAGCCCCCAGGCCCATTGCTCGGGGTCCTCGGTGAAGGGCACATAGGTCGGCGAGGGCAGCCACTGCAGCGTGGAGCAGAAGACGATGATGAGCAGCAGCCCGATGACGAAGACCGGCGTGGCCGTGCCGGCCAGGGTCAGCCAGGTCAGGGCCCGCTCGGTGATCCGGCCCCGCCGCCAGGCGGACAGCACTCCCGTACCGACGCCGAGCAGGATCCAGAGGGCGAAGGCGCCGACGACGAGCGAGCCGGTGACCGGCAGCTTGGCCAGGATCAGCCGCGTGATCTGCTGGTCGCTCTGGTACGAGATCCCGAGGCAGGGCGCGGAGCAGTGCTCCACGCCGGTGCCGGTGGAGAAGTCCCGTCCGGCGACGACGCCCTGGAGGAAGTGCCAGTACTGCGTGTACACGGGGTCGTCGAGCCGGAGCTGCTCGGTGACCTGGGCGACCTGGGCGGGCGAGCACCGGGGCCCGCAGGTGATCTGGGCCACGTCACCCGGGGCCACGTAGAAGACCGCGTACAGGACGACGGTCAGGGAGAGGAGGACGAAGACGGCTCCGCCGAGCCGTCTCAGCAGGAAACCGGTCACGACGCCTGCTCCTTCGTGCGTTCCCTGCGTCCCGTGCCGATCCGCAGCCGGGAGGCGGCCCGCGGGTCGAGTGCCGTGCGGACGCCCTCGCCGAGCACGGTCAGGGCGAGCACGGTCGCGAACAGCAGCCCGGCGGGCAGCAGGAGATAGGTGGGGGCCGACTGGTACCAGGTGTCGGCCTCGGTGAGCATCTGCCCCCAGGACGGGGTGGGCGGCTTGATGCCGACTCCGAGGAAGGACAGGGCCGCCTCCACGGTGATGTTGACGGGGAAGAGCAGCGCGGCGTACGTGATGACGGGCGCGGCGAGCGAGGGCAGCAGTTCGCGCCGGGCGATGCTCCACCGTCCGCGGCCGGCGAGGCGGGCCGCGGAGACGAAGTCGAGGGACTTCAGGGCGAGCGTCTGGGCACGCACGATCTTGGACGTCCCCGCCCAGTTGATGCCGCCGATGACCAGCGCGATCAGGACGGGCCGGGGGAAGGAGGCCGGCACGATCGCGAGCAGGCCCAGGGCGATGACCATGAGCGGCAGGGCGACGTTGATGTCGGTGATCCGGCTGAGGACCTGGTCGACCGGGCGGCTGCCGAGGGCGGCCGCCAGACCCACGGCCACGCCGATGGTGACCTGGAGGACGGTGGCCACGACGGCCACGCCGAGCGAGACCCGGGCCCCGTACACGACGCGGGCGAAGAGGTCGCGGCCGGTCTGCGGTTCGACGCCGAACCAGTGGTCCGCGCTGATGCCGCCGAAGGAACCGATGGGGACCCCGCCGGCCGCCGAGTCGACGAGGTCGGGGTGGTAGGTGTTGGGATCCTGGCCCGCGAGCGCGGCGAGCAGCGGCGCGCCGATCGCGGCCAGGAGGAGCAGGAGGACCACGGCCGCCGCGACGGCGGCCGCGCGCTGTGCGCGCAGCCGCCGCCAGAACTGACGGGCCCCCGAGGCGGGGGCGGCGACCGGCGCCGCCCCCGCCTCCTGGACCAGAAGTGCTTCCGACATGGTTACTTGACCGCTGTCTGGGAGATGTCGAGGACGCCGGTCCAGTCGCTGATGACGACGTTCTTGATGTCCTGGCCGTAGAGGCGCTTGTAGACCGGGTGGAAGAGCGGCACCGTCAGGGCCTGCTCGCCGATCTTCTTGTCGAGCGCGCCCCAGCGCCGGGCCGCGGCCTCCAGGTCGGTGAGCTTGTTGATCTCGTCGATCTCCTTGTTGACCGACGCGTCGTTCAGGAAGCCGGTGTTGAAGTTGGCCCCGTCCTTCACGATCTGGCGGCCGTCGAAGATCGGCGCGAGGAACGGGCCGCCGGAGGGCCAGTCGGCACCCCAGTGGGCGAGGAAGAAGCCCGGCTCCTTGGAGGCGCTGTGGATGGTGTCGGAGTAGTCGTTGCTCTCCAGGCCCTTGAGCTCGACGGTGATCCCGGCCTTCTTGAGCGCGGCCTGGAGTGCCGTGGCGATCTCCGGGCTGGTCTCGAAGTCCTTGTCGTTGGAGTGCGTGAGGGTGACCTTCAGGCCCTTGGGGTAACCGGCCTCCTTCAGCAGCTCCTTGGCCTTGGCGGCGTTGCCGGTCCCGCCCGCCGGGAAGTGGTCGTACGGCGTGTAGCCGAAGGACTTCTGGTTCGGCAGGTAGGTGGTGGCGGGCTCCGCGAGCGAGGAGCCGCCTGCCGCGTTGATCACGGAGGAGCGGTCGACGGCGTACGAGATCGCCTGGCGCACCTTGGGGTCGTCGAACGGCTTCACCTTCGGGTTGAAGGCGATGTAGTTCGTGTAGCCGAAGTGGCCTGTGCCGACGCGGGCGGCGAGCTTCCTGTCACCGGAGACCTGGGCCAGCTCGGCCGGGCCGAGGTTGGTGTCGGTCGTGACGGCGGCGGCGTCGACGCCCTGCGAGGCGGAGAGCCGCTGGTTGATGACGGCGGAGTCCAGGCCGGAGCGTACGTCGATCTTGTCCGGGTAGGCCTTGCGCTCCTCGTCGGTCTCCGCCGACCAGTGCTCGTTGCGCTCCAGGACGAGCCGCTCGCCGTCGTTCTCGTTCGTGACGACCTTGTACGGCCCGGAGGAGACGGGGTGCTCCTCGTACTTGGTGCCCGTGTCCTTGGCCTTCGGCACCGGGGTCGTCTGGGTCTGGGTGGCGAGGAAGGGGAACTCGCCCTCGGGCTTGTTCAGGTGGAAGACGATGGTCTTGTCGTCCGGCACCTCGATCGAGGCGAGGCCCTTCTTGTCCTTGTACGGGCCCTGGTAGTCGGCGCCGCCGATCAGCCAGTCGCGCAGGTAGGGGGCGCCGCCGGAGAGTTCGGCGGCGAAGGAGCGCTCGATGCCGTACTTGATGTCCGCACTGGTGATCGCGGTGCCGTCCTCGTACTTCAGGCCGTCCTTGAGGGTGTACGTCCAGACGGTGGCGTTCTTGCTGGGCGTGCCCAGGTCGGTGGCGAGGTCGGGCACGACCTCGGCGCCCGCCGCGCCGTTCTCGCGGTTGCGCGTGGTGAGCGTGCGGAAGACGAGGGAGGGGACGTTGCCGCCGCCGGAGGTGTAGAGCCGCGCGGGGTCGAAGTCCTCCTGCGGGTTGCTGTTGAGGACCGTGAGGGTGCCCCCCTTCTGCGGCTTGCCCGAGGCGCCGGACCCGCCGCCGCTTCCCCCGTCCTCCTTGGGCCCCGCGCAGGCCGCGAGGCCTGCGACCAGGGCGAGACCGACAGCGGCGGCGGTTGCCACACGGCGTGATATGACGGACGGCTGACTCATCGGAAGATGACCTCTCGGTGTGCTGCGGCAGGGAGGTGGAGATGTCCGTGCGGGCGCAGCCGGTCCCGCCCCGGTGACGGGGGAAGGGGGACCGGAAACCGGAATGCCGCGCCTGCGGACGGAGTACGCCCGGGCGCGGCAGGGAAGAGGTCCGAGGAGCCCGCCAAGGGGCTCGCCGGGAAGCCGACGCGCGCTCGAGCAGGCGTCAGCGACAGAGAACGTCGGCTACGCAGTGCCCGGCCACGCCGAGGAGCGCCAGCTCAAGGGCGGCGCGCTCGGAGGTTGCAGGGCTGCGTGACATGCGGAGAAATATGGACGACCCCTCCTCCGATGTCAACGCGCAATGAGACGCGCGTCCCACCATGCGGACAGCGCGTCTCCTCGGCCACTCAACTACCCGGATACACCCAGGGGTTGGGGCGGCACTTGATGCCGTCGATGTCCAGGGTCTTGGTCTGCTGCTGCATCACGGGCGCCAGGGCCCCCGGGGTGCGGCAGCTCACGTGGTTGTGCCCCAGCCGGTGGCCGACCTCGTGGTTGATCAGCATCTGACGGTAGGTCAGAAGCTTGTCCTTGCCGAAGGTGGAGGCTCCCTGCGCCCAGCGGTACGCGTTGATCATCACGCGGTCGGTGGCGGCCGAGTCGCAGGAGACGTTGTCCTCCGTGGTGTCCAGGCCGGACTTCTCGCACCAGACCCCGGTGGTCCCCGGGCTCGCGAGAGTGATCACGAAGTCGGGCTCACCGGAGGAGATCCGCTCGAAGGTCATGGCACCGTTGTGCGCCCAGCTGCGGTCGTCGTTCAGCGTCTTCTGCACCGCTTCGGCGAACAGCCCGGTGTCGAGGCCGAGTCCCTTCTCGACGTCGATCCGGTACCGGTACTCGTGCCCCTTGCCCGGAGCCTCGGCGAGCCCGGGCACCGCCTCGAACTTCCCGGACGCCTTCAGGTCCGGGGCCAGGGGATAGGCGGTGGCCATCTTCTGGGCGTACGACAGGGGCTTGACCTCCTGCCGCTGCACCTGGGGGGTCGGCCGGTCCACCGAGCGGGAGGCGTCCCCGGAGTCCTGCCGGTCGACGCCCGAGGACTGCGGACCGTCGACCGCACCCCCGGGATCCTGCGCCACCTGCCCGGCCACCACGACCGCGAGCACCGTGGTCACGGCGGCGGCCGCGATCCCGGTGAAGGTGCGGCCCTTGCCCCCCTTCGCCCCGCGTGCCTCCCCGTCCTCCGGGACACCGCCGGATCCGTCGGGCTCCGCGGACGTCCGGGCGTCCTCGGGCGGGAGCGGCGGTCCGGGGAGCGAAGGCGTGGTGTCGAACGCCTCCAGGAACTCCCTGCGCGGGCCCGGTATCAGCGTGGAGCTGCCGGTCTGCGGTCCCGCCGTACGGCGCTCGGTCTCCTGCCGCGCCGCCTGCTGCCGGGCCATGGCTGCCTGCCGGGCACGGAAGACGTCCTGGCCGCCCGGACCCGCCGGATCCCGCCGGCTGTCGTACGGCGGCTGCGGCGCGGTTCCCCAGCCCCCACCGGGCTCACGCTGTTCGGGGTGTCCGCCCCGCACCTGCGGAGCGTCGAGGAACGGGCTGTGGCCCTCCCGCGGAGGCGGCGTGACGGCTTCCCGCCCGCGCCTGCCTGTGCCGCGTTCCGCACCCGCCGCGGCGGCGGTGCCGTTGTCGCGCCGGGTGGCCTCGGGGCCCTTTCGGCTATGTCGTCCCACGCCCCGGATCAGCTCCCGCCGCTTTCGTCGAGCAGTTCCCGGAAGGCCTGGGCGACCGCCTCCGGGTACTCCATCATCGCCACGTGCCCGGCATCGGGCAGTGTCAGCAGGCGCGAGTCGCGGAATGCCGCGGACGCCCTGCGTGCCATCCGGTACGAGACGAGCTGGTCCCGTCCGCCGTACACCAGCAGGGTCGGTGCGAGCACCCGCTCGGCCTGGCGCCACAGCCCGTGCTGTCCTCCCAGCGTGTAGGCATCGACGATGCCCCGTGCCGAGCGCGTCATGGCGTCCCAGAAGTACGGCAGCTCCAGCCGTCGCTCCATCTCACCCACCGCGTGGCGGAAGGCTTCGTCGGAGATTCGTGCCGGATCGCCGTAACAGAGTGCCATGGCACCACGGGTGCGCTGTTCGGCGGTCCAGTCCCGGGTGAGCCGGACGAACAGGGACGCGACGCCCGGGAGTGCGAGCAGGGCGGTCGGTACGGCCGGCCGCTGGACCCGGATCTCGGGCAGGGCCGGGGAGATCAGCGTCAGGGTGCGCACCAGATCGGGCCGCACCGCAGCGACCCGGGTGGCAACGGCGCCACCCAGAGAATTACCGAAAAGGTGAACGGGCCCGCGCCGGTCCGCGTCCAGCAGCCGCATCACCGCCCGGGCGTGTCCGGTGACGGAGTAGTTCCCGTCGTCCGGGGGCGGGGAGTCCCCGAACCCGGGCAGGTCGACCGCCTCGCTGTCGAGCGTGTCCGCCAGCAGCGGCATCAGGGCCGACCAGTTCTGGGAGGAGCCGCCCAGGCCGTGCACGAAGAGAGCGGGAGCCGGCCCCTCCGTCTCCGCCGGCCGGGAGCGGACGGTCAGGGTGAGGCCGGGCAGCGCGACGGTGCGCAGCTTCTCCCCCTCGGCGACCCGGACGGCACTGACCGTGGGTGCCACCGCGGCGGCGGCGGCCTGGATACCGGGCAGCTCGGTCGAAGACATGCGGCAATGTTACGAGACGATCACGCGGTGGTTCATGTGTTCGCGGTCACAGGCCGCATAGCGCCCCCGGGGGGTTGCTCCTAGGCTGCAAGGGAAGGAAGGGAGCCACCATGACGGTCGACCCGAGCGACCCGGAGACCTTCGAGGATCCCCAGCCGGACGAACCGGACCCCGAAGCCCCTGAGGCCGATGCCGCCGAACAGCAGGCCGCCGTCCGGCCGGAGCGCGACGAACCGCCCACCGGCGTCGACCGCGGCGCGGCGAACGAGGCGGATGCGGCCGAGCAGGCCCGCGTCGTCGCGGTGGACGAGGACGAATACCGGTAGAACGCACCGCTTTGCGGCATGGGCCCGTCCATCTGCGGCTACCGCAGCCGTCCGGTCCGTGAAATTCTGCGTCCGCGCCGCGCACACCCGGGTTACTCAAAAGTACGATGGCCCCACGGCGCAGCGTGCACGGTACGACTGTGTTCGACCACGAAATTGGGAGGCGGCGTGACAGCCATCGAGCAGACAGAGGCGGCGCGCCCGCGGGGCACCCGGCTGCCCCGCCGTGCCCGACGCAATCAGCTGCTGGGCGCCGCCCAGGAGGTCTTCGTCGCGCAGGGCTACCACGCCGCGGCGATGGACGACATCGCCGAGCGGGCGGGCGTCAGCAAGCCGGTGCTCTACCAGCACTTCCCGGGCAAGCTGGACCTCTACCTCGCCCTTCTCGACCAGCACTGCGAGTCGCTTCTCCAGGCGGTCCGTACGGCGCTCGCCTCGACGACGGACAACAAGATGCGCGTCGAGGCGACGATGGACGCCTACTTCGCGTACGTGGAGGACGAGGGCGGCGCCTTCCGCCTGGTCTTCGAGTCCGACCTGACGAACGAGCCGGCGGTCCGCGAAAGGGTCGACCGCGTATCGCTGCAGTGCGCGGAGGCCATCTCCGACGTCATCGCCGGCGACACGGGCCTGTCCAAGGACGAATCGATGCTGCTCGCGGTCGGCCTCGGCGGTGTCTCCCAGGTCGTGGCGCGCTACTGGCTCTCCAGCCGCTCCGGCATTCCGCGTGAGACCGCCGTCCAGCTGCTCACGTCTCTGGCCTGGCGGGGTATCGCCGGATTCCCCCTGCACGGCGTCGATCAGCACTGAGCCCCGGCCGGAGCGAGGACCGGTGTTCGCTGCGGGCGTTGCCGGTCGACCCGTGGTCCGTCCCTTCACCGGGTTAATGTGTGCTGCGTACGGCGCGGTACACCGCGCAGAGACGGACCGTCGGAGGGACATAGCCGTGGAGGTCAAGATCGGGGTGCAGCACACGCCCCGCGAGATCGTTCTGGAGAGCGGACTTTCCGCCGAAGAGGTCGAGAGCGCGGTCGGCGAGGCGCTCAACGGCAAGGCGCAGCTGCTCAGCCTCACGGACGACAAGGGCCGCAAGGTCCTGGTGCCGGCCGACCGGATCGCCTACGTGGAGATCGGCGAGCCCAGCACCCGGCGGGTGGGATTCGGCGCGCTGTAGCCCGCGCGACGTGGCAGCAGAGGTGGAGGCCCGGCGGAATCATCCGCCGGGCCTTCACCGCTTCTCCGTCGGACCTGCTCCCGATTCTTCCCTCGGTGGGGTTCACGGGAGCGGAGGAGGGTTGTATTCCGCAGGCCACGGGTAAGACGGCCTAGGACCGACCGACCGCTGCGCCACTTAGCGAGGTGACCCCTCTGTGCTCTGGGAATCCATCAGCTCCGTCGTGCTCGGACTCGCCCTTTCCTGGGTCGCGCTCCGCGCTCTGCCCGGCCGGCTCCCGTCCTCCCGCGTGGTGTTCGCCACGGGTGGGCTGGGCGCCCTGTTCGGTGCGTATCTGACGCATTCGACGCTGGGCTCCGGCCATGTCCTGGCGACGCCCACCGGCGCCGTTCTGGTCGGGGCGGTGACCCTGTCCCTGCTGATCCGCCCGCGCGGCGGCCGACGGGTGCGATCAGCGGCGGCCCAGTAGGGCCCGCCGCTCAGGCCGCGAGGCCGAGCGCGGCCATCCGCTTGGTGTGCGCCTCGGTGATCCGGGAGAACATCCTGCCGACCTCGGCGAGGTCGAAGCCGTCCGCCACTCCGCCCACGAGCATCGTGGACAGGGCGTCGCGGTCGGCGACCACCCGCTGGGCCTGCGAGAGCGCCTCGCCCATCAGCCTGCGCGCCCAGAGGGCGAGCCTGCCGCCGACCCGGGGCTCCGCCTCGATGGCGGCCCGCACCTTCTCCACCGCGAAGTTCCCGTGGCCCGTGTCGTCGAGCACGGAGAGGACGAGGGACCGGGTGTCCATGTCGAGGCGGGCGGCGATCTCCCGGTAGAAGTCGCTGGCGATCGAGTCGCCGACGTACGCCTTGACCAGGCCCTCCAGCCAGTCCGAGGGGGCCGTCTGGCGGTGGAAGTCGTCCAGCGCCTTGGCGAACGGCTCCATGGCCGCGGTCGGCGTCTCGTCGACGGCGGTGAGCCGGTCGGTGAGCTGCTCGAAATGATGGAATTCGGCGGACGCCATCCTTGCCAGGGCAGCCTTGTCGCCGAGTGTCGGCGCGAGTTTGGCATCCTCGGCGAGACGCTCGAAGGCCGCGAGTTCCCCGTAGGCGAGAGCGCCGAGCAGATCCACGACCGCGGCGCGGTACTGCGGGTCGGCGGAGGCGGTGGCCCAGTCCTGGGCGGCGATTCCGGTCGGTGCGGGAGCTTCGTCGGATACTTCAGTGGCGTTGTCAGGCGTCTCCATGGAGCGCAGAATAGCCCGCCCCGAGGGGGACCGAAGGGCCTGGTCAGCAGGAGACATCACACCGTTCCGATGAATTCGCCCAACACGCATGCGCGAATCCGGGGTACAGTGGTATTGCGCTTGCTGAGCATTTTGGTGTGCCAGGAGCGCGACCTTGAATGAGGATGCCCGGTCGGTGGCCCGATCGGCTCCGACCCGACAGCCCTCCACGCGGTGTGTACACCACGTACGACCGCAGATGAGGGGCCCCCTCAGCGGCACGAGCGCTCGAGCGACGGCAGTGGTCCCGCGCCACCCGGCCCATCCACGGCCGGACGACAGACCCCGGCACGGTACGACCCCCAGCGTTCGCCTCGGGCCGCGTCTCACAGAAGAGGCAGCACCCTGACTACGTTCCGCGACCTCGGAATCCTTACCGAGACGGCCGAAGCCCTCGAGGCGGTCGGCATCACGTCCCCCTTCCCCATCCAGGAGATGACGCTCCCCGTAGCGCTCTCCGGCTCCGACGTCATCGGCCAGGCCAAGACCGGCACCGGCAAGACGCTGGGCTTCGGTCTCCCGCTCCTGGAGCGCGTGACCGTCCCCGCCGACGTCGAGGCGGGCCGCGCCGCGCCCGAGAAGCTGACCGACGCGCCGCAGGCCCTGATCGTCGTTCCGACCCGCGAGCTCTGCCAGCAGGTCACCAACGACCTCCTGACCGCCGGCAAGGCCCGTAACGTCCGCGTTCTCGCGATCTACGGCGGCCGGGCCTACGAGCCCCAGGTCGAGGCCCTTAAGAAGGGCGTCGACGTGGTCGTCGGCACCCCGGGCCGGCTGCTCGACCTGGCGGGCCAGCGCAAGCTCGACCTCTCGCACATCCGTGTCCTCGTCCTGGACGAGGCCGACGAGATGCTCGACCTCGGCTTCCTGCCCGACGTCGAGCGCATCATCACCATGCTGCCGCCGAAGCGCCAGACGATGCTCTTCTCGGCCACCATGCCGGGCGCCGTCATCAGCCTCGCGCGCCGCTACATGTCGCAGCCGACGCACATCAACGCCACCTCGCCCGACGACGAGGGCACGACCGTCAAGAACACGGCGCAGCACGTCTACCGCGCCCACAACATGGACAAGCCGGAGATGGTCTCGCGCATCCTGCAGGCCGAGGGCCGCGGGCTGGCGATGATCTTCTGCCGCACGAAGCGGACGGCCGCCGACATCGCCGAGCAGCTGGAGAAGCGCGGCTTCGCGTCCGGCGCGGTCCACGGCGACCTCGGCCAGGGCGCCCGTGAGCAGGCGCTGCGGGCCTTCCGCAACGGCAAGGTGGACGTCCTCGTCTGCACCGATGTCGCCGCGCGCGGCATCGACGTCGAGGGTGTGACCCATGTCATCAACTACCAGTCGCCGGAGGACGAGAAGACGTACCTCCACCGCATCGGCCGTACCGGCCGCGCGGGTGCCAAGGGCATCGCGATCACGCTGGTCGACTGGGACGACATCCCGCGCTGGCAGCTGATCAACAAGGCGCTGGACCTGAAGTTCCCGGACCCGCCGGAGACGTACTCCACCTCCCCGCACCTGTACGAGGAGCTCCGCATCCCGGCCGGCACCAAGGGTGTCCTGCCGCGCACCGAGCGGACCCGTGCGGGTCTGCGCGCGGAGGAGCTCGAGGACCTCGGCGAGACCGGCGGCCGCGGCCGCAAGTCCGCAGCCTCCGCCCCGGCACCCCGTGAGGAGCGCCCGCCGCGCACGCCGCGTCAGCGTCGCCGCACGCGGAGCGGCGGCGTCACCGACGAGGCCGCCGCCGTGACCGTGCCCGCTCCCGCCGTCGAGCCGGCAGGTGAGGACACGCCGGAGCCGCGCACCCCGCGCCGCCGGCGCCGTACCCGTGCCGCCGTCACCGAGGGTGTCGCCGAGGCCGCGGTGGCCGTCGCCGAGGCTCCGGTCGCGGAGGCCCCGGCCGCCGCACCCGAGGCCGAGCCGGCCGCGGAGGCGAAGCCGCGCCGCCGCCGTGCGCGCGCCGCGGCCCCGAAGGAAGCGGCCGTCGTGTCCGCCCCGGCCGCCCCGGTGGCCGAGCCCGTGGTCGACTTCCAGACCGTGGCGATCGCCGCGCCGGCCGCGGAGCCCGTGGCCACCAAGCCGCGCCGCCGCACCCGGATCGTGAAGCCGGCCGACGAGGTCGACTTCCAGATCGCGCCGGTCTCCGAGCCCGTGACCGAGACCAGGGCGCGCCGTCGTCCCCGCGCCGCCACGAAGCCGAAGGCCGAGGCCGTGGCCACCGCGGTGACCGCCGAGGACGCCGTGGAGACCAAGCCGCGCCGTCGTCGCCCGCGCGCCGCGGCAGCCGACAAGGCGGAGGCCACCGTCGCGTCCGAGGCCGTGACTGACGAGGCGCCCACGAAGCCGCGCAGGCGTCGTCCCCGCGCGGCCGCCGCCGCCGAGTCGGCCGAGGGCTGATCACCGGCCGCAGCCACCTTCGTACGGCCCCGGTTCCCGCTCGGCGGGGGCCGGGGCCGTACGTCTGCCCGGGCGCTTCCGGGCGCCCGGCGATACGCTCGGCCCCATGAGCCGGCCGCCCACCTTCGTCCCGCCGCCCTGCGCCCGTTCCCGCGTCCTGCGTACGGCGCGCGGGGACTTCGCCGTGCTGGACGCGGTACCGCCTGCCGGCGCGCACTCCACCGCGCTCCTGCTGCCCGGGTACACCGGCAGCAAGGAGGACTTCATCGCGCTGCTCGAACCGCTCGCCGAGGCCGGTTTCCGCGTGCTCTCCCCCGACGGCCGCGGACAGTACGAGACCGAGGGGACGGGGCGCCAGGAGTCCTATGCCCAGGCGGAGTTGGCGCGCGACGTACTGGCCCAGGCGGCTGCCGCGGACGTGGTCCCGGCCTCCGGCGGCATCCATCTGCTCGGCCACTCCCTGGGCGGCCAGATCGCCCGCGCGGCGGTACTCATGGACGCCGCGCCCTTCCGTTCGCTGACCCTGATGTCGTCCGGTCCCGCCGAGATCGACCTCGCGCAGCAGAAGAAGGCGCGGCTGCTCGGCGACGCGGTGGGGCGCTGGAGCATGGACGAGGTGTGGCAGATGATGCGGGCGATGGACCCGCCCGAGGACGCCGACACCGGTGACGGGGAGGACCTGCGCCGCCGCTGGCTGCGTCACGACCCGGCGCAGCTGGCCGCCACGGGCGCGCAGCTGTGCTGCGAGCCCGACCGGGTGGCCGAACTGGCCGCGCTGTCCCTGCCCGTGCACGTCGTCTCGGGGGAGCGCGACGACGTCTGGCCCGTGCCGCTTCTCGACCGGATGGCCGAGCGGCTGGGCGCCCGCCGGACGGTGATCAGGGGTGCGGAGCACTCCCCCAACACGGCCCGTCCGGCGGAGACCGCTGCCGCACTCGTCTCGTTCTGGAACGGCGTCTGACCCTCACCCGGGCCGGCCGGGGCGGCCGGCCCGGCGGGCGGAGTCAGTACTGCGCCTGCAGGTGCTGCCAGAAGCCGTCGCGCAGCGCCCGGCGCAGGTGGGCATGGCCGCGCAGCGAGTGCTGGAGGAGCCGTTCGGCCTCGACGAGCAGGTCCTGGTCGACGGAGCCCGGCAGGTAGGGGTGGCCCGGCAGCAGGTCGGCGAGAGCTTCACGGCCGCGCGAGGAGAGCCAGTTGGCCGCGATCTGCGCACCGACGAACCGCACGTCCTCGCGGGCGGGCGCGGGACCGTCGTCCTCGTACATCGTGACGGAGCGCCGGGTCACGTACGGACGGCAGAAGTCGAGGTCGAAGGTGCGCTGGCTGTCGACCTCCCAGAGCAGCGGCTCGGCCTGGTTGCGGCCCTCCCCGGCCTCGATGCCCCAGAGGTGGACGCGGGCGCCGTAGCCCTGGGCGGCCTCCACGGCCGAGACCAGGTCCTCGTCACCTCCGACGAGCGCCGCGTCGCTGATGGCGCGGTGCCGGGCGAGCGACTCGAGGTCGGTGCGGATGAGGGAGTCGACGCCCTTCTGCTGATTGTTGGCGTTGAGGTTGCCCAGCCTGACCTTGACGTCGGGGAGTTCGGCGATGGACTGCTGCTCGACGGTGTGGGTCCGGCGCCTGGCCCCGTCGTACCAGTACACGCGCAGCAGCCTGCTGTCGGCGAAGATCGTACGGGCCTTGTCGATGAAGGCCTCGATCAGCCCTTCGGCGTCGAGGTCGAAGGACCGGCGGTCCTCGGTGCCCGTGACGAGGAGCCCGGCCGCGGCGTAGACGTAGCCCGCGTCCACGAAGATCGCATGAGTGGAGGGGGTCTTCGAGACCTCGGCGAGGACGCGTTGGAGGAGCTCGTTGGTGCGGTCCAACTGGTCGCGGATGCCGGGCTCCTCGTCCGGCCGCGGGTCCGCGTGGCTCATTCTGGCCTCATTGTCTGCACATGGCTGATTACCGACGGGTACTTAGACATCCAAAAAATTTCCTTAGCGTAGGGAATGTTTGCGGTAGGCAAGTCGTTGTACCCCTTGTGGAGCGCGAGACGCAGTCGGCTTGCGCTCCCCATCCTTGCGGACGGCCAGCCCGTCCTCCCAGTAGTTCTCCAGCAGGAGGATCAGACGAAGGGAAGCCATATGCGCTTCGAGATCATGCGACTCGACGATGTCGACGGTACCGCCGTGGACAGCACCGTCGTGGACGCCGCCTCCGTCAACCGGATCGTGCAGCAGGCCGCGGCAATGGGCCAGCGCATCTACATCCGGCCGGCCGACACGTCGGCTTCGTAACACCTTGTATTGCTTCGCGTCGCTGACTTCGAGCGCATGACGAGCTGAAGAAAGACGAAGCGCCCCCGCACGGAAGGCCCGTGCGGGGGCGCTGTGGTGTCCGGGCACGTGGACGTCAGGAGTTCTGGACGACCTGGGTGACGCCGTTGATGATCTGCTGCACCGCGATGGCCGAGAGCATCATCCCGGCGAGCCGGGTCACCAGCACGACCCCGCCGTCCCTGATCACGCGGATGATCAGCAGCGAGTACCGCATGGTCACCCAGAGCACGAGGTGCATCGCCACGATCGCCGCCCAGACCGAGATCTGGCCGGAGGTCCCGTCGGCGTTCTGTACCGCGAGGATCACCGAGACGATCGCGCCGGGCCCGGCGAGCAGCGGCATGCCGAGCGGCACGAGGGCCACATTGACGTCCTTGGTCTGCGTCGGCTCGTCCGTCTTGCCGGTCAGCAGGTCCAGCGCGATGAGCAGCAGGAGCAGACCGCCCGCGATCATCAGCGCGGGCACGGAGACATGCAGGTAGTCGAGGATCTGCTGGCCGAGGAGGCCGAACACGGCGATCACGCCGAAGGCGACGGCGACCGCCTGCAGGGCCATCCTGCGCTGGACCTTGGCGGGGCGGCCCGCGGTGAGGGCGAGGAAGATCGGGGTGATTCCGGGCGGATCCATGATCACGAAAAGGGTGAGGAAGAGGGATCCGAAGACAGCGATGTCGAACACGGTGAGCCTTGCGAGAGAAGAGCGGGCCGGACAGGAGGATGCGCGCCGGCACGCCGGGAGGACGCCCGGGCGCGCGAGGACGCGACGGTCAGGGAGGAGGAGCGAGAGGAGAGGAGGGCCCCGTTACGCGGGGAGCGGTCCGCCGGCGCCCGGCACGGGGAACGCCCCCGTGGCACGCCGGGTGATCTCGCCGTAGATCTCGGGGTCGGTGGTGTACTCCCCGAGCCGGACCGTCTTGCGGCTGCCGTGGTAGTCGCTGGACCCGGTGGGCAGCAGCCCCAGCTCGGAGGCGAGCCCCCGCAGCCGCGCCCTGGTGGGCCCGTCGTGGTCCATGTGGTCGACCTCGATGCCGTCGAGGCCTGCGGCGGCCAGCCGCGCGATCACGGATTCGGGCACCACCTCGCCGCGCTTGACGGCGAGCGGGTGGGCGAAGACGGTGACACCGCCCGCGGCCTTCACCAGCCGGACCGCGTCGAACGGGTCGAGTTCGTGCTTGTCGGCGTACGCGCGACCGCCGTTGCCCAGCCAGGCCGAGGTGAAGGCGTCGGAGACCGTGTCGACGACCCCGAGCTCCACCAGCGCGGTCGCGACGTGCGGGCGGCCGACCGACCCGTCCCCGGCGATTCGCGCGACCTGGTCCCAGGTGACCGGCACGCCCAGCTCCTGGAGCCTCAGCACCATGGCCTGCGCGCGCGGCACCCGGTCGTCCCGGACGAGCTCCCGCTCGCGGGCCAGTTCGGGCCCGGACGGGTCGAAGAGGTAGGCCAGCATGTGCAGGCCGATGCCGTCGATGCGGCAGGAGAGCTCGGCGCCGGTGACGAGCGTGAGGCCCTCGGGGAGGGCGGCCGCGGCTGCCGCGTGACCCGCGACCGTGTCGTGGTCGGTCAGGGCGACGACGTCGAGGCCCGCCGCGGCGGCGTTGGCCACCAGCTCGGCGGGGGTGTCCGTGCCGTCCGAAGCGGTGGAGTGGGTGTGCAGATCGATGCGCACGACGCGTACTCCGGTGCTGGTGGACGGACAGGGGACGGTCAAGGATAACCGCCGGGCGTCACCCGGCCGGCCCCGTCCCGCGCCCGCCCGGGGTCAGGGCGGCGTGAGCAGCCGGGGGGTGAGGGCTCCGCACGGCAGGAGGTCCACTTCCCCGCCGGCGTCGCGCAGGTCGGTCAGCACCAGTTCGTCGTACATCAGGAGCCCGGACTGTTCGGGCCAGACGATCGCCCAGAGCCACAGGCCGCGCGCCTCGCCCGCGAAGACCGCCCGGTCGGGGGGCGCGTCCTTGACGTGCCAGAGGGCTGTGGGCCTCCCCGCCGCGAGGACCTTGGCGTCGGGGGCCCCGTCGACGCACAGGCCGGTGCCGGGGTCGGGGCCGTCGATGCCCGCGTAACGCGCGCCGAGCCCGACGCCGAGCTCCTCGGCGACGAGCAGCAGTTCGCCCATGCCTCCGAGAGGACCGGGGCCCGAACACACGACGGCGGTCGCCCGGCCGCCGCTGCGGTCGTCGCCCGCGTACGCCGCGCCCGTGAAGAGCCAGCCGACCGGGAGCGGCCAGGGCATCCACACCGGCACCTGGGCCCGGTGCACGACCACGCCCAGCGCCTCGACGCTGGGCGGGACCACCGGCTGCATCGGGTGCACCTGGCCGTGTGCGGAGCACTGCCAGGCATCGGCGAAGAGGCCGGGCGCCCTGACCCGGCCACCGCACTTCGGGCAACTGGGTTCGCCCCTCATAGCGCCCAACGGTCCTCTCCGGTCGTCGCCGCGTCAAGGACGATCACCCGTCCGCAGCGCGGCTCCGGCCGGAAGAGATAGATGCAGCTTGCACTTATTAGGATGGCTAACTTATTCTGTGCGCAACGCAACGATCTAGTGGAGAGCGAGAGAACCCATGCGGGGAGAGGATCCGTTCGACAAGGGGACGACCAGCATCCTGCGCCAGCCGAAGGCCGTCTGGGCCACGGCGGGCGCCTCGGTCGTGGCCTTCATGGGGATCGGCCTGGTGGACCCGATCCTGCCGTCCATCGCGAAGGGACTCGATGCCACGCCCAGCCAGGTGTCCCTGCTGTTCACCTCGTACTTCCTGATCACCGCGGTCGCGATGCTGGTCACCGGCTTCGTCTCCAGCCGCATCGGCGGACGCTGGACCCTGCTCGTCGGGCTCGCCCTGGTCGTCGTCTTCGCCGCACTCTCCGGCACGTCCTCGTCCGTCGCGGAACTGGTCGGCTTCCGGGCCGGCTGGGGACTGGGCAACGCCCTGTTCGTGTCCACCGCCCTCGCGGTGATCGTCGGCGCTGCCGCCGGCGGCAGCGCGGCGGCGATCCTGCTGTACGAGTCGGCGCTCGGGCTCGGAATGGCCTGCGGGCCCCTGGTCGGCGCCCTGCTCGGTGACGCCAGCTGGCGCTACCCGTTCTTCGGCACGGCGGTCCTGATGGCGATCGGCTTCCTCTGCATCACCGCGTTCCTCAAGGAGCAGCCCACGCCGGCGCGGAAGACCTCCCTGCTCGACCCGGTGAAGGCACTCGGACACGGAGGCCTGGCCTCGGTCGCCACCTCGGCCTTCTTCTACAACTACGCGTTCTTCACGATCCTGGCCTTCACGCCGTTCGTGCTGGACATGTCGCCGTACAGGTCGGGTGCGGTGTTCTTCGCCTGGGGGCTGCTGCTCGCCGTCTTCTCGGTGCTCGTCGCACCGCGCCTTCAGCGGCGCTTCGGCTCGCTGAAGGTGGTCGGCGGCTCTCTGGTCCTGCTCGCCGCGGACCTGGTGATCCTCGGATACGGCGACCACACCACGGCCGTCGTCTGCACCATCGTCTCGGGCGCCTTCATCGGCATGAACAACACGGTCTACACCGAACTGGCCCTGAGCGTCTCGGACGCGCCGCGCCCGGTGGCGAGCGCCGGCTACAACTTCGTCCGCTGGTTCGCCGCCGCGGCGGCTCCCTACCTCGCCCCGAAGATCGAGGAGTGGAGCGACATCCACGTCCCGTTCGTGGTCGCCGCCGTCGCGGCCCTGGCCGGCGCCGTCGTCGTCGGGGTCAGGCGCTCGGCGCTGACCCACGAGGCCGAGGAGCTGGAGCCGCGCCACGCCGCGGAGGACGGCGTCACCGTGTTCGCCGACCGGCCCTGAGACCCCTTGCCCCTGCCCCGCCCACGGCCCTCCACCGGCCGCGCGGCGGGGCCTGCCCGCGTCCGGCCCGTCAGTCCAGCGCCACGGACGCGCGCAGCGGGTCCCGCAGGTCCGTCCCCTGCGAGAGCCAGCGCTCCTGGAGCTCCTGCGCGCCCCTGACCCGCTTCCAGGCAGCCTCGTTGTGCGTCATCGGAAGCAGCGGCAGGAAGCACACCGGGTCCATCGGCGCGTCCAGCTCCAGGTCCTCGACCAGGCCTCCCGGCTCGGCGACCAGGACGGAGCTGAAGGGAGCCCCGGTCCACAGCGGCTGCCCGAGGTCCAGCGACGCGCCGGGGGCCACGATCAGCCCCTCGACCTGAGGGGAGGCCGCGAGCACCGCGAGGGGCCGCAGCACCTGATCGGTGTCGGCGAGCCCCACCCGTACGGACAGGACCAGCTCGGCACGGGGGCCCTTCACCGGGTCGGCGAGGGGCGAGGTCGGGTCGGCCATCGGCTGGGCGGACATACCGAGCGTGGCGTAGCGCACCACGTCACCGTCGATGAAGCGGAGCACCTCGATGCGGTCCGTGCCGAGGAAGGTCACATCGGCGCGCGCGTCCGGCTCACCCAGCGCCGTACGGAGCCGGGCCTCGACCAGATCAAGAATTTCTCCCATGCCGCGAGCATAGAACGAGTAAGGAATGGGAACAGAAAGGGATTGGCTCCTCGACCGGCTGATAGCCTGAGGCGTCGGTCGGGACAGCACGCAGAAGCGCGCTCTCAGTCCTGACAACACGTGATCCCCCACGGGGGACCGGCCGGAGGAGGTGGGGCTGCGGTGGATCCAAGTCGACCGTGCAGTACCAACCGCCCTTCCGCACGACGCCTTCCTTCTGTGATCTGACGCCCTTCCCGGCCGTCACCACGGCAGTTCGCGCACCGGAAGAGCCCCGCGTTTTTGCCTGTCTGTAGCGAACGCCGTCATCGTGCCCGCGCGGTGCCGCCCGCTTTGCGGACGTGAGCGCACGTCCCCATTCCGGGCTGTTCCACGTGCCCCGCCGACGGCCCTCCGTGAAGAGGAGCCAGCCATGTCGATGATCCGTGACCTGCGCGCCGCCGTGCGCCCGTCCATGCGCAAGAGCAACACCCCGTACAACAGCTACGACGCCACCCGTGACCCGTCCGCCTCCAGTGCCGTCGTCGACTGCGCGGTCTACCGGGACGGGCGCCGGCTCACCGAGGTCTCGTCCCTGACACCGCGCGAGGCGATGCTGCGTGTGCGGGAGGAGGGCGGCTTCGCCTGGATCGGCCTGCACGAGCCGACCGAGGAGGAGTTCGCCGGTATCGCACGGGAGTTCGGGCTCCACCCGCTCGCCGTCGAGGACGCGGTCCACGCCCACCAGCGGCCCAAGCTGGAGCGGTACGACGACACGCTGTTCACCGTCTTCAAGACGATCCACTACGTCGAGCACGCGGAACTGACCGCGACCAGCGAGGTCGTGGAGACCGGCGAGGTGATGTGCTTCACCGGACGGGATTTCGTCATCACCGTCCGGCACGGCGGACAGGGCTCGCTCCGTGCCCTGCGCCACCGCCTCCAGGAGGACCCCGAGCTGCTCTCCAAGGGCCCCTCCGCCGTGCTGCACTCCATCGCAGACCATGTCGTCGACGGCTACATCGCGGTGGCGGCGTCGGTGCAGGACGACATCGACGAGGTGGAGATCGACGTGTTCTCCACCCCCGCCAAGGGAAGCCCGCGCGGATCGGACGCCGGCCGGATCTACCAGCTGAAGCGCGAGGTGCTGGAGTTCAAGCGCGCCGTGTCGCCGCTGCTGCGGCCGATGCAGCTGCTCAGCGAGCGCCCGATGCGGCTGATCGACCCGGACATCCAGAACTACTTCCGTGACGTGGCCGACCACCTGGCCCGGGTGCAC
This sequence comes from Streptomyces sp. NPDC057287, assembly GCF_042667905.1. Lineage (NCBI taxonomy): Bacteria > Bacillati > Actinomycetota > Actinomycetes > Kitasatosporales > Streptomycetaceae > Streptomyces > Streptomyces sp. NPDC057287. The sequence continues at coordinate 4,789 of NZ_JBHUYV010000031.1, read as the reverse complement.
GAGGAGGTCATCGGCTTCGACGAGCTGCTCAACTCGATCCTCCAGGCCAATCTGGCGCAGGCCACCGTCACGCAGAACGAGGACATGCGCAAGATCACCTCCTGGGCGGCGATCATCGCCGTACCGACGATGATCTGCGGGGTCTACGGCATGAACTTCGAGCACATGCCCGAACTGCGGTGGACGTACGGCTATCCGATGGTGCTCGCCCTCATCGGCGTCGTCTGCTTCTCGATCCACCGCACCCTCAAGCGCAACGGCTGGCTCTAATAGAGTGCGCCCATGACTGCTGCTGACGTGTTGCTTGCCCGGGCTCTCGTCGAGGAGGCCACCAAGAAGTCCGGCCTGATCTGGGTGCGGGGCTCGGGTGCCTCCCGGGCGCTGTGGCACGTGTGGCACGAGGGCGCGGCCCTGCTCGTCGGTGACGGCCCCGGGGAGCAGCCGCTCCCCGCCGGGCTGGACGCCGGCTCCGCCGCCGAAGTGACCGTACGCAGCAAGGACAAGGGCGGCAGGCTCCTCAGCTGGACCGCCGCCGTCGTGGTGCTGGAGCCGCACTCCGAGGAGTGGGAGGCGGCGGTCGGCGAGCTCAAGGGCAAGCGGCTGAACGCCCCGGACGCCGAGCGGCTGACGGAACGGTGGGCGCGCGAGTGCCGCGTCGTACGGCTGGCCCCCGGCGCGTCGAGCACCGAGCTGCCGGACGGCTCGCTGGCCGCGCCGCCCTTGCCCACCGGGGCGACCACGCGGCGGACGGCCCCGGCCGCACTCCCCCGGCTGCTGCTGAAGCGCCGCAGGAAGCGCTGAGGAGTCCGGCGGCCGGCTCGGTCAGCCGCCGGACGACCTGGGCAGCTCGCCGCCGTAGTCGACCGTGTCGTCGTCGGAAGGTGCCTCCAGCGGGAAGCTCTCGCCCCAGTGGGCGAGGGTGACGGTGCCACCGCCCCCGCCCCGGGCCACGCGCAGGGGGTAGGGAGTGCCCTTGAGGGAGACGTCCAGCGCACCACCCTCACCCTCTCCGCCCATGATCTGCACGGTGGGCACCCCGCCGACCGTGTCCCGGTCACTCTTGTTGATCTTCCCGTGCAGGGTGAGCATCCCGTCGAGGAGCGTCTTCTTCTCCGTGAAGCCGCGCAGCTGCTGGTAGGTCGGGTCGTCCTCGGGGACCTTCACGAACTTGCCCTCGAGCGTGTCGGCGGCCTGGTCGCTCTCGTCGTCGGCCTTCTCGTCCTTCCAGAAGCCCGCGTCGGCCTTGAGGAAGAGCTCGTCACCGATGCGCAGCAGGGCGAACGTGTTCTGCTTCGACGTGACCGACCCCGTGCCGCCCTCGCCGCTCAGCTGCATGTCCAGGGTGTACGTCCCGCCCTTGCTGACCAGTTTGCCCGTCAGCCGCACGGCCTCCGCGGCGTCGGCGGCGGCCCGCGCCTTCTTGTCGATCTGGTCTGCCGTCAGCTTGCCGACGCCGTTGGTCCCCTTGTCCGGGTCCTCTCCGGCGCAGGCCGTGAGCGCGACGGTCAGCCCCGCGCAGAGCACCACGGCGAAAGCGTTCCGGCGGCGGGCCCGGACGGCCGGGGCGGAAGAGGTCACGGGCGCACTGCCTCTCATCTGTGTGTCGGGGGTTGGCAGACGGCAGCGTACCCGTGCCGCGTACGCCGATCGGCAGAGCGCCGGACGGACGGTCCGCCAAGGCGTCCCGGACCGGTACGGGCTAGCCTGATCACGGCAAACGAGGACGCGGGGACAGAGGGAGGGGCACAGGATGGCGGCAGGCACTCCCAGAGTTTTCGTCTCACACCTCTCCGGCGTACCGGTGTTCGACCCGAACGGCGACCAGGTCGGCCGGGTCCGCGATCTCGTGGCGATGCTCCGGGTCGGCGGCAAGCCGCCGCGTCTGCTGGGCATGGTCGTCGAGGTCGTGAGCCGGCGGCGCATCTTCCTGCCGATGACGCGGGTGACGGGCGTCGAGTCCGGCCAGGTCATCACCACCGGTGTGGTCAACATGAGGCGCTTCGAGCAGCGCCCGACCGAGCGACTCGTCCTCGGTGAGTTCCTTGACCGGCGGGTGCGCCTCGTGGAGACGGACGAGGAGGTGACCGTCCTCGACGTCGCCATCCAGCAGCTCCCGGCCCGACGCGACTGGGAGATCGACAAGTTCTTCGTCCGCAAGGGACGCGGCGGCGCGCTGCGGCGCAAGGGCGAGGCCCTGACCGTGGAGTGGTCGGCCGTCGAGGGCTTCTCGCTGGAGGAGCACGGGCAGGGCGCGGAGAGCCTGGTGGCGACCTTCGAGCGACTGCGCCCGACCGATGTCGCCAACGCCATGCACCACTTGACGCCCAAACGGCGGGCCGAGGTCGCGGCCGCCCTGGACGACGACCGGCTCGCCGACGTCCTGGAGGAGCTCCCCGAGGACGACCAGGTGGAGATCCTGGGGAAGCTGGAGGAGGACCGCGCAGCGGACGTCCTGGAGGCGATGGACCCCGACGACGCCGCCGACCTGCTCTCGGAGCTGCCGGAGGCCGACAAGGAGCGCCTGCTGGCCCTGATGCGCCCGGACGACGCGGCCGACGTACGCCGGCTGCTTTCCTACGAGGAGCGGACCGCGGGCGGCCTGATGACGACCGAGCCGATCATCCTGCGGCCCGACGCGACCGTCGCGGACGCGCTGGCCCGGGTCCGCCAGCAGGACCTGTCGCCCGCGCTCGCCGCCCAGGTGTACGTCTGCCGGTCGCCCGACGAGACGCCCACCGGCAGGTACCTGGGCACCGTGCACTTCCAGCGGCTGCTGCGGGATCCCCCGTACACGCTGGTCAGCTCGATCGTCGACAGCGACCTCGTCCCCCTGTCACCGGACACCCCGCTGCCCGCCGTGACCAGCTATCTGGCCGCGTACAACATGGTCTCGGTGCCCGTGGTGGACGAGAGCGGCTCCCTGCTGGGTGCGGTGACCGTCGACGACGTGCTGGACCACCTGCTCCCCGAGGACTGGCGCGAGACCGACTTCCTGGGCGAGGAGGAGATCACCGATGGCCGCTGAGGAGCGTGCGAGGGCCGCGCCGACCGGCGCCTCGGGCATCGTGCGCCCGCCGCGCTTCCGGCTCGACCAGCCGAAGGCGCCCCGGCGCCGGCTGCTGCCCGAGTACGACCCCGAGGCGTTCGGCCGGTTCTCCGAGCGCATCGCCCGCTTCCTGGGCACCGGACGGTTCATCGTCTGGATGACGCTCATCATCATCCTGTGGGTGGTGTGGAACATCTTCGCGCCGGAGAAGCTGCGGTTCGACGAGTACCCCTTCATCTTCCTGACCCTGATGCTGTCCCTCCAGGCGTCCTACGCCGCCCCGCTGATCCTGCTCGCGCAGAACCGCCAGGACGACCGCGACCGGGTCACCCACGAGCAGGACCGCAAGCAGAACGAGCGTTCCATCGCGGACACCGAGTTCCTCAGCCGGGAGATCGCCGCGCTCCGGATGGGCCTCGGGGAGGTCGCCACCCGGGACTGGATCCGTTCGGAGCTGGAGGCCATGGTGAAGGACATGGAGGAGCGCCGGGTGGTCCTGCCCTCGGAGAGTGACGAAGCCGACCGTGGAGGGGCTACCCGCCCGTAGGCACCGGCGCCGTACCATCGTCCTATGGCTACGGAAGACGCGGTGCGTGAAGCACTGGCGACAGTGAACGACCCGGAGATCCACCGACCGATCACCGAGCTGGGCATGGTGAAGTCGGTCGAGATCGATCCTGACGGTGTAGTCGCTGTCACCGTGTACCTCACGGTCTCCGGCTGCCCGATGCGCGAGACGATCACCAAGAACGTGACCGACGCGGTGGCCCGCGTCGAGGGCGTCTCGCGGGTCGAGGTCACCCTCGACGTGATGAGCGACGAACAGCGCAAGGAGCTCGCCTCGTCGCTGCGCGGCGGCACGGCGGAGCGCGAGGTGCCGTTCGCCAAGCCCGGTTCGCTGACCCGTGTCTACGCGGTCGCGTCGGGCAAGGGCGGCGTGGGCAAGTCGTCGGTGACGGTGAACCTCGCGGCGGCCATGGCGGCCGACGGCCTCAAGGTCGGTGTGGTGGACGCGGACATCTACGGGCACAGCGTGCCCCGGATGCTCGGCGCCGACGGCAAGCCCACCCAGGTCGAGAACATGATCATGCCGCCCTCCGCGCACGGCGTGAAGGTGATCTCCATCGGCATGTTCACCCCGGGCAACGCCCCGGTGGTGTGGCGCGGTCCCATGCTGCACCGCGCGCTGCAGCAGTTCCTCGCCGACGTGTACTGGGGCGATCTGGACGTCCTGCTGCTGGACCTGCCCCCGGGCACCGGTGACATCGCGATCTCCGTGGCGCAGCTCGTCCCGAACGCCGAGATCCTCGTCGTCACGACGCCGCAGCAGGCCGCTGCCGAGGTCGCCGAGCGGGCCGGCTCCATCGCCGTGCAGACCCACCAGAAGATCGTCGGTGTCGTCGAGAACATGTCGGGCATGCCGTGCCCGCACTGCGACGAGATGGTCGACGTCTTCGGTTCGGGCGGCGGACAGCGGGTCGCCGACGGGCTGACGAAGACGGTCGGCGCCGAGGTGCCGGTGCTCGGCTCCATCCCGATCGACGTACGGCTGCGTGAGGGCGGCGACGAGGGCAAGCCCGTCGTCCTGTCCGACCCTGACTCCCCCGCGGGCTCCGCGCTGCGGTCCATCGCGGAGAAGCTGAGCGGCCGTCAGCGCGGCCTCTCCGGCATGTCGCTGGGGCTCACCCCGCGCAACAAGTTCTGAGCGTACGGAACGGGCGGGGGCGGGCAGCCGGGACGGGG
>NZ_JBHUYV010000030.1:0-71306 GCF_042667905.1 Streptomyces sp. NPDC057287 | reverse complement strand
AACCGCCCCCGGGCCCCTTTCCCGCCCCCGGGCGGGGGCCCCGGCCGGGTTGTTTTCGGTGTGGGGGGGCCCCCGGCCGGCCCCCACCGGCCCCGGGCCCACCCCGACTTCAGCAGACGGATCAGGTCGTGGTCTTGACCTTGATGGAGCCGTCGACGATCTTCTTCTTCGCCTCGTCGATCTTGGCCTGGATGTCCTTGAGGTGGTCGCCCGTGGTGGTGAGGCTGACACCGTCCTCGGCCAGGGAGTACGTCTGCGTGCCGGTGAGCGGCTTGCCGTCCTTGACGGACTTCACCAGGTCGTAGACACCGCTGTCGACGTTCTTCACGACGGACGTCATGATCGTGTCGGCGTACTTCGACAGGGCCGGGTCCTTGGCCTGGTCGGAGTCGACGCCGATGGACCAGGCGCCCTTCTTGCCGGCCACGGCCTCGATCGCACCGGCGCCGGAGCCGCCCGCCGCCGCGAAGATCACGTCGGCACCCTTGTCCAGCATGCCCTTGGCAGCGGCCTCGCCCTTGTCCGGGCTACCGAAACCGGACAGGTCCGAACCGGTGGTCAGGTACTGGATCTGGACCTTGGCCTTCGGGTCCGTGTCCGTGACGCCCTGCTGGAAACCGGCCGCGAACTTCTTGATCAGCGGGAGGTCGACGCCGCCGATGAAGCCGACCTGACCGTCCTTGGACTTCAGCGCCGCCGCGACACCGGCGAGGTAGGAACCCTGCTCCTCGGTGAAGACGATGGAGGCGACGTTCTTCGCCCCGGAAACCGAGTCGATCAGGCCGAACGTGGTGTCGGGGTGGGACTTGGCCACCTTCTCGAGCGCGGCCTGGTAGGCGAAACCGACGCCGATCACCGGGTTGTAGCCGCCCTCGGCGAGCGACGCGAGGCGCTGCTCACGGTCGGCCGGGGTCTCGCCGCTCTTGGCGGTGAGCTCCTTGGCCTCGGCGTCGAACTCGGCCTTGGCCTTGTCCAGGCCACGGGCGGCGGAGTCGTTGAACGAGTTGTCGCCACGGCCGCCGACGTCGTAGGCCATGCCGATCTTCATCTGGTCCTTGTCCGAACCGGTGCTCTCGGTGGACGATTCACCGCACGCGGTGGCGGTGAAGGCGAGAGCCGCGGAGACGGTACACGCGGCAGCGATCTTGGATACGCGGCGCAAGGGAAGGCTCCTTCAAACCTGACCGAAGCGCCTCTTCCGGCGCTGGTTTCGCGGCGATCGTAACGCGCGTAGATGTCAGATAAGGACCCGTACGGAAGCCGTTATCGGATCGTCGCGAACAGGAGGTGTCGTGTCCGGTCACAAGACGTTACCCACCGGGAACGTAAGGGCATCAGGGCGTGATCAGCGGACCTCCGCGGACTCCGCTCCTCCCCCACCGATGTGATCGCGCACTGTCGGCCGAGAGCCTCGCGCACGGCCGCGCGCGAACGTGCGCTCGGCAGTGGGGGCAGGCGTCCTCGCGCCCTCCCGCAGCGTCGGCCGCGCTCTCCCCGCGTCAGGCGTCCAGCAGAGCAGCGGCGGTGAACAGCTCCACTCCGACCGTGATCGCTTCCTCGTCCACGTCGAAGTTCCCCCGGTGCAGGTCCAGACCGCGAGTGTCGCCCGGCGCCCGCACACCGAGTCTGGCCATGGCCCCGGGGATCTTCTCCAGATACCAGGAGAAGTCCTCTCCGCCGAGGCTCTGCTCGGTGTCCTCGATCGCATACGATCCGCGGCGGATGGTCATCGCGGCGTCGAGGAGACCGATCGTCTCGGCCTCGTTCACGACGGGCGGCACACCCCGGACGTAGTCGATCACCGTCTTGGCCCGGTACATTCCGGCCACTTCGTCGATGGCCGCGTGCACCAGGTCGGGCGCCTGCCGCCAGCTCTCCAGATCGAGGCAGCGAACCGTCCCGGACAGTTCGGCGTGCTGCGGGATGACGTTGGGCGCGTGGCCGGTCTGCAGCCGGCCCCAGGTGACGGCCATCCCGGCCCGTGCGTCGACCCGGCGCGCGAGCAGCGCCGGCACGTCGGTGGCGACCCGGGCGGCGGCGGTGACCAGGTCGGTGGTGAGGTGCGGTCGTGCGGTGTGCCCGCCGGGTCCGTCGAGGGAGATCTCCACGCGGTCGCAGGCGGAGGTGATGGGCCCGATCCGGAGTCCGATCTTGCCCACGTCCACCTTGGGGTCGCAGTGCAGCCCGATGATCCGCGCCACCCCTTCCAGCACCCCGGCCGCGACGGCGTCGGAGGCGCCGCCGGGCAGCACCTCCTCGGCGGGCTGGAAGATCAGCCGCACCGGGCGGGGCAGCAGACCCTGCCGGTCCAGCTGGCTCAGGACGAGTCCGGCCCCCAGGACGCAGCTGGTGTGGACGTCGTGTCCGCAGGCGTGTGCCCGGTCGGGCACGGTGGACCGGTAGGAGACCCCTACCTTCGTGTCCGGGATCGGCAGCGCGTCGATGTCGCCCCTCAGCGCCAGCATCGGCGTGACCCCGTCCCACTCCCCCACGTCACAGACCAGTCCCGTGCCACCTGGCAGCACCTGCGGCTCCAGGCCGGCTTTCTCGAGCCTGGCCTTGATGGCGGCGGTCGTACGGAACTCCTGGTTGCCGAGCTCGGGGTGCATGTGCAGATCACGGCGGAAGGCGATGAGCTCGGCACGCAGGTCGTCGGGCAGGGTGCCGGGCAGGACGGCCTCTGCGTGGGGCGCACGGGACTTCAACTGGTTCACCCAGTCAAGGGTAGGCCCACTGCACCCACAACTGGCCACAGATCAACAAAAGTTCAGCCGCTTAGAGGAACATCGGGTGGCGCTGCGGCGTGTGGCGGACGGTCTCGATGGGTAAACTCGGCCGTTTTCCGCCGCGATCGGACAGGTGCGCACGCCTCACTCCCGCGCGTGAGCCGAGCGGGTCTCAGGGGAGCCGGAGCAGGTCCCGGAGAGTGCCGACGTAGGCGGTGACGTCGCGTTCGCCCTCCGGCGCGGAGCAGTCGGCCGCGGAGAGGGCGAGACGGGCGTCGGTCCGGCCGAGACGAGCGAGTGCGAGGTACGCGGGCGAGGGTCCGGAGGCGCCTACGGGCGCGGAGACCGGCCCCTCGGCGCGCTGGCGGGGGACGACCGACAGGGCACCGCAAGCAGCCACGACTCTCCGCCGCAAGTCCGTCACGATTAGTCATACTTGCTGGCCGTGACGGGTCCGGGAGGGCGGGAGGTTCTTTCCCCTCCTTCTCTTCCCACCCGGATGCGTCTCGACTCCCGGCCCTCGGATCCCGGCCCCCGGAACCCGAAGCCCGAGCGCCGGGCCCGCACCCGGCGGGAGTCCCGCGAAGGAGTGATCGGGCGGTCCCGAAGCTCGGGACCCGCACGTCGAGATCCGGGCTTCGGGACGCCGCATCCGCACGAGGCCTCGGCAAGCTCGAACGCTTGCCCCAGGAGAGGCGTTGCGTTCGAATACTGTGTACGGATGTCACACGCGCGCGGGCACAGCGGCTACCGGGGGGTGGTTTGGCCGCAGTGGTCCTGGCGTCACTGACCGCGCCCTCGCCCCACCCGGACACCTCGTGAAGACACTCATCGACGCAGAGGCGGCACCCCCGTTGGCCATTCGTCCCCAGGACGCGCCCACCACCCTCCTCCACCGCTTCGACCGGACCTTCCGTGTCTGGCACTACGGCGTGGGCCACTCCCAGCTGCTGCTCCGTTCCCGCAAGGACCGCGAGGAGGACACCCGGCTGGACCTCCTCTTCGAGGCGGTCGAATCCATGCAGCTCGTGACGCGCTACGAAGGCCTCGAACTGCACACCGTCGATGACGACGAGTTCTCCCGCGTCTACGAGGCATCCGGTGTCCCGCCCAGATGGCGGGAATCCCGTCTCGTGCTCCGCCTGAGGTCCCGCAGCGGCACGGGATACGTGCAGTGCGGACGCGTCGTCGCGGAACGGCACCCGGACAACGAGGTCGCGTCCGCGATCCGTGACGTGGTGTGGAGCCTGCGCCCCTCCGGCCTCCGCATCCCGGGTGGGCCGGAAACCGGGCCGACGGCGCCCGGGCGGGAGTGAGGCCACCGGGGTGCAGCCGGCAGGGCCCCTGCCGGCGCCTCAGGACACGAGGGTCTGCTCCTCCAGCTCTCTGAGCTTCACCGTGCACAGGCCGCCGCGCTCGGTCTTCACACCCGTCACCTCGAGCTGCGTGCCCGGCGAGAGGATGAACTCCTCCTCGCCCGTGAAGGCGGAGAAGCGGCGGATTCCCACCGCCCGGACTGGGGTCACCTCGAAGAGTGTCCGCTTGCCCCGGCCCCCCAGGAAGGCCCTGGCCACGCCGAGCTCGGACGTGCACGAGGACACGCCCCACCAGGTGACGGTGCGGCCGAGGGGGTACTGCGCCCGCAGGTCGAGCGAGACGCCGCGCCACAACGGCTGTGTGTGGGCCGGGAGGTGGGACACCGCGGAGAACAGGAGCCGCAGCGGAAGGCACCGGGCAGCATCGCGTCGGTTGCGCTCGTCGGCATGGGGGCCCGCACCGGCCGGGTGCCCGCGCGTGTGTGCGCCAACCTGATGTGGACGGGCTACACCCTGTTCAACGACTACGCGTTCGCGGACTACGACGACCTGCGGAGCACCGTCGTCGCTCAGCTCGACGACATCGAGGCCGCTCCGGCCACGGAGCGGTTCCGTATCGACCCGGCCGGCCGCGGCGCCGGCCGCCGCTGACGCGACGGGCAGGCAGGCCGGCCGGCCGGGGGAGGCGGATCCGGTAACGGGCCCTATCAGCACTCCACTTAGGCTGCTGTCGTTGGCCGATGCATCAAGTGGGGGGTACAGGGCTGATGAGTCACGCCGCAGAGGTCTTCCAGCCACTCCAGACCGACGACCCGTCCTCGGTGGGGGGTTATCGGCTCGCCGCGCGACTGGGCGCCGGTGGTATGGGCCGGGTGTATCTGTCGCACACGCAGGGCGGCCGGCCCGTGGCGATCAAGGTGGTGCGGCCGGAGCTGGCCGACGATCCGGACTTCCGAAGACGGTTCGCCCGGGAGATCAAGGCAGCGCGGCAGGTCAAGGGGGCCTACACCGCCGAGCTGATCGACGCCGACGCGGACGGTGCGCCACCGTGGCTGGCCACGCTGTACGTGCCGGGGCCGTCGCTGACGGAGGCGGTGAGCCGGCGCGGGCCGCTGCCGGTGCCGGCGGTGCTGTGGCTGATGGCCGGGGTGGCCGAGGCGTTGCAGGCCATCCATGCCGAGGGCATCGTGCACCGGGACCTGAAGCCGTCGAACGTGCTGCTCGCCCTCGACGGCCCCAGAGTGATCGACTTCGGTATCGCGCTGGCCGCCGGCGGGACGTCGTACACCGCGCCGGGGAGCACGATCGGCACGCCTTCCTTCATGTCGCCGGAGCAGGTGTCCGGGGGTGAGATCACTCCGGCGGCCGACGTCTTCGCGCTCGGTCAGACGGCGGCGTTCGCGGCCCTGGGCCGGACGCTCTACGGCGACGGTTCCGCCGTCAACGTCCAGTACCGGATCCTGCACTCCGCACCCGAGCTGTCGCTGCTGCCCGAGTCGTTGCGCCCGCTGTTCGCCCGGTGCCTGGCCGCCGAACCGGCGGAGCGCGCCACGCCCGCGGAGATCGTGGCGTGGTGCCGGCAACGCCTGGGGGCGGAGGCCGACGCGGGCGGGGGACCCGCCGTGTGGCGGCAGGTCGCCGGGCCGCAGACGGTGGTCCCGGCACCGGTTCCCGACCCGACCCCGGCCTACCCGCGCCCGCCGGTGCTCACGCCCACGGCCGAGTCCACCGCCGCACCCGCGCCCCTGCTCACCCCGCCCTTCCCGCAGCCGCAGTTCGGGTGGCCGCTGCCGCAGAAGCAGCTGACGGTGGAGGAGCGCAAGATCCGCAGGCGGCGCACCGTGCTGGTCACGGCCGCCGCTGTGACGGGTGCGGCACTGCTGGTGGCGGGAATGACGTGGGCCCTCACTGATGCGATCAGCCGGTTCGGCGACCAGGACACCGCCGGCTCCAGGACCTCCGCGACCGGGCCGGCGGTCCGGTCCTCCGCATCCGCGCCCGCGCAGGGATCCTCTCCGGGCCCGTCCTCCGGGCGATCGGACGGATCGGACTCATCCGGTCCGTCGGCGGTCGGGGCCGGGGACGACTCGTCCTCGTCGGGCCCGCCCGAGGAACCGCAGCCGGAGGACTACCCCCTGGTGTGGCTGGACGCGAAGAACTCGCTGAGTCTCAAGAGCGCCGAGCCGGCACTGAAGAGCCGCAAGGGCGACGTCCGCCTCAGTTGCGCGTCGGACGAGTGCCGATTGGAGAGCGAACCGGGAGTGTCCATGCGGCTGTCCGGAGAACACGGCACCACTCTCGACGAGTGCCGCCGCATGCTCCGGAGCGGCGGCAAGCGCAGCTGGGCGCTGGAAGGGGCTCCGGCCAAAGCCGAGTTCTGCTTGAAGGACGACGAGGACGACATCGGGCTGTACGTGATCCAGACCCAGTCCACCATCCTGCCGGAGCTCGCCTTCCTTCAAGGAGATCTGACCGTCTGGCGGAATCCGGGCCGGTAGCGCCCGGCCGTGCCGGGTGCCCCCTCACCCCTCCGCGACCGCCGTGACCCGCCACGGCGCGAGCCGCTGCACGTCCTTGGCCGTCTCCGTGACCCCGCTCAGGAAGCCCTGGGCGCGCGGGGACGCCGTGTCGCGGAGCCACTCCGGGGCTATGTCGCACACCGCGACCTTCACACCCGTGCCCGTCAGCGCCAGCGGAAGGGTGTGCACCACCGTGGACGGGAAGCTCAGGACCGTGTGGCCGATGGGGCCCCTGCGGGCGATGAGTTCCAGAGGGAGGTCAGGGCGGACGATCTCCAGGCCGGTGGCGGATTCCAGGGCGTGGAGCTTGTCCGCGGATTCGCGCCGGTGCGCGAAGTAGCGGGTGGCGCCGTGGGTACGGGCGAGCGAGGTGACCGCCTCCTGGTACGGGACGGGGTCGACCACGCCCGTCTCCACCAGGGAGGTGCCGACCAGGTCGGCGCCCTTGGTGATGAGGGGCGGGCCGAAGCGTTCCCGGGTCCAGGCGAAGGTGTTCGCCGTGACCTCGATGCCGGCGGGAGCCTCCACCGGCATCGCGGTGAACACCTCGACGGTGCGGGTCGCCGAGGGGGTGAAACTGCGGCGGGCCGCGGAGGTGACCGGGGCCAGGAGCAGCTCGCGCGGCCCCCCGCTCCCCCGGCGGTGCCAGCGCACCAGGCGCTCGCCGCGCGCCAGCTGGGCGACGAACTCCATGGTGGCGGTGCCGTCGTCGACGACCGTGATCCGGCGGGTGCGGACCAGGCTGAGGAGCAGTTGCACGTAGCGGGAGAACGGGTCCCCGATGACGATGCGGTCGGCCTTGCGGATCAGGCCGGTCAGCGCCCGCAGGGCCTTCAGGGGCGCGCCGTTCTCTCCGCGCGCCTCCTGCCAGCGGACGGCGAGGCCCTCGTCGCGGGCCAGCTCCGCCATCCTGCGCAGCTGTCCGCGCGACATCGGGTCGACCGGGGGGAGGACGACGACCGTGGTGTCGGGTCCTCCCCGGGTGTGGGTCCACTCCAGGACGTTCAGGAGCTGGACCGGGCTCTCGACGAAGGCGAGGTTCACCGGTCGGCCCGTCAGACCGCGACCGGCTCGGCGGCCGGCGCGTTCTCGCTCTCGGCGACGACGCCCGCGACCCGGCGGAGCTTCTTCATCGGGCCGAGCTCCGACTCGTAGACCTTCTTGACCCCGTCGCCGAGCGAGGCCTCGATGGTGCGGATGTCGCGGACGAGGCGCGTGAGGCCCTGCGGCTCGACGGAGGCGGCCTGGTCGGAGCCCCACATGGCGCGGTCCAGGGTGATGTGGCGCTCGACGAACGCGGCGCCGAGCGCGACGGCGGCGAGGGTCGTCTGCAGGCCGGTCTCGTGGCCGCTGTAGCCGATCGGGACGTTCGGGAACTCCTGCTGCAGGGTGTTGATGACCCGCAGGTTGAGCTCCTCGGCCTTCGCCGGGTACGTCGACGTGGCGTGGCAGAGCAGGATGTTGTCGCTGCCGAGGACCTCCACCGCGTGCCGGATCTGCTTCGGCGTCGACATGCCGGTGGAGAGGATGACGGTGCGGCCGGTGGCGCGCAGGGCGCGGAGCAGCTCGTCGTCCGTGAGGGAGGCGGAGGCCACCTTGTGCGCGGGGACGTCGAACTTCTCCAGGAAGGCGACGGCCTCGGTGTCCCACGGGGAGGCGAACCAGTCGATGCCGCGCTTGGCGCAGTGCTCGGCGATGGCGGTGTACTCGTCCTCGCCGAACTCGACGCGGTGGCGGTAGTCGATGTACGTCATCCGGCCCCAGGGGGTGTCGCGCTCGATGTCCCACTGGTCGCGCGGGGTGCAGATCTCCGGGGTGCGCTTCTGGAACTTGACCGCGTCGCAGCCGGCGTCGGCGGCCACGTCGATCAGCGCGAGGGCGTTGTCGAGGGAGCCGTTGTGGTTGATGCCGATCTCGCCCGTGATGTAGACGGGGTGGCCGGGGCCGGCGGTGCGGGTGCCGAACGTACGCAGACGGGAGGTGCTGCTCATGGTGGTGCTTCCTTACCTGGTGGGGGTGTCGGGGGTTTCGGTGGAGAGAGTGAGGGCGGGGCCAAGGAGCCATGCCGCGATCTCGCGGATGGCGCCGGAGCCGCCGGGGTTGGTGGTCACGGCGCGCGCGGCGGCGCGTACCGAGTCGTGGGCGCTCGCGACGGCGACGGGCCAGCCCGCCAGGCCGAAGCAGGCCAGGTCGTTGACGTCGTTGCCGACGTAGAGCACGCGGTCGGGAGCGATGGACTGCTCCTCGCACCACTGCTTGAGCGCCAGGTCCTTGCGGTCGATGCCGTGCAGGACGGGGACCTGGAGTTTGCGGGCCCGGGCGGCGACGACCGGGTTCTGTTCCGTGGAGAGGATCAGGACCGGCAGGCCGGCCCGGCGCAGGGCGGCGATCCCGAGGCCGTCGCCCCGGTGCACGGCGACGATCTCGCGGCCGTCGGAGTCGATGAGGACGCGGTCGTCGGTCTGCGTCCCGTCGAAGTCGAGGACGACGGCGTCGATGTCCGCCCGGGTGGGGAACGGCGAGGGGTCCAGGAGCGGCGCGAGGGCGCGGGCGCGCGCCAGGTCGTGCGGGTCGTCGATCTCCAGGACCCGGGCGGGATCGGTCGGCACGAGCGCGGTGTGGCCGAAGAAGCGGTGGCGGTGGGTGCGGAAGCCCTCGACGTCCATGGCGTAGGCGGCGCCGGTCTCCAGGTAGTCCTGGGGCCGGTCCTGGCGGCGGGGGCGTACGGCCTTGTCGTGGTTGACGCCGTAGGTGCCGTCCTCGACCGCGCTGCCGTCGCGCCACACGAAGCCGTGGAAGGGGGCGACGGTGACCGCGGTGTCGGCGCCCTCGCGGGCGACGGCGGCGGCGACGCCGTCGATGTCGTCCCGGGTGATGAAGGGGCTCGTGCACTGGACCAGGAGGACCACGTCGGCCTTCCGGCCGTGCGCCGCAGTCTCGTAGGTGTGCAGGGCGTGGAGGACCGCTGCCTCGCTGGTCGCGGTGTCGCCGGCGATGGCGGCGGGGCGCTGTACGCAGTGCAGCCGGGCGTCCTCCCCGAGCGCCTCCGCCGCGGCCCTGGCCGCGGCCGAGATGGCCGGGTCGTCGGTCGTCACGACGACGTCCGTGACCTCGGGCGAGGACAGGCAGGCGCGGACCGCGCGGGCGACGAGCGGCACGCCGCCGACCCGGGCGAGGTTCTTCGCGGGCACGCCCTTGGATCCGCCGCGGGCGGGGATCACGGCGAGCACGGTGGGAGGCGGGGTCATGGTTGCTCCTGAATCGGTGGTCACAGCTCGCCCATCCGCCGGATCACGGGGGCGACCCGCTGGACGCCGTGGCGGTAGGCGCCGCGCGCCGCGTTGCGTACGGTTTCGCGGACCGCGCCCCGGACCCGGCCGGTCTCCTTCGGCGCGACGGCGCCGGGAAGCGGGTGGCCGTCGGGGCCCAGGTGGTGGCGGGCGAGGATGCCGGGGAGGTATCCCGGCGCCGTGGCGGGCGTGTAGTAGGGGGCGAGGCGGGGAAGCGGCCCGGCGGAGAGCAGCGCCGCGACCCGTGCGCGGGCGGTGTCGTAGGCCTGCCCGTACGTGCCGTCGGCGGCGACGCCCTGGCCTCCCAGCCACTCCTGGTCGGGATCCGGTCGGTGGCCGCCGTCGAGGTGGTCCCAGGACGTGATCAGCCCGGAGCCGATGAAGTGGTGGTTGCCGAGGGCCTCGCGGACGCCGAGGTCGGAGAGGATCGCGGTCGGGATCCTCCGGTGCAGCGACTCCAGCGCCGCGGTCGAGGAGACCGTGACCAGCAGGTCGGTGCGGTCCAGGACCTCGCCCATGTGCCCGTACACCAGGCGGAAGTTGGGCGGCAGGCCGCCGGGGAGCCGCTCCGCGAGGCGTTGGTAGGGCAGTTCCTCGATGTGTGTGGTGTGCTCGCCGGGCTTGGAGCGCAGCTTCAGCAGGACCTCGCGGCCGGGGTGCAGCCGGGCGTGCTCGACGAGCCGGCGCAGCAGGTACGTACGCTCGGCGCGGGACGCCGGGACGGAGGGCTGGGCGGCGAACACCACGGTGTCGCGTCCCTCCAGCGCCTCGTGGGGCTCGCCCCCGAGGAACGGGAGGGCAGCCTCCGTGACTGACGAGGCGTCGGCGCCGACCCCTTCGTACACCGCGCGGAAACGCTCCCCGTCGTGCCGGGAGTTGGCGAGGACGACGTCCGCGCCGTGGCGCAGCAGGAGCCCGTCCGCGAGCTTCTCGTAGACGACCCCGACGTAGCCGGTGACGACGACGGGCCTGCGGGGCAGGTCCAGTGCGGCCAGGCCGTGCAGCATCGCCTGGACCGCGCCGCCCACGAGAGCGAGGACCACGACGTCGTACCCCTCGTCCCGCACCGTGTGCAGGAACTCGACGGCCGTCACCTCGCGCACCCGTCCGGCGTCGACGCCGACCTCACCGACTTCGGCGAGCTGGCGGGGCGTCGGGGTGGCCCGGCCGCGCAGCAGCAGCCCGCTGATCTCGACGGGGCGCTCGGCCGCGCCGGTCTCCGGGGCCCCGGCGAGGCGGCGCGCGGTGAGCGCGCCCCATTTCCACCGGGTGTCGGAATCGGCGAGCACGGCTATGCGGAGCGCCGCACGGTCGGCTGCTGTGGTGGCGGCCGGAGAGGCCGCGTCATCGGTACGAGGGGGCACGTCGTAAAAGCTAGGAAGCCATTTCGATCCGCGGCCCAACGTGGTGGCAACAAATGGTTAACAGCCGGTCGACGGTTGGGGATTCACCCCGGAAATACGTCGAACCGGCGCCGCATACAGGCAGGTTCACCTTTCGGCCGCCCGCCGTTCACTTTCCGTACGAGCGGGAGTCGAGGTAAATGCCGGGGCCGCGTCTAGCGTGATGCGGGTGGTTAAGCTCTCCGTCATCGTGCCGTTCTACAACGTCCAGGCATACGCCCCCGACACGCTCAGAAGTCTGCGTTCCAATACGCGCGAGGACTTCGAGTTCATCCTCGTCGACGACTGCTCGACCGACGGGACGGCAGAACTCCTGCGCCGGGCCCGGGACGGCATCGAGGGGGTGGTCGTCCTCGGACACGAGCGCAACGCGGGTCTGGCCACCGCCCGCAACACCGGGCTGGACGCGGCCCGCGGCGAGTACATCGCCTTCCTCGACGGCGACGACTGGCTCGCTCCCGGTCACTACTCCCGCCTGCTGGCCCGGACCGAGGCCCTGGGCTGCGCGTTCGTGCGTACGGACCACGTCCAGGTCACCGGCACCGCCCGCACCGTGCGCCGCGTCCCGCACGGTCCGCGCGCAGTGGTGAGCGACCCCCGGAAGGCGATCCTGCCTGCCGGCCGGACGACGTCGGTGGACTACGCGTTCGCCTGGGCGGGCCTCTACCACCGCAGCCTGCTGGACCGTGGGCTCCTCCATTTCACCGACGGGCTGCGCACCGCCGAGGACCGGCCGTGGATCTGGCGGCTGCACCGGGAGGCGGAATCCTTCGCGGTCCTGGGGACACTCGGTCATTTCTACCGCCGCGGCGTCGCCTCGTCCCTCACCCAGATCGGCGACGAGCGGCAGCTCGATTTCATTCGCGCGTACGACCAGGTGCTGTCCGAGACGGCAGCGGACCGCGACGCGGACGAATTGCTACCGAAAGCGGTGAGGACCTACTGCGCCGTCATCTCCCACCACATCGGCTCCATCGGAAAATTCGAACCGCCGGTGGCCCGCGCCCTGAAATCACTCGCCGCGACGGCGCTCGGAAACATGCCCCGGCGCGTACTCGACGACGTCCTGGACTCCATGGACACCGAACGGGCGACCGTGCTGCGCAGGCTGCGCCGCCGGGCCGCCACCACCGAGGGAGCGGCTGCCGCGTGACCACCCAGATCTTCGTCGCCTCCGGCCTCGGCGGTGCCGCGCTGCTCGCCGCGGCACTCGACTCCGGCTGCTTCGACGACTCCCGCCGCCGCATCCTGCTGCTCTGCGAGACCACGGCGGTCCCCGAGGGGGCGGCCACGGCGTGCGCGGCGCCCGGGTTCGACCGGCTGCGCGCCCGCTTCGACGAGGTGCTCTCGTGGAACGACGCGGTCTTCCCCCTGCACCCCGGCGCCTGGACCCCCCGCGCCGACGACGTGCCCCTGTGGGAACGCCATCTGCGACGCGCGTGGGACCTCGGGGACGAGGAGGTCGAGCTGGCCCTGGAGTCCCCCCACGCGGGCCCCTCCCAGGCGCTCGCCCAGATCTTCACGGGCGGGCCGGTGACCGTGTACGCGGACGGCCTGACCGGATACGGCCCGACCCCCGGCAAGGTTCCGCCGCTGATCGGGACCCGCGTCCGGCAGCTCCTCCATCCGGATCTCCTCCCCGGCCTGCGGCCCCTGCTGCTCGGCGAGTTCGACGCCCCGCCCCGCCCCGTGCCCCCGCAGGCCCTGCGGAAGGTCTTCGGGGAGCTGGCCGACGCCACGCCGGACACCGAGGCCCCCGAGGGGTGCGCGCTCCTGCTCCTCCCCGGTACGGGAACGCTGTCCGCCGCCGACGAGACGGAGCTCCACCTGCGGATGGTCCGGGACACGGCCGCACTGGGCCACACCCACCTCGTCGTCCTGCCCCACCCCCGCGGCTCGGCCCCCGTGAGCCCGGCCCTGCGGGCGGAGGCCGCGCGGCTCGGTGCCGGGCTGACGGTCCCGGACTCCGGCCCGCCCGGCACACCGGTCCTGGCCGAGGTCCTCTTCGAGCGGCTGCGCCCCGCGCTCGTCGTCGGCCTCTCCTCGACGGCGCTGCTCACGGCGGCGGCCCACTACGGTCTGCCGGTCGCCAGGACCGGGACCGGCACCCTCCTGGAGCGCCTGACGCCGTACGAGAACCCGGCCAGGGTCCCGGCCACGATCGTCGACGCCCTGCTGCCCGACCTGTCCGGGCCCTCCGGCGTGACGGGTGGGGCGCCCCTCACCGGAGCGGGAGTGGCGGAGGCCCTCGGCGGTCTGCTGCCGGCGGTCGCCTTCGCGATGCGGCCACGCGTCCGCCCTGACCTCCGTCCGGCCGCCGAGCGCTACCTCTCCGCCCACCTGAACGCCCGGACCTGGCGGTACTTCAAACGCCGCCGCCTGGGCTCACTGGCCCTCCCCGGCATGGTGCCCGCACGTCTGGCCTTCGTCCGCCGGAGCCCCGCCCTGCGCCGACTCGCGCGGCGGGCGCGGGCACTGCGGAAGGGCTGACCCACCCCGGGGCTCAGCCCAGGAGCCGGGTCAGGCCCAGGCGGGTCCAGAGGAGGGCCGCGCCGAACGAGAGGGCGGTCGTGGCGGCGGTGATGCCGAGGGCGAGGGCCGCCGCCACCGCCGGGCCGAGATCGGCGTCGACCAGGACGTCGGTGAGGACGCCCAGCACCAGCACATGGATCATGTACGCGCCGAACGAGGCGCCCGCCAGGCGGGTCAGGGCCGGGCGCAGACGCTCCGGAACACGCAGCCGGTGCAGGGAGAGCAGGACGCCGGCGCTGAACAGGGCCACCAGGACGCTCGCGTACGGGATCGCGTAGTGCACCTCGTGCTGGTAGGCGACGACCGCGGCCAGGCAGGCGGCGGCGGGGAGCAGCCACCACAGGCTCCGTCTGCCGAACGTGCCGGCGGGCAGGGCGAGGACCAGGGCTCCGAGGACCGCGTAGATGAGCTGGTACGGGCCGAAGCCCCAGCCGAAGCGCGGCAGGTCCAGGTCCGTCACCTTCGACAGGTCGCCGAAGAGGGTCGGGGCGGCCCCCAGTACGAGGAGGGCCGCGCCGAGACCCCAGGGCCGCCTGCCCGACTTCACCAGGGCGGCGAAGCCGAGGAGCATGATCACGGGGATGTAGGCGTACAGATACCAGAGGTGGTACGCCGGGCGTACCGAGGCGAACAGCGCGTCGAGCCCCAGCTCGCCCGCCGGTGCGCTGTTGGTGCCCCGTAGCCGGCCCCACGCCACGTAGAACACCGTCCATACGGCGAGGGGCACCAGGATCCGCACGATCCGCTGCCACAGCTGCCGGCCGTCCCGGACGGGGGCGCCGGCCAGGACGACCCACCCGGCGATCGCGAAGAACAGCGGTACGGCGAAGCGGCCCGCCGAGTCCGCCACCAGGCCCGCCCAGTAGGTGCCGGGGCCGCCGGCGGCCTCGCGGCCCGCCGTGTTCACGAACGCGGAGCCCGTGTGGCAGAGGATCACGCCGACGGAACAGAGCAGCCGGATCAGATCGATGTCGTACCGGTGTTCGCGGGGCGGGCGGTGCTCGGGAGCGGGCTGCGGGAGGTGCGCGGGGGCGGCCGAGCCGGCCTGGGAGACGGAGGAAGGCATGGTCCTCGAAGGCTACGAACGCGCGGGCACCGGGTGAACTCCGGCCGGGTGAACAGTCACTTCGTCCGGGTGTCGGGCAGGTGAAGGCCCGGTGCCGCCTCGGCGGTCCTGGGGCCGGGGACGTACGGGGCGGGGCGCTCGGCGAAGTGGTCGGGGAGCCCGAAGAGGCCCTGGAGCTCGGCGAGGTTGGCCCGGGTCACCGACCACAGGTGCTCCTGGCGGCCGTGCACGTCGGCCACGGCCGCCGGGTGGTCGTCCAGCACGTGCGCGGCGCGCTCGGCGAGGCGGGCGCCCAGTGCCCGGTCGTGGACGGACACCCCCCAGTCGGGGCGGTCGATGTCCGCGAGGAAGTAGGCGAGTTTGGGGTGCGAGACCAGGCTGATGACCGGCGTGCCGCAGCCGAAGGGAATCATTCCCGCGTGCCCGCGCATTCCGATCACCAGGCGTGTGCGCCGGTAGAGCTCACGGATCCGGTCGTTGGAGAACAGGTACAGGGGCTCCACCGGGAGGGCCGTGCCGTGTTCGCGGCGCAGGTCGTGGACGAACTTCTCGTCGGCCGGCATGTGGGCGGCGTAGCGGACCTCGGCTCGCGCACCGATGGCGCGCACCGCGGCTGCCGTCTCGGCCAGGAAGTGTCCGTAGTCGTGGCCGAAGCGAAGACCGGCCCGGTCGTACGCGCAGTTGATCAGCACCGTGTCGTCCCGGTCGGTGCCGTCCTCCAGGCGGTCGTCCAGGGCGGGGTCGAGGTGCCGGGCCACGGTCGTCGGGCACGGCTGGTAGCGCACCCGGTCCCGCATCTCCTCCGGCAGGAGCTCCCTGACGCGGTCCACGGAACCCTGGTTGCGCAGCCCGAAGAAGGCCGACTTCCCGACGAGGGCGCGCAGGCTCTCCGCGAAGCGCTCCCGGCGGTAGCGCTGACCGTCGAAGACGTTGTAGCCGACCGCGAAGACGGCGAGCGGCGTCGTGATCCGGGCCAGGGCGTCGTCGGGGATGTTCCACTGCCAGCCGCTGTTGCTGTTGGGCGCGGTGTCCGGGAGGAACAGCCCGCCGCCCCCGACGACGATGCCGCGCCGCGCGTTCAGCTCCTCCAGCACGGACTCGTCGACCAGCCGGTGCACCGACCGCTCGTGCCAGCGGGCGGGCCCGGTGTCGGGGCCGAAGCACATCCGCACCGCTTCGGGGAGCACCTTGTCGCCGGCGTTCTCCTGACCGTCGGCGAACAGCGCGACATGGGCGAGCTGTTCGTGTGCGGGCGCCGGAGCGGCCTCGCCGTTGGGAGCGGGTCCCGGGGCGGCCTCGCCGACGGGAGCGGGCGCCGGGCGCGTACGCGCGTACCAGGCGTGGCAGTTGCCGTCGGTGGGGTCCGCGTCGAGCCCCTCGCGCGCGTAGGCGTGCGCGTCGTCCCCGCGCCCCAGCAGCCAGGCGAGCCGGGCGAGCTGTCCGTAGGCGCGGGCGGCGAAGTCGGGTGAGACGGTGGCCAGGAGGAGGTGCGCCTCGGCCTCCTCGTAGCGGGACAGGGCCATCAGGCTGATGCCCAGCGTCTCGTGGCAGCGCGGCAGGTCGGGCCGGTCCGCCACGGCCGGGGTCAGCAGGGCCACGGCCTCGTCGTAGCGGCCCTGCTGCCGGTGCACCTCGGCGACCTGGCGCACCAGGTCCACCGGCGCACGCCGCCCCTCGGGGAACGGCAGGGCGCAGTGCAGGAGCAGTTCGGGGTGCTTGGGCCCCGGCAGGGCGCAGTAGGCGGCGCGGAACGCCTCGTCGTCCATCTCGTAGCGCTCGCGCGCCTCCTGCGCCGGGGTTCCGGGCGCCGGGTCCGCACCGAAGTGGAGGACGACGGTGCTCCCGGGCACAGGGGTGTCGTCGTACGGCCGGCCCGCCGGGACGTCGTAGCGGGAGCCGAGCGGTTCGAGGAGTCCGGCCTCGGTCAGCGCACGGTCCACCGCGTCCTCGCCGCCTCCGGCCAATGCGTCCAGCAGGGTGTCCGTCACGTCCTGGCGCTGGACCACCAGCAGCCCGCCGTCCAGGACGGTCCGCCCGCCGCCCTGACCGGGCTGCGGGACCGCGGCCACCCCCGTGCGCAGGGTCAGCAGCGGGAGCAGGGATCCGAGGACGACCATGCCGGTGCCGAGCACCACGACCGTGTCGTAGTCCGCCGCCCGGAAGGCGTCGAGGCGGCTCCGCGCGTGACGCGGGACGAGCCGCGGGTGCAGCCGGCGGGCCGCGTCGAACGCGGAGTCGGGCAGGCCGGGGTGCAGCACGAGGAAGTCCTCGCAGACGGTGGGGTCGGCCAGCGCGAGGCTCCGCAGCAGCACCAGGAGACCGGGCATCCGGGCCTCGTCGGTCCAGGCGGCGAAAGCGGTCCTCCGCTTGCCGGTGACGGCGCGCCTGTCGTCGGCGTCGGGCACGGCGGCCGGTCCGCCCCCGGTGGGGTCGGTGCGTCTGTCGGCGGGGGTGGTCATCGCAGCGCGGTCCTCATCTCGGTCTCGTCCTCATGTGTCGCGCGGGCCGTGACCCACTCGCGCTCGCGCGGCTGCAGTTGCCCCGGCAGTCCGAAGCCGATGAGGTCCAGCCGGCCGGCCGCGTCCAGGAAGTCCAGGAGCCGGAGCACGGTGAACGCGGTGCCGGCGCGCGGACCCCAGCCGTCCTCGCCGAGCAGCGCCGGATCGTCCAGGGGGTGCCGCAGCGAGGCGTCCCCGATGCCGTCCTGCGCGCCGGGGACCAGGCGGGCGCGCAGCGACCGGCGCCAGTGCGGCAGCGGATCGCCGAAGACCAGCCGGGTGCCCGTCGGGCGGTGCCAGGCGGGGCCCGTCCACGGGGTGTCCCCGCGCAGGGTGACGGCGTGCAGGTCGGTGCGCGGGGCGGTGGGCGGCAGGGTGTCGCAGCGCACCACCAGGTCGTATCCGTCGATCAGTTCGGCGAGCGGGCTGCCCGGGACGCGTTCCTCGTCGGCGATCCGGGGTGCGCCGGAGACCAGGCAGACGGAGCGTCCGGCGACCAGGCGGCGCAGCGCGCCGACCCCGACCGGCTCGGCGCCCGCCAGCAGGGGGTCGACGAGCCTGTCCCGGTCGAGCAGCCGGCGGTGGGCGGCGTACAGGGCGGTGAGGCGGCGGACGTCCGGGTCGGCCATCCCGCCGCCCTCGGCGGTCCGCCGGCGGACCGCCTCGGCGAAGTCGGTGCGGACCTGTGCGGCGGGGGCGTTGTGCAGCGCCCGCAGCCGGGCGCCGTCCTCGCCGGGGAGCAGCCCGGCGGCCTCGTCCAGACAGGTGCGGAGGTCCTTCAGAGTGGCGATCCGGTGCGCGATGTCCTCGGCCGACGACGGGTTCTGCTGCAGCGCCAGATGCCGCTCGTAGGCCCCCACCGCCTCGTCGCGGTGGCCCAGTGCGTCCAGTGCGCCGCCTCGCAGCCGCCAGGCGCCCTTGGACCTGGAGCGCAGCGCGGTGGCCTCGACGGCGACGGCCAGGGCGAGCCATGCCTCGGCCTCCCCGCCGGTCTCCAGGGCGCGCCGACCGGTGCGCAGCAGGGCGTCGAACGGGTCGTCCTCGTCGGTGCCGCAGGCCGTCGTGAGGCCGCCGATGGCGGCGACGAGCCGGGCCTGCCGGGCGTCGCCCAGGGCCCCGCCCGCCGCGAGGCCCTCCAGGTAGTCACCGCACAGGCGCAGGGCGGCGGTCGGCGCGGGCCTCGCCGTGCCGCCCTGCCCGGTTCTCGCCCGTACCGCCTTGAGCAGCCCCGTGAAGGTCTGGCCCATGCTCGTTCCGCCGTTCTGTCATCAGTGGCCGGCCGGGGCACGCGCCCCGGTTCCGGGGTCAGAGGCCCAGGCTGCTGCGGGTGCGCCGTACGGTGCGGCGCAGCCGGATCGCCGCTCCTCGGGGGCCGCCGCCGGGCAGGGTGAGCTTCTGCAGGCGGCGGCGCTTGAAGTAGTGCTGCGTGGTGCTGTCCAGGTGGTCCCGCAGCCAGGCCTCGGCCTCGGCGCGCAGCGTGGGGTGGAGCCCGGACTGCATGCAGTAGCCGACCGTCCGGACCAGGGGCGCGAGGGTCTCCGGGGCGAAGGGAGGCAGTGCGGGCACCGGTTCGCCGGCCTGCTCGTCCAGGTCGGGCACGAGGTGGTCGACGATCGTCAGCGGGACGCGGTTGCTGTTCTCGTACGGGGTGATGCGGTCCAGGACGAGGCGGGTGCCGACCCGTGCGACGGGGATGCCGTAGTACACGGCGGCGGTGAACATCGCGGTCGAGAAGCAGCCGACGACGAGCGTGGGCGCGCACCGCTCGTAGAGGGTCTCGGCGAGCAGCGGGCCGTCCAGCGTGGTCAGCCGCACCCCGAGCTCGGTGGCGGCGTCGTCGAGTGCCCGGGAGTAGCGCGCCGGTGCGGTGGGGTGCGGCTTGAAGAGGACGGAGGTGTGGCCGGCCCGGGCCGCGCCGCGCAGCATGCGCAGGTGCAGGTCCTCCTCCTCCTCGGCCGTGAGGATGTTCAGGGCGGCGAGGTACTGGCCGAGGAGCACGGCCGTGGGCGCCTCGGCCACGGCCTCCGCGAGCCGGCGGTCGCCGTCCGCCGCCCCGGCGATCTCGCCGAGGACGGCGCGGAAGGCGTCGTTCGGTACGAGCTCGGGCTCGACGCCGGACTCGGCGAGGAGGAGCGGGCGCAGCCCCGGTACGAGATCCAGGTGGAGCACCCGCTGAACGCGGCAGGCGATGGAGCGCGGCACCTTGTTGCGGGTCGGGCCGTAGCTCATCAGGCCGTCCGCGTAGACGTGCACGGCGCTCTCGGAGAAGATCGCGGCCAGTGCGCGGGCCGGGTTGACCTGGATGGATTCGACGGCGAGATCGACGGGGCCGTCGGGGTCGATGTCCCAGGCGAGACGGAAGGCGCGCTGCCAGAGCTCGGTCTCCTCGGCGCGCGGGCCCCAGCCGCTCGGGTGGTGCGGGCTGATCGCGTCGTTCCAGTCGACGACCGAGTCGAAGCGGGCGGCGATGCCCCCGTAGCCCCGCATCTCCTCCAGCCGGAGGGCGGTTTCGGGGATCGCCGCGTTGTTGGAGACGAGCAGGACGCGGTGGCTGTCCTGTCCGGGACCGAACCGGCCGGCGTCCAGCGCCGCCGCGAGCGTGGCCGCCCCGTACAGGGTCGACACCTGGAAGATCTGGGTGCGCGTGGGCATGGGTCAGGCGGCCTTCTGCTTGTCACGCAGGCGGTTGAGCAGGGTGCTGCGCCTGGTGTCCATCATCGTCAGGGTGTGGTCGAGCACCTGTTGCGGCATACGGTGCAGCGCGGCTGCCGACTCGTGGCGCAGGCGCCGGAAGGTGGCGGGCTCGTAGGCGTCCGCCTTCTCGTTGTGGAAGGCGATCATCGCGCAGTAGGTGCGGACCGCCTTGGGGAGGAGGAGCTCGGCGTCCGGGTCCTCGCGGATCTCGTCGATCAGGGTGTCGTAGGCGGGGAAGAAGTCCAGCTGGCGCGAGTCCTTGATCTGCGTCAGGGACGTGGTGACGCCGCGCCGGTAGAAGACGCCGTACAGGTTGAGCGCCGCACAGGTGCGGGCCCTCAGGTGCAGCTGCCAGATCCACAGCCGGTCCTCGGCTGTTCGCAGCCGGGTGTCGAAGCGGTGGCCGCCGTCCTCGAAGAGCCGCCGGTGGTAGACGCCCGCCCAGACGAAGGGGTAGTCGACCATCGTCTCCCATTCGGGAGCGGCGATGCCTTCGCGCGGGTCCGTCACCGTGTTGCGGAGCCGGGCCGGGGCGCGCCGCACGACCCGGCTGGTCCCGGTGGCCTGGACGTGGTCGGTGCGGGCGAAGTCGCAGTCCAGCTCGGCGGCGGCGTGCAGCAGCCGGGCCAGGTGCCCGGGGGCGTACCAGTCGTCGCCGTCGAGGAAGGTGACGAAGTCACCTCGGGCCGCGTCGATGCCGCTGTTGCGGGCCGCCGCGATGCCGGCGTTCCTCTCGTGCCGGATGACCTCGGCGTGCGGGAGCCTGTCGGCCCAGCGGTCGACGACGGCCGGTGTGTCGTCCGTGGAGCAGTCGTCGACCAGCAGGAACTCGATGTCGGGGCCCGCGTTACGGGCAAGGCTGCCCAGCGTCGTGTCGGCGAAGGGGCCGACATTGTGGAACGGGACGACAACGGACAGTTTCGGCACGCGGGCCCTCGCCTTCGATCATGGTCCGGTCACGCTAGTGACGCGGGTGAAGGAGCGGGTGTCGTCCGGCCCGACGAAGGGTGAACTCTGGGCGTCCTCGGGGTGACCCAGCGCGGGGCGACCCGCGACGGGGCGGCCGGGCGGGGCTGTTCAGCCCGCCCCGTACCGCGCCTCGATGCCCGCGACGACGATCCGCAGGCCGTCCTCGAAGCGTTCGTCGTAGTTGCTGAAGATCTCGGCTCCGGCCGCCGCGGCGAGGGGATAGCGCTCCAGCCGTGCGGCCCGTTCGCCGACGTCGTAGCCTTCCCGCCGCTCGTCCGGCATCGGCTGGACGCCCTGCTCCTCGGTGACGAAGCCCATCGTGTAGGCGTTCACCGTCGTGCCCGCGCGCACGGCCTGCCACAGCTCGAAGCCTGCGTCGACCATGGTGCGGAGATGGCTTTCGAGTCCGTCGGCGTGGTCGGTGCCGGTGAACCGGGCTCCGCTGTAGACCTTGGCCCCGTCGCGGTAGCGCAGCAGCGCGCCGCGCAGCGCGCTCTGGTAGGCGACCATCTGCTCCTGCCAGCCGCGCGGGGCGGGGCCGGGCAGGTCACCCTCCAGCATGCGGCGGTACATGACCGTCGCCATCTCGTCGAGCAGCGCCTGCTTGTCCTTGAAGTGCCAGTAGAGCGCGGGCGCCTTGACGTCCAGCTCCCTGGCGATGGCGCGCAGGGTCAAGCCGTCGAGACCCACTTCGTTCAGCAGCCTCAGCGCCGTGTCGGCGACGCGCGCCCGGTCGATCTTCGTCGTTCCCACCTTGACAATTTAACAGCGTTAAGCACACACTCCCAATCATGGAACTTAACAGCGTTAAGGAAACCGACGTGCTCATCGCCGGCGCCGGCCCCAGCGGCCTCGCCCTGGCCTGCGACCTCGCCCGGCGCGGCGTGCGCGCCCTCGTCGTCGAGCAGGCCCCCTCGCTCTTCCCCGGCTCCCGGGGCAAGGGCATCCAGCCGCGCACCCGGGAGGTGCTGGACGACCTCGGCGTGGGCGACGCCGTACGGGCCCACGGCGGAGCCGCACCCGTCGGGATGACGTGGAAGGACGGTGAGCGCCAGGGCGCGTACGACATGTTCCGCCGCGCGGCACCCACCGAGGCGGAGCCGTACGGGGAGCCCTGGACGATGCCGCAGTGGCGGACCCAGGAGATCCTGCTCGCGCGCCTCCGCGAACTGGGCGGCGACGTCCTCTTCTCGGCCGCCCTCACCGGCCTCTCCCAGGACGACGACGGGGTCACCGCCCGGCTCACCACCGGCGAGGTGCGCGCCGCCCACCTGGTCGCGGCGGACGGCGGACGCTCCACCGTGCGGCGCGCGCTGGGCATCACGATGGAGGGCGAGGTCGTCGACCCCTCCCCCTCCCTGGTGGCCGACGTCCGGATCACCGAGGCCGCCCTGGACCGGCTCAACTGGCACATCTTCCTGAGCGACGCGGGCATGGTCACGCTCTGCCCGCTGCCGGGGACGGCGGACTTCCAGCTGGTCGCCCAGTTCAAGGAGGGGGCGCCCGACACCACGCCGGAGGGCGTACGGGCACTCGTCGCCGCCCGCACGCACCTGAGCGGGGACGACGTCACCGAGGTGCGCTGGTCGTCGGACTTCCGCCCGCGCGCCGCACTGGCCGACCGGTTCCGCGAGGGCCGGGTCTTCCTCACCGGCGACGCCGCGCACGTCCACTCCCCGGCCGGCGGCCAGGGGCTGAACACCAGCGTCCAGGACGCCTACAACCTCGGCTGGAAGCTCGGCCAGGTCCTGCTCCACGGTGCACCCGCCGGCCTGCTGGACACCTACGAGCAGGAGCGCCGCCCGGTCGCCGCCGAGATGCTGGGCCTGTCGACCCGCATCCACCGGGGCGAACAGGAACGGGGCACCGCGGCCCAGCAGTTGGGCCTCGGGTACCGCGAAGGCCCGCTCGCGTCGGGCCGCGCGGGGCTCCTGGAAGCCGGCGACCGCGCGCCGGACGGGCCCGCGGGCGAGGGCAGGCGCCTCTTCGAGGCCTTCGCGGGGCCGCACTTCACGCTGCTCGCGGTCGGCACGGACGCCGCGCTCCCCGCGCACGACGGCGCACTCCTGCGCGTCCTCCGCACCGAGGCGGCCGAGGCCTACGGCAAGGGCCTGTTCCTGGTGCGGCCCGACGGCTACATCGGGTGGGCGGGCGAGGACACTTCGGGGCTCGCGGAGTACGCCGGACGCGTGGGCCTTGACCTCAACTTTGCTTGAGGTCCTACGGTCCAGGACATGGACTACTCACATGACGACGCGGGACTCGCACGCCAGCCCATCGGCTACTGGGCCTGGGCCGCCCATGACGCGGCCGTCACCCACATCCGGGCCGCCCTGGCCGAACACACGCTGACCCAGCCGCCCTGGTGGGTCCTGAACCAGCTCACCGACGCGGACGAGAAGGGCCGTCCGCGCGCCGACGTGGTCGCGACGCTCCGCGGCTACCTGAACATGGGCGACGCATTGGAGCCCGAGATCGACACCCTGATCGTCAGGGGCCTGGTCACGCAGGACCCCGCCACCCGCCTGCGGCTGACCCCGGAGGGACACGAGCTGCACGCGGCGGCCGCCGAACGGGTGGGCCGCGCGCTCGCGGACATCCACGCCGGTGTCACGGACGAGGAGTACGTCGCCACCCTCAAGGTCCTCCAGCGGATGATCCACAACGTGGGCGGCAAGGCCTGGCACCACTGACCACCGCCGCGCTCACACGCTGCTGAACGACAGCTTCGCCGCGAACCCGAGGAACAGCACACCCGCCGCCGAAGTGGCCCCTGCCGACAGCCGCTTGCGGCGGCGGAAGGCGGCGGACAGGCGGGTGCCGCCGAATATGAGCGCCGAGAGGTAGAGGAAGCTGCCGATCTGCAGCAGGGTGCCCAGCAGCAGGAAGGACAGGCCGGGGTAGGCGTAGCCCGGATCGACGAACTGCACGAAGAAGGAGATGAGGAACAGGATCAGCTTGGGATTGAAGAGGCTGACCACGAGCGCCCGCCGGTAGGGATGCTCCGTCTCCTTCGCGGAGGCCTCCTCCTCCACTCCCAGCCCGGCCATGTGCTGGTGCCGTTCGCGCCACATCGACACGGCCGTCCGCATCATCCCGATCGCCATCCAGGTCAGATAGCCCGCGCCCGCGTACTTGACGACCGCGAACAGCAGCGGCGTCGTCTGCAGCAGGGAGGCGGCGCCGAGCGCGGACAGCGTCATCAGGATCGTGTCCCCGGTCCACACCCCGGCGGCGGCCACGTAACCCGTGCGCACCCCGCGTCTGGCGCCGACGGAAAGCACGTACAGCGAGTTCGGACCCGGCAGGAGGATGATCAGCACCAGGCCGGCGAGATAGGTCGGAAGATCGGTGACACCTAGCATGAACGGAGTGTCGCACGCGGCTACGACACTCCGTTCAGCCGTTCCACATCGCGGAGAGCCGCGAAAGGGGTCCTCAGAACGCGTCCGTCGGGACGTACGCGCCCCAGACCTCCCGCAGGGCGTCGCAGACCTCGCCCACCGTGGCCCGCGCCGCGAGGGCGTCCTTCATCGGGTGGAGCACGTTGTCCGTACCCTCCGCCGCCTTCTTCAGTTCCACGAGCGCCGCGTCCACCGCTCCCTGGTCGCGCTCCGCGCGGAGCTTCGCCAGCCGGGCCGCCTGCCGGGCCTCGATCGCCGGGTCGACGCGGAGCGGCTCGTACGGCTCCTCCTCGTCCAGGCGGAAGCGGTTGACGCCGACGACCACGCGCTCGCCGCTGTCCGTCTCCTGCGCGATGCGGTAGGCGCTGCGCTCGATCTCGCTCTTCTGGAAGCCGCGCTCGATGGCGCCGACCGCGCCGCCCATGTCCTCGACCCTGGCCATCAGCTCCAGGGCCGCGGCCTCGACGTCGTCGGTCATCCTCTCGACGACGTAGCTGCCGGCGAAGGGGTCGACGGTGGCCGTCACGTCCGTCTCGTACGCCAGGACCTGCTGGGTGCGCAGCGCGAGTCGCGCCGACTTGTCCGTCGGCAGGGCGATGGCCTCGTCGAAGGAGTTGGTGTGGAGCGACTGCGTGCCTCCGAGGACCGCGCCCAGGCCCTGCACGGCGACCCGGACGAGGTTGACCTCCGGCTGCTGGGCGGTGAGCTGGACGCCCGCGGTCTGGGTGTGGAAGCGCAGCATCAGCGACTTGGGGTTCTCCGCACCGAACTCCTCCCGCATCACCCGCGCCCAGATCCGGCGCGCGGCACGGAATTTGGCGACCTCTTCGAGGATCGTCGTACGGGCGACGAAGAAGAAGGAGAGCCTCGGCGCGAAGTCGTCCACGTCCATGCCGGCCGCCACGGCGGTGCGGAGGTACTCGATGCCGTCCGCGAGGGTGAAAGCGATCTCCTGCGCGGGCGAGGCACCCGCCTCGGCCATGTGGTAGCCGGAGATCGAGATGGTGTTCCACTTCGGGATCTCGGCCCGGCAGTACTTGAAGATGTCGGCGATGAGCCGCAGCGACGGCTTCGGCGGGAAGATGTAGGTGCCCCGGGCGATGTACTCCTTGAGCACGTCGTTCTGGACGGTGCCCGTCAGCCGGTCGGCCGGCACTCCCTGCTCCTCTGCCACCAGTTGGTAGAGCAGCAGGAGGAGCGCGGCGGGGGCGTTGATGGTCATCGAGGTCGAGACCTCGCCCAGCGGGATCCCGTCGAAGAGGACGCGCATGTCGTCGACCGAGTCGATCGCCACCCCGACCTTGCCGACCTCGCCGGAGGCGATGGGGGCGTCCGAGTCGTGCCCCATCTGGGTCGGCAGGTCGAACGCGACGGACAGACCGGCCGTGCCGTTGGCGATCAGCTGCTTGTAGCGGGCGTTGGACTCGGTGGCGGTGCCGAATCCCGCGTACTGCCGCATCGTCCACGGGCGGCCCGTGTACATCGTGGGGTAGACACCACGCGTGAAGGGGTAGGCGCCCGGCGCGCCCAGCTTCTCCTCGGCCGACCAGCCGTCGAGGGCCTCCGGCCCGTACACCGGCTCGATGGGCAGTCCCGACTCGGACTCACGCGTCATGTGCTGTGCCTCCCGCTCAAGCTGCTTGTCGGTAACACATCGTGCGACGGACTCGGCGACGGCGCCACGGCCCGCGCGAGCACCCGCCGGGACCTTGCTCACGGCTCGTCCCCGAGGACCCGGACGCACGTCTCCCATCATGCGCAGGATTCGGCAACCGGGCAGAGCGGGAATCCGTCTCATGAGATGCCCGTCCACGCGCGACGGGTCACGCGCGACCGGCGCCGCGACGGCGAGCCAGGGGGCAGAGAAATGGGACGCGTACGGGAGAACAGCCACGCGCGCAGCGTGCGTGCGGCGGCCGCGGCGGCTGTCGGCGTGCTCGCGCTGGCCGCACTGACGACCGGCTGCAAGGTCGAGAAGGTGGGGGCGGCGGAACCCACCGCCGCCGTGACGGAGCCGGGCCCGCGCCCCACGGACGACGCCAAGCCGGGCGGCGACCCGGCACCCCCCACGGCCACCGGCTCACGGAGCCCGAGCGCGCGCCCCACCCCGGAGCCCAGGACCCTGATGTCCGTCGGCGACCGGAGCGGGCGCGTACGGGAGCTCCAGGCCCGGCTGCGCCAGATCGGGCACTTCGACCGCAGTCCGACCGGGTACTACGGCACCGTCACCGTGGCCGCCGTGCAGTCCTTCCAGGGCAAACGGCACCTGTCCCGGACGGGCAGGACCGACACGGTCACCTGGGAGCGGCTGCTCGCGATGACCCGGAAGCCGACGGCGAAGGAACTCGACCCGCCCGCCGCCGGGCCGGCGGTCGCGAAGCCCGACGCCCGCTGTCTGAAGGGCCGCGTCCTGTGCATCAGCAAGAACAGCCGCACGCTGTCGTGGATGATCGACGGCAGGGTCGTCTCCTCGATGGACGTGCGGTTCGGCTCCCAGTACACGCCCACCCGTGACGGCGTCTTCTCGGTGTACTGGAAGTCCCGCCACCACGTGTCGACGCTCTACGACTCCCCCATGCCGTACGCCATGTTCTTCAGCGGCGGCCAGGCGGTGCACTACTCGTCGGACTTCGCGGCGCGCGGCTACAGCGGCGCCTCGCACGGATGTGTGAACGTGCGGGACGAGGGGAAGATCGCGTCGCTCTTCGCCCAGGTGCGGGACGGCGACAAGGTCGTCATCTACTGGTAGCGCGCACTCGGCGGATCAGGGGCGCGGGCGGGACCGGGGGAACGTGTCCCGCCCGCGCCGGATGCGCTGAGCCGAAGGTACGGGGGGAACCCCGGCTCGTCGCGCGGCCGATGACCAGTCGGCACTCACTACTGCGCCGGAACACCGAAGAACGTTACAGCTGGCGCGTTCGTGCAGGTCAGCGCGTTGCCCGGGAGAGGGGCGAGGAGCCCGCGGCGGGCGCCGGCTGCCGGTCGGGGCCGCCCTGCTCCACGCCGTCCTGCTCGCTCTCCGCGGCCTGTGTGCGGAAGGTGATGGAGGGAAGAGAGCCCTCGCCGTCCCCGGCGCCCGTTCCGCCGTCGTCCCCGCCGTCGCCCCGGCCGTCCTCGTCCCGCCCGCCGGTGCGGCCGTCCGCGTCCAGGAGGCGGTCGCAGAAGCGGTCCAGGTTCGCCGCTCCGTCGGCCAGTTCGAGGAGCCGGTGCTCGTCCTGCCGGCTCAGGGAGTCCGCGCGGTAGTCACGGCAGGCCCTGACCGACTTCTTGTAGACCTCGGCCGGGGATCTTCCCGGAGTCTCCCGGCCGCCCGTGCCGTCCTGGGGGGCGTCGCCACTGTCCCGGGCCTCGTCCCCGCCGTCCTGACTGCCGCCGTCCTGCCCGGTCGGCCCATCGCTCCCGGCCGTCCCGCCGTCCGCGCCGTCGGGCACGTCCGGCACCTCCGAGGGCGGCGGAGGGGCGGGCACACCGGCGGTGACGGAGGGCAGCGGCGAAGGCCCACCCGCGTCGGGCACCTCCGCGCCGAGCTCCTCGGGAGAGGCCCCCGCCGAGACGGACGTGGCCGGAACCGGCGAGCCGTGGCCCCCGAACGGCGCGGGAAGCACACCCGTGCCCGCGGCGACCGCGACCCCTCCGAGCGCGCACCCGACGAGCGAGACGGCGAGGCCGTAGCGCACCGGGCGGGTCCAGCGCGGACGCCGGACCGGGGCCGCGGGCTTCCCGATCCGTACCGTGTGCAGAGCGTCCTGCTGCCCCGCACGTCCTGCGGGGCTCGCCGCAGCCGCTCTCCTCCCGCCCCGGGACGCCTCACGGAAAGCGGCCAGAACAGCGGCCTCACCGGGCAGTTCGTCACCGGACGGGGCCGCGGTCCGCAGCGCGACCAGCGCGTCCTGGAGCCGCCGGGCCTCGGGTTCCGCATGATCGTCGACGGGCCCGACGGGCTCGCCGCGGAGCAACTTCTCCGCCACGTCCGCGTCGAGCCACTCGTGCTGCTCGTCGGCCATCACATGTCCTTCTGCGTCCACGGACGCGAATGCGTCACACCGGCCGGCGCCGCCGCACCCTGCCTGCCCGGGCGCTGCGCGGGTACGGCACCGAGCTCCGGGCCGGGCGCCGGAATCTCGTCCTCCGGGCCGGGGTCGGCACCGACCAGCTCCGCCAGCCGCTTCAGTCCGCGGTGGGCGGCGGTGCGCACCGCTCCGGGCCTCTTGCCCAGGGTCCGGGCCGCGCTCTTGGCATCGAGCCCGATCACCACGCGGAGCACGACCGCCTCGGCCTGGTCCTGCGGCAGCTGCGCGATGAGCGACATGGTGCGTCCGGTGGCCAGCGATTCCAGCGCCTCGCCCGCCGTGTCGGACTCGGCGGGTTCACCGGCCAGTTCGCTCTCGTCACCGCCGATCGCCGGGCGCCTGCCTCGCATCCGCAGGTGATCGAGCGAGCGGTTGCGCGCTATCCGGGCCGCCCAGCCGCGGAACCGGTCGGCGTCGCCGCTGAACCGGTCGAGGTCGCGCGCTATCTGCAGCCAGGACTCGGACGCCACGTCCTCGGCGTCCGGTTCACCGACCAGCGTCCGTATGTAGCCCACAAGCCGCGGGTGCACAGCGCGGTACACAGTCCGGAAGGCGTCCTCGTCCCCGTCCTGTGCCGCGAGCACCGCGGCGGTCAGCTCCGCGTCGTCCCCCAGCACTCCCTCAACCCGCCCTGCTGATCCGAATCGTAGCTGGTCACCACTACTGCGCCACCCTGCGTGACTCAGCACGCTACGTGGTCGGACGGTGCCCCGTCCATGACTTGTACAACCCGCAACTGTCTCCTGACGCAGTGCGGTGTGACAGAAAACGCACCTGTGGCGCTGAGATGAGTACGGGGCCGCTCTGCGGCCCTGTGGAAGACGGCCGGGGCCTCTCCTGTGGGGGGTGGCGGCCCCGGTCGTCGTCCCCTCCCTCCCGTGACGCCACTTCAGGGAGACGACACGGACCGGCCGCGGCCCCGGGCACGGCGGGACATCACCGCGCGCAGCACCCGGCGGCCCTCGGTCGACAGGTCCAGGACACGGCGCAGGCCGGCGCCGCCGCCCGGCGTGCCGGCGGTCTCGGCGAGGGTCTCCAGGATCAGGGCCTGCCGGCGGAGTTCACCCGCGACGAGCGGACCGCCGTCCGCGGGGCCGGAGCGCCCGGGCGTCTCCGTGCCGCCGGCCGGGACGTCGCACTCCCGGTGGACGTCCAGGGCGAGGTGCGAGCAGGCGTCCGCCCACGCGCGCAGCGGCCCCGCGGCGAAGTCCCGGGGCGCGGCGCCGAGCAGCGCGCGGACGCGGGCCGCGACGGCGTCGCTCTCCGCGGCGGCCTCCAGCGCCGCGTGCACGCCGTCGAGCCGGGCCGCCCATTCCGCTCCGCTCTCGCAGCTCGCCCAGAGCGGGCGCAGCGGCTCCGGGTCGCCCCCGGCCTCGGGCGGAGGGAGGCAGCGGTCCAGGCAGGCGAGCCCGCTCGCCGCCAGACCTCGTCCGTCGGCACCGGCGATCAGCTCCACAAGACTCATCGTCGCCTCCCCCATCGGTCCATCGGTTCCCGGGAGCTCACCGCTTCCCGCTTACCGCGTACTGCGCCAGATGGCTGAAAAGCGTCACTCTCCCGACACGGAAGATCACAACGGGACTCAGCCGGACAGGCTCTCGATGCCCAGACGGTCCAGAAAAGCGAAGAAAAGTTCCTCTGCGGACCATGCGGGCTGCTCGATACGGAGCAGTTCGAGCAAGGGCCCTTCGAGGACACCCCGACCGGTTTCGGCCGCCCACTCCACCGCCCGGGCCGCCGCGTCCTCGGGTGGCAGGAAGAAGTCCTCGATCGTCGTGCCGTCGCGGTCCAGATGCGCCGCCATCGGCGCCCTGCCGAGGCAGGCGTACCAGGACCCGCTGTGCGGCGCCGCCGCCTCGACGGCCACGCAGACGCCGTCCATGACGAAGCCGAGGAGGACGGGCGCACGCGCGGCGTCGGCGAGTGCGGTCATACTGCCGAGCGAGGGCTCCGTGGGGTGGGACCAGACCTGCCAGCCGTCCGCGCGGTACTCCCGCAACGTCAGCCGCTCGCGCGCGTCACGCAGCGCGGGGTGGCCGATGAGCGGCTCCCCGCTGCGGCCCACCAGATACAAGCCCCAGAAGCCCACGTCGTGCTCCCCCCGCGGTCCGGGCTGCCATTCTTCCCGCCCGGCACCGCGGGGAAGCGCGAAATCGGGTCAACTCAGACCGGCGCCGGTCCGGTCTGCACGGGGGCGGAGAGCGGGGTCACGCCGAGGGCTGCGCGCTCACCCTGCATCCGGGTCAGCTTCCGCACGAAGAGGATCGCGAGGACGGCGGCGGCGATGTCGAGGCCGTCGGCCGCCATGACCAGGGTCACGGCGCCTGCGACCTCGGACAGCTCGGCCTGGTCATAGGTCTTGGAGGCGAACCGGGTGAAGAGGGTCGACACGACCCACAGCGTCCACCAGAGATCGAGCGGGACCTTGGAGACCGTGCGCCAACTGCCGTCCGGGTGCGTCTGCGCGCTCGCCGCCCAGACCCCGGCGGCGACCCGGCGCGGCAGCCAGAAGTTGGCGAAGGGGATGAACCAGCCGCCGATCGCCCAGCCCGGGCGCATGGGTTGCAGACCCGCGTCGAACACCTCGGCGTTGATCCGTACCCGGTGGAACCAGATGATGAAGACGACGGCAGTGGCGAGCACCGCCAGCAGCTGGAGACCGCCGGCGACGCCGTGGAGGATCTCGGCGCGATCGGCCGTGGCGGGGTCGAACGGCGCCGATTCCCCGAGGCCGGCGAACTCGTTCCGGACGTTCAGTCCCGCCACGAGCGCCGACACGTCGGTGGCGACGACGGCGCCGAGCAGCACGACCACCGCCCTGGCGAGCCCTACGGGTGACCGCAGCCGGTACCCCGCTACCGCGGGCGGGGCCGGAGTCGCGGCCGTCGGTCCGTTCGGCGGTGAGGGATACATGGCCGCGCAGCGGGTGCAGCGCCCCCCGGCCGACGCGATCGGTCTCAGTCCGCATCTGGTGCACATCATGATGTGGAGCCCCCCGGGCTTCGTCGGTGACGCATGAGCCGCGCACCCCTCCCCGGGGTGCGCGGCTCGCGGAACCTAGCCCTTCGCCGTGATCATGTCCACGGAGATACGCGTCAGTCCGACGAATCGACCTCGTCGGCCAGTGTCTTGAATTCGGCCCAGCTCAACTCGGGCTTGCCCGGGTCCCACAGCTTCTGGGAGACCGCGTTGAGCGGCATCCGGATGCCGGCCGCCACCTGGGCCTGGGTCTGCGCGTTCGGGAAGTCGCCCCAGACCGCGAACCGGCCGCCCAGGATCTGCTTCGACCAGCGCTCGGCCACCGGCTCGGTGCCGCGCAGGACGAACGGGGTCCACTGCTCGTAGATGCGCTCCCCCGTCGGGTACGTGAAGTCGTTGGGCTCGCCCAGCACGTAGTAGAGGTACTCGTCGTTGAGGTTGATCACCTTGCGGCCCTCGGCCAGGTAGTCCTGGGGCGGCCGGGCGCCGATCTCCTTGCCCGTCCAGTACTCGACCTC
Organism: Streptomyces sp. NPDC057287; assembly: GCF_042667905.1. NCBI lineage: Bacteria > Bacillati > Actinomycetota > Actinomycetes > Kitasatosporales > Streptomycetaceae > Streptomyces > Streptomyces sp. NPDC057287. The sequence goes on along the minus strand of NZ_JBHUYV010000030.1, from coordinate 39,322 downwards.
GATGCCCTTGTTCCCGGTGACCGTCCCGCCGCTGAAGAAGCCGTCGTTCCACGCCTTCGGGGTCTTCTCCGCCTTGCGGATGACCGCGGCCCGGTCGTTCAGCCAGCCCTCCGCCAGGTCCTGGATCGAGGCGTCGTCGCCGTACTTCTCCCGCGCGGCCGCGGCCAGCTGCGGGAAGGAGGCCGCCGGGTCGCTCACGGTCAGCGCCTGGTACTCGTCCGCGCCGACGTGGAACCAGTCGCCGGGGAAGAGCGCCGCGTACTCGCCGAGCAGGTCGTCGACGATCTTTGCCGACTCCGCCTTCGAGATGTCGACGGCGCCCTTCCGTGCGACGCCCTGCGTGTCGGTCAGCTGGAGGTCGGGGTGGGCACGCAGCACGGCGCCCAGGTGTCCCGGGGAGTCGATCTCACCGACGACGGTGATGTGGAGGCTCTGGGCGAGCTTCACGATCCGTCGCACCTCGGCCTTGCTGAGGTGGTCCTCGGAGACCACCTCGGGATGCGTGTCGGACTCGATCCGGAAGGCCTGGTCGTCGGAGAAGTGGAGGCCGAGCTGGTTGAGCTTGAGGTCGGCCATCTCGTGCAGCCGGTCCTCGATCCATTCCGCGCTGTAGTGCTTGCGGGCGATGTCGATGTTGAGTCCGCGCTGCGGCCGGTCCGGGGTGTCCCGCACCGTGCCCTCGGGCATGGAGCCGTCGGCGTTCAGGGACTGCTTGAGGGTGCGGGTCCCGTAGAACACCCCCGCCTGGCCGGGGCCGCTGATCGTGACCCGGTCGCCCGCGGTCCTCAGGGTGTACGACTCCGGGCCGCCCTTGCCCGAGGCCGCGAGCGCCAGCTCGACGTCGCCGGAGCGGGGTGACTTCTCACCCCGATAGCCGATCCTCAGCTCCTTGGCGAGCAGCTTCGCCTCGTCGGCGAGCTCGGGGTCGGCTGCGACGACCGTGCTGTCCTTGTCCGGTTTCCAGCCGGGCCCGCGTGCGGCGGTGTGCTCACGCACCGCGGGTATGGTCCGCGGCGTCGTGGAGAGCGGGTAGCTCCGGGTGGGGGACGGTGAGGCGGAGGTGCGGGACGAGGCCGACGCGCCGTTCCCGGCGCCGGAACCGGAGTCCTCGGGCCAGACGACGACGGTCAGGGTGACTGCGGCGGCTACCGCGACGGCCGCACCGGCCACCAGGGGTGCACGTGAGGGCGACATCGGTCAGAAACCTCCGGATCGGGGGAGAAACAGTTCAAAGAAGATGAGAAAGCCGGGCATTTCACCCACTGATTCGTCCATCAAGCGTTCCGAAACTCTCCCGTCCGGGTGAATTTCTCGCATCCTTCGGCTGTGCGTCGCCGGGCCTCGCTAGCGTGAGGACACACAGGAATCAGTCCTCACTCCCGCCTCCGCACAACCTCGTCGCTCTCCGACCCCTCTCCAGGGTCACAGATGTCATTCATTCGAGGAGTCCCGCTGTCCAGGTCCAGCGAGTCCCACGCCGACCTGCCGAATCCACCGCAGCAGGCAGGCCGGACGGCCGTTCCCGTCCAGTGCCGGGGCACAGCCCCGGCCCTTCGCGAGGCCCCGGTGGAGGCCCCCGTTCCGGATCCAGTGTCCGCGAGTACACGCGGGTATGCCCACTCGAAGGGCCTCGCCCGCTTCAACGCCTGGCCCCGCGACCTGGCCGAAGCCGCTCTGCTGGAGTGCTGCGGCAGCAGCCGCTGGGCGCAGCGGATGGCGGCCCACCGCCCCTACCCGGACCTGGAGACGCTGCTGGCCGCCGCCGACGAGGCGGGCTACGACCTGGCGCCCCCGGACCTCGCGGAGGCCCTCGCCGCGGAGAGCGCGCCCTGCCTGCACCACGACGCTCCCCGCGCCGCCCACCTGGCTCTGCACGCCGCGCACGCCGCGTACGAGAGCCGGTTCGGCCACGCCTTCGTGATCTGCCTCGACGGCCTGCGCCCCTCCCAGCACGTCGACCAGGTGCTGGCCGCGATCCGGACCCGGCTGGCGCACGATCCGGACGAGGAGCGCTGCCTCGCCGCGGAGGAGATGCGCCGACTCGCCCGGGGCCACATCATCGAGCTGGTGACGGAGGCGGGCATGGCGCCCGACCCGTTCCCCCCGGTGGCATATGACCCCAGGTAGCCCGTCCGTGCCTGTTTGACTGCAGCTTTGATCACACCAGAGGCCCCGCCGCCATGGAACCGACAAAGCGTCGCTACGATGGCCAGGGCCGGTGGACCGTACCCGGCCGGGTCAGACCGACAGTCAAGCCGGCCGACCCCAATCCCCGCTCCCGGAGGGTTCTTCCGTGCCGGCTGGAACGCTGTACCGCGGCCGGGAAGGCATGTGGTCCTGGGTGGCTCATCGAGTCACCGGTGTCCTCATTTTCTTCTTCCTGTTCGTACACGTCCTTGACACGTCACTCGTACGTGTCTCCCCCGAGGCGTACGACGAGGTCGTGGCCACCTACAAGACCCCGATCGTCGCGCTGCTCGAGTACGGCCTGGTGGCCGCGATCCTCTTCCACGCGCTGAACGGTCTCCGCATCGTCGCCGTGGACTTCTGGGCCAAGGGCCCGCGCTACCAGAAGCAGATGCTCTGGACCGTTCTGGGTATCTGGATCGTGCTGATGGTCGGGGCCCTGTACCCCGTCCTCGGCCACGCCGTACGCGAAGTCTTCGGGAGCTGAGGCCAATGTCCACCGAGACTCCTTCGTCGTCGGCGATCGGTGACGTCGAGGCCGTGAGCCTCTACGACATCGACAACCCGGCCCCGGTGATCGAGCCCCCGCGCAAGCGCACGGGCAAGACCCCCAAGGGCTCGCGCACGAACTTCGAGATGTACGCCTGGCTCTTCATGCGCCTGTCGGGCATCGTGCTGGTCGTCCTGGTCATCGGCCACCTGCTGATCCAGCTGGTGCTCGACGGCGGCGTGTCCAAGATCGGCTTCGCCTTCGTCGCAGGCCGCTGGGCCTCGCCGTTCTGGCAGGTCTGGGACCTGGCGATGCTGTGGCTCGCCATGCTGCACGGCGCCAACGGCCTCCGTACGGTCATCAACGACTACGCCGAACGGGACAACACCCGCTTCTGGCTGAAGATGCTCCTGTACACCGCCACGGTGTTCACCGTCCTGCTGGGCACGCTGGTGATCTTCACCTTCGACCCGAACATCCGCTAGGCGCCGGGACAGAGGGACCAGAGGAAAACCATGCAGATCCACAAGTACGACACCGTCATCGTCGGCGCCGGCGGCGCCGGCATGCGCGCGGCCATCGAGTCGACGAAGCGCAGCCGCACCGCCGTGCTGACGAAGCTCTACCCCACCCGCTCCCACACGGGCGCGGCGCAGGGCGGCATGGCCGCCGCGCTCGCCAACGTGGAGGAGGACAACTGGGAGTGGCACACCTTCGACACGATCAAGGGCGGCGACTACCTGGTCGACCAGGACGCCGCCGAGATCCTCGCGAAGGAGGCCATCGACGCCGTCCTCGACCTGGAGAAGATGGGCCTGCCGTTCGGCCGTACGCCCGAGGGCAAGATCGACCAGCGCCGCTTCGGCGGTCACTCCCGCAACCACGGTGAGGCCCCGGTCCGTCGCGCCTGCTACTCGGGCGACCGCACCGGCCACATGATCCTCCAGACGCTGTACCAGAACTGCGTCAAGGAGGGCGTGGAGTTCTTCAACGAGTTCTACGTCCTGGACCAGCTGGTCGTCGAGGAGGACGGCGTCAAGAAGTCCGCCGGCGTCGTCGCCTACGAGCTGGCCACCGGCGAGATCCACGTCTTCCAGGCGAAGTCGGTCATCTACGCCTCGGGCGGCACCGGCAAGTTCTTCAAGGTGACGTCGAACGCGCACACCCTGACCGGTGACGGCCAGGCCGCCTGCTACCGCCGGGGTCTGCCGCTGGAGGACATGGAGTTCTTCCAGTTCCACCCGACGGGCATCTGGCGCATGGGCATCCTGCTGACGGAGGGCGCCCGCGGTGAGGGCGGCATCCTCCGCAACAAGGACGGCGAGCGCTTCATGGAGAAGTACGCGCCTGTCATGAAGGACCTCGCGTCCCGTGACGTCGTGTCCCGCTCCATCTACACGGAGATCCGTGAGGGCCGCGGCTGCGGCCCCGAGGGCGACCACGTCTACCTCGACCTCACGCACCTCCCGCCGGAGCAGCTGGACGCGAAGCTCCCGGACATCACCGAGTTCGCGCGCACGTACCTCGGCATCGAGCCCTACACGGACCCGATCCCGATCCAGCCGACCGCGCACTACGCCATGGGCGGCATCCCGACCAACGTCCAGGGTGAGGTGCTGGCCGACAACACCACCGTCGTCCCGGGCCTGTACGCCGCCGGCGAGGTCGCGTGTGTCTCCGTGCACGGCGCCAACCGCCTGGGCACCAACTCGCTGCTCGACATCAACGTCTTCGGGCGCCGTTCGGGCATCGCCGCCGCCGAGTACTCCGCGAAGCACGACTTCGTCGAGCTTCCCGAGAACCCGGCGCAGCTGGTCCAGGAGCAGGTCGAGCGGCTGCGCAACTCGACGGGCACCGAGCGGGTCCACGCGCTCCGCACGGAGCTGCAGGAGTGCATGGACGCCAACGTGATGGTGTTCCGCACCGAGCAGACCATCAAGACCGCGGTCGACAAGATCGCCGAGCTGCGGGCGCGCTACCTCAACGTGTCCGTCCAGGACAAGGGCAGGCGGTTCAACACCGACCTGCTGGAGGCCATCGAGCTGGGCAACCTGCTCGACCTGGCCGAGGTCATGGCGACCTCCGCGCTGGCACGCAAGGAGTCCCGCGGCGGTCACTACCGCGAGGACTACCCGAACCGCGACGACGTCAACTTCATGCGCCACACCATGGCGTACCGCGAGGTCGCGGACGACGGCTCCGAGTCGATCCGGCTCGACTACAAGCCGGTCGTCACGACCCGCTACCAGCCGATGGAGCGTAAGTACTGATGGCAACCCCGACCCTGGAAAAGAGCGACAAGGCCGAGGCCGGCTTCGCCGACACCCCGTACATCACGGCCACGTTCCGGATCCGGCGCTTCAACCCCGAGGTCTCCGAAGAGGCCCAGTGGCAGGACTTCCAGATCTCGATCGACCCGAAGGAGCGTGTACTCGACGCCCTTCACAAGATCAAGTGGGAGCAGGACGGCACCCTGACGTTCCGCCGTTCCTGCGCGCACGGCATCTGCGGCTCCGACGCGATGCGGATCAACGGCAAGAACAGGCTCGCCTGCAAGACGCTGATCAAGGACATCAACCCGGAGAAGCCGATCACGGTCGAGGCCATCAAGGGCCTCACGGTCCTCAAGGACCTCGTGGTCGACATGGACCCGTTCTTCCAGGCCTACCGCGACGTCATGCCCTTCCTCATCACCAAGGGCAACGAACCGACGCGCGAGCGCCTGCAGTCCGCCGAGGACCGCGAGCGCTTCGACGACACCACCAAGTGCATCCTGTGCGCCGCGTGCACGTCCTCGTGCCCGGTGTTCTGGAACGACGGCCAGTACTTCGGCCCGGCGGCCATCGTCAACGCGCACCGCTTCATCTTCGACTCGCGTGACGAGGGCGGCGAGCAGCGCCTGGAGATCCTCAACGACCGTGACGGCGTGTGGCGTTGCCGCACGACGTTCAACTGCACGGACGCCTGCCCCCGTGGCATCGAGGTCACCAAGGCGATTCAGGAAGTGAAGCGCGCGCTGATCACGCGCCGCTTCTGACCCACGCGTCGCACCAAGAGGCCCCCTTCCGCACACGGACCGTGTGCGGAAGGGGGCCTCTTGGTGCATCGGGCGGGCCGGGACGGTACGGTCATGCGGAGCCGGTGACCGGCTCGCGTCTCCCGGTGCAGCACAGCACGGGAACGATGGCTTGATGGAGAACGGGGAACGTTGTGAGCGATCCGAATCCGTACGCGGACGACTCATACAAGTGGGGCCCGCCCCAGCAGCCGGGCAACCCGCCCACGATGCCGGACGGCCAGGGCTACGGCTACCCGGCGCCGGGCGCCACTCCGGCGTACGGCTATCCGCAGCCGCTGCCCGACTCCGCGGCGCAGCCCGGCCCCGGGTACGGCTACCCCGGCCCCGGTCAGCCGACCGAGCCCGGCTTCAACCTGCCGGCGCAGCAGGGCGGCGGCGGCGTGCCGATGCTCTCGCTCGGTGACATCACGGTGATGAACGACGGCATCGTGACCCCGTCCGGCACCCTGCCCCTCAAGGGCGCGGTGTGGACGGCGACCGACATGTCGCGCACCGAGGAGAAGATCCCGACGGTCGGCATCGTGCTGGCGATCGTCTTCGCGCTGTTCTGCCTCATCGGGCTGCTGTTCCTCCTGATGAAGGAGAAGCGCACGACGGGCTTCGTGCAGATCACGGTCACCAGCGGCGGGCGCCATCACCAGACGATGATCCCCGCGACGGGGCCCGAGACCTTCCAGTGGGTCATGGCCCAGGTCAACACCGCACGCTCGATGAGCGCCTGAGCCGAGGACGGGGCACTCGTCCCGCGCCTTGCCGTACCGGAGCGGGCCCTCACGGGCCCCTCGGCGTCCGGGCTCCCGCCACCGGCGTCCGGGCTCCCGGCTCCGGCGCGGGGATCTCCCGGTTAGCCTTGGGACCGTGGTGAAGCAAGAGAAGCACGTGGCGGACGCGGACCGTTCGAAGCCGGCCGGAGACGACCGGACGGCCGGCAGGTCCGGGGCGCCGAAGAGCGAGCAGACCCGCACCCGGATCCTGGAGACCGCGCTCCGGCTCTTCGAGGAGCGCGGGTACGACAGGACGACGATGCGGGCCATCGCCCAGGAGGCAGGCGTCTCCGTCGGGAACGCCTACTACTACTTCTCGTCGAAGGAACACCTGGTCCAGGGCTTCTACGACCGTCTCGCCGCCGAGCACGAGACGGCGGTGCAGCCCGTCCTGGCCGGGGACGAGGATCTCGCCGTACGCATCCGGGGGGTCCTGCTCAGCTGGCTGGACGTGGCCGGGCCGTACCACCGCTTCGCCGCGCAGTTCTTCAAGAACGCCGCGGACCCGGACAGCCCTCTCTCCCCCTTCTCGGAGGAGTCGGCCGCGGCCCGGGACGCGGTCATCTCGGTGCACGAGCGCTGCCTGGCGGGCTCCTCGGTCAAGGCGGACCCGGAACTGACCGCACTGCTGCCGCAGTTGATGTGGCTGATGCAGATGGGGCTGGTGCTGTTCTGGGTCTACGACCGCTCCGAGGGCACGGAGCGCAGCCGCCGGCTCGTCGAGCGCACCGCCCCGATCGCCGCCCGGGCGATCTCGCTCTCCCGCTTCCGGGTGCTGCGGCCGCTCGTGCGGCAGATCCACGACGTCCTGGTGGAGTTCCTGCCCGGGCGGACGTCCCGCGCGCGGGACGTCAGATCCAGCTGAGCTCCCACAGCCGCCAGATCCCGGTCCCGTCGGAGAGGTACTGGGACCCGGACACGGACTGCTTGCTGACGACGTAGTCCTTCTTCTGCCACAGCGGCACCAGCGGGACGTCCTCGCCGACCAGTTGCTGCAGTTCCTTGAAGTCGGCCGAGGTCCGGCCCCGGTCGCTGTACTGCTGCGTGGCCGCGATCAGCGCGTCCATCTTCTCGCTGGTGTAACCGTTGTGGAGCGAGTTCTCGCGGCCGACCAGAGGCTGGCTGAAGGTGTCCGGGTCCGGGAAGTCGGGGAGCCAGCCCACGGTGTACGCGTCGTAGTCGCCGGCCGCGTAGCCCTTCTGGAACGCCTGCCACTCCACGGCCTTCTCCGTGACCTCGAACAGCCCGTCCTTCTCCAGCTGGCGGACCAGCTCGGCGGACTCCTCCTTGTTGGCGTCGTCGTCGCGGTGGGCGAAGGTGATGTGCAGCGGAAGGACCACACCGGCCTCCTCCATCAGCGCCCTGGCCCGCTTCGGATCGGACTGCGGGTAGGAGTCGAAGAAGGGGGTGCTGTGCCCGATGTAGCCCTGCGGGATCAGCGAGTAGAGCGGTTCGACGGTGTTCCGGTAGACCTTGGTGACCAGCGGCCCGCGGTCGACGAGCCAGGCGATGGCCTGGCGGACCTTCTTGTCCGAGAGCGGCGAGCCGTCACGGACGTTGAAGACGAGGTTGCGGATCTCGGCGCTGTCCGCCTCGGTGACGCGCTGCTCGTCGGCGCCCGGGTCGAGCTCGGCGAGCTGCTCGGACGGAAGCTGACGGTGGGTGACATCGACGTCCCCGGCCTTCCAGGCGGCCTGGAGCGCCTCGGACCCCTCGAAGTAGCGGATGTCGACGGGCCCACCCGTCTTCTTCAACGCGCCCTTGTAGGCGGGGTTGGGCACCAGCTCCGCCCGGACACCGGGCTCGTACGACTTGAGGGTGTACGGGCCCGAGCCGTCGGCCTGGGAACCCGTACGGAGCTTGTTCTTCGGGTACAGGCTGGGATCGACGATGGACCCGGCGCCCGTCGCCAGCTTCTGCGGGAACGTCGCGTCCCGCGAGGACAGGTTGAAGGTGATCGTCCGGCCCTCGGACACGATGGTGTCGAGGCTGGGGAACAGCACCGAGGGACCTGCGTCGGCCTTGATCCTGAGCATCCGGTCGAAGGAGTACTTGACGTCCGCAGCCGTGATCTTGCGGCCGTTGGAGAAGGTCAGGTCGTCCCGCAGCTCGCACTGGTACGTCTGGAGCTTCTGACCGATGAAGCGGCAGCTCTTGGCAGCGTCCGGTTCCGGTACGACCGCGCCGGACCTGAAGGTCATCAGGGACTGGTAGAGGTTGCTGTAGATCGCCCAGGAACCGGCGTCGTAGGCGCCTGCCGGGTCGAGGGAGGTCACTTCGTCGGACGTGCCCACCGTGATCGGGGACTCGTTCACCTCGTCCGAGGGAAGCAGTTGCCAGGCGCCGACGCCTGCGATGACCAATACCGCCAGAATCGCGAGAATCCGTAGACGGATGAACCGCATTGCCGTGCTCCCTTGCCAACCCGCCCCCGGCTCGCGTGCATGGAGAGGCACCTCACCGCATCACGGCCGCATGTTCCCCGTCACTCAATCACACGATATTCACATATGGAAGGTCAGACTGGCACTTCACAGGTTTCGCACTCAGGCCTGCGGGGAAGCGAGTTGCACCACGGTGATGTCGGAGGGGGCGCCGACGCGTACGGGCGGCCCCCATGCGCCGGCACCGCGCGAGACGTACAGCTGGGTGTCGCCGTAGCGTTCGTACCCGGCGACGGTCGGGTTGGCGAGCTCGGCCACCAGATTCCCCGGCCAGAGCTGGCCCCCGTGGGTGTGGCCGGAGAGCTGGAGACCGACGCCGTACTCGACGGCGTCGTCGATGACGACGGGCTGGTGCGCGAGGAGGACCGAGGCGCGGCCGCGGTCCCGGTCACCGAGCGCGCGGGCGAAGTCGGGGCCCTGGCCCTCGCTCTCACCCGCGACGTCGTTGACACCGGCGAGGTCGAAGCCGGCGATCTCCACGCGGGCGTTCTCCAGCGGGTGCAGGCCCAGCTCGCGCACGTGGTCGACCCACTCGGCGGCACCGGAGAAGTACTCGTGGTTCCCGGTGACGAAGTAGCTGCCGTGACGCGCCTCGATCTGCGCGAGCGGCTCGGCCGCGGGGCCGAGGTCGGCGACCGATCCGTCGACGAGGTCTCCGACCACGGCGACCAGGTCGGGGCTGGTGGCGTTGATCGCGTCCACGACGCGCCGGGTGTGGGCGCGCCCCAGGATGGGGCCCAGGTGGATGTCGCTGACCATGGTGATGCGGAAGCCGTGGGCGGAGCGCGGCAGTCCGGCGAGCGGGATGGTGATCCGCTTGGTGCGGGGACCGCGCAGCACCCCGTAGGTGCCGTAGCCGACGGTGCCGAGCCCTGCGAGGGCGGCGGCTCCGCCGACCGTACGCGCGACGAACAGTCGCCGGGAGGGGTCGGCGACGGCCGGGGCCGTGACCTCGGGGCGCGGCGCCGCATCCGTACGGGTGCTGCCCGTGGCGGCTCCGGCGGCCTCGGCCGCGGCCCGGTCCACCTGCCCGGCGGCCGGATCCGCCGGCTGGTTCGCGTGCCCGTCGGCCCCGGCGCCGGACCGGTCCGTGTGCTCGGCCGCTCCGGCCCGGCGGGCGAGGAACCGGCGCAGCAGGGGCCGGGCGGCCTCTCCCACCAGCAGGGCGAGCGTCAGGTAGAGCAGGGCGGCCAGCCACAGGTAACCCGGCCAGGCGAGCACCTGCTGCAGCGGGAAGGGCACCCCCGCGCGGCTGGAGACCAGGGCCCCGACCGTCAGCAGCGGCAGCACGAAGGCGGCGACGGTGCCCACCCGGCGTGCGAGGCCGCCCTTCTCCGTCGTGTCACCGATCAGCCGGCGCCACACATACCGGTGCACTCCCGCGAGCAGCGCGAGAACCGCGGCCGCCACGAGTACGAAGACCACGATCACGTACGCTCCCCCGCTGTAACGATCTTGTCCGGACGCCCGCCCGCGCCCGGCGTGTCATCTGCCTTCGCTGCGCGAAGCCCTGACACCACGGAACCCGATGACCCCCACGGCCGTCCCCAGAAGAAACGAGGTGACGGCGAGCATGAGATGGACCCAGAAGTAGGCGGTCGGGTCGCCCGCGTCGTCGAACGCGAGCCCGCTGCCGTCCTTCCAGAGATTTTTGACAAAGGTGACCCAGATGACCCAGCTCCACGCTCCGAAGACGAGCAGGAACCAGGAGACGGGGCGGCTGAGCTTCATGGAATCAGTATCGCCGCCGCCTTCCCGCCCGAACGCCCGGGGTGGGCTGTCCCGGCGGTATGCACGGCGGGTCAGGCCATCCGTGTCCCCATCCTCGGCAACGCCCTGTACGTTTCCGACCGTGCCTGCTCTGAAAAAGACCGTAATGACGGTCCTCTCTGCCGCGTTGCTGTCCGTATGTGTCGTCAGTCCCGCGGGGGCGGCCGACAAGGACAAGACCGACGACAAACAGCCGAAGCCGACCGGTCAGATGTCGACCGTGGGCGGCAAGCGGCTGGGCGAGGTGGGCACCCAGGTCGACCTGGGACCGGGCGCCCCGGTCCTTCCCAAGGAACTCAGCGCGCGGTCCTGGATCGTCGCCGACGCGGAGGACGGGCAGGTGCTCGCGTCGCACAACGCGCACTGGCGGCTGCCGCCCGCCTCCACCCTGAAGATGCTCTTCGCCGACACGGTCCTGCCCGCCCTGCAGCCGAAGACGATGACCCACCTGGTGACCGAGGACGAGCTCTCGGGCGTCGGCGAGGGAAGCAGCCTGGTGGGGGTCAAGGAGGACTACTCCTACACGGTCCACGACCTGTGGCTCGGCGTGTTCCTGCGCTCCGGCAACGACGCGGTGCACGTGCTGTCCGAGATGTACGGCGGCGTGCCGGCGACGGTCGCCGCGATGCAGCGGCACGCGGAGGAGCTCCAGGCCCTGGACACGACGGTCGTCTCGCCGGACGGCTACGACGCGCCGAGGCAGGTCTCCAGCGCGTACGACCTGACGCTGTTCGCCCGGAGCGGCATGCAGAAGGCGGACTTCCGCGAGTACGCCGCGACGGCGACGGCGGAGTTCCCCGGCGGGAAGAAGAAGGGGAAGAAGCGGGAGTCCTTCGAGATCCAGAACACCAACCGGCTGATCACCGGTGACATCGGGGTGGATCCCTACCAGGGCATCGCGGGCGTCAAGAACGGCTACACCACGCACGCGGGCAACACCTTCACCGGCATCGCCGAACGCGACGGCAAGGTCCTCCTGGTGACGGTCATGAACCCCTCGTCCGAGGAGAGCCACGCCGTCTACAAGGAGGCCGCCCACCTGCTCGACTGGGGCTTCGCCGCCGAGGGCAAGGTGACCCCGGTGGGCGAGCTGGTGCCGCCGAAGTCCGCCGTGCCCGCGAAGGACACGACACCCGCCGCGGGGGCGGACAAGGCCGAGAAGAAGCACCCGGCAGCCGCGGCCGCCGCCGGACCGGCCGGCACCAACGGGGTATGGACGGCGCTGTCCATCGCCGGCGGAGCGCTGGTGGTCCTGGCAGGTGGGGTGTTCCTGGTCAACCGGCGCTGGCCGCTGCCCGACCTGGCTCGTCGCCTCCCCCGTCGCTGACGTCCGCACCCCTCCCGTCCACCGCCCCCTCGTCCTTGCTCGGTGTCGCCGTCCAGGCGGCACAGACCAGCAGCAGCTTCGCGCTGAAGTTGATCCACAGCAGGAGTGCGATCGGCACGCCGAAGGCGCCGTACATGCTCTTCGACGCGACATCCCGCATGTAGCTGCCCAGCAGCAGCTTGAGCAGCTCGAAGCCGACCGCGCCGACCAGCCCGGCCACGATCAGCCGGCGGCGCGGCGGCTCCACTCCGGGCAGGAGGGTCAGCAGGTAGAGCAGGATCAGGAAGTCGGCGAAGACCGCCACGACGACCGCGGCCAGCTGGAGCAGCACCCCGCCCACACCGTTCTCGGGGATGCCCAGGCGGTCGACCGTCCAGCCGATGGCCGTGGAGGCGACGGTCGAGACGGCGAGCGTCACGAGCACCGCGCCGCCGAGGCCGAGCAGCAGCCCGCCGTCCTTGAGCTTGCGGACGATCGGATTGCCCTCGTCCAGGTCGTCCTTCTCCCAGACGGCGCGCAGGCAGTCCCGCATCGAGCCGACCCAGCCGATGCCGGTGAAGAGCAGCAGCAGACCGGCGACCAGCCCGACCGTGCCCGCGTGGGCGACGAGGTTGTCGATACCGAGCTGGTCCGAGATACCCGGGACCTGGTCGGCCAGCTTGTCCTCGATCTTGTCGAGCTGCTCGGTGGAGAGCAGCGCGGCGCCGATGGCGGCGCCGACCGCGATCAGCGGGAAGAGCGCCAGGAAGCTGAGGAAGGTGATCGCCGCCGCGAGCCGGGCCCAGTGGACCCGGTCCAGCGTCTCGTAGGAGCGCCAGGCGTGCGTCTCCATGAGCCGTACGACGAACGGCCCGACGACGGGTAGTTTCTTCAGCCAGTCCATGACGTACGCGTACCCGTCCGGGCGCAGAAAACCGTTGTCCGGAGCCTCCCGGGACACCAATCACCCATTTCGGTGAGTGCTGTAACAAATCCACCAAAAGGGTTTTCTCGGGCGATACGGTCACAACCATGTCTGTCGACACGGTGTCCTTGACCGGCTGGGGCCGCACCGCCCCGACGACCGCGCTGCGGTTCCGCCCCCGTACGTACGAAGACGCCGCGGTCGCCGTACGGGGCCGCGGGCCCCGCGGGGTCGTCGCCCGGGGCCTCGGCCGCGCCCACGGTGACGCCGCGCAGAACGCGGGCGGATCAGTGGTCGACATGACCGCGCTGGACAGGATCCGCGCGGTTGACGCCGTCGCCGGGACGGTGGTCTGCGACGCCGGGGTGAGCCTGCACCGCCTGATGGAGACAGTGCTCCCCCTCGGCTGGTTCCTCCCCGTCACCCCGGCGACCCGCCAGGTCACCGTCGGCGGCGCCATCGGTTCCGACGTGCACGGCAGGAACCACCGGACGGCGGGCTCCTTCGCCCGGCACGTGCGGTCCCTGGAGCTGCTGACCGCCGACGGGGAGGTCCGCACGGTCCTGCCGGGCACCGACCTGTTCGCCGCGACGACGGGCGGCCTGGGGCTGACCGGAGTCATCCTCTCCGCCACGCTCGGGCTGCGCCCCGTCGCCACCTCACTGATGTCGGTCGACACCGCGCGGGCGGCCGATCTGGACGGTGCGCTCGCCCGGCTCGGCGCCTGTGGCGACCGCACCCCGTACGCCGCGGCCTGGATCGACCTCCTGGCACGTGGCAGGTCCACGGGACGGGCGGTCGTCACCCGTGGGGAGCACGCACCCCTGGACGCGCTTCCGGCGCGCGCCCGGCGCGCAGCGCTCGCCTTCCGTCCGGGGCAGCTGCCCGGAGCAGCCGCCCTCATGCCTGAAGGGCTGCTCGGCCGAACCCCGGCGGCGCTCCTGAACGAGCTCCGCTACCGGGGCTCCCCCGCCTCGCGGACCGGGGAGCTCCAGAGGATCTCCACCTTCTTCCACCCCATGGACGCCCCCCACTGGGTTCGTGTCCCCGGCAGATCCGGCTCCGTGCAGTACCAGTTCACCGTCGGAGCCGGCCATGAGGAGGCCCTGCACCGCATCGTCCGGCAGCTCACTCTGCGCCGGGCCCCCGCCTTCCACGCCGTGCTCAAGCGGTTCGGGGAAGGCGGTCCCGGGTGGCTCTCGTTCCCGGCGCCCGGCTGGACGCTATCCTTCGGGCTGCCGGCCGGTCTGCCCGGTCTGGCACGCCTCCTGGACGGGCTCGACGAGGAGGTGGCGGCTGCCGGCGGCCGAGTCTGCCTGGCGAAGGACGCGCGGATGAGACCCGGCCTGCTGGCCGCGATGTACCCGCGGCTGCCGGAGTTCCGGGCCCTGCGGGAGACGCTGGACCCGACGGGCGCCTTCCGCTCGGACCTGTCCCGCCGTCTCGCGCTCTGATCCGCCGCCCCTGTGTGCGGCCGTCCCCGGGGAGCCGTGCCGCTCCAGGGACCTGTCCGGTGCGTGTGTCATAGCCCTGTCCGGTGCGCGTGTCCCCCTTTCCGTTCACGGCCCGGGCCCGCCGCTTCTCCGCTCCCACCGGTGCCGCTCCATTCCCCTGCCATTCCTCCGTTCGCTTCGTGCTCTCCGTCATCCCCGCTAGGAGTTATCCCGTGAAGGACGCCTTCGGTGCCCCGCAGTCCCTGCTCGTTCTCGGCGGCACCTCGGAGATCGGCCTGGCCACCGCGCGGCGGCTGATCGCCCGCCGCACCAGGATCGTCCGGCTGGCCGGACGGCCCTCCCCCGCCCTGGAGCGAGCTGCTGCCGGGCTCCGCGAGCTGGGCGCCGATGTCCGTACCGTCGCCTTCGACGCGCTCGATCCGGCCTCCCACGAGGAGGTGCTCGGGAAGCTCTTCACGGAGGGCGACATCGACATGGTGATGCTGGCCTTCGGTGTCCTGGGCGACCAGGCCCGCGACGAGGAGGAACCCCTCTCCGCGGTGCGAGTCGCGCAGACCAACTACACCGGAGCGGTCTCCGCCGGGCTGGTGTGCGCCGGCGCACTTCAGGCGCAGGGCCATGGGTCGCTGGTGGTGCTCTCGTCGGTGGCCGGGGAACGCGCCCGGCGCGCCGACTTCATCTACGGCTCGAGCAAGGCGGGCCTGGACGCCTTCGCGCAAGGGCTCGGCGACGCGCTGCACGGGACAGGGGTGCACGTGATGGTCGTGCGCCCCGGCTTCGTGCGGTCGAGGATGACGGCGGGACGCGAGGAGGCACCGCTCGCCACGACACCGGGCGCGGTCGCGGACGCCATCGTGACGGGACTGAGGCGGCGCTCGGAGACGGTCTGGGTACCCGGGGCTCTTCGGGTGGTGATGTCGGTTCTGCGGCACGTGCCACGTCCACTGTTCCGACGGCTGCCGGTGCGGTAGGCCCCGTCCCGGCTCCCTCGGGACGGGGCGCCTGCCGATGTCAGGCGGGCGGGCGCTTCCGGGTGCGGGTGCGGCGCTGGACCGGAGCAGACCTTGTGCCCGGATCAGACCGGTGCCGGATCAGACCTTGTGCCGGATCAGACCGGTGCCGGTGACGGCCGGATCAGGCCTGACCGGGCCAGGCCTGACCGGATAAGACCGGTTCCGGGCTCAGGGGCGCAGGGACGGCTGGTCAACGGAGCTGCCGCCCTGGGCCGGCACGGCGGGCGCGCCCCCGCCGGCGCCGAACGGGAACTCGTTGATCTTGCGCCAGACGCCGTCCGCACCCTGTTCGTACAGCGCGAAGGACCCGCAGGTCCAGGCCGCCTCGTACGAGGAGAGCTCCTCGTAGGCACGGTCCATCGCCTCCTCCGCGATGCCGTGCGCGACGGTCACATGCGGGTGGTACGGGAACTGGAGCTCGCGCACCAGGGGCCCGGAGGCCTCCCTGACCCGCTTCTGGAGCCAGGAGCAGGCCGAGGCGCCCTCGACGACCTGGACGTAGACGACCGGCGAGAGCGGGCGGAAGGTGCCCGTGCCCGACAGCCTCATCGGGAAGGGGCGGCCAGCCGTGGCGATCTGGGAGAGGTGGGTCTCGATCGCCGGAAGGTCGCCCGCCTCGGCCTCGGTCGGCGGGAGAAGGGTGACGTGGGTGGGGATGCCGTACGCGGCAGGGTCCCCGAAGCTCGCGCGCCGCTCCTGGAGCAGGCTGCCGTACGGCTCCGGGACCGCGATCGAAACGCCAAGCGTTACGGTCCCCACATCGTTCTCCTCAATCGTCGAAGGTCGTTCTTCGGTCGTGCCGACGTCAGTGTGGCCCCTTCGGCCCTGCTCTCGCCAGGGTCCTTGGACTCAGTGCTTCGCGGGCAGAAGACCCATCCGGTCGTAGGTCTGCGCCAGGGTCTCGGCGGCGACGGTCCTGGCCTTCTCCGCCCCCTTGGCCAGGAGGGCGTCCAGGGTCTCCGGGTCGTCCAGGTATTCCTGGGTCCGGGTCCTGAACGGGGTGACGAACTCCACCATGACCTCGGCGAGGTCGGTCTTGAGCGCGCCGTACCCCTTGCCCTCGTACTTCTGTTCCAGGTCCGTGACGGCCGTGCCGGTGAGGGTGGAGTAGATGCTCAGGAGGTTGCTGACGCCCGGCTTCTTCTCCGTGTCGTAGCGGATGACGGTGTCCGTGTCCGTCACGGCGCTCTTGACCTTCTTGGCGGTGACCTTCGGGTCGTCCAGGAGGTTGATCAGGCCCTTCGGCGTGGACGCCGACTTGCTCATCTTGATCGCCGGGTCCTGCAGGTCGAAGATCTTCGCCGTCTCCTTGAGGATGTACGGCGCCGGGATGGTGAACGTCGGGCCGAAGCGGCCGTTGAAACGCTCGGCGAGGTCCCGGGTGAGCTCGATGTGCTGGCGCTGGTCCTCGCCGACCGGGACCTGGTTGGCCTGGTACAGGAGGATGTCGGCGACCTGGAGGACCGGGTAGGTGAAGAGGCCCACGGTCGCGCGGTCGGCGCCCTGCTTGGCGGACTTGTCCTTGAACTGCGTCATGCGGGACGCCTCGCCGAAACCGGTGAGGCAGTTCATGATCCAGCCGAGCTGGGCGTGTTCGGGCACATGGCTCTGCACGAAGAGGGTGCAGCGCTCCGGATCGAGCCCGGCCGCCAGCAACTGGGCGGCGGCGAGCCGGGTGTTGGCCCGGAGCTCCTTCGGGTCCTGCGGCACGGTGATCGCGTGCAGGTCCACCACCATGTAGAAGGCGTCGTGGGACTCCTGCAGCGCCACCCACTGGCGGACCGCACCGAGATAGTTGCCGAGGTGGAACGAGCCTGCGGTGGGCTGGATTCCGGAAAGCACGCGGGGTCGATCAGAGGCCATGAACTCATTGTCTCAGGTGTGGAACCGATCTCCGGCAACCGGTGTATGAAAGATGTGAGGACGCGGGAAGGGGCTCCGGAGCCGGGCCTGGAGGAGGGCCGCACCATCGACGACGGGGGCGGGGGCGGTGCTGTCGGGCGCGCCGGAGCGCCGTCCGAGGGCGGTGCCGACGGCGACGCCGAGGTGATCGCCCGGGTGCGCGCCGGGGACGCGGAGGCATACGCGCAGCTCGTGCGCGCTCACACGGGGGTCGCGTTGCGGGCGGCGGTCGCCTTCGGAGCGGGGGCGGACGCGGAGGACGTCGTACAGGCCGCCTTCTTCAAGGCGTACCAGGCCCTGGGGCGTTTCCGGGACGGCGCGCCCTTCAGGCCGTGGCTGCTGCGCATCGTGATGAATGAGACGAGAAACACGGTCCGCTCGGCAGGGCGTGCGCGCGCGGTGGTCGGCCGTGAGGCCTGCTACCAGGGGGCGGACCCGGTGATACCCGACGCGGCGGACCCTGCTGCGGTAGCTCTCGCGCAGGAGCGCAGGACGCTCCTGACCGCAGCGTTGGACGAGCTGGGTGAGGAGCATCGCCAGGTGGTGACCTGCCGCTATCTCCTGGAGATGGGCGAGGCGGAGACGGCGCAGGCCCTCGGCTGGCCCCTGGGGACGGTGAAGTCCCGGCTGAACCGTGCGCTGAAGAAGCTGGAGCGCCGCCTCGGCGGGCAGCTGGGCCCGGAGCGGGGCGAGCGGATCGAAGGGGGAGGAGGTGGGAGCGGTGAGCAGAGTGACGGACGGGGATGAGCCCGAGCGGCCCGAGCGGCCGGAGGACGGGCGGCGGGCGAGGCTGCGGGCCGAGCTGATGGCACTGGGCGGCGGGCTGGACGTGCCGGACACCGACGGCGCCACGATGGCCGAGCGGGTCCTGGCACAGATCGTCGCGGAAGCGGTGCCCACGCCCCGGCGAGAGTCCCCGGGGCGCCTGGAGCGGATCCGCGCATGGTTCCGCCGGCACCTCCGGGTCCTGGCCGCCGCCGTCTCGGGGCTGCTCGTCGTGCTGGTGCTCACGCCGCCGGTGCGAGCGGCGGTGGTCGAGTGGTTCGACTTCGGCGGGGTCGCGGTGCGGTGGGCCCCGGAGCCGCCGGACGCTCTTCCCGGTCAGGGGGCGGGAGGGCCGGACTGCGGCGTCCCGCTGCCCCTCTCCGAAGCGGCCCGGCGCGCGGGCTTCCGGCCTGTGGTGCCCGGCAGGCTGGGGCCACCGGCCTCGGCCGCGGTGACCGGTCTGCCGGACGGCCGGACGATGGTCACACTGTGCTGGCGGGAGGACGGGCGGACGATACGCCTCGACGAATTCGCGGCAGGCCTCGATCCGTACTTCATCAAACAGGTCCGCACCCGGCCGCAGTGGCTGGAGCTGGAGCACGGCGACGGAGGAGACGGCACCGCGGTCCGGGGCCCTTCGTCCGGGGCGTGGTTCGCGGAGCCTCACCTCCTGGAATTCATGATGGTCGGGAAGGACGGCGACCGCTGGGTCAGGAGCGAACGGACCGCCGGGCCGACCCTGCTGTGGATGCGGGACGGGCGGACGACTCTTCGGCTGGAGGGCGTGGACTCCGTGCAACGGGCACGTGAGATCGCCGAGTCCACGCTCTGAGCGGTCCGGTGAGGCCGGCCGCACCGGATGGAACCTCAGGCCCCCGGCCGGTGTATTCACGGCGACGCTGTCCGGAGAGGCCGGGCGGGTCGGCGGCGGGGGGACGACATGCGAAGGCAGCAGCAGCCGGCAGCAGTGCGCGGAGAGAGGTCCGGGAGGTCGGGGCCGGTGCCCGGAGCAGAGAGGTCCGAGAGGCCGGTGGCGGGAGCAGAGAGGTCCGGGAGGCCGGTGGCGGGAGCGATGGGAAGAATGGCGCGGTGGTCGCGTCGGGTGACCGTTCTCGCGGTGGCTCTCGGTCTGGGGCTGCTGCCCACGGCCGAGGCGTCGGCCGGCGGCTCGACGAGCGTCCTGCTCACCTCACCGTCGAGCGGCGAGGCCGCGGCGCTCGCGGGCTCCGATGCGAGATACGGCGTGCTGGAGAAGCTGCTCGGTCCGGAGGGCGTGGGCGAGCGGGCGCAGCCCTCGTCCTTGGACGGCTCGGTGGGCACGCGGCAGATCAATGTGACCTGGATGGCGCTCGATCTGCGGCCGGCCAGGACCGACCGGATATTTCCCGGTGAGGATCCGGGCACCGTCTGGATCCACACCGCCACCGGGGTCCCCGACACGTACAGAGGGCTGTGGCACCGGGCTGCCGAGCCGGAGAGGCTGGTAGCGCTCTTCGACGCACTGGGCCTGATGGGCCGGCCGGACGCTTCGAAGGCGGGGCCCGCCCTCTACCCGGAGCCCTGGGAGAGCGAGGGCCTGTTCGAGCGGGGAGACGGGCAGGCGCATCCGGCGGAGCGGGCTGCGGAGTCCCCGCCGGAAGACTCCGGGGCATCCGCGCTCCTGGACCACTGGTGGTGGGCGATACCCGGTCTGGCCGTGGGATCGGCGCTCACTCTGGCGGCCTTGCGGTCCGGAGCGGGCCGGAGGGAGCCCGGCCGGCGCCAGGAGCTCCTCGACGGCTGACCTCGGGTCGGTGCGGCGGAAGCGCGAGGGCGACCCCGGAGGGGCGGCCGCGAGGCGCGCCGCGCCCTGAAGGTTTCCCGGTCGCGAATCCGACCGACGATACAAAGTGGGCACCACCCACGCCCACGCCGCACGACGAACGGAGATCCCGTGTCGACCACGGAAACCGCCATCGCCTCCGCAGAAGCGCACAGCGCGCACAACTACCACCCGTTGCCGGTCGTCGTCGCCTCGGCGGACGGCGCCTGGATGACCGATGTCGAGGGGCGCCGTTACCTCGACATGCTCGCCGGCTACTCGGCACTCAACTTCGGGCACGGCAACCGACGCCTGATCGACGCGGCCAAGGCGCAGCTCGAACGCGTGACGCTGACGTCGCGCGCTTTCCACCACGACCGGTTCGCCGAGTTCTGTACGCAGCTCGCCGAGCTCTGCGGCATGGAGATGGTCCTCCCCATGAACACGGGGGCGGAGGCGGTGGAGACAGCGGTGAAGACGGCCCGCAAATGGGGCTACCGCGTCAAGGGAGTGCCGGACGGCATGGCGAAGATCATCGTGGCCGCGGACAACTTCCACGGCAGGACGACCACGATCGTGAGCTTCTCCACGGACGCCGAGGCGCGGGCGGACTTCGGCCCGTACACACCGGGGTTCGAGATCGTGCCGTACGGGGACCTCACCGCGCTCGGCGAGGCGATGACGGAGAACACCGTCGCGGTGCTGATGGAGCCGATCCAGGGCGAGGCCGGGGTGCTGGTCCCGCCGGCCGGATATCTCGCCGGAGTGCGGGAGATGACCCGGGACCGGAATGTGCTGTTCATCGCGGACGAGATCCAGTCGGGCCTGGGGCGCACCGGCCGGACGTTCGCGTGCGAGCACGAGGGCGTCGTGCCCGACATGTACGTCCTGGGCAAGGCGCTGGGCGGCGGGGTGGTGCCCGTCTCCGCCGTGGTGTCGTCCGCCGCGGTCCTCGGTGTCTTCGAGCCGGGCGAGCACGGGTCCACGTTCGGCGGCAATCCGCTGGCCTGTGCGGTCGCCCTGGAGGTGGTCGCGATGCTCCGCACCGGTGAGTTCCAGCAGCGTGCGGCCGAGCTGGGCGATCACCTCCACCACGAGCTGGGCCTGCTGACCGGCGGCGGTGCGGTGGAGGCCGTGCGGGGCCGAGGGCTGTGGGCGGGGATCGACATCGTCCCGGCCCTCGGGACCGGCCGGGAGATCTCGGAGAAGCTGATGGACCGGGGCGTGCTGGTCAAGGACACCCACGGCTCCACGATCCGGATCGCCCCGCCCCTGGTGATCAGCAAGGAGGACCTGGACTGGGGCCTGGACCAGCTGCGCGGCGTGCTGGCCGGCTGATCCCGGACGGGCCGGGGGTCAGCTCGGCCGGCTACCGGCTCAGAGGATGACGTGGGGCAGGAAGCGGGCGTACTCGTCCGTGATCAGCCCCGCCGATTCCCGGATGCCGAGCCCGGCGGACTCGTTCTCCACCACCCAGGCACCGAGCACTACACGATTGCCCGAGAAATCGGGAAGCGGTGCCAGCTCCTGGTAGCAGCAGGGTTCATCGCGCAGCACCGGGGCGCTGCCCGGTTCGTGGACGGTGACCCCGGCGCCCTCACGGCCGAGCAGCGGCTTGGCGACGTACCCCGCGGCCCCGGCCAGTTCGCGGGGGCCGTCGAGATAGGCGGGCAGGAGGTTGGGGTGGTCCGGGTAGAGCTCCCAGAGGATGGCCAGCAGTGCCTTGTTGGAGAGGAGCATCTTCCAGGCGGGTTCGATCCAGCAGGTGCTGCCGGTGCCTCCGCCGTTGTCGAGGGTGTCCAGCACATGGGGTCCGAAGCGGTCCGTCGCCAGCCATTCCCACGGGTACAGCTTGAAGCAGCTGCGGATGAAGCGGAGCCTCTCGTCGACGAAGCGGCCGGACAGCCGGTCCCAGCCGATCCGTTCGACGGAGAGCGCCTCGGTGGCGATCCCCGCCTGCGCGGCGGTCTCCCGCAGGTAGGCCACCGTCATCAGGTCCTCGCCCAGCTCGTCGCCGTCGGAGTGGGCGAAGTGCAGGGGGCCCGGCGGCAGCAGCGGGGCCTGGCGCCTCCACGCGTCGACGAGACGCTCGTGCAGGGAGTTCCACTGGTCCGCCCCGGGGAAGCGGTCCTCCATCCAGAACCACTGCGGGCTGGCGGCCTCCACCAGCGACGTGGGGGTGTCGGCGTTGTACTCCAGCATCTTGGCCGGGCTGGTGCCGTCGTAGCGCAGGTCGAACCTGCCGTACAGGGAGGGCAGTTCGGCACGGCGTCGCCAGGACTCGGCTATCAGGCGTGCCAGCCGTGGATCCGTGATGCCGAGATCGGCGAAGCGGTCGTGTTCGACGATGTGCGCGGCTGCGGCGAGGCACATCGCATGGAGCTCCTCCACGACCTCCTCCAGCGCCTCGACCTCGGGCAGGGAGAAGACGTAGCAGGCGCTCTCGTCCCAGTACGGGCGCAGAGATCCGTCCGGGTAGCGGGTGAGGGGGTAGATCAGCCCCTGCTCCTCGACGGTCTCCTGCCAGCCGGGGCGCGGCTCCATGGTGCGGCGTTCCATGAGAGCCTCAGCCGCCGCTGGAGCCGGAGGAGCCGAATCCGTCGCGTTCGACCGCGGACTTGTTGAAACTGCCGCCGGAGACCCGGTTGTTGTGGCTGCTGCCGCCGTAGTAGTAGGTGCCGTGGCCGCTGCTGTCCTCGCACTCGTAGTTCGGCAGGATCTCCTGGGTCACCCGATCGACGCATCGCTCGTCCGGTTCCGAACTGCACGCGGTGAGTGTCGCCGCGAGTACCCCCATGCCGCCGAGTACGACGGTGCTCGACCTGAGCCTGCGCTTGTCCATGTTGATCTCCCCGTGGTACCCACGCGCCGGCGTCTGCCCACCCGCGAACTGCCAGTCAGATTAGATGCACCGTGCTTGAGGCTGAAACCCGGTGTCGGCAGGTCCCTCCACGTGTTTCGGCACCCCGCCTACGGGAGCACCCGGCAGAGCGCGTCCAGTGCGCCTGCCCAACCACTGTGCGACGGCGTGCCGTAGCCGATGACCAGTCCGTCGCGCCCGGGCTCCGCGTCCTGGTGCCGGAAGCGCGAGAGCCTCTCCAGCGCGAGCCCTTGCCAGGTGGCCGCCTGGACGACCGCCTGCTCGGACCCCTCGGGGAGTTCGAGCACGGCGTGCAGCCCGGCCGCGATGCCGCTCACCCGGAATTCCGGTGCCCGCTCGGCGAGCGCCTCGACGAGCTGGTCGCGGCGCCGCCGGTAGTGCAGCCGCATGGCCCGCACATGCCGGTCGTACGCTCCTGACGTGATGAACTCGGCGAGGGTCAGCTGGTCCGGCACGCCGGACATCCAGTCGAAGCCGCCCTTCGCCTCGCACACCTCCTCCACCAGCCCCTCGGGCAGCACCATCCAGGCCAGCCGCAGGCCGGGCGCCAGCGACTTGCTCGCCGTCCCCATGTAGACGACCCGTTCCGGATCGAGGCCCTGCAGCGCGCCCACCGGCTGGCGGTCGTAGCGGAACTCGCCGTCGTAGTCGTCCTCCAGGATCAGTCCGCCCGAGGAACGCGCCCAGTCGACCGCCGCCGCCCGGCGGTCGGGGTGGAGCGGGACGCCGGTGGGGAACTGGTGGGCGGGGGTCAGCAGCACCGCGCCCACGCCCGGCGCCTCCCCCAGCGTCCCCGTCCTGGCTCCCAGCCCGTCCACCGGGATGCACGGGGTGGCCAGCCCCGCCTCGGCCAGGAGGTTCCAGTGGATGTCCAGCCCGTAGGACTCGACGGCCGTCCCACGCACCTGGTGGCGCCGCAGCACCTTGCCCATGAGGGTGAGCCCGTGGACGAACCCGGAGCAGATCACGATGCGTTCGGGGTCCGCGTACACCCCGCGGGCCCGCGCGAGATAGTCCGCCAGCGCGGTCCGCAGCTCGACGCGTCCCCGCGGATCGTCGTATCCGAAGGCCGCGTCGGGAGCGTTCGTGACGGCGCGCCGGGCCGCCTTGAGCCATTCCGTGCGGGGGAAGGCCGAGAGGTCCGGGGACCCCGGCATCAGATTGTGGACGGGGCGCCGCCTCACCGGCCTGGTCCTGGGGCCCCGGCCGGCGGGCACGGGCGCCGTGGCCCGCCGCGCGACCCTGGTCCCCGAGCCCTGGCGTGCGGTGAGCCAGCCCTCGGCCACGAGCTCGGCATAGGCGTCGGCGACGGTGTTGCGCGCGATCCCGAGATCCGCGGCCAGCGTCCGGGAGGAGGGCAGCCGGGTGCCGGGCGTCAGTCGTCCGCTGCGCACGGCCTCCCGAAGCGCGTCCATCAGCCCGCTGCGGAGGCCCGAGCCGATCGGCTCGATATGCAGGTCGGCACCGAAAGCGGCCCAGGAATCTGTCATGGAAGTGGACCATACCGGTGCGCCACCCGGCCGTTAGCGTCGAGTGCATGACGACGCACACGCATCACACGCCCACCGCCAACGCCCCCGAACACCCCGCCCGACTGCAGTGGGCCCAGCTCGCCCCCGACGTCTACAAGGCCATGGTCCGGCTGGACGCCGCGTCCCGTAAGGGACTCGACCCGACCCTGCTCGAACTGGTGAAGATCCGCGCCTCGCAGCTCAACCACTGCGCCTTCTGCCTGGACATGCACACGAAGGACGCCCTGGCGGCGGGCGAGTCCGTCGAGCGGATCATCCAGCTCAGCGCCTGGGAGGAGTCGCAGCACTTCTACACGGAGAAGGAGCTGGCGGCGATCCAGCTGACGGAGGCGGTGACCGTCCTCACCGACGGTTTCGTGCCCGACGAGGTCTACGCGAGGGCCGCCAAGCAGTTCGAGGAGGCCGAGCTCGCCCAGCTGATCGCCGCGATCACGGTGATCAACGCCTGGAACCGGTTCGGCGTGACCGCCCGGCTGACCCCGGGGCACTACACGCCCGGCGACATCAAGCACTGAGCCCCGGCCGCCCGCCCCTGCCGCCGGACCGGCGGCACCGAGCGCGAGCCGCCGGACCCGGGACGCCGGGCGCGGGCAGGATGAACGCCTTGCTCGCGCCGGCCGTGCCGCCCCGCACCCTTCCGCACCGGAGTCCTGATGAACGAGCCCGCATCCGTGTTCCGCGCCCTGCACCACGACCGTCCCCCGGGCGATCCGCTCGTCCTGCCCGGCCCGTGGGACGCCTCGAGTGCCCGCGCGTTCGAGGACGCCGGATTCCCCGCGCTGGCCACACCGAGCGCGGGTGTCGCCGCCTCCCTCGGCTACGACGACGGGCGGACACCCGCCGCCGAGATGTTCGCGGCGGTGGCCCGGATCGCCCGGGCCGTGTCCGTCCCCGTCTCGGCGGACATCGAGGGCGGCTACGGCCTGGCCCCGGACGAGCTCGTCGAACGCCTCCTGGAGGCAGGAGCGGTCGGCTGCAATCTGGAGGACTCGGCCGACGGTGTGCTCGTCGACCCGCACCGGCAGGCCGACCGGCTCACAGCGGTGTGCGCCGCCGCGGGCGGGCGACTCTTCGTCAACGCCCGCGTCGATACGTACATTCACGGGGACCCCGCCGTCACGGACGTGGTCGCGGAGACGATCGCCCGCGCCCGCCTCTACGCCGAGGCAGGCGCGGACTGCGTCTACCCGATCATGGCCCCGGCGGACACCCTTCCCGGTCTGGCCGCCGCCGTCCCGGTCCCGCTCAACGCCCTCGGCACGCCCGAGGGCCCGTCCGCCACCCGGCGGCTCGGCGAGCTGGGCGCGGCACGGATCACCTTCGGTCCCCAGCTGCAGCGCAGGTCCGCTGAAGCCGTGCGAGGCCTCGCGGACCGGCTGCTCGGTCACTGAGCGCACGCAGGGCGCCCCCCGCAGCAGGTGGCTGCGGGGGGCGCCCTCGTACGGCTACGGGGCCGGCCGGTGGCCGGACTCCGGTCAGATCAGGCCGAGCTCGCGGACCGCGTCGCGCTCCTCGGTGAGCTCCTTCACCGACGCGTCGATGCGCGCACGGGAGAACTCGTTGATGTCCAGGCCCTGGACGATCTCGAACTTTCCGTCCTTCGTGGTGACCGGGAAGGAGGAGATGATGCCCTCGGGCACGCCGTAGGAGCCGTCCGACGGGATACCCATCGAGGTCCAGTCGCCCTCGGCGGTGCCGTTGACCCAGGTGTGCACGTGGTCGATGGCGGCGTTGGCGGCCGAGGCGGCCGAGGACGCGCCACGGGCCTCGATGATCGCGGCGCCGCGCTTGGCGACGGTCGGGATGAAGGTGTCGGCCAGCCATGCCTCGTCGTTGACGACCTCGGCGGCGTTCTTGCCGGCGATCTCCGCGTGGAAGATGTCCGGGTACTGGGTCGCCGAGTGGTTACCCCAGATCGTCAGCCGCTTGATGTCGGAGACGGCGGCACCGGTCCTGGCGGCCAGCTGCGAGATCGCGCGGTTGTGGTCCAGGCGGGTCATCGCGGTGAAGCGCTCGGCCGGTACGTCCGGGGCGGCGGCCTGGGCGATGAGGGCGTTGGTGTTGGCCGGGTTGCCGACGACGAGGACCTTGATGTCGTCCGCGGCGTTGTCGTTGATGGCCTTGCCCTGCGGCTTGAAGATGCCGCCGTTGGCGGACAGCAGGTCGCCGCGCTCCATGCCCTTGGTGCGCGGGCGGGCGCCGACCAGGAGGGCGACGTTGGCGCCGGCGAAGCCGACGTTGGCGTCGTCCGTGATCTCGATGTTGCGCAGCAGCGGGAAGGCGCAGTCGTCGAGCTCCATGGCGGTGCCCTCGGCGGCCTTCAGGCCCTGCGGGATCTCGAGGAGTCGCAGGTTGACCGGCACATCCGGGCCGAGCAGGTGGCCGGAGGCGATGCGGAAGAGCAGCGCGTAGCCGATCTGGCCGGCTGCGCCGGTCACGGTGACATTCACGGGAGTGCGGGTCATGGCGATCTCCGTTAGACAGCTGGCGGTGGGGGTCCCTGCCCCTGATGCTGGATACCTCTGAATCTTGACGTGAAGAGATATCCAGCGGTCAGGCTATCCGACCCTCGTCCCCCCGGCCGCCCGCCCCCCTGTGGGACCGCACACAGTCGATTACGCAGCGCAGCAGCCCCGTCGCGTCACTCCGGGGTGGTGCAGCCGGTCGCTCCGGAGGCGAGGGTGGCGCAGGCCTCGGCGTCGGAGGCCTTCTTCACGGCGACCATCGGGGTGTAGGCGTCCGCGTCGGCGCCGGCGTCCACGGTGCCGTCCTGCTCGGACGAACCGGCGGTGATCCGGACGGTGTCCCCCGGCGACGCCTGGACGATACGGGCCCACGCGGCCCCGCAGGTCCTGCTGTAGCGGACCTCTACGAGACCGCCACCGACCGTGGCCCTGGCGACGGTGCCGGCGAACCGGCCGCCGCAGCCCATGGCTTCCGGGTCCTGCCCGGCGCAGTCGGCGCCGCTGCACCCGACCCCGGCGGGGAGTCGCGGTGCGCTGGTGGCGGGCTCCGCGGGCGGGGACGCCGCCACCGCACCGGCGCCGTCGTCCCCGCCCGGGTCCGTGACCAGCACGGCCCCGGCCATCAGCAGGAGCGCGCCCACAGCCCCGGCGAGGAACAGGGTCTTCCGGCCGCGGCCGCTGCCCTGCCGCTCTGCCCGGCCGCCGTCCGCGGGGGTCGGGTTTCCGTGGGCATCCGGCGCCCGGCCCGGCTGTGGCTGCTGCGGGATCCGCGGCACCGTGCCGCGCTGGACGGGCACGGAGGGCGTACGTGCGATGCCTTGCCCCTCTCCCCCGGGAGCAGCGGCGGTGGAGACTCCCGTACCGCCGCCCGCACGCCTGCCCGCGGCGGGGGCCGCGGCCACGCCCGCCTCGCCGAGCGCCGCACGCGCCTGGGAGATCCTGATGGCCTCCATCGTCATGTCGTGGCGCATCTCGGAGCGGCTCCAGGCCCGCTCGGCCAGCTCCCACATGGTCGTCAGGTGGTGCTGCGGAGTGTCCGTCACCTCGGCGAGCGCCACGATCGCTCCTTTGGGGGCGAGCAGCCTGCCGTTGAGGTAACGCTCCCACGACGTCTTGCTGTAGCCGGTGCGGTCGGCGACCGCGGCCAGGCTCAGGCCGGTGCGGTCCACCAGTCCGCGTAACTGCCCCGCGAACTCCCGCATCTGCGGATCGAGTTCTTGCGGTAGCGCCTTCCAACGAGGCATTGCTTCCCCCCAGTCGAGTCCCCCGGACGACCCCGGCGCACCCCCGCCCCCGGCACGCCCTTCCCCCTGCTGCCGAAGCGGCCGTCAACGCGCTCCGATCCCCCAGAAGGATGCACGGACCCAGGATGCCGGTTCCGGACGAAGAGGCGCACGGGTGCATGAGGGAGGAGCGCGGGCTCCGTCGTACGCCGTAGGACGTACCGAGCCGGCTTCCTGCCGTTGGGTGACGATCACGGCGTGGCGGAATGGTCACCTCCGTGCCACAGGCACCAGGCGCCCCTTGTACCCGACACCTCATGTCCATGACGCTTGAGTCAGGACAGGGCAAGGCCGCTCAAGTCACCGCGTTCCGGTGCTTCTTGAACCGGCACCCGGTCCGGGGTCCGTCCCTTCTCGGGGGAGGGGACGGACACCCTTCGCTCACGGAGCGGCAGGGCCGGGGAGCCCTAGCGGATCGTGAAGTGGACCACGTCCTGCAGGATCGGCACCTGCAGCCACGGGCTGGGCTGCGCCATCAGCGCGAGCAGCACGATCAGCGTGCCCATCAGCCCGTACGTGACCAGGTCGGTGAACCGGGAGCGCACGGCGAGCATGCCGACGGAGGGGACCACCCAGCGCAGCACCGCCCCGGCGAGCAGGGCGATGCCCATCAGCATCGCTCCGATCCTGAACGCCTGGTCGAAGGCGTTGGTCCCCACGATCAGCAGCCCGATCCCGGCGGTGCAGAGCACCGAGAGCAACGGCCACTGCCGCGCGGGGGCGGGCGCGTCCCCCGGTGCCGCCCGGCCGCCGCCCTCGGGGCGGGCGGTGTCGCGGGTCAGCGAGAAACGGCGCGGGGGCGCCCAGGTCGAGCCGCCGCCCTCGGCTTCCGCCGCGGCCCCTTCCGCCGCGGCCCCTTCCGCCGCGGTTCCTTCCGCCTCGGTTCCTTCCGCTGCGGTTCCTTCTGCCGCGGCGACGGGTTCCCCGGAGGTCCCGGCCGCCCCGGGCTCCTGTGCCGCGACGGCCTCCCCGGCCCCCTCGGACACCCGGTCCTCCTCGCGGCTGCCCGCCTCCGCGGCCGGCCCGTCCGCGTGCGTACCGTCCGCCGGACTCGTACCAGCACCCATGACGCTCCTCAGGTCCGGGTCAGCCGGCGGACGTGGCGGAGGCCTCGGCGGCAGCGCGTTCGGCCGCCTCGACCACGTTGACGAGGAGCTGGGCACGGGTCATGGGGCCGACGCCGCCCGGATTCGGGGCGACCCAGGCGGCCACCTCGGCGACACCGGGGTGGACGTCGCCGACGATCTTGCCGTTCTCGTCGCGGCTGACGCCGACGTCGAGGACGGCGGCGCCCGGCTTGACGTCCTCGGGCTTGATCAGGTGGGGCACACCGGCGGCCGCGACGATGATGTCGGCCTGCCTGAGGTGCGCCGAGAGGTCACGGGTGCCGGTGTGGCACTGGGTGACGGTGGCGTTCTCGGACCTGCGCGTCAGCAGCAGCGGGAGGGGGCGGCCGATGGTGACGCCTCGGCCGACCACGACCACGTGGGCGCCGTTGATCTCCACGCCGTGCCGGCGGAGCAGGGTGACGACACCCTGCGGGGTGCAGGGGAGAGGGCCGGTCTCGTTCAGCACGAGCTTGCCCAGGCTCATGGGGTGCAGCCCGTCCGCGTCCTTCGCCGGGTCCATCAGCTCCAGGATGCGGTTGGTGTCGATCCCCTTGGGGAGGGGGAGCTGCACGATGTAGCCCGTGCACTCCGGGTTGGCGTTGAGCTCCCGTACGACCTCCTCGATCTCCTCCTGGGTGGCGGTGTCGGGGAGTTCGCGCTGGATGGAGCCCATGCCGACCTGGGCACAGTCACGGTGCTTGCCGTTCACGTACCAGCGGCTGCCCGGATCGTCGCCGACGAGCAGGGTCCCCAGGCCGGGTGTGATGCCCTGTGCCTTGAGGGCCGCCACGCGGACGGTCAGATCGGACTTGATCGCAGCTGCGGTGGCCTTGCCATCGAGAATCTGGGCAGTCATGGCACCCATCCTCGCGGATGACCCCGCCCGCGTACCAATCCTGGTCTGCCACGTGGACACGAGATTGCACTTGCACAACGCATTCGGCAATCAGCTGGACAAAACGCGGATGTCACGACGACGATAAGGCCCGCATCACTGCGGACAGTGTCGGGGGGACCACCGTTCAGATTGCACACGATTCCTCCGCCCGGGCCGCATCGTCCCCGCATATTCACAACGGAGGAATCTCGCCATGAGCTTCGGCGACCCCAACAACCCTTACGGCCAGCAGCAGGGCGGCGGGCAGCCGGGCGGGCAGCAGCCGGGCTACGGCTACCCCCAGCAGGCCCCCCAGGGTGTTCCCCAGCAGGGCTACGGATACCCGCAGGCACCGCCGGTCCAGGGCGGCTACGGCTACCCGGGCGGCCCCACCGAGATGCCCGGCGGCGTGAAGGCCGCCCGCGTCATGCTCTTCGTGATAGCCGGTCTCCAGGTCATCGGCGCGATCTTCGTCGCTCTCGCCGCGGCGGCCGTGAGCGCGGCCAAGGAGGACCCGACGCTGAAGGACGACGTCCAGTTCCAGCAGCTCGCCGACTACTCGGGCGCCGCACTCTGGGGCATCGTCGTCTTCGCCGTGCTCTGGGGCGTCCTCGCCGTCTTCCTCGGCGCCAAGTTCGGCAAGGGCGGCAACGGAATCCGCATCACCGCCATCGTCTTCGGCGTGATCACCGCGATCCTCGGCATCTACCCCTTCGTCGTGATGGGCCTCGTCCACACGGTTCTCGCGATCCTGGTCGTCGTCTTCGTGGCGAAGTCCGACGGCGGCGCGTGGTTCAACCGCCAGCAGCAGCCGTAGTACTGACGTCCCTGCGCACTCGCGCGTGAAGGCCGCGACACCCGCTCATCCGCGGGTGTGCGGCCTTCAGCCGTTCCGGGGCGCCGGCGTGGTCCGCTCCATGACGACGAACGAGCCCGCCTCCCGGGTGACCCGGTACCGCGCCTCCGGATGCAGCTGCTCGGCGTACTTCACCGGGTCGTCGATCGGCCGCGACCAGCCGAAGTCCAGGTTGATCGCGACGACGTCGGGTGCGGTGCCGGGGGCACCCCCGACCCAGTAGACCGTGCGGTCGCCGGTCAGGTGCGCCATCAGCGTGATGTCCGTCTCGACCCGCGCGCCCACCGGGATGGCCTCCAGCGCCTGCTCGGCGGCGTGGGTGCGGGCGTCGGAGCGGTACGTCTCCGGGCGCAGCAGGTCGCGGAGGGGCAGGTGCTGGGTGAGGGCGACGGCGATCGCCGCGGCCATCGGGACGGCGACGTTCGCGTAGGAGACGAGCCAGGGCCGCTTCGAACCCCGGCTGCGGCGGATGCCGTCGGCCATCGCCAGGAAGACCACGGGCATCAGGATCGCGCTGTAGTGCCAGACCATGCCCCAGTGATTGGAGTCCTGGGACAGCAGGCGCCAGCCGAGCGTGGGCACGACGAGCAGGATCAGCGGCGAGCGCAGCGCCATGAAGGCGGTGATGCCGACCAGGAAGACCAGCATCTCCAGCTTGACGGAGGAGTTGAACACGCCGAGGACGGAGTCGAGCAGGGAGACCTGCTGCCCACCGTTCTCCTCGATCTTCTTCCAGTAGTCGTACTGCCCCGCGCTGCTGGCCGCCGGTATGAGCACGAGAACGGTCAGGGCGAACGCGACGACGCCGAAGGCCGCCAGCAGGAATCCCTGGAGCCGCCGTCCGTACAGGGCGAGGAGTCCGCCGACCACGGCGACGGTGACCCCCAGGTCCTCCTTGACCAGGACGAGCGGCAGCGACCACAGGACGACCGCCCGCCAGCGCTCCATGAGAAGGGCCCGGCAGACCAGGGCCAGCAGCGGGACGGCGAGGGCTATCTCGTGGAAGTCGGCCTTCACCGCTTCCTGGAGCCCCCAGGACAGTCCGTACGCGACGGTGACGCAGAGGCCGGAGCGCCCTCCCAGCATCTGCTGGACGGTGCGCCCGACGACGACCGCGGAGGCGGCGAACAGCGCGGCCTGGGCGAACAGCAGCGCGAGGGCGGACGGCCAGATCCAGTAGAGCGGGACGAGGAGCGCCACCACGGGGCTGAAGTGGTCGCCGAGTATCAGGAAGCCCGGACCCTTGATGTCGACGACCGGGGCGTCGAACCCGGCGTACGCCCGCACCTCCTGCTCGAAGATACCCAGGTCCCAGGAGGGCGACTGGAAGTGGCTGAACCGCAGGTACCCGTAGAGGAAGTAGAGCGCGCACAGGACCGCGGCAGCGATCAGGTACGGGCGCAGGGGTGCCGGGTGCGGCGTGCCTCCGGCCGGGCCGGGCGCCTGCTCCCCGGGCACGTCGGTCTCACTCTGGTTCAGGTCGAGCACGGTGCCCCCGCAACGGAATCCCACACTGGTCACTGCCGGTCGCACCGGTACCGCTCGCTACAGCCCCGACAAGGCCAACCATTAGAACAGAGGAACGACCCGTCTTTGTACGCCGGGACGGGCCGCGGGCCGCACCCGGACGCGCCGCAGGCCGCACCGGGTCGGGTGCGGCCTGCGGCGGTGCTACGACCTGGCTGTCAGTGGAAGAAGTGGCGCGTGCCCGTGAAGTACATGGTCACGCCCGCCTTCTTCGCGGCCTCGACGACGAGCTCGTCACGGACGGAGCCCCCCGGCTGGGCGACGGCCTTGACGCCGGCGGCGGTCAGGATCTCCAGGCCGTCGGGGAAGGGGAAGAACGCGTCGGAGGCGGCGTACGAGCCCTGCGCACGCTCCTCGCCGGCCCGCTCGACGGCGAGCTTCGCGGAGTCGACGCGGTTGACCTGGCCCATGCCCACGCCGACCGAGGCGCCGTCCTTGGCGAGCAGGATGGCGTTGGACTTGACCGCACGGCAGGCCTTCCACGCGAACTCGAGCTCCCTGAGCTCGTCCGCGGAGAGCGCCTCACCGGTGGCGAGGGTCCAGTTGGCCGGGTCGTCGCCGTCGGCCTGGAGCCGGTCGGTGACCTGGAGGAGCGCCCCGCCGTCGATCGGCTTGACCTCGACCGTGGAGGCCGGGGCGTCGGGGCAGCGCAGGACGCGGATGTTCTTCTTGCGGGCGAGGACCTCGACCGCGCCGTCCTCGTACGACGGGGCGACGATGACCTCGGTGAAGATCTCCGCGACCTGCTCGGCCATCGCGACGGTCACCGGACGGTTGACGGCGATGACGCCGCCGAACGCGGACAGCGGGTCGCAGGCGTGCGCGTTGCGGTGCGCCGTCGCGACATCGTCCGCGATGGCGATGCCGCACGGGTTGGCGTGCTTGATGATCGCGACGCACGGCTCGGCGTGGTCGTAGGCGGCACGGCGCGCGGCGTCGGTGTCCGTGTAGTTGTTGTAGGACATCTCCTTGCCGTGCAGCTGCTCGGCCTCGGCGAGGCCGCCCTCGCCGGAGGTGTAGAGCGCCGCGGGCTGGTGCGGGTTCTCGCCGTAGCGCAGGACGTTCTTGCGCGCGTACGTCGCACCGGAGAAGTCCGGGAAGCCCGAGTCGTCGGCGGCCGCGTAGCCGTCGGCGAACCAGGAGGCTACGGCCACGTCGTACGCGGCGGTGTGCTGGAAGGCCTCGGCGGCGAGCCGCTTGCGGGCGGTCAGGTCGAAGCCGCCCTCCTTGACCGCGGCGAGGACGTCGGCGTAGCGCTCCGGGCTGGTGACGACCGCCACGGACGGGTGGTTCTTGGCGGCGGCGCGGACCATCGACGGACCGCCGATGTCGATCTGCTCCACGCACTCGTCGTCGGACGCGCCGGAGGCGACGGTGGCCTTGAACGGGTACAGGTTGACGACCACGAGGTCGAACGGCTCGACGCCGAGCTCGGCGAGCTGCTCGCGGTGGGCGTCCAGGCGCAGGTCGGCGAGGATGCCGGCGTGCACACGGGGGTGCAGCGTCTTGACACGGCCGTCGAGGCACTCGGGGAAGCCGGTGAGCTCCTCGACCTTGGTGACCGGCACTCCGGCGGCTGCGATCTTCCCGGCGGTGGAGCCGGTGGACACCAGCTCGACACCCGCCTCGTGCAGACCGCGGGCGAGGTCTTCGAGCCCTGTCTTGTCGTAGACACTGACCAGGGCGCGGCGGATGGGCTTATTCACCGACATGACCGAGATGAACCTTTCGTCCCTCAATGCGATAGCCGTCGCGGGCGAGCCGCCCCACGGCCTCGACGAGCAGCTTGCGCTCGACTTCCTTGATGCGTTCGTGGAGGGCGGCTTCGCCCTCCACCGTTTCCTCTTCGGTCACCTCGACCACGCCCTGCGCGATGATCGGACCGGTGTCGACGCCGTCGTCGACGAAGTGGACGGTGCACCCGGTGACCTTCACGCCGTACGCGAGCGCGTCGCGGACGCCGTGGGCACCGGGAAAGCTGGGGAGCAGGGCGGGGTGGGTGTTGACGACGCGGCCGCCGAACTCGGCGAGGAAGCCCTTTCCCACGATCTTCATGAACCCCGCCGAGACCACGAGGTCCGGGCGGTGCTCCGCCACGGCCGCGGTCAGGGCCTCGTCCCAGGCGTCACGGCTCGCGTACTCGCCGAGCTTGCGGACGAAGGTGGGGAGCCCGGCGCGCTCCGCGCGCTCGATGCCGACGGTGCCGTAGCGGTCCGCGCCGACCGCGACGATCCGGGCGCCGTAGCCCTCGGGGTCGTCGCCGATCGCGTCGAGGAGTGCCTGGAGGTTCGTGCCTGAGCCGGAGACGAGCACGACCACACGGGCCGGAGCGGCGGAGGGGGGCGGCGAGGCCACAACAGGGCCCTTTCTCGCGTGATGAAGCCGGTACGCGATGTACAGGAGGTGCGTTTGTATGGTCGTACGAAAGAAGCTCGCTCCGGGATACGGGGAACTCTACGAACGGTCCGACCGTCAGCAACGATACCGGCACACCCGGCGGCCCCCACGGGACGGGGGCGTGACCGGGAGGTAGCGTCAGGGGACAGGGAACCGCCCCCGGGCGGAAATGACGAGATGGGGAAGACGTTCACCACATGCCGGACCGCCTCCGCACCGCCCTTGGCCACCCACTGCCCGAGCGGGCATCCACGCTGATGCGGGAACGCCAGTCCTCATCACCGGACTCCTCGTCGGGCTCGGGTTCCCCTTCGGGATCAGGCTCCTCGTCCGGATCTTCCGGCTCCTCGTCCGGGTCGTCCGGCTCCTCCTCCGGGTCGTCCGACGACAATCCGTTCGCGGCCCCGCCCGAGGACCGTCCCGACCAGCCCTGGCAGCCCCGCCACCCTTCCCACGCGCCGGGGAACCAGAACAACGGCGGGAGCGGTGACAGCGGCGAGGGACAGTCCGACGACCGCCCGGTCTGGGGCAGTCAGTGGAGTGATCAGCAGCCCGGCCGTCAGGGCGGCGGCTTCGGCGGCCGTCCGGCCGGGACCGGTGGCCCGGGCGGCCAGAGCGGCGGGCCCGAGGGCAATCCCGGCGGGCTGCGCTGGGACCCGACCGACCCCGCCCAGCGGCGCGCCCGCTACGCGGTCCTCGGCGGCATGTGGGCGTTCTTCTTCGCCCTCTTCGACTTCCCCGAGATCGCGATGCTGCTCGGCGCCCTCTCCGTGTACTGGTCGATCAGCGCCCTCCGCGGCGGCCCGCGCAAGCCTCAGGCGTCCGGCACCGGATCGCCCGCGGCGGCGGGCACACCCGACCGGACGACCACTCCCCCGCCGCCGGGCACGCCCCCCGGAGCGGCCCCGGGCGCCGCGCAGATCAGCAGCCGGCAGCAGACGACAGCGGCCGTGAGCGGCCTGGTGACGGCGCTGCTGGCCCTGGCGATCGTGG
Source organism: Streptomyces sp. NPDC057287 (assembly GCF_042667905.1). Taxonomy (NCBI): domain Bacteria; kingdom Bacillati; phylum Actinomycetota; class Actinomycetes; order Kitasatosporales; family Streptomycetaceae; genus Streptomyces; species Streptomyces sp. NPDC057287. The sequence goes on along the minus strand of NZ_JBHUYV010000030.1, from coordinate 3,502 downwards.
CCACCGGCTACACGGTCCAGCTGGTCTACCGCGACTACTACACCTGCGTGAACGACGCGCTCACCAAGTCCGGCGCGCTCGCCTGCAACGAAAAGCTGCCCGACCCGCTGGAGCCCTTCTTCGGCGTGAAGAAGTAGCCCACCGGCACCACCGGAACGCTCGCTACGCGGTGCCTTCCCGGCCGGGTTCCGAGTGCCTCTGGGCCTCCGGAACCCGGCCGGACGTCGTATCGGGCAGGGGGCCGGACTCGGCTGCCGATGTCGGCACGTCCGCGGGCGCCGAAGCGGGCTCGGGTACGGGCTCCGGGACGGGCACTTCACCGGAAGCGGGTGCCGGTTCCGGGGCAGGCACTTCGGCGGAGGCGGAGACAGGCTCCGGGGCGGGCGCAGGCTCCGGGTCAGGCACAGGCTCCGCAGCGGGCACGGAGACAGGAACGTTCTCCGGAGAAGGCCCGGGCTCCGGGTCAGGCACAGGCTCCGCAGCGGGCACGGAGACAGGAACGTTCTCCGGAGAAGGCCCGGGCTCCGGAGAAGGCGGCGGTGCCTGTACGGGCTCCGGGGCCGCGGGGAAGGCCGCCATCAACCCGCCCGAGTTCTTCTTCAGCGCGGCCCAGCGGGTCCGCCTCGCACCGTCCTCGTGCCAGGGGCCGGCCGACAGGAAGTCGTACGGCTCCGCGTCGCCGCCCGCACTCCCGGACCCCTTCTCCGTGTCCGGCCCCGGCTTCTGATCCGGTTTCTGCTCCGTCTCCGCGGTCCGCGCCTCCCCCTTCACCGCGTCCCATCGCCACCCCCAGCGCCGCTCCCTCAGCCGCCACGCCCTGAGCAGCAGCGCCACCGGTACGCCGACGAGAGCCGCCCACGCGAGGGCTGCCGGACCCACCAGCCACCAGACGGGGCCGAATTCCGCGAGCGCCCTGGTGCCCAGCGGGCCGCCGGAAGCCGCCGCCAGCGCTGCCGCGCCCGCCCCGCAGCCGACGGCCGCGACTCCGGCCACCAAGGCCGTCGCCCCCTGTCCCCACGCCCCCTCGCGCGCCCCGGGCACCGGGGCCGCACCCCGTGCGACGAACCGGGCCACCGCCAGACCGGCCACGACCGGCACCGCGGCCGCCGCCCAGTTCGCCGCCGTGCCCGGGCCGTGGGACGGCACCGCGGCCAGCAGCGGGAAGTCCGGCAGCGCCGGCGGCCCGGTGAAGGCGAGCGGGGTGGCCAGGGAGGCCGTGCCGAGCGCGAATCCCGGCCCGAGGCCGTAGGCCGCGCCCCACATGGCCGCGTTCGGTACGAGCGCCGTCGCCAGCAGGAGCACGGAGACCCGGCCCGCCCAGTCGCCCGACAGCCCGAGGAACGACTCCCGCGCCGCTCCCGAATGCCACACCAGGGCCACCGCGACGAGCAGCGCACCGCCACCGAGCAGCGTCAGGACACCGGCGGCGGCAGACCGCAGCGCCACACCGGCCCCGGAGCGGAAGCGGGACCGGGCAGCCGCCTCCTGAAGTCTCAACGGCGCCCACACCAGCAGCGGGGTCAGCGGACGCCCGCGCCCCGCCCACACCCCCGCGGCGGCCGCGCCGGTCACCACGGCGGCGAGCGGAAAGGCGATCGAGGCCCGGTCGGCGGGCAGCGCGCCTCCACGCGCGTACGCGGACGCGGCCAGCACCACCAGCAGGTAGCCGGCGCTCACCGCGCAGAACGCCCCGGCCGCCGAGTGGCTCCTCTCACCCTTCCCGACGGGCTCGGCGGACTCACGGGCGGCCCGGTGCACCAGCCACACGGGCAGCACACCGAGCAGCAGCGGAACGGTCGCCACGGGTGCGGGGTGTCCTCCCACGGTGTCGGCCCTGACGAGCTCCGCCCCGTGGGCGAGCAGCCAGAGCCCGGTCGCCACGTGGAGGGCCTCACCCGGCCCGCTGTCCGGGTACGGGGAGCTGATCCACAGCACCGTGACCAGGACGGCCAGCGAGCCGAGGCCGAGCCCCGCCGCGAGGACTCCGCGCACGAAGGCGGAGGCCAGAGCGGCGGACCTGCTCCGCTCGGCAGGCAACATCGGGCTGCACTCGGTCACTTGGGTCACACGGCCATGCTGCCAACGACACGCGCTTATTTCGTGTAACGGGCGAATGGCCGCTGTGTCGCCCAATATACGTTTATGTACTTTTTCACCCAGTGCAGTGCCACCAGGGACGGAGGCCGGGCATGACACGGAGCACCACCGGTCCCGTCCCCGCCGACCCGTTGCCCTCCCCCGTGGAGCGCCGCAGGCTGCGCGAGGCCAGGGCACTGAGTGAGGAACAGGTCGCGACGGCCGTGGGCGTCACGCCCGCTGACGTCCGCGCCTGGGAAACAGGCGCCGCCGGCCCGCGGGGGCGCCGCCGCCGCAAGGCCTACGCCAGGCTGATCGGCTGCGCCGAGGACCGTCCTGCGCCGCACCTCTCCGTCGAAGCCACCGGGAGCAGCACGATGTCCCCGACCGAGCCCGGCACCAGCCCCGCCACCCGGACCGCGCCCGGCAGCCCGTCGGCGCCCGGCACCCCCGCACCCGCCGAGGGCACGCCCGCCCGGGAGGCCCCTGCCCCCGCGCCGCCCGGGCAGGACGGACACGGGACGCTCCCGCAGCCCCGGGAGGGCCTGACGGCCCAGAAGGCGTTCGACGCGCTGTACGACCACGCGGCCCCCGGACTCACCCGCCAGATGTATCTGCTGACGGGTCGTAGGGGACTCTCCCGGGAAGCGGTCGAGCACGCGTTCAGGATCGTGTGGCAGCGCTGGCCGGAGGTGGCCAGGGACCGCGATCCGGCGGGCTGGGCACGGGCGGCGGCGTACGAGTACGCGATGTCGCCCTGGCACCGGCTTCGCCGCGCCCACCGCCGGGCCGACTCGCTGCCCGAGGACCCGGCACGGCGGGCGCTGCTCGACGCGCTGCTCGGCCTGCCCCCCTCGTACCGTCGCACGCTGCTGCTCCACGACGGCGTGGGGCTGGGGCTGCCGGAGACGGCCGCCGAGACGGAGGCGAGCACCCGTGCCGCGGCGAACCGGCTGGTGCACGCGCGGGCGGCTGTCGTCGAACAGCTGGCCGATCCGCCGGAACCCGCGGACGCGGGCGAGGGGGGCCCGGATCTCCACGGGCGACTGAGCGCACTCGCCCTCGCCGAGGAGGTGCCCGCGCCTCCGCCGGCCCCGACGGTGCGGGCGGGCAGCGAGCGCATCGCGGAGCTCTGGACCCGGGCGGCGCTCTGCTTCGGCGTACTGCTCGTCAGCGCGACGGCCTTCACCCTGCACACCGCTCCGACCCGGTACGAGCAGCCGTTGTCACCCGCCCAGCGGGTGGGCGGCGTCCCGCCCCGGGGCGGGCCGGAGCAGCTGACGCCCCAGGACCTGAAGCTGCAGAAAGCCCTCCGGGGCGAGCTCGCGCACGGCCCGGAGCGCCTGGTTCCGCGCATTCCCTGACGCACTCCCGGACGCACGGGAACGGCGCGGGTCCGCACCCCCTCATCGATGGGGTGCGGACC
>NZ_JBHUYV010000029.1:53967-73643 GCF_042667905.1 Streptomyces sp. NPDC057287 | reverse complement strand
ACCCCCACGCCGGCCCCCGCTCCCGGGAGCGGCGGCCGGCGTCGGCGTGATTCGCACGGATCAGAGGCGCGCGAACGCCTGCTCGATGACGTCCAGGCCCTCGTTCAGCAGGTCCTCGCCGATGACGAGCGGCGGCAGGAAGCGCAGGACGTTGCCGTATGTGCCACAGGTCAGCACCAGCACTCCTTCGGCGTGGCAGGCCTTGGCCAGCGCCCCGGCGGCAGCCGCGTCGGGCTCCTTCGAGCCCGGCTTGACCAGCTCGATCGCGATCATGGCGCCGCGGCCGCGGATGTCACCGATGATGTCGCCGTTGGGCAGCTTCGACCGCATCTCCGCGAGGCGGCCCTTCATGACCTCCTCGATGCGCCTGGCCCTGGCGTTCAGGTCCAGCTCACGCATCGTCTCGATGGCGCCGAGCGCACCCGCGCAGGCCACCGGGTTGCCGCCGTACGTCCCCCCGAGGCCGCCCGCGTGGGCGGCGTCCATGATCTCGGCGCGGCCGGTCACCGCGGAGAGCGGGAGGCCGCCCGCGATGCCCTTGGCCGTGGTGATCAGGTCGGGCACGATGCCCTCGTCCTCGCAGGCGAACCACTGGCCGGTGCGGCAGAAGCCCGACTGGATCTCGTCCGCGACGAAGACGATGCCGTTGTCCTTCGCGAACTGCGCGATCGCCGGGAGGAAGCCCTTGGCCGGCTCGATGAAACCGCCCTCGCCGAGGACCGGCTCGATGATGATCGCGGCTACGTTGTCCGCGCCGATCTGCTTGGTGATCTCGTCGATGGCCTGAGCGGACGCCTCGGCTCCGGCGTTCTCCGGGCCGGTCGGCCAGCGGTAGCCGTACGCCACGGGCACGCGGTACACCTCGGGCGCGAACGGGCCGAAGCCCTGCTTGTACGGCATGTTCTTCGCCGTCATGCCCATGGTGAGGTTCGTGCGGCCGTGGTAGCCGTGGTCGAAGACGACGACCGCGGTGCGCTTCGTGTACGCACGGGCGATCTTCACCGCGTTCTCGACCGCCTCGGCGCCCGAGTTGAACAGCGCGGACTTCTTCGCGTGGTCGCCCGGCGTCAGCTCGGCGAGCTGCTCACAGACCTCGACGTACCCCTCGTACGGCGTGACCATGAAACAGGTGTGGGTGAAGTCGGCGAGCTGGGCCGTGGCGCGGCGCACGACCGCTTCCGCGGAGGCGCCCACGGAGGTCACGGCGATGCCGGAACCGAAGTCGATCAGGCGGTTGCCGTCCACGTCCTCGATGATTCCGCCACCTGCCCGAGCGGTGAAGACCGGCAGCGTGGAACCCACACCTGCGGCGACCGCCGCGACGCGGCGGGCCTGCAGCTCGGCCGACTTCGGGCCGGGGATGGCGGTGACGACGCGGCGCTCCTGCGGGATGTCGGACATGCGGGGCTCCTGGGGGTGTTTCGGACGCTTCTGTTTCTGCAGGCTAGGGGCGGGCGAGGGCAGCGGTCATGCTCCGATCGGGAGTGGTGGGGGCGTGTCCTTGTCCGCGGCGGACAGATGCCCGGTGAGCAGGTCGGACGGCATCTCCGCCGGGCCGTACGGCCGCATGGCTGAACTCCCCGTGCCCGGGCACTAGATTGGCCGGTGCAGAAGGCGGACCTGGCTGGTCAGGGGGCAGCGGTTCATGGACACCGAAGGCACGTACGACGCACGGGGCAAGGGCACCGACCGGGTGCCCCGCCCTGCCGGGCCACCGCCCGCGGCGCCACCGCCTCCCGCGTACGCCCCGCACCCCCGGCACCCGTCGGCCGGGGACGGCGGTGTCGAGGCATGGCTCCGCACCCCGCGTCCCGTACGGGAACCGGGCGTATGGCGCTACGGGCACACCCCGCGGCCGCCCGAGAAGCCCGAGGGCGTGTCCGACCGCTCGCTGCTGGTCGGCGTGCTCATCTCCGTGCTCAGCGGACTGCTCGTGTGGTCGCTGTGGCGCAACGGGTACATCCCCTACCGGCTCGTCCCGCTGAAGCTGTTCACCCCCGGGGACTGGTGGTACGCCGGTACGTTCGGCGGGCCCCGGACGATCGAGGGCGCCGACGCCCTCACGGTCTACGAGGCCGTCCTCTTCGGGCTCCTGGTCTACGCGTGCGGGCGCCTGGGCAACTGGCCGGAGATCTTCCGGCGCCATGTCGCCGGCCGGGGGCAGCCCTTCCTCGCCCTGGCCACCGCCGCCGGCGGCGCCCTCGCCGAGCTCCTCGTGTGGAAGGACGGCGTACCGGTCGTCCGGCCGGTCCTGATCCTCGTCGCCTCGGTGGCGGGCGGCGAGATCTACCAGAGCCAGGCCGTCGTCAACGTGATCTACACCCTGATCGCCCTCGGGGTGCTCTGGCCCTTCGCCCGGCTCGGCCACTGGCGCCGACTGCTCGCCGACCGGTTCGGGAAGGGCGCCGCCACGGCGCCCCGGGCCCCGGCCGCACCCCCGGACGCACCCACCCCCGAACAGTGGCCCGAGCTCCGCGCGGCGGGACGCACGGACGCTGCCGACGCGCTCACCGCCGAGGTGCGCACCGGGCGGATGAACGACGTCGACGTCGCACGGCTGCGCCACGCCTGGGCCGTGGGCCGGGGGCGCCCGGAGCGCCTCGACGCGCTCGACGAGGCCGTCCTGCGCGCCGGCGGCGCTGCGGCCCTCCACCCCTCGGGCGCCCGCGACCTGCCGCTCCGCACCGCCCGGCACGACCTGCTCACCGGTCAGGTCCGGCTCGGGAGCTGCGCGGAGGACCCGCACAACCCCTACGCCCGCCGGGGTTCGGGCATCGCACTGGAACCCGCGCTGCTGGGCACCTCGCTGCTGGCGGTGGGCCCGCCCGGGGCGGGCAAGTCCGCGCGGCTGGTGCGGCCCGTCGTCGAGTCGCTCGCCCTGCAGGCGCTCGCCGGCCGGGCGGCGGTGCTCGCCGTCGGCGGCGCCGGGGGAGAGCTCGGTCCGGACGACGCGTTCGACGTCGTGGTGCGGATCGGTGACCCGGCCTCCGTGCACGACTTCGACCTGTACGGCGGTACTACCGATCCCGACGAGGCCGCGAGCGTGCTCGCCGAGGGACTGGTCGGAGACGTGGCCCACCTGGACAGCCGTCGTGCCGCCACCGTTCTCGCCCAGCTGCTCGGCCCCTACCGGGCCGTCCACGGGCACTTCCCCGGCGTTCCGGCGCTCCGTGAACTCCTGGACGGGGACCTCGCCGCCGTCGACGCGCTGCGGGAGGCGCTCGCGGCGGGCGGCCGTCAGGCCATGCTGCGCGAGCTGGAGGCCCGCACGCGGCAGAAGGGCGGCGCCGGAGACCCCGGACCGGTGCTCGCCGATCGGATCGCGCTGCTCGACCGGCCCGCCTTCGCGCCGTTCTTCACCACCGGGCAGGAGGCCCGGCCCTTCTCGCTGCGGTCCCTGGAGCACCTGCCGCTGCGGGTCCGGATCGACCTGCCGGAACGGGCCCACGCGGAGGCGTCACGGCTCCTCACCCGGCTCGTCCTCGCCCAGTTCACGGCGATCGCCGCCGCCCGCGCCGACCGGTCGCTCTTCGTCTGCCTGGTTCTCGACGACGCCACGCAGGCGGTCACCGCGGAGACCGTCCGGGGCGTCCGGCGGCTGCGCTCGGTCAACGCGGGAGCGGTGCTGACCCTGCGCACCGTCGACGACGTCCCCGAGGGGCTGCACACCGCGCTGCTGGGGGCGGTCGGCTGCTGCATGGCGTTCAGCGGGGTCACCACCTGGGACGGCAAGCGCTTCGCCGAGGTGTGGGGCAAGGAGTGGGTGGAGACCCGTGAGGTCGCCCAGCACGCGGTCTTCGCCGACCAGCCGTTCACCCGCGCCCTGCACGGGCTGCGCAAACTCGTCACAGGCAAGGCAGTGACCAGGGACGCCGTGACCGTGCGGCGGGTCGAGCGGGAGCGCTGGTCCGCGTCGGAGCTGGCCTACCAGCTGCCCGCCGGTCACGCGGTCCTGTCGCTGACCACGGTGGACGGCGAACACGCACCCCCGCTCCTGGTCGAGCTGGGCGGCTGAGCGGGAGGTTACGGGGACCCTTCCGCCCTGGCAGAATTGAACGCGGCCGTCTGTACGGGGCGGCGCATTCGGGCCGTCCGTGCGGGGCGGTCCAGCGAGCCGTCCGTACGGACGGCGTCATCGACTCCCAGAGGTCCGGCGGTCCCATGCCTCCCACTCTCGCCTCGCTCGTCCAGCACTCGGCGCTCAAGCTCACCGTCCGGGCCGGCGCCGACCGGCTCGGTACCCCCGTGCGCTGGGCACACGCCAGTGAGCTCGCCGACCCGGTCCCGTACATGGACGGCGGCGAGCTGCTCCTCGTCACCGCGACCAACCTGGACGCCCGGGACCCGGCGACGATGCTCCGCTACGTACAGAGGCTGGCCGGTGCGGGGGTCGCCGGGATCGGCTTCGGGGTGGGCGTCACCTACGAGGAGATCCCGCCGGCGCTCGTCGACGCCGCCGAGGAGACGGGCCTGCCGCTCCTGGAGGTGCCCCGGCGCACACCGTTCCTCGCCATCAGCAAGGCCGTGTCCGCCGCGATCGCCGCCGACCAGTACAGATCCGTCACCGCCGGCTTCGAGGCCCAGCGGGAACTGACCCGGGCGGCTGTCGCCGGGGACGGCCCCGCCGAACTGCTCACCCGCCTTGCCGCGCACGTCGACGGCTGGGCCGCCCTGTACGACTCCTCGGGCGCCGTCGTCGCCGCCGCGCCCGACTGGGCGGCACGCCGGGCCGCCCGGCTCACCCCCGACGTGGAGCGGCTGCGGGACCGCCCGGCCCCGGCCAGCGCCGTCGTCGGCGACACCGACAGCGACGACCGGGTCGAACTCCAGTCGCTGGGCACCGGCCGCCGGCACCGCGGGGCGCTTGCCGTCGGCACGGGGGCTGCGCTCGGCACGGCGGAGCGCTACGCGGTGCACTCCGCCGTCGCCCTGCTGACGCTGACCACGGCCCGTTCCCGCGCACTGCAGGGCGCGGAGCAGCGCCTCGGAGCCGCGGTCCTGCGCATGCTGCTCGCCGGCGAGTCCGACCACGCACGGGCCGTCGCCGGAGACCTGTACGGCGGGCTGCTCGACGCCCCCTTCCGGCTCCTGATCGCCGAGGCCCCGGCCCCCGCGGGGACGGAACTGCTCGCCGAGACGATGGAGGCCGCCGCCTCCCGCTCCGGCGAGACGCTGCTGATGGTGCCCGAGGGCGAACGCCTCATGGTCCTCGCCGTGGACGGCGGCGCGGCGGTCGAGGCCTGTGCGGCCCATGCCCGGGCAGCGGAAGACCGGCCGCCGCGCGAGCCCGGTGCCGACGAGGCGGACGTGGTCGTCGGCATGTCCGCCCCCTCCGGGCCGATCGCCGTCTCCGCCGCGTACAAACAGGCGGAGCAGGCCCTGTCGGTCGCCCGCCGCCGGGGCAGGGCCCTGGTCGAGCACGAGGAGCTCGCGGCGGGTTCCGTCCTGCCGCTCCTCGCCGACGACGCCGTACGGGCCTTCGCCGACGGGATGCTGCGTCCACTGCAGGAGCACGACGCGAAGGGCCGCGGCGACCTGGTCGCCTCGCTCCGCGCGTGGCTCTCCCGGCACGGCCAGTGGGACGCGGCCGCCGCCGACCTGGGCGTCCACCGCCACACCCTGCGCTACCGGATGCGCCGGGTGGAGGAGATCCTGGGCCGCTCCCTGGACGACCCGGACGTACGGATGGAGCTGTGGCTGGCCCTGAAGACGACAGCCGCCTCCTCGGGCACGCAGTAGCACCCGCCCGCTACGACAAACCGGCGCACCGGCCTCCCCCTCCACTCCACACAGGACAAGCCGCATCCGCGCCCGCTCGCCCTACGGTGGGGCCGAAGGGCGCCCTCGTGGTGCCCGGCGATCGTGTTCACCACCCCCGAAGGGCCGGAACCGCCATGACTTCCACCCACGCCTTCTGGCTCGCCGGCCGCCAGGCCACCGGCGAGGACAGCTTCGACGTCACCAACCCGTACGACGGCCGCCTCGTCGGCACGGTCGCCGTGCCGACCGACGCCCAGGTCGAGGAGGCCGTCGCCGCCGCGTACGCGGTGCGCGAGGAGTTCGCCGCGACCCCGGCGCACGTACGGGTCGCCGCGCTCGACCACGTCGTACGCCGCCTCGCCGAGCGGACCGAGGAGATCGCGCAGCTGATCTCCGCCGAGAACGGCAAGCCGATCAAGTGGGCCCGCGGCGAGGTCGGCCGCGCCGTCTCCGTCTTCCGTTTCGCCGCCGAGGAGGCCCGCCGCTTCAACGGCGGCGACGCCCAGCGGCTGGACACCGACGCGGGCGGCACCGGCCGCCTCGGACTGACGAGGCGCTTCCCGCGCGGCCCCGTCCTCGGCATCGCGCCCTTCAACTTCCCGCTGAACCTGAGCGCCCACAAGGTCGCCCCGGCCATCGCCGTCGGTGCGCCGATCATCCTCAAGCCGGCGCCGGCCACCCCGATCTCGTCCCTGATCCTGGGCGAGCTGCTGGCCGAGACGGACCTCCCGGCCGGATCCTGGTCCGTGCTGACCGTGCCCAACGACAAGATGCCCGCCCTGGTCCAGGACGAGCGGCTGCCGGTGATCTCCTTCACGGGATCCGGACCGGTCGGCTACTCGATCATGGAGTCGGTGCCCCGCAAGCACTGCACCCTGGAGCTCGGCGGCAACGGCGCGGCCGTCGTCCTCGGCGACTACGCCTCGGAGGAGGACCTGGACTGGGCCGCGACGCGCATCGCGACCTTCTCCAACTACCAGGGCGGCCAGTCCTGCATCTCCGTCCAGCGCGTGATCGCCGACGCCACCGTGTACGACCGGCTCGTCCCGAAGATCGTCGCGGCCGTCGAGGCCCTGGTGACCGGTGACCCCTCCGACGCGGCCACCGACGTCGGCCCGCTGGTCAGCGAGGACGCCGCCCGCCGGGTCGAGTCCTGGGTCGACGAGGCCGTCACCGCCGGCGCCACGCTGCTGACCGGCGGCAAGCGCGACGGCGCCACCTACGCGCCGACGGTCCTCACCGAGGTCCCGTCCACCACCACCATCGCCGACGAGGAGATCTTCGGCCCGGTGCTGCACATCGAGAGGACGGACGGGGAGGCCGAGGCCTTCGCCGCCGTCAACGCCTCCAGGTACGGACTGCAGGCGGGCGTCTTCACCCATGACCTGCAGACCGCCTTCCGTGCCCACCGCGCCCTGGAGGTGGGCGGCGTGATCATCGGCGACGTGCCCTCCTACCGCGCCGACCAGATGCCGTACGGCGGCGCCAAGCAGTCCGGAGTGGGCCGCGAGGGCGTGCGCTACGCCATGGACGACTACACCTACGAGCGGGTCCTCGTCCTCACCGGCCTGGCCCTGTAGCGGGAACCGCGGAACGAACCGGCCTGAGCCCGCTGTGCGGGGGCTCAGGCCGGTTCCGTATGCCCTCGGGAGGCCGCCGCACGGTGGTGGGGGAGGCCCGGATCGGGTAGATACGGACAAGTGACACCGATCGGCACGCGTACGGCCCGACCCATATCCCGACTCGCGGCGAGGTGAGCTCCTCATGTCCGCCCCATCCGACATCCCCCAGGCCCCCAAAGTCACCGAGCGCGAAGCCCGGCAGGTGGCCGAGGCCGCCCGCGAACAGGACTGGCGCAAGCCGAGTTTCGCCAAGGAACTCTTCCTCGGACGCTTCCGGCTGGACCTGATCCACCCCCACCCCCAGCCCGCTCCGGACGACGTACGGCGCGGCGAGGCCTTCCTCGCCCGGCTGCGCGAGTTCTGCGAGACGCGGGTCGACGGCGCCCTCATCGAGCGCGAGGCCAGGATCCCCGACGAGGTGATCAACGGCCTCAGGGAACTCGGCGCCCTCGGCATGAAGATCGAGACCAAGTACGGCGGCCTGGGCCTGACCCAGGTCTACTACAACAAGGCGCTCGCACTGGCCGGTTCGGCGAGCCCCTCGATCGGCGCGCTGCTCTCCGCCCACCAGTCCATCGGAGTACCGCAGCCGCTGAAGATGTTCGGCACGCAGGAGCAGAAGGACGCCTTCCTGCCCCGCCTCGCGCGGACGGACATCTCCGCCTTCCTCCTCACCGAACCCGACGTCGGCTCCGACCCGGCCCGGCTCGCGACGACGGCCGTGCCCGACGGGGACGACTACGTCCTGGACGGTGTGAAGCTCTGGACGACCAACGGGGTCGTCGCCGACCTGCTCGTCGTCATGGCCCGGGTCCCCGGGTCCGAGGGCCACAAGGGCGGCATCACCGCCTTCGTCGTCGAGGCCGGCTCCCCGGGCATCACCGTGGAGCACCGCAACGCCTTCATGGGCCTGCGCGGCATCGAGAACGGCGTGACCCGCTTCCACCAGGTGCGGGTGCCCGCGGCCAACCGCATCGGCCCCGAGGGCGCCGGCCTCAAGATCGCCCTCACCACGCTCAACACCGGCCGCCTCTCGCTGCCCGCCATGTGCGTCGGCGTCGGGAAGTGGTCCCTGAAGATCGCCCGGGAGTGGACGGCGGTCCGCGAGCAGTGGGGCAGGCCCGTCGCCCGGCACGAGGCGGTCGGCGCGAAGATCTCCTTCATCGCCGCGACCACCTTCGCCCTCGAAGCGGTCGTGGACCTCTCCTCGCAGATGGCCGACGAGAGTCGCAACGACATCCGCATCGAGGCGGCGCTCGCCAAGCTGTACGGCTCCGAGATGGGCTGGCTGATCTCGGACGAGCTCGTCCAGATCCGCGGCGGACGCGGCTTCGAGACCGCCGCCTCGCTCGCCGCCCGCGGCGAACGCGCCGTCCCCGCGGAGCAGATGCTCCGTGACATGCGGATCAACCGGATCTTCGAGGGCTCCACGGAGATCATGCACCTGTTGATCGCCCGTGAGGCCGTCGACGCCCACCTCAAGGTCGCGGGCGACATCATCGACCCCGACAAGCCGCTCTCGGACAAGGCTAAGGCGGGCGCCAACGCCGCCGGGTTCTACGCCCGATGGCTCCCGAAGCTGGTCAGCGGGCCCGGACAACTGCCGAGCTCCTACTCCGAGTTCCGCGTACCGGGACACCCCGACCTCTCCGCGCACCTGCGGTACGTCGAGCGCTCGTCCCGCAAGCTGGCCCGCTCCACCTTCTACGCGATGTCCCGCTGGCAGGGACGCATGGAGACCAAGCAGGGCTTCCTCGGCCGGATCGTCGACATCGGCGCCGAACTCTTCGCGATGAGCGCGGCGTGCGTCCGGGCCGAGCACCTGCGGGCCGACGACGACCACGGACGCGAGGCGTACCAGCTCGCCGACGTCTTCTGCCGGCAGTCCCGCATCCGGGTGGAGGAGCTCTTCAACCGGCTCTGGTCCAACACCGACGACATCGACAGGCGCGTCGTCGACGGTGTCCTCTCGGGGACCTACACCTGGCTGGAGGAAGGGGTTCTGGATCCCAGCGGCGAAGGTCCCTGGATCGCGGACGCCACCCCCGGCCCGGCCACCGGGGACGACGTCCACCGAACCGTCCGCTGAACCCGGCACCCCGCTGAGTCCGGCACCCCGCTGAACCCGGCACCCCCGCGGGCCCCGTCCACTGCCCGGACGGGTCCCGCGGGCACGTGCGCCGCAGGGCAAAATGGACGCCCGTGACCTTCATCGAGATCCCCGGCTCCAAGTCCGTCACCGCCCGCGCCCTGTTCCTGGCCGCGGCGGCGGACGGCACCACCACCCTCCTGAGGCCCCTCCACTCGGACGACACCGAGGGGTTCACCGAGGGCCTGATCCGCCTCGGATACGACGTGAGGCGGGAGCCGGACCGGTGGCACGTCGAGGGGCGTCCCTCGGGGCCCGCCGCCGAGGACGTCGAGGTCCACTGCCGCGACGGGGCCACCACCGCGCGCTTCCTGCCGACGCTCGCCGCCGCCGCGGCCACCGGCACCTACCGCTTCGACGCCTCCGCGCAGATGCGCCGCCGGCCCCTCGCCCCGCTCACCGAGGCCCTGCGCGCCCTCGGCGTCGACCTGCGCCACGAGGGGGCGGAGGGCCACCACCCGCTGACCATCGAGGCGTCGGGCGTCAAGGGCGGCGAGCTCACGCTCGACGCCGGGGAGTCCTCCCAGTACCTCACCGCCCTGCTCATGCTCGGCCCGCTGACCGCCGAAGGCCTCCGGATCGACGTCACGGAGCTGGTCTCCGCGCCCTACATCGAGATCACCCTCGCGATGATGCGCAGCTTCGGCGTCGAGGTCGCCCGGGAGGGGAACACCTTCACCGTCCCGCCCGGGGGCTACCGCGCCGCCACGTACGCCGTCGAACCCGACGCGTCCACCGCGAGCTACTTCTTCGCCGCGGCAGCCCTCACCGGCCGCGAGGTCACCGTCCCGGGCCTCGGCACGGACGCGCTCCAGGGCGATCTGCGCTTCACCGACGTGCTGCGCCGCATGGGAGCCGACGTCCGCACCACCGCGGACTCCACGACCGTCAGCTCCTCCGGCCGGCTCTCCGGTCTGACCGTCAACATGCGTGACATCTCCGACACGATGCCCACGCTCGCCGCGATCGCGCCGTTCGCCACCTCGCCCGTACGGATCGAGGACGTCGCCAACACCCGGGTGAAGGAGTGCGACCGGCTGGAGGCCTGCGCGGAGAACCTGCGGAACATGGGGATCACCGTGCACACCGGACACGACTGGATCGAGATCCACCCCGGTACCCCGCGCCCCACCGAGATCGTCACCCACGGCGACCACCGCATCGTGATGTCGTTCGCCGTCGCCGGGCTGCGCGCACCCGGCATGAGCTACGACGACCCCGGCTGCGTACGGAAGACCTTCCCCCGTTTCCACGAGGAGTTCGCCGCGTTCGTGGCGGGCGGTGCCGCCCGGTAATGACGGTGCGTTCCGGCGGGGGGCGGACTACGGTCGCCCGCATGATGTCCCGGAACGATGTCCTGTCCGTCCTGGCCCTGCTGCGCGGAGCGGGCGCCGACGTGGTGATCGCCGGGGGCTGGGGCATCGACGCCCTGCTCGGCGAGGAGACCCGCGAGCACCGAGACCTGGATCTGCTGCACGTCCGTGAGCAGGAGCCGGCGGTCGTGGCGGCCCTGGAGTCGGCCGGATACACCGAGACGCTGGATTGGCGTCCTGTCCGCTTCGTGCTCAGCCACCCCTCCGGGCCGGAGATCGACCTGCATCCGCTGGAGTTCGCCGCGGACGGCTCGGCCGTCCAGTCGTCCCCGGACCCCGCCGAGCCGTTCCGCTACCCCGCCTCCTGCTTCGTCACGGGCACCGTGGGCACGACCGCGGTGCGCTGCCTCTCCGCCGAGCAGCAGGTCCTGTTCCACCAGGGCTACGAACCGGCCGAGCGCGATGTGGCGGACATGCGGCGGCTGAGGGAGAAGTTCGGCATCGATACGCGTTTCTGACTCCCGGATGCCGCACAATCGAGCCTCGGCCGCGACCGGACACCGGTCCCGGCCCGTCAACAGGAGACAGGGGCAGGGATGTTCGGGGTGTACGGGGCGGGTGGCCGGCGAGGTGCGGCGGCCGTGGGATGCGCGGTGCTGGTCCTCACGGGTCTCACCGGATGCGGTGGCGACGACGAGAACGGCAAGGGCGGAGCCAAACAGACGTCCGCCGCCCCGCGCCCGGCGGACACGGCGGACACGGCCGGCGCGCTCACCGAGGCGCAGCTCACCGCCGTCGCCCTTACCGACGGGGAGCGGGCCGGCGAGCTCACCGTGTCCGAGTACGCCCTGGAGGGGCCGCTCGGTGACGCCTACACTGCCGACCCGGCCGTCTGCCAGCCGCTCGTCAGCCTCGCCGGTGACGTCAGCGGCCACGAACCGGTCGCCCAGGTGCAGCGCAAGGCGGACAAGCCCGAGGAGATGCTCGGTGTCACCGTCGACGTGACCCTCCGCTCGTACGCCGGCGGTGGGGCGGCGAAGGTCATGAAGTCCCTGGACAAGGCGGGCCGGGACTGCGCCGGCGGGTTCACCGAGGAACGGGCCGTCGCCCGCGCCAGGTACGAGAAGGCCGAACCCGCCGCGCTGCCGTCCTTCGCGGACGAGGCCGACGGGGCGAAGGCCTACCGCTTCACCGTCCTCGACGTGAAGGGGAAGCTGAAGCTGTACGAGTACCTCACCGTCCTGCGGTCCGGATCGACCACCCTCGCCTTCCGTGCGGAGATCCTGGGCACTGAGGACATCGGCGGGGTCCCGGAGGACGTCATGGCCGCCCAGTGGAAGAAATTCCGTGCCGGGCGGGCCTGAGGCACGCGCTGACAGGGACGCCCTGTCAGCGCGCACAGCGGATGCGGCAACAATGGGGGTCATGAGCGACAGCCCCTCACCCCTCGCCGATCCGCATCGTCTCTTCGACGCGACGGAAGGCCGCCGGGATCTGGTGATCCTCGGCTCCACCGGGTCCATCGGTACCCAGGCCATCGACCTGGTCCTGCGCAACCCCGGCCGTTTCCGCGTCACCGCCCTCTCCGCCGCGGGCGGCAGGGTCCGGCTCCTCGCCGAGCAGGCGCGGCAGCTGCGGGTGCGCTCGGTCGCGGTCGCCGACGAGGCCAAGGTGCCGGCGCTCACCGAGGCCCTGCGTGAGGAGTACGGCGCGGGGGAGCCGCTCCCGGAGATCCTGGCCGGTCCCGACGCGGCGACCGATCTCGCCGCGAGCGACTGTCACACGGTGCTGAACGGCATCACCGGCTCGATCGGCCTCGCCCCCACGCTCGCCGCGCTGAAGGCGGGCCGCACCCTCGCCCTGGCCAACAAGGAGTCGCTGATCGTCGGCGGCCCCCTGGTGAAGGCGCTGGCCGCCCCCGGGCAGATCATCCCGGTCGACTCCGAGCACGCCGCGCTCTTCCAGGCCGTCGCCGCGGGTAAGCGGGCCGACGTCCGCAAGCTGGTCGTGACCGCCTCCGGCGGGCCGTTCCGCGGCCGTACGCGCGCCGAGCTGGCCGACGTGACCCGGGAGCAGGCCCTGGCGCATCCGACCTGGGCCATGGGGCCGGTCATCACGGTCAACTCCGCGACCCTGGTCAACAAGGGGCTGGAGGTCATCGAGGCACACCTGCTCTACGACATCCCGTTCGACCGCATCGAGGTCGTGGTCCACCCGCAGTCGTACGTGCATTCGATGGTGGAGTTCACCGACGGTTCCACCCTCGCCCAGGCGACCCCGCCCGACATGGGCGGGCCCATCGCCATCGGCCTCGGCTGGCCCGAGCGGATCCCGGACGCTGCCCCCGCCTTCGACTGGACGAAGGCCTCCAGCTGGGAGTTCTTCCCGCTCGACACCGAGGCGTTCCCCTCGGTCGGGCTCGCCCGTCACGTGGGCACCCTCGGCGGCACGGCGCCCGCCGTGTTCAACGCGGCCAACGAGGAGTGCGTCGACGCGTTCCTGTCCGGACGGCTGCCCTTCAACGGCATCATGGATACGGTCACAACGGTGGTGGCCGAACACGGCACCCCCGCCGCGGGAACTTCACTGACGGTCGCGGACGTCCTGGAAGCGGAGACCTGGGCACGGTCCAGGGCCCGCGAACTCTCGGCGGCAGCGACAGCGGAGGCGCACGTATGAGCATGACGACGATCCTGATGACGATCCTCGGGATCGCCATCTTCGCCGTGGGTCTGCTGTTCTCGATCGCCTGGCACGAGCTGGGCCACCTGTCGACGGCCAAGCTCTTCGGCATCAGGGTGCCCCAGTACATGGTCGGCTTCGGGCCGACGGTCTGGTCCCGCAAGAAGGGCGACACCGAGTACGGCATCAAGGCCATCCCCGCCGGCGGCTACATCCGCATGATCGGCATGTTCCCGCCGGGGCCCGACGGCCGGATCGAGGCGCGATCCACCTCACCGTGGCGCGGCATGATCGAGGACGCCAGGTCCGCCGCCTTCGAGGAGCTCGAGCCGGGCGACGAGACGCGCCTCTTCTACACGCGCAAGCCGTGGAAGCGCGTGATCGTGATGTTCGCCGGGCCCTTCATGAACCTGGTCCTGGCCGTCGCGATCTTCATGGGCGTGGCCATGACGTTCGGCTTCCAGACCCAGACCACCGAGGTCGCGGGCGTCCAGCAGTGCGTGATCGCGCAGAGCGAGAACCGCGACACCTGCAAGGACTCGGACCCGGTCTCGCCGGCCAGGGCCGCGGGGCTTCAGGAGGGCGACACGATCGTCGCCTTCAACGGACAGAAGATCGACGACTGGGCCACCCTGTCGGACAGGATCCGGCAGACCGTCGGCCCCGCCACCATCACCGTGCAGCGCGACGGCCGGGAACAGACCCTGAACGCCGTGCTGAAGAAGAACGCCGTCGCCAAGAAGGACGCCGACGGCGAGGTCGTCCCCGACCAGTACATCAGCGCCGGTTACCTCGGCTTCGCCGCCAGGACGGAGATCCTGCCGCTCTCCTTCGGGGACTCGGTGGTCCGCATGGGCGACATGATCGAGAACGGCGTCGACTCGATCATCGCCCTGCCCTCCAAGATCCCCGACCTGTGGAGCGCGGCGTTCGGCGACGGCGAGAGGGCCGACGACTCACCGGTCGGTGTGGTCGGCGCGGCCCGGATCGGCGGCGAGGTGATGAACCTCGACGTCCCGGCCCAGAACCAGATCGCGATGATGCTGTTCCTGCTGGCGGGCTTCAACCTCTCGCTGTTCCTGTTCAACATGCTGCCCCTGCTCCCGCTCGACGGAGGGCACATCGCGGGCGCGCTCTGGGAAGCCCTGCGCCGCAACGTGGCCAAGGTCTTCAGGCGGCCCGACCCCGGGCCCTTCGACGTGGCGAAGCTCATGCCCGTCGCCTACGTGGTCGCCGGCATCTTCATCTGCTTCACGCTGCTGGTGCTGGTCGCCGACATCGTGAACCCGGTGAAGATCACCTGACGTCCCACACGTCTCAGAGGTTGCGGCCGGCCACACAGGTGGTGTCCGGCCGCACACCTACGAGCGGTTTGACGGCACGGGTGCGCCCCGTTCCGCTCCGGTGCCGTAACCTCGAATCCTGGAGTCCGCCGTTCTCGGTACCTCGATCCACACTGATCCACACCTTGGGGATGCTCAGCGCATGACTGCGATTTCTCTCGGAATGCCCGCCGTTCCGACCAAGCTCGCCGAACGACGCGTCAGCCGTCAGATCCAGGTCGGCACGGTCGCGGTCGGCGGGGACGCCCCCGTGTCGGTGCAGTCGATGACGACGACGCGTACGTCGGACATCGGCGCGACGTTGCAGCAGATCGCCGAGCTGACGGCGTCGGGCTGCCAGATCGTGCGGGTGGCGTGTCCGACGCAGGACGACGCCGACGCCCTGGCGACGATCGCGAGGAAGTCGCAGATCCCCGTGATCGCGGACATCCATTTCCAGCCGAAGTACGTCTTCGCGGCGATCGACGCCGGCTGCGCGGCGGTCCGGGTGAACCCGGGCAACATCAAGCAGTTCGACGACAAGGTCAAGGAGATCGCGAAGGCGGCGGGAGACGCGGGCACCCCGATCCGTATCGGTGTGAACGCGGGCTCGCTCGACGCGCGGCTCCTCAAGAAGTACGGCAAGGCGACGCCGGAGGCGCTCGTGGAGTCGGCGCTGTGGGAGGCGTCGCTCTTCGAGGAGCACGGCTTCAGGGACATCAAGATCTCGGTCAAGCACAACGACCCGGTCGTCATGGTGAACGCCTACCGCCAGCTGGCCGCACAGAGCGACTACCCGCTGCACCTCGGTGTCACGGAGGCCGGCCCGGCGTTCCAGGGGACCATCAAGTCCGCTGTGGCGTTCGGCGCTCTGCTCTCCGAGGGGATCGGGGACACCATCCGGGTGTCGCTGTCCGCCCCTCCGGCGGAGGAGGTCAAGGTCGGCCTGCAGATCCTGGAGGCGCTGAACCTGAAGCAGCGGCGTCTGGAGATCGTCTCGTGCCCGTCCTGCGGGCGTGCGCAGGTGGACGTCTACAAGCTGGCGGACCAGGTGAGCGCGGGCCTGGAGGGCATGGAGGTCCCGCTGCGGGTCGCCGTCATGGGCTGCGTCGTGAACGGCCCGGGCGAGGCCCGTGAGGCCGATCTGGGTGTGGCGTCGGGCAACGGCAAGGGCCAGATCTTCGTGAAGGGCGAGGTCATCAAGACCGTCCCGGAGTCGAAGATCGTGGAGACGCTCATCGAGGAAGCCATGAAGATCGCGGAGCAGATGGAGAAGGACGGCATCGCCTCGGGCGAGCCCCAGGTCTCCATCGCGGGCTGACCCCACGCGCCCTCCGGTGCCCCGCAGGCGCGGCCTGCGGGGCACTGCTGCGTTCTCGGCCTGCTCCCACCTGCCTTTACCCCTGCGGGGCGGCACCCCACAGCCTTGTTGGGTACAGTGCGGACATCAGCAGACTGTTTGGTGAGGCCCCAGTGTTGACGCAGACCACTACCCGGGTCCTCGACCCCGGCGAGCTCCCCGCCGCGCTCGCCATCCTCGAGAGCGAACCCGTGGACAACGCGTTCGTCACCTCCCGCGTCCAGATCGCCGGGCTCGATCCCTGGCGTCTCGGCGGAGAGATGTGGGGCTGGTACGCGGACGGCCGACTGCGCTCACTCTGCTACTCCGGGGCCAACCTCGTGCCCATCTGCGCCACCCCCGAGGCCGTCAGGGCCTTCGCCGACCGCGCCAGGAGAGCCGGCCGCCGCTGCTCCTCGATCGTCGGCCCGGCGGGCCCCACGGCCCAGCTGTGGCGCCTGCTCGAACCGAGCTGGGGCCCCGCCCGCGAGGTCCGGCCCAACCAGCCGCTCATGGTGACCGAGCACCCCTCGGACGAGGTCGCGCCCGACCCGCTGGTGCGCAGGGTCCGCAAGGAGGAGATGGACGTCCTCATGCCGGCCTGCGTGGCCATGTTCACCGAGGAGGTCGGCATCTCACCGCTGGCGGGCGACGGCGGGCTCCTCTACCAGGCGCGGGTCGCCGAGCTGATCAGCAGCGGCCGGTCCTTCGCCCGGATAGAGGACGGCAAGGTCCTCTTCAAGGCGGAGATCGGCGCGGCCACCTCCCGCGCCTGCCAGATCCAGGGCGTCTGGGTGGCTCCCGAGGCCCGGGGGCGGGGACTCTCCGAAACGGGCATGGCGGCCGTCCTGGACCACGCGCTCCGCGATGTGGCACCGGTCGTCAGCCTGTACGTGAACGACTACAACACCGCCGCGCGCAGGGCGTACAGCCGTGTCGGCTTCCGCGAGACGGGCACGTTCATGAGCGTGCTGTTCTGACCCGCCGGTACGGCCAGTAGGGTTCCCCGCATGGCAGCAGCAACCCCCGCGTCCCCCCGGGGCTCCGGGACCCCCGACATCGTGGTCGGACCGCTCGACCTCGCCGCCCGCGTCGACGAGGCACTCGCCGTGCAGGCCCTCGCCTTCGGCCTCACCCAGGACGAGATCGACGTACGCCGCCATATCGTGCTGCGGCACCTCGACCATCCGAGGGCGGGCGCCTTCGGGGCCACCGCCGCGGACGGACGGCTCGTCGGGTTCGTCTACGGGCTGCCGAACGACCGGGCGCACTGGTGGTCCACCGTCGTCGAGCCGTATCTGCGCGCCACCGGGTCCGAGGGCTGGCTCGACGACTCGTTCGTGATCACCGAACTCCACGTCCACCCGGAGTTCCAGCAGCGCGGCATCGGCCGCAGCCTGATCACCACCATCACGGACGCCGTCGACCTGCCCCGCTCGATCCTCTCCGCGATCGACACCGAGAGCCCCGCCCGCGGCCTCTACCGCACCCTGGGCTACCAGGACCTGGCCCGGCAGGTGCTCTTCCCGAGTGCGCCCAAGCCGTACGCGGTGATGGGTGCGCCCCTCCCGCTGCGCCGCGGCTGAGGAATCGATTTCCGCCCGCGCGGGCCCCCCGGCTAACCTCGGGCTCACCACCCTTCCGAGCAGGAGTTCATCATGGCCCAGGTCCAGCGCATGTCCCGATTGATGATCAAGACACTGCGCGACGACCCGGCGGACGCCGAGACGCTCAACCACAAGCTCCTCGTCCGCGCCGGTTACGTACGCCGCACCGCGGCCGGCATCTGGTCGTGGCTGCCGCTCGGCAAGAAGGTCCTGGAGAACATCACCCGAGTCGTCCGCGAGGAGATGGACGCCATCGGCGGCCAGGAGGTCCTCCTCCCCGCGCTCCTGCCCAAGGAGGCGTACGAGGCGAGCGGCCGGTACGACGAGTACGGCGACCTGCTGTTCAGGCTCCAGGACCGCAAGGGTGCCGACTACCTCCTCGGCCCCACCCACGAGGAGATCTTCACCCAGGTCGTCAAGGACATGTGCTCGTCCTACAAGGACCTGCCCGTGATCCTCTACCAGATCCAGACCAAGTACCGCGACGAGGCCCGCCCCCGCGCCGGTGTGCTGCGCGGCCGCGAGTTCCAGATGAAGGACTCGTACTCCTTCGACACCACCGACGAGGGCCTGGCCGAGGCCTACCAGCTGCACCGCGCGGCGTACATCCGGATCTTCGACCGCCTCGGTCTCGACCACCGCGTCGTCTCCGCGGTCTCCGGCGCCATGGGCGGTTCCGCCTCCGAGGAGTTCCTCGCCCCCGCCCCCGCCGGTGAGGACACCTTCGTCGACTGCCCCAACTGCGACTACGCCGCCAACACCGAGGCCGTGACCTACAGGGCCACGGCGGCCGACGCCTCGGCGACCGGCCCGGTCGAGGAGCTGGACACCCCCGACACCCCGACCATCGAGACGCTCGCCGCCCACCTCGGCGTCCCGGCCTCCGCCACCCTGAAGAACCTCCTGGTCAAGGTCGACGGCGAGATCGTGGCCGTGGGTGTGCCCGGCGACCGTGAGGTCGACCTCGGCAAGCTCGGCGAGCACCTCGCCCCCGCCGTCGTCGAGCTCGTCACCGCCGAGGACTTCGTGGGCCGCCCCGACCTGGTGCGCGGCTACGTCGGCCCGCAGGGCCTGGAGAAGGTCCGCTACATCGCCGACCCCCGCGTCGCCGCGGGCACCGCCTGGATCACCGGCGCGAACAAGGAGGGCACGCACGCGAAGAACGTCGTCGCGGGCCGTGACTTCGAGATCGACGACCACCTCGACGTCGTCGTCGTCGAGGCGGGCGACCCCTGCCCCGAGTGCGGCGCCGGCCTCCAGGTGGACCGTGCCATCGAGATCGGTCACATCTTCCAGCTCGGCCGCAAGTACGCCGACATCTTCTCCCTCGACGTCCTCGGCCAGCAGGGCAAGCCGGTCCGCGTGACGATGGGCTCGTACGGCATCGGCGTCTCCCGCGCGGTGGCCGCCCTGGCCGAGCAGACCGCCGACGACAAGGGGCTCTGCTGGCCCCGCGAGATCGCCCCGGCCGACGTGCACGTCGTCGCCGCCGGCAAGGCTCTCCAGACGGAGCTGGCACTCGACGTCTCCGAGAAGCTCGGCGCCGCGGGCCTGCGCGTCCTGGTCGACGACCGGCCCGGTGTCTCGCCGGGCGTGAAGTTCACCGACTCCGAGCTCATCGGCGTCCCGAAGATCCTGGTCGCCGGCCGCCGTTCGGCCGAGGGCGTCCTGGAGCTGAAGGACCGCCGCACGGGCGAGCGCGAGGAGCTCACCGTCGACGAGGCGATCGCGCGCCTGACCGACCAGGGCTGACCTGCCGGACAGCAGAGGGGGGGGCGGCGGGGGGCGGGGGGGGGCCGCCCGCACCCGGGGCCCCCCCCCCCGGCCCCCCAACCCCCACCACGCCCGACCCAGCCACCACCCCCCCCCCCCCCGCCCCGGC
>NZ_JBHUYV010000029.1:0-53957 GCF_042667905.1 Streptomyces sp. NPDC057287 | reverse complement strand
GGGGGGGGGTGGGGTGGCCCCCACTGGGGGTGGGGGGACGCGCGCCCCGCCGCCACGTTGGGATCCGGGGGGGGGGGGGGGGGGGCCCCGGGGGGGGGGGGGGCCCCCCCTCCGTGCGTCCGGCTACAGCCAGCCCGCGAACTCCAGCGACAGCTCGCCGTCCTGCTCGCGCCCCGCCGTCAGCGCGCGCGTGCCGGACTCGACGGCCCGGAAAAGCGTCCAGCCGCGCAGTCGCGCCTGGTCGATCTCCAGTGATTCGGCGAGCTTCTTGACCCGGCGACGGGCCGTCGCGGCGCCGCCGGGCGAGGCGATCAGGTCCTCCACCCGGTCACGCACCAGGCGGGCGAGGTCGTACGCCCGCTCGCCGGTCAGCGGCTCCGGACCGACCGCGAGCCACGGGGCGCGCTCGCCCGAAAGCACCTTGCTCTGGCGGAAGTTGCCATGCAGCAGGAAGTGCTCGGGGGAGTCCTGGACCAGCTCGTCGCGGGCCGCCAGGGCCGCCGAGACGAGCGGTTCGAGCGCGGGGTCCCGCGTGGCGGCGGCCCGCATGGGCTCCACCTGCCGGGCGGTGCGCTCCGTGACGGTCTCGAAGGCGTGGCCGGCCGGCGGGTCGACCCACAGCCGCCGCACCGTCCCGGCTGCTTCCAACTGGGCCTTGGCCTCGGGCAGGGAGCGCAGGGAGACCTCGTGGTGCAGCCGCTCCAGCAGCAGGGCGTCCCCGGGAACCGGGGCGTCCGGAGCGGGGAGCGCCTCGACCGCGCCCCAGCCGTTCCAGTGCGCGAGGGCCGCACGCTCGAGCGCGGGCCCGGCACCGGAAGGCGCGATCTTAAGCACGGCCTGTGTGCCGTCCGCGCGGTGCACGAGGAGGACGAGGCCCGTCCGCCCGCCGGGGGCGCACACCCGGTCGAGGGAGACCGAGTACGCGGAGAGCGCGTCGTCGGTGAGCGCGGGGAGCTGCCCCAGCCACTCGGCGGCGGCCGCGTCCCCGTACGTCTCGCCGAGCGCTCGCACCAGACGCTGCGGCGGTTCGAAACCCATACGTGCCTTGTTCCCTTTCAGAGCGTGCTCAGCGCGTGACACCCGTGGCGCCCGCCTCCGCCGTGTTGTCGGCCGGGGCGGCCTTCTCGGCGAGCCCAGGAAAGGCTACGCCGGTGCCGCGCCAGCGCACCGCGCGTACGGCGGCCTCCCGGAGCGCGCCCGCGGCGTCCTGCCGCAGCGGCCCCCGGGCCGCCCGGACGAGGTCGGAGTACACGCCGGCGACCCGGTCCTCCAGTACGGCGGCGAGCCGCATGGCGGTCGCCGGGTCCCGCACGGCGAAGGGCAGAGCGTACGCCGCGTCCGCCGCCACCGGCTCACCGCCCAGGTCGCGCACCGTGCGGGTCAGCGCGTCGCGCCGGGACCGGTGAGCGTCACGGGCCGCTGTCGCGTCGTCGCGGCGGCCGCCCTCCAGCCGGCCGCCCAGCGTGCCGTACCCGTACACCGCCGCGTGCTCGGCGGCGAGCGCGGCCTGTGTGGCCCGCAGGGTCTCCTCCGTGCCGTCCGTCCCGGCCGCCTGAGTCATGACGCGGTCTCCTTGGCCAGTTCGGTGAGCAGGTAGGCGTGTGCCGCGCCTGCCGCGGAGAGCGAGGCCAGCAGCCTGGCCAGTTCCGGTTCGGCGTTCAGGAGCGCCGCGGCGCGGCCGTCGGCGACCCGGCGCTCCTCGGCCGCCAGCTCCCTCAGGGCCGCCCGCGCGTCGGTGGCGCCCGCGGGCGGGGTGGGGGCGGGGGAGCCGCTCGCGGCCTTCGCGGGGCCGCCCAGCGCCGTCAGGTGCTCCCGCACGATGGCCTGCAGCGGTGCGAGCCCGGCTTCCGTCACCGGGTGGGCGGCCGCGGCCTGTTCGTAGCGGGTGAGCAGCGAGCCGCTGTCACGGGCGGCGGCCGCCCGGAGCGCCTTCCCCGCGCGGAGCGAGGCGGCACGCGCGTCGGCCCCCGCGGAGGCCCCCGGTGTCTCCGGACCGCTTCCGCAGCCCGTCAGTACCGCACCCAGGGCGAAGGCTCCCGTAGCGGTGAGCGCACTCCTGCGCGTCGTCCCCGTGCGGCGCACTTGTCTCCTTCAGCCTGGTTTCTGACAGTTTCTGACGTGAAGTGATCACCGGAAGTGAGCGTACCCGCGGCCGGGCAGGAGGCGGACGGCAACACCCCTGCGGACCGGATACCCTTTGACCTGACACGCGACGATCCCCACAACAGCACACGCGGCCGAGGAGTCACCCGGATGAGCACCACCCAGAGCGACAGGCTGCGCGAACTGCTGGAGCCGCTCGTCAGCGCCAAGGAGCTGGATCTCGAGGAGATCGAGGTGTCCCGGGCGGGCCGCCGCCGGGTGCTGCGGGTCATCGTGGATTCCGAGGACGGCGTGGAGCTCGACACCTGCGCGGAGCTCAGCCGCGGCATCTCCGAGACGCTGGACGAGACCGATGCCATGGGTGAGGGCGAATACGTCCTCGAAGTGAGCTCTCCGGGCGCCGACCGCCCGTTGACCGAGCACCGCCACTACGTACGCGCCACCGGCCGGCTGGCCAGAATCACCCTGGGCGAGGGCGGCGAGCTGGTGGCCCGCATCCTCGGGGTGGACGACGAGGGGCTCGATCTGGAAGTGCCGGGCGTCAAGGGCCGCAAGCCCACGGCGCGCCGTGTCGCCTTCGACGAGATCGCCAAGGCGCGCGTGGAGATCGAATTCAACCGCAAGGACAAGAAGGAAGAGGAGGCGTAGCCGTGGACATCGATGTGAAGCTTCTGAAGGGCTTGGCGCAGGACAAGGAGATCCCCTTCGACGTGCTCGTCGGGGCGATCGAGTCGGCCCTCCTCATCGCGTACCACCGCACCGACGGCAGCCACCGCCGTGCGCGCGTCGAGCTGGACGCCGCCGGCCATGTCACGGTGTGGGCGAAGGACGACCCCGCCGAGCTCGAGGAGGGCCAGGAGCCCAAGGAGTTCGACGACACGCCGTCCGGATTCGGCCGTATCGCCGCGACCACCGCCAAGCAGGTCATCCTGCAGCGGCTGCGCGACGCCGAGGACGACAGGACGTTCGGCGAGTACGCGGGCCACGAGGGCGACGTCGTCACCGGCCTCGTCCAGCAGGGCAAGGACCCGAAGAACGTCCTGGTCGACATCGGCAAGCTGGAAGCGATCCTGCCCGTGCAGGAGCAGGTGCCGGGCGAGGAGTACACCCACGGTCTGCGCCTGCGCACCTACGTGGTGCGGGTGGCCAAGGGCGTGCGCGGTCCGTCCGTGACGCTCTCGCGCACCCACCCGAACCTGGTGAAGAAGCTCTTCGCGCTCGAGGTCCCGGAGATCGCGGACGGCTCGGTTGTCATCGAGGCCATCGCCCGCGAGGCCGGCCACCGCACCAAGATCGCCGTACGCTCCACCCGTGCCGGCCTCAACCCCAAGGGCGCCTGCATCGGCCCGATGGGCAGCCGTGTGCGCAACGTCATGGCGGAGCTGCACGGCGAGAAGATCGACATCGTGGACTGGTCGGACGACCCGGCCGAGATGGTCGCCAACGCCCTGTCACCCGCGCGGGTGAGCGAAGTCGAGGTCGTGGACCTCGGGACCCGGTCCGCACGGGTGACCGTGCCCGACTATCAGCTGTCGCTGGCGATCGGCAAGGAGGGGCAGAACGCCCGCCTCGCCGCACGCCTCACCGGCTGGCGCATCGACATCCGGCCGGACACCGAGACCGGTGCCGAGCGGGACATCGCCGACCGTGAGCGCGCCGAGCGCGCCCGTGAGCGGTCCGAGCGCGGCTGAACCCGGGCGGGGTCCGGTCCGCGAGGCGGGCCGTGACCGCGTCCGAAGGAATAGATCACGGCGCCCCGAGCGCTGAGATCACGACAACATCCGTTCGATTTTTGCCCCAAAGGGGTGAGGTCGGTGCGGGGAGGTAGACTTAGTCGTGTCTGGCCGGACGCAAGCCCGCGCTTGCCCCGAGCGAACCTGTGTGGGATGCCGGGAGCGGGCGGCCAAGAGCGAGCTGCTGCGCATCGTGGTGGACGAGGGTGAAGTTGTCCCTGATCCACGCGGTACGCTGCCCGGCCGGGGTGCGTATGTACACCCCGTCTCTGTCTGTCTCGACCTGGCGGTCCGCCGCCGGGCATTCCTCCGGGCCTTCAAGGCCAAGGGGCCGTTCGATTCCGCGGCACTGCAGCGGTTCGTCGAGCGGGTGACACCGTAGGAAAGTGAACGGCACGGGTCCCCGTGCGGTCAGGTACCTCGCGAGTTGGAAGTAGGTCGAGATTGCGATGAGCACTCGATGAGTACGCGATGAGTACGCCCATGAAGTAGCGACGGTCCGGCGGTAACCCGGACCTAAAAGGAGCGAAGTGGCTAAGGTCCGGGTATACGAACTCGCCAAGGAGTTCGGCGTCGAGAGCAAGGTCGTCATGGCCAAGCTCCAAGAACTCGGTGAATTCGTCCGTTCGGCGTCCTCGACGATCGAGGCGCCGGTTGTACGCAAATTGACTGACGCACTGCAGGGTCCCGGCGGCAACGCCGGCAAGTCCGCTGCAAAGCCGGGCGCGCCTCGCAAGGCCGCCCCCGCAAAGCCCGCGGCGCCTTCTCCGGCCGCCGCGGCACGTCCCGCTGCCCCGAAGCCCGGCGTCCCGGCCCCCAAGCCGGCCGCCGCGGAGACCCCGGCGAGCAGCACCCCCGCGGCAGCGGCGCCCTCCGCGCCGGCCGCGCAGTCCGGCGGACCCCGTCCGGGCCCGAAGCCCGCGCCGAAGGCGGCCCCGGTGACCCCGGTCCCCGCTGCCGAGTTCTCGGCTCCGGCTCCGGCCCAGCCGGCCGCCCCGCAGCAGCAGCCCCAGGCCCCGCGTCCCGCGGGCGCCACACCCGGCCCCCGCCCCGCCCGTCCGGCTCCGGCCGGCGGTCAGCGTGACGGTGGCCAGCGTGACGGCGGCCAGCGCGGCGGCGAGCGTGGCGGAGACCGCCCCGCACGTCCCGCGGGCCAGGGCGCACCGCGTCCCGGCGGCGCACGTCCGGCCGGTCCCCGTCCGGGCAACAACCCCTTCACCTCCGGCGGTTCCACCGGCATGGCGCGCCCCCAGGCGCCCCGTCCCGGCGGTGCCCCGCGCCCCGGCGGCGGTCAGGAGCGCCCCGGCGCCCCGCGCCCGCAGGGTGGTCCCGGTGGCGCCCCGCGCCCCCAGGGCCAGGGTGGCGCACGTCCGTCCCCGGGGGGCATGCCCCGTCCGCAGTCCCCGCGTCCGGGTGGTGCGCCTTCGGGTAACCGCCCGAACCCGGGCATGATGCCGCAGCGTCCCGCTGCGGGCCCGCGTCCCGGTGGCGGCCCCGGTGGCGGCGGCCGTGGTCCCGGTGCCGGCGGCGGTCGTCCCGGCGGTGCCGGCGGCGGTCGTCCCGGTGGCGGCGGCTTCGCAGGCCGTCCGGCCGGTCCCGGTGGCGGCGGTGGCGGCTTCGCAGGCCGTCCCGGTGGCCCCGGTGGCGGTGGCGGCGCAGGCCGTCCCGGTGGTGGCGGCGGCTTCGGCGGTCGTCCCGGCTTCGGTGGACGTCCCGGCGGCCCGGGTGCCCGTGGTGGCACACAGGGTGCGTTCGGCCGTCCCGGCGGTCCCGCGCGTCGTGGCCGTAAGTCGAAGCGGCAGAGGCGCCAGGAGTACGAGTCCATGCAGGCCCCGTCGGTGGGCGGCGTCATGCTGCCTCGCGGCAACGGGCAGGCTGTCCGGCTGTCGCGCGGTGCTTCCCTCACGGACTTCGCGGAGAAGATCAACGCGAACCCGGCGTCGCTCGTCGGCGTGATGATGAACCTCGGCGAGATGGTCACTGCGACGCAGTCCGTTCCCGACGAGACGCTGCGGATGCTCGCGGACGAGATGAACTTCGTCCTCGAGATCGTCAGCCCCGAGGAGGAGGACCGCGAGCTGCTCGAGTCCTTCGACATCGAGTTCGGCGAGGACGAGGGCGGCGAAGAGGCCCTGGTCTCCCGTCCGCCGGTCGTGACCGTCATGGGTCACGTCGACCACGGTAAGACCCGACTGCTCGACGCGATCCGCAAGACGAACGTCGTCGCGGGCGAGGCCGGTGGCATCACCCAGCACATCGGTGCCTACCAGGTCTCCTCCGAGGTCAACGGCGAGGACCGCAAGATCACCTTCATCGACACCCCGGGTCACGAGGCGTTCACCGCCATGCGTGCACGTGGTGCGAAGTCGACCGACATCGCGATCCTCGTGGTGGCGGCCAACGACGGTGTGATGCCCCAGACGATCGAGGCGCTGAACCACGCCAAGGCGGCCGAGGTGCCGATCGTGGTCGCGGTCAACAAGATCGACGTCGAGGGCGCCGACCCGACCAAGGTGCGCGGTCAGCTCACCGAGTTCGGTCTGGTGGCCGAGGAGTACGGCGGCGACACCATGTTCGTCGACATCTCCGCCAAGCAGAGCCTCAACATCGAGGCGCTCCTGGAGGCCGTCGTCCTCACCGCCGACGCCTCGCTCGACCTGCGGGCCAACCCGGAGCAGGACGCGCAGGGTATTGCGATCGAGTCCCACCTCGACCGCGGTCGCGGTGCCGTCTCGACCGTCCTGGTCCAGCGCGGAACGCTGCGCATCGGTGACACGGTGGTCGTGGGCGACGCGTACGGCCGTGTCCGGGCGATGCTCGACGACAGCGGTCAGAACGTCCAGGAAGCGGGTCCGTCGACCCCCGTCCTGGTCCTGGGTCTCACCAACGTCCCGGGTGCCGGCGACAACCTCCTGGTCGTCGACGAGGACCGTACGGCCCGTCAGATCGCCGAGAAGCGTGCTGCCCGCGAGCGCAACGCCAACTTCGCCCGCAAGGGTGTCCGGTTCTCCCTGGAGAACCTGGACGAGGCGCTCAAGGCAGGTCTGGTCCAGGAACTCAACCTCATCATCAAGGGCGACGCGTCCGGTTCGGTGGAGGCTCTCGAGTCCTCGCTGCTCCAGCTCGACGTCGGTGAAGAGGTCGACATCCGGATCCTGCACCGCGGTGTGGGTGCGGTCACCGAGTCGGACATCAACCTGGCGACCGGCTCCGACGCCATCGTGATCGGCTTCAACGTGCGCGCCGCAGGGCGTGCCGAGCAGATGGCCGAGCGCGAAGGCGTGGACGTCCGGTACTACTCGGTCATCTACCAGGCGATCGAAGAGATCGAAGCGGCCCTCAAGGGCATGCTCAAGCCGGAGTACGAAGAGGTCGAGCTCGGCACCGCGGAGATCCGCGAGATCTTCCGCTCGTCCAAGCTGGGCAACATCGCCGGTGTGCTGGTCCGGTCCGGCGAGGTCAAGCGCAACACCAAGGCGCGCCTGCTGCGCGATGGCAAGGTCATCGCGGAGAGCCTCAACATCTCCGGTCTGCGCCGCTTCAAGGACGACGTCACCGAGATCCGCGAAGGCTACGAGGGTGGTATCAACCTCGGAAACTTCAACGACATCAAGATCGACGACGTCATCGCGACGTACGAGATGCGCGAGAAGCCGCGAGGCTGATCAACGGGATTCCCGGGGGGAGACCCCCGGGCCCTCCTGCACGGTCGGGGCCGGTCGACGGGTCGTATTTCCGTCGATCGGCCCCGGCCGTTCCGTGTACGGTTCGGGTGTCCCCGCCGAGTGACGGCGGGGCGCGGCTGTGCCAGCCCGGGTGCTCCCCGGGCCCCCGAACCCGAACCGGCGGGACATCCGGACACACATGTATGTGGGGACACTGTCCTTCGATCTGCTCCTCGGCGACGTACGGTCGTTGAAGGAGAAGCGCTCCATCGTCCGCCCGATCGTCGCCGAGCTCCACCGCAAGTTCGCGGTGAGCGTCGCGGAGACGGGTGACCAGGACCTCTACCGCAGGGCCGAGATCGGTCTTGCCGTGGTCTCCGGGGACACCGGGCACCTCACAGACGTACTCGACCGGTGCGAACGCATGATCGCGGGCCGGCCGGAGGTGGAGCTGCTGTCCGTACGGCGGCGGCTGCACAACGACGAAGAAGACTGAGCACGTATCAGAAGGAGACGGACCAGTGGCCGACAACGCGCGGGCAAAGAAGCTGGCGGACCTCATCCAGGTGGTGGTCGCCGAAAAACTGCAGCGCGGTATCAAGGACCCGCGTCTGGGCACGCACGTGACCATCACGGACACCCGTGTCACCGGCGACCTGCGGGAGGCCACGGTCTTCTACACGGTCTACGGCGACGACGAGGAGCGGGCCAGCGCGGCGGCCGGGCTGGAGAGCGCCAAGGGAATCCTGCGCTCGGCGGTCGGTGCCGCGGCGGGGACCAAGTTCACCCCCACCCTGGCCTTCGTGGCGGACGCCCTGCCGGACAACGCCAAGGCGATCGAGGACCTGCTCGACCGGGCACGCGCCTCGGACGCCAAGGTCCGTGAGGCGTCCTCCGGTGCCACGTACGCCGGCGGAGCGGACCCGTACCGCAAGCCGGAGGACGAGGACGAGAACGGCGAGGGCTCACCTTCCGCATGACGCAGAACAAAACGCCGGACGGCCTTGTCATCGTCGACAAGCCGTCCGGCTTCACTTCGCACGACGTCGTG
This sequence comes from Streptomyces sp. NPDC057287, assembly GCF_042667905.1. Lineage (NCBI taxonomy): Bacteria > Bacillati > Actinomycetota > Actinomycetes > Kitasatosporales > Streptomycetaceae > Streptomyces > Streptomyces sp. NPDC057287. The sequence continues at coordinate 45,405 of NZ_JBHUYV010000029.1, read as the reverse complement.
GCCAAGATGCGCGGCATCGCCCGCACCCGGCGGGTCGGCCATGCCGGCACGCTGGACCCGATGGCGACCGGCGTCCTCGTCCTCGGCGTCGAGCGGGCCACCAAACTGCTCGGCCATCTCGCGCTGACCGAGAAGGAGTACCTGGGGACGATCCGGCTCGGCCAGGACACCGTCACCGATGACGCGGAGGGCGAGATCACCTCGTCCACCGACGCCTCCGGGGTGACCCGGGAGGGCATCGATGCCGGGGTCGCCGCCCTGTCCGGCGCGATCATGCAGGTGCCGTCCAAGGTCAGCGCCATCAAGATCGACGGCAAGCGGTCCTACGCCCGGGTGCGCGGCGGCGAGGAGTTCGAGATCCCGGCCCGCCCGGTGACCATCTCGTCCTTCCGCGTCTACGACGTCCGCGAGGCGGTCGCGGAGGACGGCACCCCGGTCGTGGACCTGGTCGTCTCCGTCGTGTGCTCCTCGGGTACGTACATCCGCGCCCTGGCCCGCGACCTCGGCGCCGGGCTCGGCGTCGGCGGGCACCTGACGGCGCTGCGGCGCACCCGCGTCGGTCCGTACGGACTGGACGCGGCACGCACGCTCGACCAGCACCAGGAGGAGCTGACCGTGATGCCGGTGGCCGAGGCCGCCGCTACGGCCTTCCCCCGCTGGGACGTGGACGCGAAGCGCGCCGGACTGCTGCTCAACGGCGTGCGGCTGGACATGCCGGCGTATCCGCCCGGGCCGGTCGGTGTCTTCGGGCCCGACGGGGCGTTCCTGGTGCTCGTCGAGGAGCAGAAGGGCAAGGCCAAGAGCCTCGCCGTCTTCGCCTGACGACGGCCCACGAGGGTTTGACCCCCATCGTGGAGCGGGCAGTCCCCCCGGTGCGTGCCCGCTCCACGATCCCCCTCCCGCGGCCATTCCTGTCCACGAGCACCGAGGAATTCACCCCAATGGACGGGCGCTCGGAGTGACAGAGGGGTGTGAGGGGGGCGCTTTCGCCTCTTGAGTTTCTCGTGCCGATCACCCTGGACCTACGGTCGGACCATGGGCAGCGGGGACCGGTCGACACTGGTGAGAATCTGCGATCAGGCCGGCCGGCCGCGGGGGACCGGATTCGTGGCGGACGACCGGGGCACGGTCGTCACCAGCCACCAGGCCGTCGCACGTTCGCAGGCCCTGACGCTGCACGGCCCGGACGGCCGCAGCTGTGCCGTCGGCCCCGACGACATCATCGCGATGCCCTCCCTGGGGCTCGCCCTCCTGCGCACCGGCGGCCCCGGAACCCTGGGGGCGGAGCCACTCCCCATCGCCCTACGCGAGGAGATCGGGACGGGCGCCTACGTGCGGATCGCCGCCCACGGCTGGCGCGAGGCACGGGTGCTCGGCACGACCCCGGCGACGTACACCGAGAACGGGCGCGACCACCCGGTGAGCGAGGCCCTGGAGCTCGCCCTCGGCACGGACGGGCGCGACGCGCTGCGCTCCGGTGGGGCCGCCGTCGGAGGGCCCGTGACCGACCCGCGCACCGGCGCCGTCCTGGGAGTGCTCTCGACGGCGCTGAGTGCCGGGCGCGAGACCGCCGGGCTGGCGCTGCCGCTGACGCACGAGGACGCCCCCGGGGCGCTGGCCGAGGTGCTCCGGCGCAACGCGAGCGGCGTCCCCGGGTACGGCCGCGATCTCAACCTCGCGGGAGCGCTGCAGCTGACCGCCACCTCGCTGGGCCACACCGACAGCCGGCCCTGTGGCACGGAGGCCGTCGAACGCCCGCACATCAGCGCCGAGTTCGCCGCCTTCGAGGCCGGCACGGGGCCCGTCCTCGGCCTGGTCGGCGCGCCGGGGACCGGCCGCACCACGGAGCTCGCCGCGCTGGCCGACCGCCGTGCCCGCGGGCCCGTGCCCGCCCTCACCCTCTGGCTGCGCGGAGCCGATCTGATGGCCGACGACACCTCGGTCGCCGACGCGATGACCCAGGCGCTCCAGCGCTCCGGGAGGATCATCAGCGCCGCCGGGGCCCCGGGCGCCATGGACGCGGCCACCCCGGAGCGGGTCGCCGCCCTGGCCGCGGCCTCCGGGAACCCCCTGCTCGTCGTCGTCGACGGCCCCGAGGAGATGCCGCCCCTGCTGGCCCACCGGCTCGCCGGGTGGGCCGGTGCCACGGCTGGCTGGCTCCTGGCCCACCAGGTGCGCATGGTCGTCGCCTGCCGCCCCGAGCACTGGGAGATCACCGGCGCGCTGTACCCACCGGGCGCTCTGCACCGGCCGGAGCGGCCGGCCGGAGGGCTGCCGCCCGCCGTCAGGCTCGGTGACCTCACGGCGCAACAGGCCGAGCGGGCATGGGAGCGCTACGGCATCCCGGCCGGCACGCTCGCGCCGGGCCACGACCGGCATCCCCTCACCCTGCGGCTGCTCGCCGAGGTGCGGGAGGCGCTGCCCCCCGACGTTCCCGGCACGCCCGGCAGGGAGGAGGTCTTCGCCGCCCACCTCGACCTCGCCTGCCTCCGCATCGCCGTCCGGATCGGCGCCGAGGCCGAACCCAGGCTCCGGGGCGCGGCGGTCCGCAGACTCGCGGCGAAGGTGGCGGGCCAGGTTCACGAGGCCGCCAGGCGCTGCCTCGGGCCGGGGCAGGGCGAGCTGGACCGGGAAGCGTTCGAGGAGATCTTCCCCTGGCGCACGGGTTGGGCCTCGGCGGTCCTCACCGAGGTGCTGCTCGTCCCGGCGGGTGCGGGATACCGCTTCGCCCACGAGGAGCTGGGCGACTGGGTGCAGGGCGCGCACCTCGACCTGGACGCGGCACTGCACTCACTGGTCCACCGCTGGCACGCGGACGGGGCGTCCGCGCCGCCGGCCCCCGTCCCGCAGGGCTCCGCGGAACCCCGCAACCTCCCGGTGCCGCGCCATCGCATCGGCCCGGTGCTGCAGGCGATGCTCCTGCTGGAGCGGCGGCAGGGGCCCGCGGCGCTGGCCCACCGCATGGCCGACCTGATCGAGGCGATGGACCGCCTGCCGCCCGGTCCCAGCACGCAGGAGCGGCTCACCGACGCCGCCTGGTGGGCGGCCCGCCTGCTCCGGGAGAGCCTGCTCAGGGTGCCCGACGCCCGGCCCTGCCTCGGGGTGCTGCGCGTGCTCGCCGGCCGTATCGCCCGGCGCTCCCTGTCCGGCGGCCGGGCCGCCCTCGGTCCGTACGCCGAATTCGGGCCGTGGTTCTGGCGCCGGATCCGGCTGCCGGAGGACGCCCGGATCGACCTCCTGCGCAGGCTCCTGCCCGCCGACGGGGCTTCCCGCGCGGACGGCGGCGAACGGTATCTGGACGCCGTCGCCCGGCGCCTGGCCGCCCACCCCCGGGCCGTCCAGGCGCTGCTGTGCCGCTGGTTCGGCGACGAGAGCCCCCTGCCCGCCGAGGACGGCGTGCCGATGCGGCTCACCGTCGCCTCGGCCGCGCAGGCCCTCCTGTACGCCCGCCGGGACCTCGCCGTCGACGACCTGACCGAGGCGCTCGTCGAAGCCGACCATCCGCGCGCCGCCGAACTGCTCGCCACCCTCGCGGAGGACGAGCCGGCCGCCCTCTGCCGCGCCGTCGACCGGTGGGCGCGTGACGAGGAGCGGCCCGCGCGGCGCGCCGCGGCGGCCTTCCACGCCGTCCTCACCGCCGCTCACGCCCTCACCGACGCCGACCGCGTCCTGCTGCGCGGCGCGGCACTCACCCTGCTGGCCCGCCCGGACGACACGGCCCTGCACGCCCAGGCGCTCACCGTCCTCGTCCGGGACCCGAGGACCGGCGGCCGCCACCTGCCGCAGGCCCTGCGGATCTTCGCCGCCGGCGACCCCCGGCTGCCGCTCGACCTGCTGACGGAGGTGTTCCCCAAGTACCCCGAGCCGGTCCTCGCCGCGCTGCGCGCCCGCCTGTCGCTGGCCGGTCGGCCCGCGGACGGCGTACTGCGGGAGCTGGCCTCCCTGGACACCCCCGCCCTGGCGCTGCACGCCCCCGGTCTCGTACGCCACTACATCGAGAGCCCCGGCCGGTCGGGGGAGGACGCAGGGGCGCAGGTCGCCGCGTACGTGGACCTCAGACTGGAGCACAGCCCGGCCGCCCGGGCGCTGCTCCTGCCGATGATGACCGTGCTGCTCCGGGACCGCCCCGCGCCGCCGGACGTGCGTGCCGCGCTGGCCCGGGTGCTCGCCGCCCCCGGTACCGCGGCTTCGAGGCCGCTGCGGGCCGAGCTGCTGGAGGTGCTGCTGGAGTTCGAGCAGGCCGGGAGGGACCCCGAGGTCCTCGACGCCCTGCTGCGGGCGGCGGCGGCCGGTTCCGGACGCCGCCCCGAGGCCCGCACACGGGCTCTGGTGCACCGCACCGGGATGCTCCTCGTGCGCACCCCCGAGGGCGTGGACCGCTTCGACCGCGGGCTGGTCGAAATCGCCCGGGACGTTCCCGGATTCGCGGCCCTCGTCACCCGGTGGCTGACCGACGCCCCGCAGGAGTGGGCCGCCGTCGTGGGCCCCGGAGCCCGGCGGACGATGGAGGCCATGGGCGGGTCGCGGCCCGGGATCCCGATGCCGATGCAGGCCGCGGGACGTGAGCATGGCAGTCTTAGACCTGCGTAATGGACATACACACGTACACAGGTTCGGGCGAGGAGCGGTCACAGTGCACTGCTGGCGTGGCTTGGAGGACATCCCCGAGGGCTGGGGACGCAGCGTCGTCACCATCGGCTCCTACGACGGGGTGCACCGCGGGCACCAGCTGATCATCGGCCGGGCCGTGGAGCGGGCGCGGGAGCTGGGCGTTCCCTCCGTCGTCGTCACCTTCGACCCGCACCCCAGCGAGGTCGTCCGCCCCGGCACGCACCCGCCGCTGCTCGCACCGCACCACCGGCGTGCCGAGCTCATGGCCGGACTGGGGGTGGACGCGGTGCTGATCCTGCCGTTCACCACGGAGTTCTCGAAGCTCTCGCCCGCCGACTTCATCGTGAAGGTGCTCGTCGACAAGCTGCACGCGAAGCTGGTCATCGAAGGCCCCAACTTCCGCTTCGGGCACCGGGCGGCGGGCAATGTGGCCTATCTGGCCGAGCTCGGTCCGACGTACGACTACGAGGCCGAGATCATCGACCTCTACGTGAGCGGTGACGCCGGCGGTGGCGAGCCGTTCTCCTCCACGCTCACCCGCCGCCTCGTCGCGGAGGGCGACATGGCGGGCGCCGCGGAGATCCTCGGCCGCCCGCACCGTGTCGAGGGCGTCGTCGTGCGCGGAGCCCAGCGCGGCCGGGAGCTCGGCTTCCCCACGGCGAACGTGGAGACCCTGCCGCACACGGCGATTCCCGCCGACGGTGTCTACGCGGGCTGGCTGACGGTGGACGGCGAGGCGATGCCCGCCGCGATCTCCGTGGGCACGAACCCGCAGTTCGACGGCACCGAGCGGACCGTCGAGGCGTACGCGATCGACCGGGTCGGCCTCGACCTGTACGGGCTGCACGTGGCGGTGGACTTCCTCGCCTACGTGCGCGGCATGCTGAAGTTCGACTCGATCGACGACCTGCTCGTGGCGATGGCCGCCGACGTGAAGCGGTCCAGCGAGCTGGTCGCGGCGTACGAACGCGCCTGACGCCTTCCTGTGGTGCGCGGGCCGGGACCGGGGCATCGTCGGGTGCAGGAGCCGTCGAGCCGGAAGGACCTCCGCCCGTGCGTGAACTGCTGTCGGAACTGCGTGCCTGGCAGGCCGCCGGTACGCCCTTCGCGCTGGCCACCGTCGTCGCGGTGCGGGGCAGCGCGCCACGGGCCCCCGGCGCCACGATGGCGGTGACCGCCGACGGCACGGTGGCGGGCAGCGTTTCCGGCGGCTGCGTGGAGAGCGACGTGTACGAGGTCGCCACCGAGACGCTCACCACGGGTGAGACGCAGCTCAGGACGTACGGCATCAGCGACGACGAGGCCTTCGGCGCCGGGCTGACCTGCGGCGGCACGATCGATGTCCTGATCCGGCCCTGTGTCACCGCGGCCGACCGGGACGGGCTGCGGGAGCTCGCCGACCTCGTCGCCGCCGGGGAGCCCGTCGCGCTCGCCACCGTGGTGTCCGGAGCCGCTCCGCCGGGCGCCCGCCGCCTGGTCCTCGGCGGCCGCACCAGCGGTTCGCTCGGGGAGGAGGGGCTCGACGCGGCCGTCACCGACGACGCGCGCGGGCTGCTCGCCCAGGGAGCCACCGGCACCGTCCGGTACGGTCCGCGCGGTGAGCGCCGGATGCAGGACGTCACCGTCTTCGTCCAGACGTACGCTCCCGCGCCCCGCATGCTCGTCTTCGGAGCCATCGACCACGCGGCGGCCACGGCGCGGATCGGCGCCTTCCTCGGCTACCGGGTGACGGTCTGCGACGCCCGCCCGGCCTTCGCCACCCGGGAACGCTTCCCCACGGCCGACGAGGTCGTCTGCGCATGGCCGCACACCTACCTGGAGTCGACCCGGGTGGACGGGCGCACGGTCGTCTGCGTCCTGACCCACGACCCGAAGTTCGACGTCCCCCTGCTCGCCGCCGCGCTCCGCACACCCGCCGCGTACATCGGTGCGATGGGCAGCCGGCGCACCCACGCCGACCGGATCGCCCGGCTGCGGGAGGCCGGGGTGGACGAAGCGGGGCTGTCCCGCCTCGCGTCACCCGTGGGCCTCGACCTAGGAGCCCGTACGCCGGAGGAGACGGCCGTCTCCATCGCCGCGGAGATCATCCAGCACCGCTGGGGCGGAACGGGCCGCCCCCTGGGGGAGCTGACGGGCACGATCCACCACGCCCCCGTCACCCGGGGGCCCGGCCCCGGGTGACGGACCCCCGCCGCAGCGGGCTACGAGACCGCCTCCACGCCAGCCGCGGCCCAGTGGCAGGCGACCTGCGTCCTGCCGTCACCCTCCAGCACCGGCAGATCCTTCGTACGGCACGCGTCCGCGACGCCCGCACGCTCCGCCTCGCCCGAGGCGAGGATCTGGCAGCGGGCGTGGAAGCGGCAGCCGGACGGGACCTTCGAGGGGTCCGGCGGCTCGCCCGAAAGGATCACGGGCTCGCCGTCCGCCTCCGGCAGCACGGACAGCAGCGCCTGGGTGTACGGGTGCCGGGGGGACGTGAGGATCTGCTCGACGTCACCCGTCTCCACGATCCGGCCGAGATACATCACGGCGACCCGGTCCGCGATGTTCCACGCCAGCCCCAGATCGTGCGTCACCACCAGTGCCGACAGGCCCAGTTCGTCGCGCAGGCGCAGCAGCAGCGCCAGGATCTCACCGCGTACCGACGCGTCCAGCGAGGCCACGGGCTCGTCCGCCACGATGAGCTCCGGCTCCAGGACCAGCGCGCCCGCGATCACGACACGCTGGCGCTGACCGCCCGACAGCTCGTGCGGATAGCGAAGGAAGAACCGCTCCGGAGGCCGCAGCCCCGCCCGCGCCAGCGCCCCGGACACCGCCGCGTGCTCGTCACCCGCGTAGCCGTGGATGCGCAGGCCCTCGGCGACCGCCTCGTACACGGTGTGGCGGGGGTTGAGGGAGCCGCTCGGGTCCTGGAGCACCAGCTGCACCCGCTTGCGGTACGCCTTGAGCGCCCGGCCCGAGTAGGCGAGCGGCTCGCCGCCGAAGGTGACCCGGCCGGCCGTCGGCGCCACCAGGCCCATCAGCGAACGGGCCAGCGTCGTCTTGCCGCAGCCCGACTCACCGACCAGGGCGACGATCTCGCCGGGACGGATGTCGAGGTCGACCCCGTCGACCGCACGGGCGGTCGCCGCCCCGCGACGGCCCGGGAAGGCGACCTCCAGCGCCTCGGCGCTGAGCAGGGGTGCAGGGGGAGTGGTGGTCATGAGGTGCTCCTTGCTTCCTCGGCGCCGCCGAGCGGACCGGGTGGCGCGGTGGCGTCCGGTTCCACCAGCACACAGGCCGCCCGCCGGGACGGGCCGGCGACCCTCAGCTCCTGGTCCTCGGTGGCGCAGGAGTCCAGCGCCACCGGGCACCGGGGATGGAACGCACAGCCGGAGGGCAGCGCCGACGGGTCCGGCGGATCGCCCGGCAGACCGCGCGGCGCGTGCCGGGACGCGAGGTCGCCGATCCGGGGGAAGGCGGCCGACAGGGCGGCGCCGTACGGGTGCCGGGCGTTCTCGTACACCTGCTTGGCGGGGCCCTCCTCCACGACCCTGCCCGCGTACATCACCGACAGCCGGTCGCAGGTGTCGGAGAGCACCGCCAGGTCGTGGCTGATCATGATCAGACCGAGGTCCTGGTCGCTGACGAGCTGCTCGATCAGCCGCAGGATCTGGGCCTGGATCATCACGTCGAGGGCGGTGGTGGGTTCGTCGGCGATGATCAGCCGCGGGTCGCAGGCCAGCGCCATGGCGATCATCACGCGCTGGCGCTGACCACCCGACAGCTCGTGCGGATAGGCGTCCGCACGCGCGGCCGGAAGCCCCACCTGCTCCAGCAGCTCACCGGCGCGCCTGCGCGCAGCTGCCGGGGTGGCCTTGCGGTGCAGCAGGATCGGTTCGGCGATCTGGTCCCCGACGCGGTGCACGGCGTTGAGCGAGTGCATCGCGCCCTGGAACACGATCGACGCCCCGGCCCAGCGCACGGCCCGGAGACGGCCCCACTTCATGGTGAGGATGTCCTCGCCGTCCAGCAGGATCTCCCCGCTCAGGGTCGCGGACGGGGGCAGCAGGCGCAGCAGGGCGAGCGCCAGGGTCGACTTCCCGCAGCCGGACTCCCCGGCGATGCCGAGCTTCTGGCCCGCCTCCACCCGCAGGTCGACACCGCGCACGGCAGGGACGGCCGAGGCCCCCGAGCCGTAGGTGACATGCAGATTCCGGACGTCGAGCAACGGCTGCCCGGTCTCCGGCTTGGGAACGCTCTCGGTCTTCACAGCGGTCAACGGGACACCCCCAGCTTGGGGTTGAGCACGGTCTCGATGGTGCGGCCGCACAGCGTGAACGCGAGGGCGACGACCGCGATGGCGAGTCCGGGCGGAGCGAGGTACCACCAGTTGCCGGAACTGACCGCTCCGGCCTCACGGGCGTCCTGGAGCAGACCGCCCCAGGAGACGATCGTCGGATCGCCGAGGCCGAGGAAGGCCAGGGTCGCCTCGGTGAGGATGGCGGTGGAGATCACCAGCGTGGTCTGCGCGAGCACCAGCGGCATCACGTTGGGCAGCACGTGGCGGGACATGATGTGGCCGTGGCCGCCGCCGAGCGCCTGGGAGCGCTCGATGTACGGACGGGACTCCACGGACAGCGTCTGCGCGCGCACGAGCCGCGCTGTCGTCGGCCAGGTCGTCACCCCGATGGCGAGGACCGTCGTCCAGAGGGACCGCGAGAGCACGGTGGCCAGCGCGATCGCGAGGACCAGCGTCGGCATCACCAGGAACCAGTCGGTGATCCGCATGACGACGTTGCCGTACCAGCCCTTGAAGTGGCCGGCCGTGATGCCCACCAGGGTCCCGATGGCCACCGACAGGAAGGCGGCGAGCAGGCCCACGGTCAGCGACACCCGCGTCCCCCAGACCAGGAGGGCGAGCAGACTGCGGCCGAACTGGTCGGTGCCGAGCGGGAACTCCGCGCTCGGGGACTCCAACGGGCCGCCCGGCGCGTCGGTGACGCTCTGGGAGGTCGCGCCCACCAGCAGCGGGGCGGCCAGCGCGGCCAGGGCGATCAGCGCGAGCACGGTGAGGCCCGCCAGGCCGGACCTGTGGGTGCGGTACTGCTGCCAGAAGCGGGCCGCCGCGTGGCGCCTGCGGGTCCAGGTCAGCGCACGCGGGCTCAGGGCACGCGTGGCGTCGGTCGTGGTCGTCATCGGCCCACCCGGGGATCGAGGAGCGGATAGATCACATCGGCGAGCGTGTTCATCAGGATCACCGCGGCGGCGAAGATGAAGAAGAGCGCCTGCACCAGTGGCAGATCGGGCACGCTCAGGGCCTGGTAGAAGAGCCCGCCCAGGCCGGGCCAGGAGAACACCGTCTCCACCAGGATGGCGCCCGCCACCGTGTTGCCCAGGTTGACGAAGAGCAGCGTCACCGTCGGCAGCATCGCGTTCGGCACGGCGTGACGGCGGCGTACGAGGTCGTCACGCAGCCCCTTCGCACGGGCCGTCGTCAGGTAGTCGCTGCCCATCTCGTCGAGCAGCGAGGACCGCATCACCAGCAGGGTGCGTGCGTACTCGACGGCGACGAGCGTCACCACCGGCAGGACCAGGTGGTGCGCGACGTCCAGGACGTATCCGAAGCCGCTGGAGTTGCCCGACTCCATGCCGCCGGTCGGGAACAGGCCCGGGATCGGACCGATGCCCACCGACAGGGTCACGATCAGGAGCAGCCCGAGCCAGAACGAGGGCACCGAGTACAGCGTCAGGGCGAACGCGGTGTGGAAGCGGTCGCCGGCCGAGCCGTTGCGCCAGGCGGACCTGGCACCGAGCCAGATGCCGATGGCCGTGTAGATCACGAACGCGGTGCCGGTGAGCAGCAGCGTCGCGGGCAGCGCCTCGGAGATCTTGTCCATGACCGGGGCGCGGAACTGGTACGACGTACCGAAGTCCCCGGTCAGGGCCTTGCCGCAGTACTCGGTGAACTGCTGCCACAGCGGCAGGTCCAGGCCGAATTCCTTGCGCATCGCGGCGATCTGTTCGTTCGACACCTGCCGGCCGCCGGTCATCTGCTTGACCGGGTCGCCGGGGATCAGGCGGAACAGGAAGAAGCTGGTGACGAGCACGGCGAACAGCGAGACGGCCGCACCGGCCAGCTTGCCCGCCGCGTAGCGGAGATAGGCGGTCGTGCTGCGGGCGCGTGGACTGCGGGCCGACGGCCCGGCCGGAGCCGGGCCGTCGGTCTGCACAGCGTCCACGCCCGCCGCGCCCTTCAGGAGCGCGGGAGTGCTTTCTGTGCTCATGGACTATTCACGGTCTTCCGCGGTGGAACGACGACGCATGGCGAACAGCAGCCCGCCACCGGCGAGGATTACTACGGCGACACCGACACCGATGAGGACCCCGGTCGAGCTGCCGCTGTCGCCGGACGAACCGTCCGACGCACCGGCGGCCGGGACCGCCGACCACCAGCTCCAGTAACCGTCCTGACCGTAGATGTTGCCCGCGTCCGACGGCATGGTCGTGATGGACTTGATCTGGTCGGTGCGGTAGGCCTCGACGGCATTCGGGTACGCCATGACGTTCATGTATCCCGTGTCGTACAGCCGCGACTCCATCTGCTTCACGAGGTCGGCCCGTTTGGCGGGGTCGTACTCCGCCGTCTGCTTCGCGTAGAGCTCGTCGTACTGCTTGTCGCAGATGAAGTTGTCGGTCTGCGCGGTCTCCTTCGCCTTGGCCGGCAGAGCGGCGCAGGTGTGGATCGACATGACGAAGTCGGGGTCCGGGTTGACGGACCAGCCGTCGAACGCGAGATCGTACTCACCGGCGTACCAGGGGTCGGAGACGTTGTCGCGGCAGTCGACCTTCAGGCCGACACCGAGGTCGCCCCACCACTCCTGGAGGTACTTGCCGATCGCCTTGTCGTTGGGGTCCGTGGCGTGGCACAGGATGCGGAAGTCGAGCGGCTTGCCGTCCTTGCCGGCCCGCTTGCCGGAGCTGTTCTTCTTGTAGCCCGCCTCGTCGAGGAGGGCGCCGGCCTTCGCCGGGTCGTAGGCGAGCTTCTGCCCGGCCTCGGGCTTCCAGAAGTACGAGCCGTAGCGGGGCGGGATGTAGCCCTCGCCCTCTATGGCGTAGCCCTGGAACACCTTGTCGATGATGGTCGTGCGGTCCACGGCCATGAACAGGGCCTGACGGACCTTCTGGTCCTGCAGCGCCGCGTGCCCGTCGCCGAACTTCTTGCCGTCCTTGGTCTGCGCGCCCGGGTTGGTGGCCAGTGCGTAGAAGCGGCGGCCGGGGGCGTCGTTCACCTTGATGTTGTCCGCCGTCTTCAGCGAAGCGGCCTGAGCGGGGGTCAGGCTCGGGCTGCCGGCGACGAAGGAAACTTCACCCTTTCGGAGGGCGGCGACCGCTGCGTCCTGGTCCTTGTAGTACCGGAAGACGATCTCGTCGAACTTGGGCGCGCCGCGCCAGAAGTCCTTGTTCGCCTTGAGCTTCACGTAGCTGTCGACCTTGTAGTCCGTCAGGATGAACGGACCGTTCCCCACGATCGGGAACTTCGTGTCGTTGTTGAACTTCGAGAAGTCGCCGACCTTCTCCCAGACGTGCTTGGGCACGATGGGCACGTCCAGCGCCGTCATCGTCGCCTGAGGCTTCTTCAGCTCGATGACCAGCTTGTCCGGGCTGGGCGCGGACACCTTCTTGAAGTTGGAGACGAAGCTGCCGTTGGAGGTCGCGGCTCCCTCGTCGGTCATCATCGTGTTGAAGGTCCAGGCCGCGTCCTCGGCGGTGGCCTTCTCGCCGTCCGACCACTTCGAGTCGGTGCGGATGGTGTACGTCCACGTCAGTTTGTCCGCCGACGGTGTCCACTCGGTGGCGAGGCCGGGGACCGTGTGGCTGTCCTTGGCGTCGTAGTTGGTCAGGAAGTCGTACATCAGCCGGCTGATGCTCGTGGAGAGCAGCCGCTGCGCGAGGAACGGGCTCAGGGAGTCGACGCTCTGCGCGACCGCGACCGTGAGGGTCGACGTGCCGTCAGCCGCCTGCGCCTCCTGAGGGGCGGGGCCGATCGGGTTTCCGGGGACGACCGATCCGGCGGCCAGCGCCAGGGCGGCGGCTCCGGAGGCGAGAAGGATGCGGAGACGGCCGCGTGGGCGGGAGGAACGTGGAGGGAATCTTGTGACCATGGACGTGGACCTCGCGTCGTGACTCGCATGGTGAAGGCGGGCAGATCTCTGGTTCGCCAGCTGGTGAAGCGAAGGTTTATCAGCGGCGGTCGAGTCACGTCAACGGTCGGCCAAACCGCGTGTGGTCTGCGGGAATGCGATGAGGGCCCGCACCGTGCGAACGGTGCGAGCCCTCATTGGTTTAGACCTCTACTGCCTTACTGCTGAGGCGCCGGCGGCGGCTGCGGAGGCTGCTGCTGCCGGCCCCCGGGCGGAACGGGGCCTTGCAGTTCGGGCTGTCCGGACTGATGTGCCTGGCCATCGTGTTGCGCGGGCGGCGGAGGCGGCCCGGCCGGATTCCCGCCGGGCTGCCCCTGGGCGGGCGGCAACTGCTGCCAGCCGTTGTACTGCGCACCCGGACCGGGGTGCGGCGGGTACGGCTGCTGCGGCGCGGCGGGCTGCTGGGCCGGGGGCTGTTGCCCCCCGTACGGCTGCTGCTGTCCGCCGTGGGGCTGCTGGCCCCCGTAGGGCTGCTGGGGCGGATACGGCTGCTGCGGCTGCCCGGGGTAGGGCTGTCCGGGGTAGGGCTGGCCCGGCTGCGGCTGTCCGGGGTACGGCTGCCCCGGCTGTTGCTGCGGCGCGTACTGCTGCTGGCCGGGCACCTGCTGACCCGGCGTCTGGTGCCCCGGCATCGGCGGCGCGAACTGCGGGGGCGGGTTGCTGCCGTCGGCCGTCCACAGCCCCTGCTGCTGCTGAGCCCGCTGGAAGTCCTCCGCGACGAGCGCGGAGAGGTTGAAGTAGGCCTCTCGGGTCTTCGGGCGCATCATGTCGAGGTCGACCTCCGCGCCCGCCGACAGGTGCTCGTCGAACGGCACGACCACCACGCCGCGGCACCGCGTCTCGAAGTGCTGCACGATGTCGTCGACCTTGATCATCTTTCCGGTCTCGCGGACACCGGAGATGACGGTCAGGGACCGCTGCACCAGGTCCGCGTAGCCGTGCGCCGACAGCCAGTCCAGCGTGGTCGACGCGCTGGAGGCGCCGTCGACGGACGGAGTCGAGATGATGATCAGCTGGTCGGCGAGGTCCAGTACGCCGCGCATGGCGCTGTAGAGCAGGCCGGTGCCCGAGTCGGTGAGGATGATCGGGTACTGCTTGCCCAGAACATCGATCGCCCGGCGGTAGTCCTCGTCGTTGAAGGTCGTGGAGACCGCCGGGTCCACGTCGTTGGCGAGGATCTCCAGGCCCGAGGGCGCCTGCGAGGTGAAGCGGCGGATGTCCATGTACGAGTTGAGGTACGGGATCGCGCCCACCAGGTCGCGGATGGTGGCCCCGGTCTCGCGGCGTACCCGGCGGCCGAGCGTGCCGGCGTCCGGGTTGGCGTCGATCGCGAGGATCTTGTCCTGCCGCTCGGTGGCCAGGGTGGATCCGAGCGCCGTGGTCGTCGTCGTCTTGCCGACGCCGCCCTTGAGGCTGATGACCGCGATCCGGTAGCAGGACAGCACCGGCGTACGGATCAGGTCGAGCTTGCGCTGCCGCTCGATCTCCTCCTTCTTGCCGCCCAGCTTGAAGCGGGAGGCGGAGGAGGGGTTGCGACTGCTCTTGGCCTTCTGCTTGCCCCGGACGAGCCGGTCCGACGACAGCTCCACCGCGGCCGTGTAACCGAGCGGGGCGCCGGGGACGGAACGCTCGCGCTGGTCGTGGGTGACCGGCGTCGGCCACGCGGACCCGGTGCGCGGGTCGACGGGCGGCGCCTGCGGGGCGGGCGGCTGGGGCTGGTAGGCCTCGGGCTGCTGCTGCTGCTGAGCAGGCAGGTTCGGCGTGCCCTGGGCCTGCTGCTGAGGGATCTGCGGGGGGAGCGGTGAGCCCTGCGCGGGGAACTGCGGCTGCTGGGGCGGCTGCGGAGCCGGGAAGCCGTAGCCCCCCTGCGGCTGGGCGCCCGGGGGCAGTTGGGGTGCGCCGTGCGCGGGGAACTGCTGTTGCTGTGCCTGCTGCGGGAATCCGTAGCCGCTCTCCTGCGGCGCCTGCGGGAAGCCGTAACCCCCTTGCGAAGACTGCGTGTTGGGCTGGACCGGTTGCTGAGGCGCCTGCGGGGGCAGCTGTACGGGCTGCTGGGGTGCCTGCGGGGACGGCTGCGCGTGCTGCTGGGGTGCCTGCGGGGCAGGCGGTGCGGGTGCTTGCGGGAACCCGTAGCCGCCCTGCGCGGCCTGCGGGAATCCGTAGCCTCCCTGCGGCTCTGCGGCCGGAGCGGCGGCGGGCTGCTGCGCGGGCCACTGCGGGGCGGACCGGGGTGCGCTCGGCTGCTGCGCGGCCGGCTGGAAGGCTGGTGGCAGTGGGGGGAGGGCGCCCGGCGCGGGCGGCGCGGGGGACCACGGTGCGGGGGCGTTCGACGGCGCGGTGTCCTGGGGCGCCTCTTCGGAGGACACTTCGGCGGCCGGTGCGCCCGTGGGAGGTGCGTCCTGGGGCGCTGCGTCGGGTGCGGAGTCCGCGGGTCCTTCGGCCTGGGTGCCTGCCTGCGCGGCGGAGGGCTCGTCGCCCGTCTCCGGGGCGTCGTCGGCGGGCCGCACGGAGTCCTGTGCCGCGTCGGCCTCCGGAGTGCCGGTCTCGTCGCCCTCCGTGGAGTCGTTCGCGCCCACCGGACCGGCAGGCTCCTCGCCGCCGTCCTCGGACGGGGCGGCCGAAGGCGCGGGCTCGGTGGAATCACCGGAACCGGACGCCGCCGCCTCGGACTTGGCCGCCTCGCGCTCGGCGATCTCCTGCTTCAGCGCGGCGGGGGAGAACCGCATGGTTGCGCCGCTCTCCACGTCGCCACCGCCGAACGGGCCGGACGCGCCGCTCACCGGGTCCGGCCCTTCGGAGGGTGCAGCAGCCGGAGCGGGTGTCGGCAGCGACGCGGGCGCCGGTGCTGCGGGTGCCGGAGGCGCGGGCTCGAAGGAGGGCGAGGGCGGCTCGGACGAGGCGGTCGGCGCTGCCGGAGCCGGCGGCCAGCCGGGCTCGAATCCGCCGGAAGCCGGAAGTCCCGGTGCGGGCAGAGGTGCCCCCTGCGGCGGCGGAGGCGGCGCCAGGTGCGACCCCGCTCCCCCCGAGGAGTCGCCCGGCGCGTTCTGCGTGTACCAGGCGGGAGGGGTGTAGTCGATGGTGAACTCACCCGTCATCTCGGCGGGATCCGCGTCGGACGACTCGTCGACGGGCGTGTTCCATCCCCCGCTGATCTCGTCCCGATCGCCGTTCACTTTGCCTCCTGGTGTGGTCGAGCACCCTTGTGCCGTGGTGGGTGGGGGCGACCGTTCCCGTTGTCCGGTCCGCCCGGCTCTCCCCCTTGCGACGCGCAGTGCCTGTCCGCAGGTTCCTCTGGCGCGCCCCCACCCACCCTAATCGCCATGAGGCGCACTACGGCAGGCCGTATCCCCCAGCGGCGACTGTCCTGTAGGTCACGTTCGGGCAGCGGGCGGAGCGAGTACCCCGGATCGTGAGGGAACGGGCCATTTGTCACGCTCCTGGGTGTGACCGGACCCTGGAGGGCACGCAGCCGGACACAGGGGCGCTCGACCGGACACGGCGAAGGCACGCGGCCGGACACAGCGCGGGGACGACCGTCCGTGACAGCCGCCCCCGCGCCTACGCTCGTCTACTTGAGGTCGAACTCGCCGTCCCGCGCTCCCAGCACGAACGCACGCCACTCGGCCTCCGTGTAGCGCAGCACGGTCTCCGGATCCAGCGACGAGCGCATGGCGACCGCGCCGTCCGGGAGGTGGGCGATCTCCACCCGTTCCTCGACGTTCTCGGTACCGGGTGCGCTCAGCCACTCCGCACCCGAGATGTCGAGAGCGTAGAGCTCTTCCTTTTCCTGCTGGGTGCCCATGGGCACGTCCCTTCCGTCGAACTGGCGTCGTCCACCCGCCATGATCCTGAAAATCGGCGCGCCCGGGGTCCGAACGGGACAGGAATCAGTCCATCCGGCGAGCCGTGCCCAGCAAGCCGGTCTCGACGTCCGTCGCGCTGGTCATCACCCAGTGGCGGTCGCGGCCGGCCACCCAGAGCGTGACACCGTCCGCCAGGGTGGGAAGCGCCTCGCTCTCCGTCCGTGCGAGCCCCAGGATCCGGCCGATCTGCTCCGCCTCGGCAGGTGACACCCGCTGGATGCCCACGAGCGTCGCCGACCGCATCAACCGGGGCGCCACGGGGCTCAGATAGGGCAGCAGCGTCAGCACCGACTGCCACGGCGAGGACACCACCCGGCCGCGGGGCGGACGCATGCCGCAGTCGCGCACGACCACCACGGGGCTGCCGACGGTGGCCCCGGTCGGCGGGACCCTGCCCACGTCATGGAGGGAGATGCACTCGAGACCGGCGCCCGCCGCCTGGGCCAGCGTCGTCCAGGCCTGGGTGCGGCCCGTCTCGACCGCCACCCGCGCACCGGTACCGGCAGCGCGCAGCGCCAGCACCTGCGCGGTCCACAGCCCGCCGATCAGCACGACGTCGTACGGCGCGGGCCGGTGGAACCCGATCATCTGCGGGCGGCCCTCGGCGTCGTCGCCGATGATCACACCGTCGTCCCCCACGGGCAGCGACAGCGCGCCCAGGTGATCCGCCGCCAGGGTGTGGCCCGCGTGACGGGGGCCGAGCAGGCCCCGCCTCGGGCTGAGTCGCTGTGTCACTGCGCGCCTCCGAGCGGGAGCGTGGCCAGGACGCCCGGCAGTTGTTCGCGGTCCAGCCGTACGAGGCCGACCTCCGCGTGCCGTGCGGCCTGCTCCAATGTCCTTCGTACTCCGACCAGTTCGGTGTCCGAACCGCCGGTGATCCGTACGTGGCCACGCACGGACACATGGCCCTGGTGCGTACCGCGGCGCACCGTCAGGCTGAACGTCGTCGCGTACGCCGGCACCGAGGTCAGCAGCGCGACGAGCCGCGGGAGCGGAGTGGCGCCCCGGCCCAGCTCGGGCCAGCGGTCCACCGCGTACGTGGTGTGCCAGCGGTCGTCGCAGCGCCAGACCCGGGCCGTCTCGGCCGTCCGCCGCTGCGGCGCCGCATCGGGGCGTCCGGCGCGGGCAGACAGGATGGGGTTGGCGCACGCGGACGTCGCCACGGCGGAGTTCAGCTCGTCCTGGTCCAGCACCGCGGCCCGGAAACCCGCGCCGGTGATCCGGCTCGCCACATGGTCCGCGACCCGCACCAGGCAGCGCTGGGCCCCTCCGATTCCGCCGCCGCGTGCCTCGACGGCCTCCCGGCACAGCTCCGGATCCAGCTTCACCGCAACCCAGGTCATCCGCAGCGCGGGCGCCCCGGTCCGGTCCTGGAGGGGTCCGTACGAAAGCCGGGCCACCGACCGCTCCGGCAGGTGCGGAGCCGGAGCGGGCCGTACCTGCTGCACCAGCTGCGCGGACTCCAGCACGATGTCGTCCACCGCGAGCGCGTCGCCCAGGAGGGACAGCGGAAGGGCACGGGCGCCCATCGCCTGGCGGAGCGACTCACCGCTCGCCTCGACCCGTACGACCGCGGTCAGGAACGTGCCGTCCCCGACCATGCCCACCGTGCGGCGGGCGCCGTCCACGTAGATGTAGGGAGCGAATCCCGGAACGTTCTCCGCCACCGGTGCCAGTTGCGGCTCCGTCTCGGCGGGCGGTGCGGCCGCCGTCCGCCTGCGGTTGCGCAGGGACGACACCGTCGACAGCCAGTCCTGCACGGCCCGGCCCCGTCGGCGTACCACCGCGAGAAGGATCAGCAGACAGGCGATCACACCGGCGGGGATCATCCACGCACCGCCGAGTGCGGCGCCCACCACCGCGACGGCCAGGGCCGCCTCGACGAGCACCATCTGCCGCAGCGCGGGCCCGACGCGACCTGTCCTGGAGATCGAATGGAGCGTGGTCGCCGCGGGGGCGTCCGCCGACCTCGGGGCAGCTGCCCCGTCCGACCCGTTGCTTCGTTGCCGCCGGGAAGAGCCGGGCGTTCGGTGCGCGGACCGCCTCGTGCGCTCCCCCGTCGCTGCACCCATCGCCGCGTTGCCCCCTCGTGTCCGTATTCACCGTTTTTTTCACGGGCGTTGATCGGGCGATCACCCTACCTGAGCGGTGAGAGCCAAGTGCCAACAGGCATAGTAGGGGTCCCGGTCGGGGGCAGCGGCCCGCGGAGGGTGTGGGAACCTGGTCGCCCACTGGGGAGAAGGGGCAGCGCGCACATGGCATCACGGCGGGACGAACTCAATGCCTACACCTTCGCGAAGCGGAGGTTGGTCGCACAGTTCCTGCAGCCCCACCCGTCCGGTTCGGAAGAGGGGGCCCCGCGACCTCTTCGCGCGGTGGTGCCCGGAGTGATCGTCGGCGCAGTCGCCCTGGCGGTGTTCGGCGCCTGGGGCATGTTCAAGCCCGTGGCACCGCAGAAGTGGGACACCCCCTACGAGAACGTCATCATCGCCAGCAAATCCACCACGCGCTACGTGGTGTTGACGACCGACGGCAAGACACAGCTCCACCCGGTGCTGAACATGTCCAGCGCCAAGCTGCTCCTCGCCCCCGACAAGGGCACGGTCGTCAACGTCGACGAATCGGTCCTCGACAGCGGCAAGATCCCGCACGGGGCCACGCTCGGCATTCCGTACGCCCCCGACCGCCTGCCCGACAAGACCGAAGCAGGCTCCACGAAGCGCTGGGCGGTCTGCGAACGGCCCGGCGAGGGCGGCAGGGCCATCCAGAAGGCCGCTTTCGTCCTCGCGGAGCGCGAGCAGACGAAGACGGACGGCGCGAGCAAGCTTCGTGGCGGCGACGTGATGTACGTCGAGGGCCCCGGACCGGAGAAGACCCGCTACCTCGTCGACGCCACCGGTAAGGCGTACGCGGTGGACAACGACGAGCTGCTGCTGCGCACCCTGGTCGCCGAGGGCCGCGCCCAGCGGGTGTCCGCCGACTGGCTCGCCACCCTGCACAAGGGGGACGCCGTCTCCTTCCCCTCCATCGAGGGAACCCCCGGCACCGACGCGGGCGTTCCGGGCCAGCTGCGCCCCGAGGACAACAAGGTGGGCATGGTCCTCGCGGCAACCGCCGGCACGAGGACCCAGCAGTACGTGGTTCTGCCGGGCAGGGTCGCCCCGGTGTCCGACTTCGTCGCCAAACTCCTCCTCAACAGTCGCGCCCTGGTCAACCTGAACCCGAACGGCAAGGTCAAGCACGTCAGTGCCGGAGCCTTCGAGCCCGGTGAGGCGTTCGGACAGGAGCGGGACTGGCCCGCGAACGAGCCGAAGCCCGTCAACTCCACGAGCATGACGAGCGGAAGCCGCAACACCGTCTGCAACGTCCTGCGCGGCGTCTCCGACAAGGACGGCGCCAGCACGCTCAGCACCTGGGCGGGCACGAGCTTCCCCGCGACGCTCCCCACCGGCTCCAGCAGCGCCTACGTCACCCCCGGATCCGGCCAGCTCTTCCGGCAGTTCAAGGGATCCAGCCCGGAGTCCGGGCCCCTCTTCCTGGTGACCGACACCGGCCTTCGCTATGCGATGCAGTCCAACGGCGACAGCGCGCAGGACGACTCCGGCATCGGTGAGTCCGGCACGAAGCAGGAGAGGGAGCAGAGGCAGCAGGAAGCGCAGCAGGCGCAGAACCAGCTCGGGTTCAAGGACGTCGACCCCGCGCCCATTCCGGCTGCGTGGTCCGCCTTCCTGCCGACGGGACCCCGGCTCTCGACCGGCGCCGCACGCCAGCCGCAGGGTTCGTGAGGAGCGACCACGTGACCACGCACTCTTCCTCCCGACGGCGTCTGCTCACCGCAGCGGCCGCCACCACCGTCCTCCTGGTCTCGCTGCCGGTGCTTCCCGCAGCCGCGGAGGACTCCACCCAGTGCACCTTCGGCCCGGACTCGAAGATGTACACGGGCCGGCCCTGGGCCCTCCAACGTGTACTGATGGACGAACTGTGGGAGCAGTCCACCGGCAAGGGCGTACGGGTGGCGGTCATCGACACCGGCGTCGACGTCAAGAACAAGCAGCTCACGAAAGCCGTGGACACCGGGAGCGGCCGCAACTTCCTGCCGAAGAACCTCAAGGACGAGAACGGCAGCAAGATCGAGCGCGGCAAGGAGAACGGCACCACGGACGTCGTCGGCCACGGCACCAAGGTCGCCGGCATCATCGCCGCGCGCGAGGCGAAGGGCACCGGCTTCACCGGCCTGGCCCCGGACGCGACGATCATCCCGATCCAGCAGAACGACGCCGAGGGCCACGGGACGGCGGAGACGCTTGCCCTGGCCATCCAGCACGCCGTCCAGGCGGACGCTGACGTCATCAACATCTCCCAGGACACGGCCAACGCGGTGAAACCCGCGTCCGTCCTGAAGCAGGCGGTGGACGCGGCCCTGGCCAAGGAGGTCGTGATCGTCGCCTCGGCAGGCAACGACGGCCTGGGCGGCAACGTCAAGGAGACCTATCCGGCCTCGTTCGCCGGGGTCCTGGCCGTCGCCGCCTCGGACCGCAACAACGAACGGGCAGCCTTCTCCCAGTCCGGCGAGTTCGTGGGCGTCGCGGCCCCCGGCGTGGACATGATCTCCACGGTTCCGGGCGGAGGGCACTGCTCCGACAACGGGACCAGCTTCTCGGCCCCGTACGTCGCGGGGGTCGCGGCACTCATCAAGGCCAAGCACCAGGACTGGACGCAGGAGCAAATCGTCGCCCAGATCGAGCAGACGGCGGAACGCTCGATCGCGGGCCACGACCGCCTGGTCGGCTGGGGCGTCGTCGACCCGGTGCGCGCGCTGACCGAGGACGACAAGCCCATCGAGAAGCCGGTGGCGCACGAGGGCATGAGCAAGGGCGAGGCGCCGATGCCGGCAGCGTTCCACCTGGGCGAGACCGCCGACGAACGCAACGCGCGACTCGCCACCTACGTCGTGGTGGGCGGGGGAGTCCTGGTGGCCGCCATAGCGGGTACGGCCGTGGCCATGCGCGACAGGCGGCGACGGCAGGGACGACCGGGCGGCGCGTGACCCCGGACGGCAGGCGGCGTCCGGAAGTCACGTGATGGACAAGACAGTTGGTCCTGTCAGTGCCATTGGCTAGAGTGATGTGATGAGGCCAGTGATGTTCACGCGGGTGCGATAGCAACGCGAAACGGACTGTGCAAACGGGGAAACGGGGAAGGGCAGCGACGTGACCAAGGGCAAAGGGGACCTCCGTAAGGGCGTAGGCGCCCTGGAGAAGTTCCAGAAGAGCGTGAACGCGCTGCTGACGGAGCTCGAGAGTTCACCGGCCGGGAAGTCGAAGGTTGCGGCGCAGACGGTGTCGCGTACCTCCTTCAGCGGCCAGAACGCATGCTTCGCGGAAGCCGACGGGCTCTACACCCAGTACAACCGCGTCCACGAGTCGCTCGTCACGCTCTCCAAGTCCCTGGGCGACCAGATCGAATACCTGAGCCTCGGCGTGCACGCGGCGGCGGTCGGCTTCGACAACGTGGACGACGACACGCGGCGCCGGTTCTACGAGATCCAGGCGGGCCTGGACAAGGAGCGGGAGAAGCACGAGCGGGCAGAGGCGGAGAAGACGCCCAAGCCGGAGCAGAACGCCGACAAGCAGAGTGACGCGGGGTGGGCAGCCGAATGAGTGAGCCGAAGAAGCCGGCACAGGGTTCCGAGACTCCCCCGGAACTGACTCCCGCAGAACAGAAGCAGCAGGACACGGAGCGCGTCCAGGGGCAGTTGGTCGTCACGGATGTCACACGCCAGATGCAGGGCGTGATGGAGGCATTCGGCTTCGGGGGCTCCTCGGGGCGGACGTCCTTCGAGGGGCACGAGCTCAACGCGATGATCGACCTGATCGAGAACTCCAATCCGGAGCACCTCGAAAAGGCGGGCGAGGCGATCCTGAAGGCAAGGAACTCGCTCAACGCCGCTGCCGAGGAGCTTGGCGGCTTCATCGAAGGTGTCGACTGGGAGGGTGAGTCCGGCACGGCCTTCAGGGACTGGGGTACGGGTCTGGTCGCCCACGCCTACAAGCTGGGCGAGTTCGCTCAGACGGCCGGCACACAGATCACGGTCGCGGGCACGGGCCTCGCCTCGGTCCGCAGCTCGCTCCCGCCCAGGGACAGCCGCCTGAGCCGTAAGTCTCCCGACGAGATCGAGGCTCCGAAGCGGGTCGAGGGCAACGCGGAGTACGCGGCGGCAGTGAAGGTCGAGAAGGACCGCCAGGAGGCAATCAACCAGGCGAACCGGCTGGCTTCGTACTACGCGGTTTCGGAGGAGACGCTGGCGGCACAGGAGCCGCCGCGGTTCGAGAAGAAGCTTGATGTGGCGATGCCGCGGCCCTCGACCGGCAGGCGCGGAGGGGAGGGGCCTGACGGTGTCACAGGCCCTGATTCATCAGGAAGCGCCAGCTCCGGAGGCGTGGCGGCGCATGCTGTGACAGCAGGCAGCCAAGGGTCCCCGGCAAACGGCCATGGCTACGAGGTGCCGTCGGCAGTGGCGCCTGTCCTGGACCAGAGCACGTCGACAGAGATCAATAGCGTCGCTGCGCCGCCAGCCCCGGTGACGGTTTCAGGCACACCTGCGCCGCCGCCCACTACGAATGCTGTTGTGCCTGGGGGAGGCTCGCCATCCCTCTTGGCGCCCGGCTTCGTTAATCCCGTGACGGGTAGCTCCAGGGGTTTCCAAGGTCCAGTAGGCGCAGCCAGAGCTGTCGGCCAGGCTGGAAACAACGCAGCTAAAGCGCCCGGCAGTTCTACCGCCAACGGCCGCGGTGGATCTCCTGTGGGACGGCCGTCGTCGATGGGCGGGGGCTCGGCCTCCGGAACCGCCGGGCGCGGGGTCGGCGGAGCGCAGTCCCCTGCTGCCGGTCGATCTGGTGTTACTGGTGGCAGGCCCACGGCAACAGGTCGTGCCGGTGCGCCTGGAGCTTCAGGCCTGCGTGCCGGCCGAGCGGGCGGCATCGTTGGGGGGACCCCGCAGCGTGCCATTTCGGGCGCCTCTGGAGGAGCCCGAAGTGTTCCGCGAGGCACGGTAGTCGGAACTGGAGGAGCGCCGCGATCCGGCGGCGCTGGCCAGCGTGGTGTCGTCGGAGCTGGTGGAACGAACAGTGCCTCCCGTACTGGTGGGCGGGGCACTGCCAGTACTAACGGAGTTGTGGGTACACCGCGGGGCGGCGCTGCTCGGCCTGGCACGGCTGGGAAGGGCTTCACTGCCGGGGGTGCGGGCCTGGTGCGCGGCCCCGCAGGTCGGAAGGATGCCAACGAGGAGGACCAGGACGATGGCACGCCGCGCCCGGACTACCTGACTGAAGACAGAGAGACGTGGGAGGCCGGCCGACGTGGCGTCGCACCGCCGGTGATCGAGTAGGTATACGGAAGGTTCGGAAGTCAGGATGACAGCAGGGATGAGCCAGACCCGAAAGCGCCGCATGACTCTCGCCTTGAGAGGGCGCCTGCTCGGCACGATTGCTGTGGCCGCCACCTGGAGTGTGGGCTTCGCGGGTCTGGCGCCCTCAGCCATTGCAGCGGATGTGCAATCCAAGCAGTGGTACCTCAGCGCCATGCAGGCCGATGAGATGTGGAAGACAACTACGGGTAGAGGTGTCAAGGTCGCTGTCATCGATACTGGGGTCAACTCATCGACGCCGTCCCTGAAAGGCCAGGTCCTCAAGGGGCTTGACGCAACAGGCGCTGAGGGCGACGAAACCGACGACTACAACGGTCATGGCACCACCATGGCCGAACTGATTGCCGGTACTGGAAACGGTGGGGGGCTGAAAGGACTTGCCCCGGGGGCGAAGATCGTCCCGATGCGAGTCGCTGACACGCAGTTCCAGAATGAGAATTCAGTCAATGCTTATGACACCGCTGACTCGATTCGAGCCGCCGCTGACAGCGATGTGAAGATCATTAGCATGTCATTCGGCAGTGAATTTAAGATGGACCGAGAGATTGAAGCGGTAAAGTACGCGCAAAGCAAGGGGAAGCTTTTCTTTGCCGCTGTCGGCAATGAGGCAAAGAAGGGAAATGAGGAGATCTACCCTGCGGCCTATCCAGAGGTCGTCGGCGTCTCCTCGGCCGACAGTGAAGGGAAAGTGGCTGAGTACTCCCAAAACGGGAGCACCGTGGATGTCGCAGCTCCGGGAAACGATATTCCGTATTGGTGCGATGAAACATTCCAAAAATACTGTGATGGCGATGGTGGTACGAGTGCGGCCACCGCCATCGCGTCCGCTTCCGCAGCTCTGGTGTGGTCCGTCCACCCCGATTGGACCGCCAACCAAGTTCTTAACGTTCTCTTCGACACTGCTAGCCGTGACTGGGAGAAAGGCACACTCAGTAAGTACCTCGGCCACGGTCTGATTCGCCCTTCCATGAACATCCTGAAGGGCAAGGGAGAGCCCGGTGCCCCGGACGTCAGTCCTCTCACCAAGGAGAAGACGTCCGGCTCCGCAGGGTCAGCCGCCCCCTCCGCATCAGCTTCGTCACAGCCTGAGAAGAAGGACAAGGCTGAGGACGCTGCCATGGCAGGCTCCAGCACGGAGAAGGACGACGACAGCCAACTGGGCCTGATTATCGGCGGGGTGGCAGTCGTTCTCGTGCTCGGCGGAGGCGCCTTCGCGCTCGTTCGCAAGCGCCGTACCGCCTGACCGACCCCAATTCCTCACATGCACCCCCGGCGCTGACGCCGGACCGAACAAGAGCACCAGGAAGGAAGCCAGCACTATGGCAGATCAGAAGCTTTCAGATGAAATGCTCCTCAAGCTGGAGAACGAGCTCACCACGCGATTCGACTCCGTGAAGAGCCAGGTGAAGACGCTGCAGGCCACGATCGACAGCCTGGAAGGCGCCTGGAAGGGTATCGGCGCCAGCGCCTTCAACGGCAAGCAGGACGAGATCAACCGGAAGATGGGCGACATCGCCATCCGGCTGGTCAACTATCAGGAAGCCATCAAGGCGGCCCGGACCATCTCGGGCAACACCGAAGACGACATCAGGCAGGCGCTCCAGGGCGTGGACGTCGTCGCCGGCCACTCGGGTGGCTCGGAGGCCAAGACGTCGGCCATCAACTACCTCTGATCCTTGCTGTACCCGTACCGCGTACGGGCCATCACACCGAACCAGATTGAACTGGAGGACCGCATGCCGACCAACGACGGCACGATGGTTGTCACTTACGCGAGCCTGGAGCAGGCCGCCGGGGACATCGACCGGCAGAGCAGGCAGCTTGACGAGGACCTCAGGTCCATCAAGCGGATGGTTGCCAGCGCCTCCGAGCTCTGGGTGGGCGAGGCCAAGTCGGCGTTCGACGTTTCGCAGGTCAGCTGGGAGCGCGACGCCAAGGCGATCCACGCAGCCCTGACCGAGATCTCTCGCAAGGTGCGTGACGCCGGTACCGCCTACCACGCCGGTGACAAGCGGGCGAGGGCCAACTTCGACTAGGTCTCGGCAGAGTGCGAACAGGTCAGGGTGGGCACGCACGGGAGGTGCCCACCCTGACCTGTGTCATACCGCCGACCAGCCACCTGCCGGGTGGCTGGTCGGACCTCACAGCGGGGACGGCTCAGGATCCCGGGCGAAGTGGGTGCGGTCCGGGCAGCCGTCGAGATGGCGATGCCGGCACTCGACGGTGTGTTGGGGTAAGACAATGGCCTGCTGTCCGCGGACGACCTCACTTTCGAGGTCTGCGATCCTTCGCCTCACGATGGCCTGCGCCGCGGACCTCTCCGGCGCCAGCGGTCTCTCTCCCCTCCGCCGAGGGGGCGGTCTCCACCGCCCCAGGGGCATCAGTCCTCCAGCAGGGTCCACCACCACGCGATGCTGGCGATCGGCAGAGGCTGGTCGGCTTCCCAAGCCTGGAAGGGCGATGCGGCGCTGCCGGCGGGAAGGTCGGCGGGGTCCTCCGGATTGACGTAGCGATTGGTGGTCAGGGACCAGTCGTAGTCCGCGCGGATCCAGGAGTCGCAGTCCGTGATCCACCGATGGAGTTCGGGGCCGGCACCTTGCAGGATCTGGTCGCGGAGGCGGAGGTAGAGGGCCATGGCACGGGTGTGCATCACGGCGGTCTCGTTCACCGCCTCTTCGAGGGAGCAGCCCCGTTCGTAAGCGATCAGGTCGACGATGTTGCCGTATCCGTCCTGGCTCCGCCGGCGCTCCTTGTGGTACGAGACCAGGTCGTTGGACCACCCGATGATCGAGGCGAAGACCTCGACGAATCCGCGGACCTCGTGACGCTCGTAGTCGGCTGCGGGGAGGTCGTACCCGTGGATGATCTCGCTGAGTGTCGAGAAGATCTTGACGCCCGAGGAGTCGAGCCGGACCGCCAGGTGGTCGGAGAGGCTGGGAATCCGCCCGTGGGCGCTGTTGGCGGCCATCCAGATCTGTCCCTGGAGATAGGCACGAAAACTGGATGCCCACCGGGCTGTCTGCACGGGTGTCGTCAGCTTGTCGAGCCGCAGACGTAACTCGTTCAGGGCGGCGCTGTAGCTGTCGTCTGCGGGGGCCGCCCAGGGCACTTCGACGACGCGTTGCAGCTTGGTGATGATGAGCAGGGTGGCGTCCGGGGAGGCTGCGGACGGGCCCTCGTCGCAGAACTCGTCGTCGAACGCGAAGAGCCACATCAGGAAGTCCGAGGTCCACTGCAAGGCCGGGAGACGCCCGGTGGGGGCGCCGCGGCTGGTGATCTCGCCCACGGCGATACGCGTCAGCCGCTCGCGCTGGGCTCGGTCGGAGTAGAGGCCGAAGCGATCGAGCCAGGCGGCCGATGCTTCGTCGATCTCACGCCAACTCGGGTGGATTCCTGAGGGGAGCGGAACCCACAGCTGAGGGATCTTCGGCGCTGGAGCTGGGGAGGTCATGTACCGCCCTTTCACATGTGCTTTTCACTGCCTCTGAGCCCCGGAAGTTAGCAAGGTGCACGGGGAACGGGTACGCCCGTTTCAGGCCTGGTTGGCTGGCGAACGGCTGTGCTTTTCAGCCTCGGATCGGGCGCCCGGCTGCCTCTCCGGTGTCCGTGAGACGTACGAAAGTGGTTGATCACGCACCGTTTGCCGTTGCTCGATTCTGGTGTGTCGTTGGCCCGAAAGCGCCTCTTGTCAGTTCGGGTATTGCCGATCTGCGGCTGGAGTAGCCTATTCCGCCCACTCCGGACCCCGTACGGCCGAGTGCACCGCAGTCGGCGTGGCAACCGCCGCCGGTGGCCGACTCAAGCGGACTCGACCGTTGATCGACCACCGCCGGGTAGGACCATTCCGAGCCCGGTGCACGGGCCACCCAGGGAGGCTCCGAAGCCGTGATCACACCAGCAATGCCGAGACCGCCTCACCTGGGACCGGAGAGGGACGTAGATGCGGGCGCTACGTCGCAGGTCGAGCAAGTGGAGCAGACGAGCCGAGGCCTCGCGAAGAGACCCGAGGCCTCGCGAAGAGACCCGAGCCCTCGCGAAGAGACCCGAGCCCTCGCACCTCGTCCACCTTGCGCCGCAGTCGGTCAGCGAGGGGGCTTGTTGTCGTTCCAGACGCTGTCCCGGGCCGTGCTCAAGCTCTGGAGAGCTTCGGACGGAGCGTGGCGATCGGCCCAGGGCCTGCCATACGAAGGGGGTAGGGACACTGCGCGAGTCGCCACAGGACAGAGCCCGCGACGGTCATGCCCTACCGGCCTCATCCGTCTCAAACGGGACGAGTCCTGGGCGGAGAAGTCCCGCTGAAAGGTGATGCTGGGGAGGGGGCGCGCTCAGCACTCGCCTTCGCGGCTCGTCACCGCGAAGTCGTATTCAGGGACGGTTACGGAGCTGGGGCCGCCTGCCACACCAGGGGGCTCGTAGTCCCCGTCCTTCGACCGTGTCCGTACGACGTGCACGCAGAAGGCCGCGTCGGCGCCCGAGGCCGTGACCGTGTACTCGGCGTCGGAAGGCTTGTTGGAGGCTGCGGCGCCGGCGTCCACACCGCTCTGAGGGGCGCCACCATCGCCGTTCTCGACGACCTCTTCCTCGATCATCTTCGCGATCTCCTGATCGAAACCGCTGTCATCGCCGAAGATGTCGCCAAAACGCGAAGTGCCGTCGAGCTCTTCCGTGGCCTGGCTGACCGCGCCGGCGAGTTCGTCATCGCTCCACTCCGCATCGGCGACGACGTCCAGGAACTGGAACGCGGTGAACACACCGACCCCTGCCATCCCGAAGAGGACGACGCGCGCGGCAACGAAGGCGGAATCGGGAATGTCGGGTGCTGAGGGATTGAACGACTCACGCCACCCACGGACCCGGTCCGCCTTGACGCAGCCCATGGCGACGAGTCCGACAGCCAGCACAACGACCAGCGCAATCACTGCTCAACCACCCGCCTGTTCCTGTATGCCATGCCTCGCACTTTCCACAAGCGCGAGTTCAACTTCGAGGCTTCGTCCCGGACGCCCGAGAGCGATCTGTCTGGTCGACCGCGAGGTCGCCCTTCTTGCTCCCGCCGCCGCCCGGCTCTGCCTTGTTGAGCCGCATCTGTGTGCCACTCCTGAATTCTCTCTCCGGTGGCGGCGTCCTCCCGCCCCACACGTCGAGGCGGGCGGGGTGGCGGCTTGTCGCCGCTGCACCGCCCGCCCGCCCGTCCTGCCGCTGCGAAACCCCTACTGCTCGCTGTCCATGAGTCCGGACTGCACCAGCGGGTTGCCGCGTCGCCGGGTCACGAAGACCCCGCGCCCCGGAGGCATCGGGCGCGGTCGCAGGTTGCCGAGGATGTCTCCCTCGATGGGGTCGCCCGAGAGCATCAGGCCCTGAGCGCCCAGTTCCAGGATCCGCTGCATGAAGGGCTCGTACAGGGCTCGGCCCGCCCCCGCCGTGTTGCGGGCGATGATGAACCGCACGCCGACGTCGCGGGCGAACGGCAGCATCTCCGTGAGCTTGCCCAGCGGGTTTCCGCTGGACGTCGAGACCAGGTCGTAGTCGTCGACGACCACGTACACGGACGGGCCGCTCCACCAGCTGCGGTCGCGCAGCTCCTGGGCCGTGACCTCCGGGGAAGGCGTACGGCGCTTCATCAGGTCGTACAGTGCGTCCGCGTGGTGCTCCATGTTGTTGGACATGGGCACGTACTCCGCCAGGTGCGTCGCCGGAGTGACGTCGAGGAGCGCTCGCCGGTTGTCGATGACGAAGAACTTGGCGGTGCTCCCGTCGTACCTCTCGGTCAGCTGCTTGATGAGCAGGCGCAGCAGATTGGACTTGCCGGACTCGCTCTCACCGAACACCAGGAAGAACGGGTCCCGCTCGAAGTCGAGGAAGACCGGCTCCAGGTTGTTCTCGTCGATACCGAACGCGATGCCCCGCTCGGGCTGCGCGTAGCCCGCCGGCAGGTCGTGCGCCGGGAGTTCGCGGGGGAGCAGGCGGACCGCCGGGGCCGGCGCCGCCGTCCAGTGCCGGGCGACCTCCTGGTTCATGGCCGCCGTGGCCTCGGAGAGGTCGCTGTCGGAGTTGATGCCGTCGATCCGCGGTACCGCGGCCATGAAGTGCAGCTTCTCCGGCGTGAGGCCGCGTCCGGGTACGCCCGGGGGCACGTTGACGGCTGCCTTGCGGTCCAGTTCGGAGTCCATGACGTCACCGAGCCGCAGTTCGAGCCGGTTCATCAGGTGGTCCTTCAGGTTGGCCCGGACCTCCATCGAACGCGACGCCGTGACGATCAGGTGGATGCCGTAGCCGAGGCCACGCTGCGCGATGTCGACGGCGGCCGATTCGAGGGCTTCGTAGTCCGTGCGGAAGTTGCCCCAGCCGTCGATGAGCAGGAAGACGTCACCCCACGGCTGGTCGGTCACCGAGATCTCGCCGCGTGCACGCAGCCTGCGGAAGGTGGCGATGGAGTCGATGCCCGCGCTGCGGAAGTACTCCTCGCGGCGGGCCATGATCCCGTACACCTCGGCGACCGTACGCCGTACCCGCTCGGGGTCGAGCCGGGACGCGATGCCTCCGACATGGGGCAGGCCGGAGACCGAGGCCATGCCGCCGCCACCGAAGTCGAGGCCGTAGAACTGGACCTCGTGGGGCGTGTGCGTGAGGGCGAAGCCCGCGATGAGCGTGCGCAGCAGTGTGGACTTGCCCGACTGCGGGCCACCGGTGATCTGCATGTGGCCGGCCGCTCCCGAGAAGTCCCGGTAGAGCGTGTCGCGGCGCTGCTCGTACGGCTTGTCGACCACACCCAGCGGTACGACGAGGCGTCCCGAGCCCTCGAACCCGGGCTGGGTGAGTCCCCGGCCCTCGACGGCGGAGAGCCCGGGCAGGAGCTCGTCCAGCGACGGCGGATTGTCCAGCGGGGGCAGCCACACCTGGTGCGCGGAGGCCCCGCGGCCCTCCAGCCTGCGCACGATCACGTCGAGCACGGTGTCGGCCAGGGCGTCGTCCTCGGCCTTGCGCGCTTCGGGCACACCGGCCTGCGCCGTCGGCTGCACGTAGCGCACCGGCACCGGGGCCGCGGTGAAGACCACGGGCCTGCGGTCCACCGGCAGAGGGCCGGAGGACACCGCAGGCTGCGAGCCCGAGCGGTACACACCGGAGACGTACGCCGCCTTGAAGCGCACCATCTCGTCGGTGCCGTACTTCAGGTAGCCCGAACCGGGGACGTTGGGCAGGAGGTAGGCGTCGGGGACGCCGAGTGCGGCCCGGGACTCGCCCGCGGAGAACGTCCGCAGACCGATCCGGTACGACAGGTAGGTCTCCAGGCCGCGCAGCCGCCCCTCCTCGAGGCGCTGCGAGGCCAGCAGCAGATGGACGCCCAGCGAACGGCCGATGCGCCCGATCTGCACGAACATCTCGATGAAGTCCGGCTTGGCCGTCAGCAGCTCGCTGAACTCGTCGATGACCAGGACGAGGGAGGGAATGGGCTGCAGCGGAGCACCCGCGGCCCGCGCCTTCTCGTAGTCGTGGATGTTGGCGTAGTTGCCCGCGTCGCGCAGCATCTCCTGGCGGCGGTTGAGCTCACCGCTGATGGAGTCGCCCATGCGGTCCACCAGCGTCAGGTCGTCCGCGAGGTTGGTGATCACCGCTGCGACATGGGGCATCTGCGCCATGCCGGCGAAGGTGGCGCCACCCTTGAAGTCCGCGAGGACGAAGTTGAGCGTCTCCGAGGTGTGGGTGACGGCCAGGCCCAGTACGAGCGTACGGAGCAGCTCGGACTTGCCGGAGCCGGTGGCGCCGACACACAGACCGTGCGGCCCCATGCCCTCCTGAGCCGCCTCCTTGAGGTCCAGCATCACCGGGGTGCCGTCCTCGCCGACACCGATCGGCACCCGGAGGCGCTCCGCCTGCGAGCGGGCCCGCCAGGTCCGGCTCACGTCGACCGAGGCCGCGTCCCCGAGATTCAGCAGATCGGTGAACTCCAGATTGGCGAGCAGCGGTTCGTCGTCGTCGCCGCCCGAGGCCACGTGCAGCGGGGCCAACTGGCGGGCCAGCGCCTCCGCGGCCTCGTGGCTCAGCAGGTCGGGGACGCCGTCGTAGACCAGGCCGTGCCCCGACTCCAGCTGCAGCGCGTGGGGGTCCACCACGATCGAGAGACCGCCGCGCGCGCCGTTGACCTGGCCCGTGACGATCTCGACGACCGTCACGCCCTGGAGCCCCTCGGCGGACGCGAGCGCGGACGTCGCGGGTACGGACTCTCCGTCGAGCACCACGACGATGTGGGGCTGGTCCATGAGCGGCTGGCCGCCGGGCTGGAAGCGGGGCCGGCCGTCGAGGCGGCCCGCGAGCATCTCCTCGAGCTCCGGGACGCTGGTGCTGATCAGGCGGCGGCTGCCGGCGCCGTCGATCGCGCCCTGCACCTGGACGTGCGGGAGCCACTTCGTCCAGTCCCAGCGCGGGGCGGCGTCACGGTCGGTCGCGACGGCGATGATCAGGTCCTCGGGGGAGTGGAGCGAGGCGAGCGCCCCGACCATCGCGCGGCCCGTGGCGCGCGCGGACTCCGCCTCGCCGCTGATCGTCAGGTGGTAGAAGGCGCGGAGCGAGACAGCCATGGGAAGGCCGTCCAGCGTGCTGTGGGTCGTCAGGAACTGCTGCATCGCCCCGGCGGTCAGCGGCTCCAGCTCATCGACCGGCGCGGTGTCGGGCGCGATGAGGGGCGTGGCGAGCTCCTGGCTGCCCAGGCCGATGCGTACGTGTGCGAAGTCCGCGTCGCCGACGCGCCGCTCCCACACCCGGCTGCCCTCGGCGACGAGCGCCCACAGCTGCTCGGGGGAGGGGTGGAGGTAGAACTGCGCGTCGCGCTGCTCCCGGGCCGTCCTCAGCACGGCGCGACGGGTCTGCGTCAGATACTTCAGATAGTCGCGCCGCATGTCCGCGAGCTGGCCCTGGGTGCCCCGGCGGAAGCGGATGATCATCGCGACGGCCATCGCGACCGTCGACGCAATCATGATCATGCCCATGATCCGCATGATCGGGTTCGGCGTCATGAAGAAGAAGACGACGGAACCACCCATGCCGAGCATCGGCAGCAGCTGCATCATCACCCCCTCCTGCTGCCCGCGAGGCAACTCGGGCGGAGGTTGCAACTGCACCTGCTCGCCCGGAACTTCGGAGGGGAGGGCCCGCGGTGGGCGCTTGACGACAATCTGGCTCACAGCTCACCAATTCCCTTGCCGGACGGAACTGTTCCTATCGGCGCCCCCGTGGCGACGGGTTCCGTCCGCGGGAGGATCCTACTGGCGTGCCCGGTGACCCGAGGGCGGTAGGGTGTCGCGACGCGTGTACGCATCCGCTAACTACCGCAAAAAAATGGGTCATTCGGGACGGAGTCCGAGCCCGTGATCCAAGGGGTGCGTGCCGGAGGTCCAGGAGAAGCATGAGGGGGAGCAGCACGTGACTATGACGGCCCAAACGGCGGCTACCGGATCCGGTCGGCCGGGTCCCGGAGTTCCGGCCGGCAACGGAACCGGTTTCTGCCGGGTCACGGTCGTCGCGCCCGACAGCCGCGTCGACGTGGCGCTGCCCGAGGACATCGCCGTCGCCGACCTCTACCCGGAGATCCTCCGGCTGTCGGGGCAGAGCCCCGCCCAGGGCGCGCCGGTCGGCTACCACCTGGTGCGCCGTGACGGCACCGTCCTGGACAGCGGACGCACACTGGCGGGCCAGCGCATCCTCGACGGCGAGCTGCTGTCCCTGCGGCCCTTCTCGGAATCGCTGCCGCCCGCGGTCTTCGACGACGTCTCCGACGCCGTCGCCACCGCCGTCGCGCGGGACCGGACCCTCTGGGGCGACAGCCTCATGCGTACGGCCGGGCTCTTCGGCGGGTCGGTCCTGCTGGTCCTGCTCGGCTTCGTGCTGTGGACCTCCGACATCCACCACGACATGAACGGCCTGCCCGGCATCCTGGCCGCCGTCACCGCCGTACTCCTGCTGGCGCTGGCGTGCGTGCGCGCACGTGTGTACGCGGACCGGGGCTCGTCCATCGCGCTGGGGATCGGCGTGCTCGCCAACGCCGCGGTCGCCGGTGCCGGGCTGCTGCCGCTCAGCGAGGGACAGGGCATCGGCAGGCTCCAGTTCCTGCTGGCCTGCGCCGCAGTGCTGGTGGCCTCGGTGATCCTCATGATCGCCGCCCCCGAGGGGGACGGCACGTTCGTCGCCTTCGTGTTCGCCTCCACCATCGGCGTGCTGGTGACCTTCGTCGCGATCCTGACCGGCATGGAGCCCGCCGAGACCGCGGCCGTGTGCGCGCCGCTCTCCGTGGGGCTCCTCGCGTTCCTGCCCGGGCTCTCCACCCGCTTCGCCCGCCTCCCGATCGGCTTCGAGCCGCCCCGCACCACCGTCGGCGACTACGGCACGTCCGACCCCGCGCCGCAGGGACCGGTCGACGCCGACCGCATCGCCGCCCAGGCGCGGCGCGGCCACGAACTGCTCGTCGGCCTGGTCGGCGGGTGCGCACTGGTGGCCGTGGGGGCCGCCGCGGTGCTGGGCTTCTCGGACGGCATCTGGGGTCAGCTGCTGGCACTCGCCACCGGGGTCGCGATGCTGATGCGCGCCCACCTGTTCCGCTACACGGCCCAGGTCGGCTGCGCCCTGGGAGCCGGCCTCGCCGCACTTGTGCTCCTCGGTCTCGGGCTGTCGCTCAACCCGCCGGTGGATCTGATCCGCGAGGCGCTCCAGGGGGACGGCGCCGGACTCGACATCCGTACGATCTGGCTCACCGCCGCGGTCGCCGGCGTCGCCGCCCTGATCACCGCCATAGGGCTGATCGTGCCGCGCAAGGGAGTCACCCCGTTCTGGGGCCGCTTCCTGGAGGTCGCCGAGGCCTTCGTGCTCCTGACGCTGCTGCCGCTGTGCCTCGCCGTCTTCGACGTCTACCACTCGATCCGCGCACTCACCAGCTGATCCGCCCCGGCGCGACGGACGGACGGGGTCGCAGCGGCTGGTACGCTGTGTGACGGCCGTTTGTGTACGCGCCTCCGGGATCATCCTGAGGGCTGCGCTCATCGGACCTTCGCCTCCGAGTCATGGAAGCTCCCCTGAGATCCAGACCAGGGGCACTCGTGGGCGCATCGAACATCAATGAGGAGTACGCGTGCCGCTCGACGCCGCTACGAAGAAGCAGATCATGTCCGACTTCGCCCAGAAGGAGGGTGACACCGGATCCCCCGAGGTCCAGGTCGCCATGCTCTCCCGCCGGATCTCGGACCTGACGGAGCACCTCAAGACGCACAAGCACGACCACCACTCCCGTCGGGGTCTGCTGATCCTCGTCGGCCAGCGTCGCCGTCTTCTGCAGTACCTTGCCAAGAAGGACATCCAGCGCTTCCGTGCGCTCGTCGACCGCCTCGGCATCCGCCGCGGTGCGGCCGGCGGCGCCAAGTAAGTACGCTGTGAGAGGGAGCGGTACCCCGATTCCAGGGGGCCGCTCCCTTTGCTGTACGTGCGCGACCCGGGTCCGGCTCAGTAACCTGGACGCACGACACCAGAACGAGGAGAGGCGCGCCACGGCCGCCGCCGGTCCTCGGTAGTGGCCCCCGGGGCAACGCCCGGGAGCTTCGATCGAAGACCGGCCCGCACACGGTGCGCTTCTCCGCACCGTCCTCCGCCACACGGGCGGCAGGACGAAAGACGACGAGTATGGAGAAATCACTAGTGGAGAACGAGACCCACTACGCCGAAGCCGTGATCGACAACGGTACCTTCGGCACCCGCACCATCCGCTTCGAGACGGGTCGCCTGGCCAAGCAGGCCGCCGGCTCCGCCGTCGCGTACCTGGACGACGACACCATGGTGCTGTCGGCCACCACCGCTTCCAAGCGGCCCAAGGACCAGCTCGACTTCTTCCCCCTCACGGTGGACGTCGAGGAGCGGCAGTACGCGGCCGGCAAGATCCCCGGCTCCTTCTTCCGCCGTGAGGGCCGGCCCTCCGAGGACGCGATCCTCACCTGCCGCCTGATCGACCGCCC
Organism: Streptomyces sp. NPDC057287; assembly: GCF_042667905.1. NCBI lineage: Bacteria > Bacillati > Actinomycetota > Actinomycetes > Kitasatosporales > Streptomycetaceae > Streptomyces > Streptomyces sp. NPDC057287. Next base: position 9,332 of record NZ_JBHUYV010000029.1, on the reverse strand, counting down.
GCTGCGCCCCTCCTTCAAGAAGGGCCTGCGCAACGAGATCCAGATCGTCGAGACGATCATGGCGCTCAACCCCGACCACCTGTACGACGTGGTCGCGATCAACGCCGCCTCCGCCTCCACGATCCTGGCGGGCCTGCCCTTCTCCGGCCCCATCGGCGCCACCCGCGTCGCCCTGATCAAGGGCCAGTGGGTCGCGTTCCCGACGCACACCGAGCTCGAGGACGCCGTCTTCGACATGGTCGTCGCCGGTCGCGTCCTCGAGGACGGCGACGTCGCGATCATGATGGTCGAGGCCGAGGCCACCGAGAAGACCATCCAGCTCGTCAAGGACGGCGCCGAGGCCCCGACCGAAGAGGTCGTCGCCGCGGGCCTCGAGGCCGCGAAGCCCTTCATCAAGGCGCTCTGCAAGGCCCAGTCCGACCTCGCCTCCAAGGCCGCCAAGCCCACCGGCGAGTTCCCGGTCTTCCTCGACTACCAGGACGACGTCCTGCAGGCGCTCAGCAAGGCCGTCAGCACCGAGCTCGCCAAGGCGCTCACCATCGCCGGCAAGCAGGAGCGCGAGGCCGAGCTGGACCGCATCAAGGAGATCGCGGGCGAGAAGCTCCTCCCGGCCTTCGAGGGTCGCGAGAAGGAGATCTCGGGTGCCTACCGCGCACTGACCAAGAAGCTGGTCCGCGAGCGCGTCATCAAGGACAAGGTCCGCATCGACGGCCGTGGCGTCACGGACATCCGTACGCTCGCCGCCGAGGTCGAGGCCATTCCGCGCGTGCACGGCTCGGCGCTGTTCGAGCGTGGCGAGACCCAGATCCTGGGCGTCACCACCCTCAACATGCTGCGCATGGAGCAGCAGCTGGACACCCTCTCCCCGGTGACCCGCAAGCGCTACATGCACAACTACAACTTCCCGCCGTACTCCGTCGGTGAGACCGGCCGCGTGGGCTCGCCCAAGCGCCGCGAGATCGGCCACGGCGCGCTCGCCGAGCGCGCCATCGTGCCGGTGCTGCCGTCGCGCGAGGAGTTCCCCTACGCGATCCGCCAGGTCTCCGAGGCGCTGGGCTCCAACGGCTCGACGTCCATGGGCTCGGTCTGCGCCTCCACCATGTCCCTGCTGAACGCCGGTGTGCCCCTCAAGGCCGCCGTCGCCGGTATCGCCATGGGCCTGATCTCGCAGGAGATCGACGGCAAGACCCACTACGTCGCCCTCACCGACATCCTCGGTGCGGAGGACGCCTTCGGCGACATGGACTTCAAGGTCGCCGGCACGAAGCAGTTCGTGACCGCGCTCCAGCTCGACACCAAGCTCGACGGCATCCCCGCCTCGGTCCTGGCCGCCGCGCTGAAGCAGGCCCGTGACGCGCGTCTGCACATCCTGGACGTCATGAACGAGGCCATCGACGTCCCGGACGAGATGTCCCCGAACGCCCCGCGGATCATCACCGTCAAGATCCCGGTGGACAAGATCGGTGAGGTCATCGGCCCCAAGGGCAAGATGATCAACCAGATCCAGGAGGACACCGGCGCCGACATCACGATCGAGGACGACGGCACCATCTACATCGGTGCCCAGCAGGGCTCGCAGGCCGAGGCCGCCCGCGCCACGATCAACGCCATCGCCAACCCGACCATGCCGGAGGTCGGCGAGCGCTACCTGGGTACGGTCGTCAAGACCACCACCTTCGGTGCGTTCGTCTCCCTGATGCCCGGCAAGGACGGTCTGCTGCACATCTCGCAGATCCGCAAGCTCGCCGGTGGCAAGCGCGTGGAGAACGTCGAGGACGTGCTCGGCGTCGGCGCCAAGGTCCAGGTCGAGATCGCGGAGATCGACTCGCGCGGCAAGCTCTCCCTCATCCCCGTGGTCGAGGGCGAAGAGGACGAGAAGAAGGACGACACCGACAAGTGACGTCCCGTAGTTCCGTGACGACGGCCCGCCCCTCCTCGGAGGGGCGGGCCGTCGCCCGTACCCAAACCCTTCTCAAGGGCAGCAACGGCATCGGCACCGTCCGCCGTACCGTCCTCCCGGGCGGCCTCCGGGTCGTCACCGAGACGCTGCCCTCCGTCCGCTCCGCCACCTTCGGGATCTGGGCCAACGTCGGTTCACGCGACGAGACACCCACCCTGAACGGCGCGACGCACTACCTCGAGCACCTCCTCTTCAAGGGCACGGCCAAGCGCAGCGCCCTCGACATCTCGTCCGCGATCGACGCGGTCGGCGGCGAGATGAACGCCTTCACGGCGAAGGAGTACACCTGCTACTACGCGCGGGTCCTGGACACCGACCTCCCGCTGGCCATCGATGTCGTCTGCGACATGCTGACCGGCTCCCTGATCGCCCCCGAGGACGTCGACGCCGAGCGCGGCGTCATCCTCGAGGAGATCGCGATGACCGAGGACGACCCGGGCGACTGCGTGCACGACCTGTTCGCGCACACCATGCTCGGCGACACCCCGCTGGGCCGCCCGGTCCTCGGCACCGTCGACACGATCAACGCGCTGAACCGCGGCCAGATCGCCCGCTTCTACAAGAAGCACTACGACCCCACGCACCTGGTCGTCGCCGCCGCGGGCAACGTCGACCACGCCACGGTCGTACGCCAGGTCCGCAAGGCGTTCGAACGCGCAGGTGCCCTGAGCCGTACCGACGCCGTACCCACGGCGCCCCGCGAGGGCTCCCGCACCCTGCGCGCAACGGGCCGCGTCGAACTGCTGAACCGCAAGACCGAGCAGGCCCACGTCGTCCTCGGCATGCCCGGCCTCGCCAGGACCGACGAGCGCCGCTGGGCGCTCGGCGTCCTGAACACCGCGCTCGGCGGCGGCATGAGCTCCCGCCTCTTCCAGGAGGTCCGGGAGAAGCGCGGCCTCGCCTACAGCGTGTACTCGTACACCTCGGGCTTCGCCGACTGCGGGCTCTTCGGCGTCTACGCCGGCTGCCGCCCCAGCCAGGTGCACGACGTCCTCAAGATCTGCCGCGACGAGCTCGACCGCGTGGCGGCGGACGGCCTCGGCGACGAGGAGATCGGCCGCGCCGTCGGCCAGCTCGCCGGTTCCACCGTCCTCGGCCTGGAGGACACGGGCGCGCTCATGAACCGCATCGGCAAGAGCGAGCTCTGCTGGGGCGAACAGATGTCCGTCGATGACATGCTGGCGAAGATCGCGGCGGTCACCCCCGACGAGGTCCGGGCCGTCGCGGCCGACGTCCTCGGACAGCGGCCCTCCCTCTCGGTCATCGGCCCTCTGAAGGACAAGCAGGCGGACCGTCTCCACGAAGCGGTCTCCTAATCACTCCGTAAGGAAAGAGCACATGAGCAAGCTGCGCGTGGCCGTTCTCGGCGCCAAGGGACGCATCGGTTCCGAGGCGGTACGAGCCGTGGAGGCCGCCGACGACATGGAGCTCGTCGCGGCGCTCGGCCGCGGCGACGAGCTGGAGGCCCTCACCGACAGCGGGGCCCAGGCAGTCGTCGAGCTGACCACGCCCTCGTCGGTGATGGACAACCTCGACTTCTGCGTCCGGCACGGGATCCACGCCGTCGTCGGCACCACGGGCTGGACCGACGAACGGCTCGCGCAGCTGAACACCTGGCTCTCCGGATCGCCGGAGACCGGTGTGCTCATCGCGCCGAACTTCTCCATCGGCGCCGTCCTCACGATGCGCTTCGCGGAGCAGGCGGCCCGCTACTTCGAATCGGTCGAGGTCATCGAGCTCCACCACCCGAACAAGGCGGACGCGCCCTCCGGCACGGCCACCCGCACCGCCCAGCTCATCGCGGCGGCCCGCGGGAAGGCCGGGGCGGCGCCGCAGCCCGACGCCACCGCCACCGCGCTGGACGGGGCCCGTGGCGCGGACGTCGACGGTGTCCCGGTCCACTCGGTCCGGCTCCGCGGCCTCCTCGCCCACCAGGAGGTCCTGCTCGGCAGCGAGGGCGAGACGCTCACCCTGCGGCACGACTCGCTGCACCACAGCAGCTTCATGCCGGGCATCCTGCTCGGCACCCGCCGCGTGGTGACCACTCCCGGCCTCACCTTCGGCCTGGAACACTTCCTCGACCTGAACTGACTGGGCCCCACCCATGCGCGCAAAGCTCACCTACGTCGTCACCGCTGCCGTCCTGGTCTTCTACTTCGTCCTGGCCGGCAGCCGGGGCGTGCTGCTCATCCGGCACGGCACACTGCTCACGGTCACCTTCGGCGTGGCCGTGCTGATCCTGCCGGTGATCGGCGTCTGGTTCCTCTGGAAGAACACCCAGTTCGTCCGCAGGGCCAACGCCCTGGCCGCCGCGCTGGACGCGGAGGGCGGTCTCCCCGTCGACGAGCTGGTGCGCACCCCGTCCGGGCGCATCGACCGCGATTCCGCCGACGCCGTGTTCGCGCGGCGCCGGGAGGAGACGGAGGACAGCCCGGACGACTGGCGCTGCTGGTTCCGGCTGGCGGTCGCCTACCAGGACGCCAGGGACACCCCGCGCGCCCGTAAGGCGATGCAGCGCGCCATCGCCCTGCACATGGACAAGCCGGTACGCGCCTGAGCGGCGCCGTACCGGCTTGTGAAGGGTCCCTGCGGCCCCACGGAGGCCCCGGCCGTCAGCCGGTGCGGTACTCGTCGCCCCAGGCCTCGATGGAGTCCGTGGCACGCTCGAACGCCTCGGCGCGGGCCAGGAAGTCCGCGTTGTGGTCGGTGGCCAGCGGAGCCAGGGGCTGGCCGCCCTTGCGCACCACGACCAGGGCCTGTCCCTGGACGGTGCGCGGGAAGCCGAGCCATTTCACCGGCTGCTGCACGGTGCGGACCGCCGCGGCGTCCCCCCACCGCACGGTGGTCGTGCGGAAGAAGCCCACCCGGCGTACGCCGTGCCGGCTCACCCAGGCGCCGACCCGCAGCAGCCGCAGTGCGCAGACGATCACCGCCGCGGCGAGCGCGAAGCACGCGGCGGCACTGGACAGCGACCCGGCGAACGCGATGATCATCGCGGCGAGCAGGACGAAGGACGACAGCAGCAGCAGGGTGGCCGCCGCCGCGACCCGCCACGGGCCGGGGCGGTAGGGCCGCCGCCAGCTGTCGTGGTCGTCGAACGGCAGCGCGATGTCCTCTGCGTCCGCGTCGAATACGCGGTCGGCCGTCAGGAAGGGCAGGGGCACGACTGATCCTCACTCACAAGCACGCTCGATTGCTGTGCCCGGTGAGGCTACCGAGCAGCCCCCCGGCCGACCACCCCAGGGGGCCCGTACGGGTCAGCGGTGCTGGGAGGCCTCGGACGTCTGACCGTGCGACGGCGTCCGGTCGGTGTCGAGGGCGGGGAGCCCGAAGAGCAGCGATCCGGCGAAACCGGCGATCAGCGTGAGCCCTACGAGGGACCGGGAGGCCAGCTGGGAGCGACTGGCGCGCTGGCGGGGAGGCGGAGTGACATTACTGCGGAATCGGTCGGCCTCGGCAACGAACGAGAACGGGACGGATTCACGCCGGCGGAACATGAGGAAGATCTCCTTGAACTCTGTGACGGGTGCTGCTAATGAGTCAGACGTACGAGAGGCCCGATCGGTGCCCCGAATCGCCGAACCGGTCCAGATTTTCCCGCCGACAGGACTCCGCCCCACGGCCCGTAGAGTGGACGCCGCCCGAGCGACGCAATTGGAAGGACCCCCGCCGGTGACCGACACCCCCGAGCCCACCAAGGCCCACTTCCGCAGCGATGTCACCGTTGACCTGGTGAAATCTGCGGCCAGCGACTCCGACGTGCTGTTCGCAGCCCGTGTGTCCACGGCCGGGGAGCAGTCCCTGGAAGAGGTCACGAAGGACCCCGAGCGCTCCAAGGGGCTCATCAACTTCCTGATGCGGGACCGGCACGGCAGCCCGTTCGAGCACAACTCGATGACCTTCTTCATCAGCGCCCCCATCTTCGTGTTCCGCGAGTTCATGCGGCACCGCGTGGGCTGGTCCTACAACGAGGAATCGGGCCGCTACAGGGAGCTCGAACCGGTCTTCTACGTCCCGGGGGAGTCCCGCAAGCTCATCCAGCAGGGGCGCCCCGGAAAGTACGAATTCGTCGAGGGGTCCCCGGAGCAGCACGAGCTCACCAGCCGTGCCATGGAGGACTCGTACCGCCAGGCGTACGACGCGTACCAGGAGATGCTCGCAGCAGGGGTCGCGCGTGAGGTCGCCCGCGCGGTGCTCCCTGTCGGCCTGTTCTCGACGATGTACGCCACCTGCAACGCCCGGTCGCTGATGCACTTCCTCGGACTGCGTACGCAGCACGAGCTGGCCAAGGTGCCGTCGTTCCCGCAGCGCGAGATCGAGATGGTCGGGGAGCAGATGGAACAGCACTGGCAGAGCCTGATGCCGCTCACTCATGCCGCCTTCAACAAAAACGGACGGGTCGCCCCGTAGGCGGTGTCCGTATTGCGGCGTTTCGTGAAGTTCATCTAGGCTGATCAAACGGACCCGGCACTGCTTGAACCCCCGAGCAGGCAGTGCCGGGCTCCTCTTCCTCGTCCCCCCGAGGGGGCACGACGCTCCGAGCAACGAGTAGCGTGTTACCCATGGCTCCGATCTCCACTCCGCAGACCCCCTTCGGGAGGGTCCTCACCGCTATGGTCACGCCGTTCACGGCGGACGGCGCACTCGACCTCGACGGCGCCCAGCGGATCGCCACCCATCTGGTGGACGCAGGCAATGACGGCCTGGTCATCAACGGCACCACGGGCGAGTCCCCGACCACCAGCGACGCGGAGAAAGACCAGCTCGTACGGGCTGTGCTGGAAGCCGTCGGAGACCGCGCCCACGTCGTCGCGGGCGTCGGTACGAACGACACACGGCACAGCATCGAGCTGGCACGCACCGCCGAGCGCAGCGGCGCCCATGGCCTCCTCGCGGTCACGCCGTACTACAACAAGCCGCCGCAGGAGGGCCTCCTCCGCCACTTCGGCGCCATCGCGGACTCCACGGAGCTCCCGGTGATGCTGTACGACATTCCCGGCCGCAGCGGTGTGCCGATCGACACAGAGACGCTCGTGCGTCTCGCCGAGCACCCCAGGATCGTCGCCAACAAGGACGCCAAGGGAGACCTGGGCCGTGCCAGCTGGGCCATCTCCCAGTCCGGCCTCGCCTGGTACTCCGGCGACGACATGCTCAACCTCCCCCTGCTCTCGGTCGGCGCCGTCGGATTCGTCTCCGTCGTCGGCCACGTCGTCACCCCGGAGCTCCGCGCGCTCATCGAGGCGCACCTCGGCGGCGACGTGCAGAAGGCCACGGAGATCCACCAGAAGCTGCTCCCGGTCTTCACCGGGATGTTCCGCACCCAGGGCGTGATCACCACCAAGGCCGCGCTCACCCTGCAGGGCCTGCCCGCCGGCCCGCTGCGCCTCCCTCTGGTGGAACTCACCGCACAGGAGACGGCCCAGCTCAAGATCGATCTGGCTGCCGGTGGGGTACAGCTCTAACCACGGACTTCACAACTGAATACGCGAGGACACTCGCGGCGGAAACACCACCTGACAACAGCAAGTGCACGAATACACGCGCGCCACGTGCCCTCAGCGGTACGTGGCGTGCGTGGTAAGGAGAGTCTTTTGAGTCATCCGCATCCTGAACTCGGCACCCCGCCGAAGCTCCCCAAGGGCGGTCTGCGGGTCACCCCGCTGGGCGGCCTGGGCGAGATCGGCCGGAACATGACGGTCTTCGAGTACGGCGGCCGTCTGCTCATCGTCGACTGCGGCGTCCTCTTCCCCGAGGAGGAGCAGCCGGGCATCGACCTGATCCTGCCGGACTTCACCACCATCCGGGACCGTCTGGACGACGTCGAGGGCATCGTCCTCACGCACGGCCACGAGGACCACATCGGTGCCGTCCCCTATCTGCTCCGGCTGAAGCCGGACATCCCTCTCATCGGCTCCAAGCTCACCCTCGCGCTCATCGAGGCCAAGCTCCAGGAGCACCGGATCCGCCCCTACACCCTTGAGGTGACCGAGGGGCAGCGCGAGCGCATCGGGATCTTCGACTGCGAGTTCGTCGCGGTCAACCACTCCATCCCGGACGCCCTCGCGGTCGCCATCCGCACTCCCGCGGGCATGGCCGTCGTGACCGGCGACTTCAAGATGGACCAGCTCCCGCTGGACGGCCGGCTCACCGACCTGCACGCGTTCGCCCGGCTGAGCGAGGAGGGCATCGACCTCCTCCTCTCCGACTCGACGAACGCCGAGGTCCCCGGCTTCGTGCCGCCGGAGCGGGACATCTCCAACGTCCTGCGCACGGTGTTCGCCAACGCGCAGAAGCGCATCATCGTGGCCAGCTTCGCCAGCCATGTGCACCGCATCCAGCAGATCCTGGACGCCGCACACGAGTACGGCCGCCGGGTGGCCTTCGTCGGACGTTCCATGGTCCGGAACATGGGCATCGCCCGTGACCTGGGCTATCTGAAGGTTCCCGCGGGCCTGGTCGTCGACGTCAAGACGCTGGACGACCTGCCGGACGACGAGGTCGTCCTGGTCTGCACGGGCTCCCAGGGCGAGCCGATGGCCGCCCTCTCCCGTATGGCCAACCGCGACCATCAGATCCGTATCGTCCCGGGCGACACGGTGATCCTGGCGTCGTCCCTGATCCCCGGCAACGAGAACGCGGTCTACCGCGTGATCAACGGCCTGACCCGCTGGGGCGCGAACGTCGTCCACAAGGGCAATGCCAAGGTCCACGTCTCGGGCCACGCCTCGGCCGGCGAGCTGTTGTACTTCTACAACATCTGCAAGCCGAAGAACCTGATGCCGGTGCACGGCGAATGGCGCCACCTCAGGGCCAACGCCGAGCTCGGCGCGCTGACCGGCGTGCCGAAGGACCACATCGTCATCGCGGAGGACGGCGTCGTCGTCGACCTCGTCGACGGCAAGGCGAAGATCGTCGGCAAGGTCCAGGCGGGCTACGTGTACGTCGACGGCCTCTCCGTCGGCGACGTCACGGAGACCTCCCTCAAGGACCGGCGCATTCTCGGTGACGAGGGGATCATCTCGGTCTTCATCGTGGTCGACAGCTCGTCCGGCAAGATCGTGGGCGGTCCTCACATCCAGGCCCGGGGCTCCGGCATCGACGACTCCGCGTTCAGTGCCGTGGTGCCGAAGGTCGAGGAAGCCCTCAACAAGTCGGCCCAGGACGGCGTCATGGAGCCGCACCAGCTCCAGCAGCTGGTCCGGCGCACGGTGGGCAAGTGGGTGTCGGACACCTACCGCCGGCGCCCGATGATCCTTCCGGTCGTCGTCGAGGTCTGACCCGACGGCCGCCGGCAGGCCGCCAACCAGGAGCGGGGGGGGGCCCGGGGGGGGGTGGGGGCCCCCCCCCCCGACGGTTTCCCAGACCCCCGGAC
>NZ_JBHUYV010000028.1:0-75187 GCF_042667905.1 Streptomyces sp. NPDC057287 | reverse complement strand
GAGAAGGCGCAGGGCAACCCGAACTTCGCCACCCTGGTCCGCCTCTCCGACACCCTGGGCCTCTCGGTATCCGCGCTCATGGAAGGCCCGGCCGAAGGCCGCGTCCGGGTCGTGACCGCAGATGCCGTCATGCCCCTGTGGAAGGGCGAACGCGGCAGCGAAGCCCGGCTCATGCTGACCACCCCGGGATCAGCCCCGGTCGAGGTCTGGCGCTGGACACTGGAGCCCGGCGAGGAATACCCCAGCCACCCCCACCAGGCCGGCGTCGTAGAGACCGTCAGCGTCACCGCCGGACGGATGATGCTCGTCGTCGACGGCGCTGAGCATCCTGTCCAGGCTGGCCAGACAGCCGCCTTCGACGGCGACACCGCCCACACCTACCGCGGCGCGGGCACTGAGAGCTGCCACCTGATCATGACCGTCCACCTACCGCATGGCCCCGCCTAAGATCTGCGGCCTCACCGAGTAAACCCGGCTGGACTCGCCGGCCGCGTCAACCGTGCAGAGCGCACGTCGACTGCGACACGGCGAGCCCTCCGTCATGCGGGCCGCCTCACAGCCGCCCCCTCCCGGCGATCCGGTCGGTGTTCACGCAGGTCAGGGAAGCGAAGCCTGGACTAAGACCTTCAGCAGGCCAACTCCAATGCACGAAGGGCCAACTACGCGCTCAAAGGCCAGATATCACTGTGGCTGAGCGCTTCAGTTGGCCCCATCGGCCATGTGCAGCGCTCAGCTCGCGAGGCTCTGCCCCGGGAGGGGTCCAGCGGCGCATCCGTATCCGGAAGGTGGATCTTTACGGAGACTGCGGCCGAGGAGGGCGTACATGGGTTGAGCTGCGACGGCTCGGGGTGAGGTGGAGCGGGCGTTCTGACGCTGGCCGGCCCCCTGTGCGACGTCAAGCAGGGACGTTGAGCGGTGGGTGCTCGAGTACGCGGGGCTTGTACTCGACCAGCTGGATGCGGCCGTCGAAGGTGCGGTGCTCGATCATCTCGAGGGCAATGTCCGGATAGCCGTCGTAGATGCGTTCCTCGCCCGTGGCCCCGGTGATCACCGGGAACATCACGACCCGGAAGCGGTCGACGAGTCCGGCTCGCAGCAGGGACCGGCACAGGCTGAGGCTGCCGATTGTGCTGAGGAGCCCTGAGCCACTCGACTTCATCGCACGGACCGCCTCGACGGCGTCGTCGCGGACGAGCTTGGAGTTGGCCCACCTCAGTGGCTCCTGGACTGAGGAGGAGAACACCACCTTGGACGCTTGCGTGAGCTCGTCGACGGACGCCTCTTCCTCGGGCCTGAACTCGTCTTGGCCAGGTGGGACCTCGCCTGCGGCGAAGCCCGACATAAGGCGGTAGGTGTTCGCTCCCATCAGGTAGGTGACCTTCGGCTGCTCACCGAGCCATGCGAGGTACTCCGGGCCCTCGAGGCCCCAGAACCCGGGCCACCCCTCTCCCGATGCATAGCCGTCGAGGGAGGTGATGAAGTCGACAAGAAGCTCCGACATGACGGTGTCCTCTCCTGTGGTCTCACGAGCATGGACCGGCCGGGAGCCACAAACTCATCGGCCACGCTGCGGAGTAACGAGAAATCATGTAGCCGGACATTGAGCCGTGCGAGGTCTGCCGGCCGGACACCGCACTGCAAGGCTGATCGGCGCTGCCAGCGCAGCCCAAGCCGGGCCAGGCAGCCGGCCTCGACTGCGCCTCAACTGCAGCGCCTCTTCAAGATCAGCGGAGTCGATGCTCCCCTGCACGTTCGGGCAACGGTTGAGGAAGCTGTCGCTCCTTAGCCGCCGGAGCTCGACGAGGGGTGGGGCGTGTCCCAGATGAAGGTCAAGCACGGTGATGCCGTCGCGTCCGGTGAGCACGCCCTCGGGGCGGTGGGTGGCTGATGGCCGGCCGCTGGATGGACTTTCGCATGTTCAACGCCCGGGGCCTGCCCGGTGCGGATGCACTCGGTATCGCGATCGAGCAGATGGTGACCGGGATCGCCTCGCCCGTCGACAGCGAACGCGGCCTCGCGGCCCGGCCGAACTACCCGACCAAGACGGATGCGGGATACGAGGCGATGGACCGCGCGAGCATCCACGTTTTCCCGCGCACCCTGATGGCCTGGCTCGCGGAGGAGCGGATCCCGAACAAGGCGAACCGGTCGCGGCCGGATGCCGCGTACTGGGACCTGCGCCGCCGCAACGTGGCCGCAGACCTGAAGAAGCGGCTGAATAACCACGGCCGCGGAACCCGTGTTGAAATCAACCCCGTCGACGGCCGGCACCAGCGGGCCCTGTCCAGCCGCAGCATCAACGTGCGCGGCGTCTGGGACCGCGCCGTCGACGCCTGGACGACGGCGTCGACGAACTCGACGCCATCTCGGACGACATCATCCAAGACCTCGGATCCGAGTACGACGCCTACAGCAACGTCTCCTCAACCGGCTGGGCCGCCTGAGACCAAACGAAAGGTGCCTCGCCCCCGGCGTTGCAGCTGCCGGGGGGCGAGGCGTCTCGCACCATAGCGGGGCAGTCCTCCACCCGTATCACTGTGCTCCGCGATTTCAGAGACAGGCGTCGAGGTGACGGCATATCGTGATCCTTTTATCCTACGACGCCCTCTCTGCGTGCAGGCTCTCGTCCCAGGGCCTGTCACTCGGCGGCCGACACGGCACCGGACGTCGCACGCGGTCATCCGCCCGACAACGGAGATTCTGTTCATGAAGCGCACCACACGGGCATCGGCAGCCTTCCTGCTGGCCGGAGCCATAGCCACCGGAGCACTCACCGCCAGTACGGGAGCTGCCGATGCGGCTTCCAGCGCCACCTACGTCAACGACCTGGTGCGTACTTACGACACAGGCGACAGCGCCGGCAACTGGAACGAATGCAACAGCGCCATGTACGTGGAGAACGCCCGTCTTGACAGAGTTCACCCCAGAGATGCCCAGGAGTACTACTACTGCGCACCGGGGTACTTCGGAAACGGTGTCCAGAGGGTGAACCTCTGGTTCAGGCACCGGTCCTGACGGTCGCCACCCCCGTTGCAGGCGTGGGCGCTCGGCGTACGGCAGTCCCGTGACTGAGCCCGCCTTCGAGCACATTCGGAGCTGAGAGCCTGAGAGGACCTTTGTGGCTGAATGTCCGGTCCTCTCAGGTGCGCCTCTCGCAGGCCGCTCCCTTGTTTCACAGGACAAGCAGCTGCACGGCGACTACGTGTCGGAGAAGCAGGACAGCCCCGGTTGCACGACCGAGGAGGCCGAGCGTCTTGCCGGGCACCGGGCGTGGATCCTGGAGCTGACCACCTTCGTGATCACTCACCCGTACTGGGTGACGCTGTCCGGCCCGGACCGGGTGGTGGCCCGGACCGCCCTCAAGCACGCCCACGACGCGGCCGGCCCCGACGCGTAGCCATGCCGGACGACACCCTGAACTCCGGCAACATCAGCGACCTGGAGAAGAACCGGGCTCTTCTGGACTTGGCTGCGTTGGCAGCTTGGGCAGACCGAGCGCCGCGTCTGCGAGCTGGGGATCCAGGAAGCCCAAGAACGCGTACGCCGCGAGCGGGCGCGGGCGGAGATGTCGTGGAAGATCCAGCCGCAGCGTTCCTCATCGACGGCCTTGCTGCACCGGGGTGCGCCACATGCCCGGACCAGGTGGGGCTGGTCTGCCGCGAGGACGCGATGGTGGCCCTGGCTGAGTGGGACATCGAGCCGTGCGAGGTCTGCCGGCCGGACACCGGACTGCGAGACTGACGGGCAGTCCGGTGTCCCTGACCGCTCCTTGAGGGAGCCTCGCGTTGTTCTGAGTGAGTGTCGGGAACTGGGTGATCAAGAAGTTCGGGGTCGGCGACGTTTCTGATCACCTGGGTCGATATCATGACTTGATGGCGACACCAGATTTCATCCTTGCGCTGCGCAAGAAGATCGGAAGCGATCCGTTGTGGCTGTCAGGCGTGACCGCAGTCGTCATAAGGGATGAGCGGGTCCTCTTGGCGAAGCGCGCAGATAACGGCAAGTGGACGCCAGTGACTGGGATCATCGATCCGGGGGAGCAGCCTGCGGATGCCGCGGCCCGGGAGGTCTTCGAGGAGACCGGCGTCGTGGCTGTTCCGGAGCGGCTGGCGATGGTTCACGTCACGGACCCTGTCGTCTATGACAACGGGGACCAGGCGCGGTATCTCGACCTGGTGTTCCGCTTTGCCTGGAAGTCTGGCGTTCCGCTCCCCGCCGACGGTGAGAACACAGCTGTCGGTTGGTTTCAGCTGGACGACTTGCCCCTGATGTCAGTGGACATGTGTAGACGAATTGCAGCTGCCGTGTCCAACGAGCCGGCAGCCCAGTACGTTGTCTCCCCGTAGTCGCTGAGCGGGCATACAACCGCACCTGAAGCGACCCCCCCTTGGAGGGAGCCCGCGTGGTGTTGAGGCCACCTGTGGAGCCGATGCTTGCGCAGGCCCGCGAGGCCCTTCCACCCCTCGCGCCCGGCCTGATGGCGGTGCAGCCCAAGTTCGACGGGTTCCGGGCGCTGCTCTTCACCCCGCTGCGCGCGGGCGGGCCGGTGTTGTTGCAGACCCGGGGCGGGGCCCTGTAGCAGGGCCGCTTCCCCGACCGTGCCGCTGCCGCACGCAGCTTCCCGGCCGGTCTCGTCCTGGACGCCGTTATCGACCTGTACAGGTGTCTCAGCCCCAAGGTGTCTCAGGCAGCGCACCTCCGTAGACGAGGCACGTTCGTCGCCGATCTGCGTCTGGGCCGTCATCGAGCTGCGCAGCACGACGCCCCTGGTCGATGTGCGGGCGGTGCGGCACCCGGCGGTCGCCGGGGCGAACATCGCCATGTTCGTCGGCGGGATCGGCATGTACCTCTTGCTCACGCTCATCACCCGGTACGCGCAGATGCCGGACGGCGCCGGCTACAGCTTCGGGCTGACGACCTTCGTCGCCGGGCTGGTCCTCATCCCGTTCTCGGTGCTGGGGTTCGTCGCCGGCAACCTCACGCCGCGGGTCCGGCGCGGATCGCCGACCCCCTGCTCCTGGCCGGCAGCGCCGACGTGGTCGGCGGCGGGTTCGCCCTGTTCGCGGCGGCCCGGTCGGACCTGGCCGAACTGTTCGCGGCGATGGGGGTACTCGGCTTCGGCTTCGGCGGCTTCTCGGCCGCGATGCCCGGCGTCATCCTGGCCGTCACCCCCAAGAGCGAGACGTCGGGCGCCATGAGCTTCAACTACGTCGTCCGCAGCGTCGGGTACTCCCTGGGCAGCGCCATCGGCGGCCTGATCCTCGCCGCGGGCACCGGCCCCAACCACCTCTTCCCCGACGACGGCGCCTACACCACCGCGGCGCTGGTCGGCGTCGGCGCCATGGCGATCACGACGCTGACAAGCCTCGCTCTCGCCCGCCGACGCTCGTCCGAGACCAACCCGTAAGAGCTCGCGCACATAGGCGGTGTGGGGAGCCTCGGCAGCAAGGCGGGCACCGGTCCCGATGAACATGGAGTCGCGACACTCTGTGACCACTGGAGAGGCTGAGCCCGTCGTGCCGTCACGGCCGTCAGTCCGCCGCCTTGGGCCGCCAACCGGAGGCCCAAGCATCGAGCGGGGCGAGGGATTCTTGAAGGGTCCTGCCCTGTTCAGTGAGCAGGTACCCCTCGCCGGCGTGCTCGACGAGGTCGGCCTGTCCGAGCTCGCGAAGCCTGTCTGCCAGGACGCTTGATGAGACGCCGCCACATCGTTGCTGGAGCTGGCGGAAGGTCGGAGATGAGCCGTCCCGTAGCTCCCACAGGACTCGCAGCGCCCAGCGTCGGCCCAAGAGGTCCAGGAGCGCCATGATCGGGCGCCCCGTGTGCGAGCCGCGGACCCGGCGGCCTGGGAGTGGTGTTGGTCGTGTCATCTGCTTCCCTTTCCAAAGCGTCAATGTTAACGTCTCGCTGTGCCTCTGAAATCGAAGCAGCCGCACATCGAACCGCTCTCGCCGCCCTATGGCGAGGGAGCCAGCGAGGCCCTTGAGCTCCTCGGGCATTCCCCCATCCAGCTGTTCCGGGTGTGGGCCCGCCGGCCCGAGCTCGCCCGCTCCGTCGCGGGCTGGGGAAGCTACTACTTCTCTCGGCGCTCCGCTCTCACTCTGCGCCAGCGCGAGCTGGTCATCGACCGGACCACCGCGCTGTGTGGCGCCGACTACGAGTGGGCCGTGCACGTCGCGGGCTTCGCCGAGAGGGCGGGACTCGACGCGGCGCAGCTGGCGTCCCTCGCGAAGGGAAGGCCGACGGACGACTGCTGGCACACCACCGATCGTGCCGTGCTCGAAGCCGTCGACGAGCTCCATGCGACCTTTGACCTCTCCGACGACACCTGGGCGAATCTGGTCGCTGTCGCCGATGAAGATGCCGCACTCGATCTGGTCTTGATCTGCGGTTGGTACCACGCCATCTCTTTCGCCGTCAGGGCGCTCCGCCTGCCCCTTCAACCCGGCACCGAGCCGATCTCCGCACACTGATCCAAGTCACATGCACTCATCCCAACACTGGAGGTTCCATGCCCAAGGGCTACTGGGTCAGCGTCTACCCCACCATCGAGGACACCGAGAGGCTTGATGTCTACAACGAACTGGCAGGTCTAGCCGTCGCGGCCGCGAGCGGGCGGGTGCTCGCCAGCATCGGCAGCCGGGTCGTCGCGCACGAAGCCGGAATCGCCGAGCGCGTCGTCCTGATTGAGTTCGACAGCTTCGAACAGGCCGTCGCCGCACGCGCGAGCGCGGCCTACCAGGAGGCGCTGGCCGAACTCCCCGACGGCTTCGAGCGCGACTTCCGCATCGTCGAAGGCATCGACTGAGCGAGGTCCGGTCGGATCTTCACGGAAGGCTCACAGAGCTCCAAGAGGCTCGACCCGCCGAGAGGCTGTGCAACGGCGGCTACACGCTCACCCCGCTCGGCCACGACGCCCACGGGGCCCTGCGTTCGGTCACCGAGTGGTCGCAGCGGTGGGCTGCCGAGCTTGCCGACGCCCCGCCCACTGCCGCCGAGGGTGCCAGCGCAACCGGTTCTGACAGCGGTCCGCGCGCGGGACACCTCAGATTTTCGGCCCGTAACCACAGGACTGGAGACCCCGGACCATGACAGAGTTCCCCTCACAGGCGGCGCGAACCGCCGTCGCCGCTGCCCTGGCCGAGGATCAGTCGGGCCAGGACATCACC
This sequence comes from Streptomyces sp. NPDC057287, assembly GCF_042667905.1. Taxonomy (NCBI): domain Bacteria; kingdom Bacillati; phylum Actinomycetota; class Actinomycetes; order Kitasatosporales; family Streptomycetaceae; genus Streptomyces; species Streptomyces sp. NPDC057287. The sequence continues at coordinate 68,018 of NZ_JBHUYV010000028.1, read as the reverse complement.
ACCGCGTGGAGCGTTCCCGAAGGCATGGCGGCCGTGGCCGAGATCCGCGCCCGGCAATGCGGCATCACCGGCGGTCTCCCCGTGGTCGCCGAGGTCTTCGCTCAGGTCGACCCCGAGGTCACAGTGGAAGCGCTCGTCCCCGACGGCGCCCGGCTGACCGGCGACGATGTCCTGGTGCGCCTGTCCGGCTCGGCGCGCAGCCTGATCACCGGGGAGCGTACGGCGCTGAACTTCCTGCAGCGCATGTGCGGCATCGCGACGCTTACCGACCGCTACGTCCAGGCCGTGGCCGGGACCGAGGCGCGCATCCTGGACACCCGCAAGACGGCGCCGGGCCTGCGCGCCCTGGACAAGTACGCGGTGACCGTCGGCGGCGGCCGCAACCACCGGCTCAACCTCGCGGCGATGGTGCTGCTCAAGGAGAACCACATCGCCGCGGCAGGCGGCGTGACCACCGCGATCGACGCGGTCCGGCGCGGGATGGCGCGCACCGGGCAGAAGGTACAGACCGATGTCGAGGTGCAGACCGTGGCGCAGGCCGTTGAGGCCCTCGATGCCGGGGCCCGCTGGATCATGCTCGACAACATGCCGGTAGCCGACATCGAAATGGTCGTGAAAATCCGGGCCGAGCGCGCCGACGCCTCCCGGATCCTGCTGGAAGCCTCGGGTACCGTCCGTCTGGCCAGCGTCCGCGCCATCGCCGAGACGGGAGTCGACCTCATCTCGGTCGGCGCGTTGACGCACAGCGCGCCCGCGCTGGACCTGACGATGCTGCTGACGACCGACCCGGTGCCATGCCCGAGGTAGTGGTCATCGACGCGTGTCAGCGGCAGGGCCGGGGCGGCAGCCCGACCCCTGTTCTCGACGAAGCGTGGTTCACCGACGAGGAGCGATGCCGCATTCCCGGGGAACTGGGCACTTCGCACGCCGTCTTCATCCGTGCCACCGGAGTTGAGCGCGGCCGTCCCTCGTACTCGCTCCGGTTCTTCACCGCCGAAGGCGAACTGCCTGCCTGCGGCCACGGCACCGTCGCGGCCCTGGCGCTGCTCGCCATACGCGAAGGCAGCAGCGACCACCACGCCGTGCTGTGTGCGACGAGCCGCACAGCCACCGGGCCAGCAGGACCCAGGCAGCTCTCCGAACGGGCCCGGCTTGTCGTGCACAGATCCGCGATCACGGCACCGCCCCCATCTCGCTTCGATCACCTCGTTGACGTCGAATCCGTCCACCATCCCGAAGCCGAGGCACAGGCGCCTGCTCTCCGCTCAGGAACCACTCACGCCGGTGATCTGCCGACGGACCAGCGGTTGTTGATGAGACACATGTGTAGCTCACATAAACGGCGGCCTCGTCGTCCTCCAGCACGGGCGGCTCATCTTCACCTGCCCTGCAACGCGGCGCGACAGCTGGCCGCAAGACCCGGGCCCTGGTGGCCGGGATGCCCGTCCACTACATCTTCTCTGTCCAGTTCAGCACCGACGAGAACGAGTGAGTCCCTGGGGCCTGGAGCAGGAGCTCCGACCCTTGCTTCGATGGTGGTCGTAGTATGGGACGGCCGTATTCATCAGCCGCAAGGAGTCACCGTGGCCCGTCCCCGTTCTGCCCCCCGGACGGTGGAGCATCCCGATCTGTCGCAGGTCTCTCTGCATCAGGTCCTGGAGGCGCTGGTGGATCCGGTGCGCCGGTCGGTGGTGGCGCAGCTGGCGGGTGCGGGTGCGGACCTGAGCTGCGGGACTTTCGTCGCGCCGGTGTCGCTGTCGACGCTGACGCATCACTTCAACGTGCTGCGCGAGGCGGGTGTGATCCGCCAGTACTACGTGGGGACGGCGAAAATGAACGCATTGCGCACCGATGAGATGGATGAGCGGTTCCCTGGGCTGCTGCCGGCTGTGCTGGCCGCGCTGGCCGCGGAGGCGGCGGACGCCGCCTGAGTCTGCCGGGGGCATCGCACCAGGTACATACTTTGATGGTCATCGTAATTTGACCGTGGTCAAAGCTTGGGGCAGAGTGGAGAGCGTGCCGGGATCATCCGGTGTTCTCCCGTTTTCTACCCTCAGGGCTGGTGCACCATGGCAAAGCTCGTGCAGTTCGACCGGACCGGCGGACCCGAGGTCCTCGCCCTCCGCGATGTCGCCTCCCGCGCTCCGGGCGCGGGCGACGTACGTATCCGGGTCGACGCGATCGGCCTGAACCGGGCCGAGATCATGTACCGGGAAGGCGCCTACTTCTACCAGCCGGTCTTTCCCTCCACGCTCGGCTACGAGGCCGCGGGCGTCATCGAAGCGGTGGGCGAAGGCGTGAGCGGGTTCTCCACGGGCGACCCGGTGGCCGTCGTCCCGGCGTTCCTGCAGAGCGAGTACGGCACCTACGGCACCAGCGTCGTCCTGCCGGCCGCAGCCGTCGTCCCCCGCCCCGAGCAGGTGGACGCCGTCACCGCGGCGGCTGTGTGGATGGCCTACATCACCGCCTACGGCCCCCTCGCCGAAAGCAGCCAGGTGCGTCCGGGCGACCACGTCCTGATCACCGCGGCATCCAGCAGCGTCGGTCTGGCCGCCATCCAGATCGCCCGCCACATCGGCGCGATCCCGATCGCCACCACCCGCAACGCAGCCAAGAAGCAGCGCCTCCTGGACGCCGGCGCGGCCGACGTCATCGTCACCGACGACGAGGACCTGCCCACCCGCATCGAGGAGATCACCGGCAGCACGGGTGTACGCCTGGCCTTCGACCCGATCGCAGGACCCGGCGTCGAAACCCTCGCCAAGGGCATCGCCCCCGGCGGGCACCTGGTCGTCTACGGCGCGCTCGACCCGCGCCCCACCCCGCTGCCCAACGCGCAGTCCTTCCCCGCGCTGAACACCAGCACCTACACCCTCTTCGAAATCACGGGTGACCCCGAACGGCTGCGCCGCGCCGTCGCGTTCATCAACGCCGGACTCGCCTCAGGCTCGTTCGCCCCCGTCGTCGACAAGACCTTCGACCTGACCGACATCGCCGAGGCCCACCGCTACATGGAGGCCAACGGCCAGGTCGGCAAGATCGTCGTCACCGTCACCCACGACGACACCACCGCCTGAGACCGCCGCGCCGCTCCCACCGCTTTCCCTCGGATGCAAGAGAAAGGAGCACGTGTCATGCGTGCCTGGCAGCTCGAAGACTTCGGCCTGGACAACCTCCGCCTCGCGGAGCGCCCCACCCCCAAGCCCGGACCCGGTCAGATCCTCGTGAAGGTCTCCGCGGTCTCCCTGAACTTCCGTGACAAGGCGATCGTCGACGGCGTCTACAACCCGGAGAAGATGCCGAAGAACCTCATTCCGGTCAACGACGCGGCCGGTGTGGTCGCCGAGCTCGGCCCCGGCGTCACCGAGTGGCAGGTCGGCGACCGTGTGATGTCGCACTTCTACTCGCACTGGCTGGACGGCGCCCCCGCCCGGGATGAGCCCGACTGGCAGCTCGGCGGCCCGATCGACGGCGGCCTCGCCGAGTACATGATTCTCGAAGCGAACTCGGCCGTGCCGACGCCGGCCAACCTCACCGATGAGCAGGCGTCCACCCTGCCGATCGCGGCGCTGACGGCCTGGTACTCGCTGGTCGAGTACGGCAACCTGAAGCCCGGCCAGTCCGTCCTGGTCCAGGGCACCGGTGGCGTCTCCCTGTTCGCCATCCAGATCGCCACCGCCCTCGGCGCCCGTGTCATCGCCACCTCCAGCAGCGACGACAAGCTGAAGAAGGCGGCCGCTCTCGGCGCGTCCGACCTCATCAACTACCGCACCACCCCGGACTGGGCCGGGAAGGTACGCGAGCTCACCGACGGTCAGGGCGTGGACCAGGTCATCGAGGTCGTAGGCGGCGACAACCTCAACCAGTCCGTCCACGCCACCCGGGCCGCCGGTCACATCTCCCTGGTCGGCTTCCTCGGCGGCATGACCGCTCCCCTCGACGTCCTGTCCCTGCTCTACAGCCAGGCCGCCATCCGCGGCATCGCGGTGGGCCACCGCCGCGCCTTCCTCGACATGAACACCTGGATCGAGAAGAACGGCCTGGACCCGGTCATCGACACCGTCTACGCCTTCGACGACGCGATCAAGGCGTACGAGCACCTCGCCCGCGGCGCCTTCGGCAAGATCGTCATCCGCGTCGCCGACTGACACCGCGCCCGCCCTTGCAAGGACGGCCCCGCCTCGTCTGAATTCGGTCCTCGTTGCCCCGTCCTTGTCGCGGAGTTCAGCGCCGACGTGTCCCTGGACCACGGCGTGTGGCGCCAGCCGCTGTGCTTCGAGCGGCTCCGTCTGGACACCACCGAAGCCGATGTCCTGCCGTTCGGCGAGGTGCAGTAGCTGCACAGAACGGAGCGCCCCTGGCTGATCACCTGTGGCGTCTTGCGCCGGACACGGTGCGAACTCTGGTCCTGCTCGCCAGGAGGGCTACTACCTCTCTGACAGGAGAGCGAAAATCTATCCTGGGTGGAGTAGACATTGGGTGGTGGTGTAGTTATGGTTTCTCTCGTAGCCAGCAAGGACAGCAGGGCCGGGCAGAGACGAACTGCCTGGCAGAAGTACACGCAGTACAGGTAGTTGGAGTTCGCAGGACGGTGCGGTGGTGGAGTTTCGAAGCCAGGTTTGTTGGGGCGACGGGACTGGCGACCGGACCGGGCGGCCCGCAGTGATCAGGGGCCGCCGTGAGCGGGACCGCAGTTAACGAAGTAGCAGTGCAGTGAGTGAGTGGTACCTCGGTGAAGGCGTCGGCTGCGGGCGCGCGCATCGGGAGGTTCGGCAGTGGGGTTCTAAGCCAGAGTGGATCGCAGGACGGGCGACGGGGCTGGCTGCCGGAGAGTGTGGCGCTGTCACAGGCCACCGAGCAGTACGCATCACGGTTCGCAGTGCCAGCAGTAGCAGTAGTGATCCCAGAGGGATGAACGGAGGAACCAGGCGCCATCAGGATCGCCCGGACGCCACACGGGTCCGGGTACCGCAGGACATCGATAGTGAGGTGGTCTCCGGTCAAGCAACCGCGATCCCCGCACCCCCGACCACAGCATTCAGGTCGGGTTCGCGGAAACAGAAGGCCGGCGCAGGACCAGGGTCGGCAGATGGTGTAGCAGTTCCTTCGGGGCCCCGGTGTCATTGGCGCCGGGGCCCCTCCATGCGCGGCCGCGACGACCAGAAGAGCCCGCGGCAGTCACCGGCCGCCGCCTCAGCACCCCCAAGGTGCGGGTTCTGGAGCAGCAGCGAGGGTTCTCCGCAGAGGCAGCAGGTTCATCGTGAAAGACACCGACGGCCTGAGTCTGGCGGTCTGATCACATCATCTGGTGGCCGGCCGGGGCACCGCCCGGGTCGTCGGCCAGGACGACGGCCGCCCTGATGCGCTTGCCGACCGGCTCACGGTGGAACTCGAAGCTGCGGCAGAGCGCTATGACGATTTCCAATCCGTGCTGGCCGACCCGGTAGGGGTCCGGCGCCAGGATCAGCGGCAGCGCCGGGCTGCTGTCCCACACGGTCACCTCGACGGCGCCCTCGTTGGCCTCCAAAGTCAGCAGACACGGCCCGGGAGCGTATTTGCGGGCATTGGTCACCAGCTCGCTCACCACCAGCTGGACCATGCCCATCGCCCGTTTCGACACAGGCAGCCCATGCACAGCCTGCAACGACTCCAGAAAGTCCCGGGCCATGCCACGAGCAGAGGCGATGTCCTCGCTTCCCTCGAACACGGCGGACACCGAAATTAGGCGTTCCATCAACGGCCGCTGACACTCGTTTTGCCCAGCCAGGTCCATATAGCCCGCCTCATGAAGCACCGTCACTTATCCACCCCGCCTACCCCAAGAGCCTCGCCACACTCCACACACATCAGATACAGCAAGTCGCCCAGCGTCATGAACTCTCGAAACGCTCACTACGTGAGAGCGCCCCTCCCAGCGAGGGAGATGACAGCGAGAGACAGGCAGCCGGGAAGCGGGCGTGGTGGGCGATGGAAACACAAGTGGCCGGCACCCTCAGTCCGCCGAAGCGGGTGGCACAGGTGCCGGCCGACGCCAAGAGCAATCCAGAAGAGAACCGCGCCTTGAGCGGCTGACTTTACCCGTTGGCTCTGTTCACGAGAACCGACAGCACTTGTTCATGAGATTGAGCAGCAGTCGATTACGCATGAGAATCGAACACGCCCTTGGATGGCGGCTGCGGCTCGGCATCCGTTGGGTCCGGCCTCACCGCACGGTGCCACCCGGCGGGCCTCAGAGTCGTTCAGGAAGGTCACCGAAGCAGTGGGGGCGTACGGCCCAGTGGGCCGCGGCCGACCGGGCGATGATGAATCAGCGCTCAGGTCGCGTCCGGGAGGGCCGAGACGAGCATGCCCGTCAGCCAGTCCTCGTAGGTATCGGTGTCCCAGCCACGACCGGTGAGCTGGGTGTACAGGTGGGGGCCGGTCAACGCCCACCATGAGTCCGCCAGGCGAGCCGCGTCGATGTCCGGGGGCAGGGCGCCCGTGTCGGCGAGGTGGGCGACGAAAGCGCTTACGCCGGTCATCCGCTCCTCGTCGCTGAGGGCGAGGACCTGGCCGACCTCGGGGCCGGCTTGGGCGAGAAGGGCGGACAGGGCGGCGAGGCGTTCGTGGACGCCGCGGACGAACGCGGCGTACAGGCGGAGCTTGGCGTGAGCGTCGCGGGTGGCCAGGACGGCCTGGAGCTGGGGTCGCTCGGCTATGACCAGGGGCTCGTCGTCCCCGGCCAGGGTGACGTCCCACAGTGCCTTGACCAGCCCCGGCTTGCCGCCGAACGCCTTGTAGAGGGTCTCGGGGGAGACGCCGGCACGCTCGGCCACCGCGCGGACGGTGGTGGCCTGGTAGCCGTCACGGAACAGCAGCTCCCGGCCGGCCGCGAGAATCGCGGCGCGGTTGCGGCGCGCGGCCTGCTGTCGGCGTCCCGAGTTGTACGGCCTGCGCGGAGTCTCGCTGGGCATCTCGTGTTCCCTCTCATCCATTACAGTCGACTGTATCTAATTGTGCCGCCCCGCTCACGGAGGAACGCATGCCCCGCTCCACCTGCTCAGACCGGCGCGTCACCCCCGGCGTGGACCGCCTCGGTGACGACGTCGTCAACTTCTACCTGGTCGAGGAGACGGGCGGCCTGGTCCTCATCGACGCCGGACTGCCGGCCCACTTGAAGCAGCTGCGCGCGCACCTGGCCGGCTCCGGTCGCTCCCTGAGCGACATCCGCGCCGTGCTCCTGACCCACGGACATCCCGACCACACCGGACTGGCCCACACCCTCCAGCAGGCCGGCGCCGAACTCTGGGTCCACGAGGGCGACGCCGCGATCCTGCGCGACGGCCCGCGCAGTGCCCTGCGCCACGCCAAGCCGGAACGCTCCATGCTGCCCTACCTCCTGCACCGGCCCGCCGCGATCACCACCCCGCTCCACCTCGCTCGTAAGGGCGCCTTCACCGCCCCCGCCACCCCCGGCGCGCGCACCTTCGATACCGACCAGCGACTGGAGGAGGTCCCCGGCGCACCCCGGGCCGTCCCGCTGCCCGGCCACACCCAGGGCAGCACCGGCTACCTCTTCTCCGAACGCGGCCTGCTCTTCACCGGCGACGCCCTGGTCACCCACGACGACCTGACCGGACACACCGGCCCCACCCTCGTCTGCCGCGGCTTCACCCACGACAGCCACACCGCCCTGACCTCCCTGGACCGACTCGACGAACTCACCGACGCCACCGTGCTCCTGCCCGGCCACGGCCAACCCGTCACCGGCGATCCCCGCACCGCCACACGCCAGGCCCGACAGGCCGGCTCACACTGAATACACCCCACAGCCGCCGATCAACGCCCGCTCGATCCCGGATGCCGATGCCTGCATCAGCAGCAATGCCGTCCAGCGCCGAGCCATCGAACATCGAGCCCGGCAGGTGCCTCCCAAACTTGTGAACAACTGCTGTCGGTTCTCGTGAACAGAGCCAACCGCCCGACCCCTGATTGCAACACGACGCCAGCCCCCAGCGAAGCCGAGAGAAACGATGCATCCCGACACCTCTGCAACCGCCCTCGCCACGAACGCCGCCACCGCAGTAGCCCCTCGCCTCGCCGCACTCGCGCCGACCGAACGAGGTGCCCTACTTCGCGCTCTCTCTGGAGTCCTTCACGATCACACCGACGATCTCGTCCACCTCGCCGACGAGGAAACTCACCTCGGCACGGAGCGTCTCCAAGGTGAAGTGCTCAGAACCCGCGTACAGCTGCAGATGTTCGCTGACATTGCGGAAGAAGGCGCCTACCTCGATGTCGTCATCGACCACGCGGACGCGAAGGCGTTCCCCGTCCCGCGACCGGACGTGCGACGCATGCTCATCCCTCTGGGACCGGTAGCCGTCTTCACCGCATCCAACTTTCCCTTCGCCTTCTCCGTACTCGGCGGCGACACAGCGAGCGCCCTGGCAGCCGGCTGCCCCGTAGTGATCAAAGCTCACGAAGGCCATCCCAGGCTCACCGATGTCACCGTCGGCCTCGCCGCCACCGTCCTGCCCGCAGGGTGTTTGACCGTCGTCCACGGACGTGAGGCGGGCCGAGCCCTGGTCACCGACCCCGCCATCCAGGCCGTCGGCTTCACCGGCTCAACCACCGGCGGTCGGGCCCTCTTCGACCTCGCCGCCAGGCGGCCCTCCCCCATCCCCTTCTACGGAGAGCTGGGCTCGCTCAACCCCGTCGTGGTCACACCGGCTGCCCTCGCCCAACGAGGGGCCCAGCTCGTCAAGCAATACATCGCATCAGTCACCCGCAGCCAAGGGCAGCTGTGCACCAAGCCGGGACTGCTCTTCCTGCCGAGCAACCACGACCTGAGCGAACTGCTGGCCACCGAGATCGCACAGGTCAACTCCACGCCCATGCTGGGCCCCTGGATCAGCGAGGCCTACCGCGCAACCGCCGCCGAACTAGCCGCCCACCCCGCGGTGAGCACCATTTCGTCGACCCTCACCACCTCGGACAGCGAGCACACGCACGAAGACTCGCCCACCTTGCTGACGCTCCCTGCCCACGACCTGCGCGCCCATCCGGAACTTCTACGCGAATGCTTCGGGCCCGCCTCCATCGTGGTCACGTACGACTCCGCCGAAGACCTTCTCGCCACTCTGAAAGAACTGCCTGGCAGCCTCACTGCCACCATCCACGGCCGGGAAGGCGAGGACGAACAGCTGTCCCAAAGCATCTGGTTCACACAGCGTGCTGGCCGCTTCATCTGGAACGACTGGCCCACCGGAGTCGCAGTCACCCGCGCCATGCACCACGGCGGCCCGTGGCCTGCCACGACCAGCTCACCCCACACCAGTGTCGGCGCCGCGGCCATCAACCGTTGGCTCCGCCCCGTGGCCTATCAAGGCACCCCCGAGGCTCTGCTGCCAACGCCCCTGCAGAGCAAGAACCCGTGGAGCATTCCTCAAAGCCTGAAGTAGCGCAACGCCTGCACGCCACGAATCGCGGCCGTTCCAAACGGATGGGCAGCGACTGGGATCCGATTCGGAAAGCCTCCGACAACCACCCTTGTGTGCAGTAATGGAGGGGCGAGTCTGCTGGTCAGGGTCGCCGCAGAGCTCGCCGCGTAAGGCGGTCCGAGCGAAGCGCTGTTGCCGCAGGTGACGGCGGCGGCCACTGTCGAGTGGCAACGGGTTGCGCCCGTGGAGGTCGCGATCGGGACCACTTCCGCCTTGTTTCCAGGTTGCCCCGAGTCAGGCGCGTTGGTGACTGTGCGCTTAAGGGCGTGGGGCGCCCGGAGGTCGGGGTTGTGATGCGGCTTTCGCGGCCGGCGGTGTGAGTTCGCTGGCGGCGCCGGATCTTGTTGCCGGCCACAGCGGTGGTGGCGATCACTGCTACGGCGGTGGCGAGAGCGGGGCCGCCGTAGGTGATGACGTGCTGGAGGGAAGTGGCCGCGACGTATCCGGTGGTGGCTTCGGCGCCGGCCCACAACGGTGCGGCGAGCAGGCTGTAGGGGGCGATGCGGCGGTAGGGCAGGAGGGTCGCCCCGGCCAGGTGCGGGGTCAGGGTGCGCACGACGGGGACGAAGCGGGAGAGGAAGACGGCGTGGCCACCGCGTCGCGCCATGAGTGCGTCGGCTCGCTGCCAGACGGCGGTGGGGATGCGGCGGCCGAGGCGTCCGGTGCGCAGCTGGCTGCCGAGCAGGTGCCCGGTGCGGTGGCCGAAGGCGTCCCCGGCGACGACCGCGCCCGTGGCGGTGGCGATGACGAGAGCGAGGTTCAGGTTGCCTGCACGGGCCAAGGCCCCTGCGGCCAGCAGGAGGGTCAGGGTCGGGATGAACGCGCCGACCACCAGCACGGACTCGGCAAACACCGCGGCGGTCAGGATCGCGTAGGCGGCCGGAGCGGGGACGTGGCCGATCAGGCCGGTCAGTGTGTTCACGAAGCCACGCCGACCGTGATGTCCAGCGCTGCCGGGTCAGTCGTGCGGGTGGGGCGGCGCAGCTGCCAGACGGTGGCCGGGGGCAGATTGCCCCAAACGGTCCAGCAGCCGGTGGCGTACCGGCGCTGGTAGCCGGCGAGGACCTCCTCGACGGCGCGGTGGCGGCGGGCTTCGGTGCGGGAGGCGGTCAGGGCCCGGACGTAGCGGGTGCCGCGGTAGGCGAAGTAGGTGAGGGTGCCGCCGGGGTGGAGCAGTTCCATGTACCGGTTCATGATCGTCTCGACCTGGTCGGGGGTGAAGTTGGTGAACGGCAGGCCGGAGACGATCACGTCGTAGGGGCGGCCGGTGTCGAGCTGTTCGACGAGGGCGTGGTGGACGCGGACCCGGTCTCTCTCGCCGGCCGGCCGCGCATGGATACGGACCAGGTGGCGCAGCTGGGAGGCGAAGCGCGCGTTGGCCTCGACGATGTCCAGTTGGCTGCCCGGGGAGAGGCGGGAGAGCAGGGTGCGGGTGACCGAGCCGGTGCCCGCACCCGCCTCCAGTACGTTCAAGGGGTGGGTTCCGTGCTCTTGGACCGGGTCGGTGAGCAGGCGGGCGAGCGCTTTGCTGCTGGGAGCGATGGCTCCGGTGGTGCGCAGGTCGCGGGCTGCTTCGAGGAGGAAAATCCAGCCCTCGGCGTTGCGCTGCGCGAGGACACGTTCGTGTGAGGTGGTCCAGTCGTCCATGTCTTCGACGCTAGAGACGGCCACTCTCCTGCGGATCGTCCCTTGTGCGACCGCCTTCCCCTACGAAAGAAGGGGGCGCCGTGGCAGAACGGTGGACGTGCGACAGACGGCCGTCTGCTTACGCTGCACCGGTGAAACGAGAACAGAGCCACAGATGGGTCGTGTACGGGCGCTATGGCCTGGTGGCATTGCTGACGCTTGCCGCGGTGCAGAACACGGCATCGAGTGCCGGCGGCCAGTACGGTGTCGTCCGCACAGCGGTGGTGCTCGTCTGCGGGATCGCCCTGCTGCTGCGCCGGAGCCCCTGGCTGCTCGCCCCGGCTCTCACGACGGCGGCGGCCGGCGTGTGGGGGTGGCCGATGCTCCCGTTGCTCCTGCTGGCCCTGTTCGACCTCGCTGCCCGTCGGCGCATCCTGGCAGCCGTGCTCTGCTCTGCAGTGGCCCTCACCGGCAACGCCGTCCTGCACCCGGCTGTGTCCCTGTGGAAGCCGCAGCCCTATGGTTCGGTGCTCTTCGTGCTGCTGGCTGTAGTGGGTGGGCTATGGATGGGAAACCGGCGCCGTCTGGTCGAGGCGTTGAATGCCCAGGTGGAGCATCTGCGGACCGAGCGGGAGCTACGCGAGCAGGCCGCCCGCATGGCTGAGCGGTCCGCGATCGCGGCGGAGATGCACGACGTGCTCGCCCACCGGCTCAGCCTGATCGCCCTGCACACAGGTGTCCTGGCCACGAAAAGGGACGCCCTGCCGGATCCCGTCATCGAACGACTCAGCCTGCTGCGCACCGCCTCCACCGAGGCCCTTACCGATCTGCGCGACGTTCTCGGCGCCCTTCGCACCGAGACCTCTGCGGCAACCGACCGGCCCGCACCGGCGCTGCGCGACGTCGACGAGATGATCGGGCAGGCCCGGGCAGCCGGACAGGTCATCGACACGATGGTCGAAGGCAGTCGGGAGCAGGCTCCCGCGGCACACCGACTGGCCGTCTACCGGCTGGTCCAGGAAGCACTGACCAACGCCCGCAAGCACGCCCCGGACGCGCCTGTCCATGTCCGCGTCGATTACGGGCCGCCCGCCACCCTGATCGAAGTCACCAACTCCCCGGGTACCAACCTCCGTGGCGCTCAGCCGGTTCCTTCGGGGTTCGGCTTGATCGGTCTGCGCGAGCGCGTAGAAGCACTGGGCGGGCACCTGAACGCCGGGCCCGGCGGCGGCGGTACCTGGAGGCTGGCCGCCCGCATTCCCCACCCCCTCACCGAACAGAACGGTCCTCGCCAGTGATCCGCGCCATGGTCGTCGACGACGACGCTCTCGTCCGCCTCGGACTGACCGACCTCCTCGACAGCGACGACGCCATCGAGGTCGTCGCCCAGGCCACCGACGGGCTCCACGCCATCGAGCAGGCCACCGCCCACCGGGTCGACGTCGCACTGGTCGACGTCCGCATGCCCCGCATGGACGGCATCGCCGCCACCCAACGCCTGCGCGCCCTGCCTCACCCACCGAAGGTGATCACCCTGACCACCTTCGACCTCGACGAGTACGTCTACGACGCGTTGGCCGCAGGCGCCGACGGCTTTCTCCTCAAGGACACCGACCCTGCCGAGATTCTGCGTGCCGTCCACCTTGTAGCCGCCGGATCGGCCATGCTCCACCCCACCGCCGCCCGCCGCCTCATCGACCGCTACCACCACACGGGCCGCCCCCGAGCAACCCAGGCCCAGACCTGCATCGGTTCCCTCACCCCACGCGAAAAGGACGTCCTTGCCCTGCTCGCCCAAGGAGACACCAACGCCGGCATCGCAAGAGCACTCGGCATGCAAGAGAGCACGGTCAAATCCCACGTCAGCCGCATCCTGACCACCCTGGGTGTCACCAACCGCGTCCAAGCCGCACTCCTGGTCCGCGACGCGGGCCTCACGCTCTGAGATCAGCCTCAGCGTCGCCACCATCAGGGACAGCCGGTACCCAGTTCCGCGCACGGAACCTGTTCCACCGCTGTTCACGATGCTCCCGGTTGGGTACCACTATCCCGTGTGGAGGCGTCCACCGCGGTCTTCCTCCAAGGTGCCTTGGTCGGGTGGCTCCACGCCGGGGGAGCGGTGCTTATGACGGCACGCACCGAGTTCTCCGCGATGCCGTGGTCCGTCAGCACGGCAGAGCGGCAGGTCCTGGCCTTCGCCACCGCGCGGTGCTTGCGCGGCGCCTCGCTTCGCCGACCGGTCGTGATGAGCAGCGCGGTGTCGCGGTTCGGGCCGTGACCCGTTGCCCAGCTCAACGGTTCGGGCGCGAAGCCGGAGTAGGGGCCGGTGCGCAGGGACAGCAGAGCGGGGCCGCGGTCGGGAATTCAGGCGATCGTTGCGTCGGCCGGTCCGTGACGCATGCCAAGGGCCGACAGCACGCGCCTCACGTACAGCGTGAGGGCTCTGGCGAGAAGGGGTCTTGACCTCGAATCCTGGACACACGAGACACTTGATCCTGCGGATCTGAAAACGGACATCTCGTGGTTATGAAGAACTACCCGCCGCAGTTCAAGGCGGACGCGGTCGCGCTGTACGAGTCGCGGCCGGAACCGATCAGGTCGATCGACGCCGATCTACCTGGGCCCTGTCACCCGCCACCTGGGGACCGACGTACTCGCGGAGCACCTGCTGCCGCAGGCCCCCGCCCGATCCCGTCGACGCTCCGCTCGACGACACGGCCGTCGAGGAGCTGAAGTCCAGATTGTGGCGACCGGCCTGCCGGTCGCCACAACCGCGGCAGGCCGGACGGCGCCCCCGGCCGCCGCGAAACGCGTTCGGGCCGCCGGTCAATCCGCCGGACGCAGCCGGGTCAGTACAGACCCGCGCGCCGGGCGACGTCCTCGCCGTGCTGCATCCGACGGCGCGCGTCGTCGCCGAGTGCGGTGATGACGCCGGCGACGACGGTCTCGAGGACGGCGAGGGTGGGGACGAGGCTGTCGTAGGGGGAGGGCGCCGCGACCCGGCTCGGCAGGACGACCTCGGCGTGCGGCGCGGCGGGCGAGAGCCAAGTGTCAGTGAACAGGATGACCTTGCCGCCGTGTTCCTGGACGAGGGCGGCGACGGTGGTCGCGTCGGCCTCGTAGCGGCGGTAGTCGAAGACGACGAGGACGTCCCGCCGGGCCAACGCGGCCAGGATGGCGGCGCGTTCAACGTCGCGATCCGGCAGAAACCTTACGTCGTCGCGGAGTTGCATCAGGTGTAGACCGAGGTACTGGGCGAGAAGGTGCGTGAAGCGCCCGCCGACCAGCGTGATGCGGCGCTTGCGGTCTGCAAGGAGCCGGACAGCATGCTCGAAGTCGTGCGGCGGGAGTTCGGCGAGGGTCGCGGTGAGCGCACCGGTGAAGACCTCGCTGCCGTGGCGCAGGAGGGCGGAGTCCTGGTCGTCGCCGTCGCCGCTCGTCTTCTCGGCGCGCGCGTACCCGGTCGTTTCGTACAGCGAGAGCGGAGAGGCGTTGCGTGCGTCGAGTTCGTCGCGCAGGGCGGCCTGGAAGTCAGGGAAGCCCCGGTATCCGAGCCGGTTCACGAACCGGATCACCGTCGGCGCACTGACGGCGGACCGCTTGGCGAGCACCGCGACCGTCTCGAACCCGGCCGCCGGATAGCCCGCGAGCAGCACCCGCGCGACCTTGCGCTCGGCCGGGCTCAGCTCGCCCAGCTTCTGCCGGATGTCGTCGGCGAGCGCGCCAGAGGCCATGGTGTTCGATCCCTTCGGGGTGTGCGGGCTGTCCGGCGAGCCTACTGGCGTGGAGCGTCCGCGGACGACGCCCGGCCTGCCCGCCCACGGGTTAGGCCGGGCGGGCAGGAGTCGGTGCCGGGTGTATGAGCGGCATCGAGCGGGGCGGAGCTGGAGGTCCGGCGCCGCCCCGCGCGGTTGTCCGGCCCCCTGCCGCCCGGGGCTGTCGGCGCGGCTACTCGGAGGTGATCCGGATGCCGACACCGGTCAGGGTCTGCGGTGCGGCGGCGTCCTTGCCCCAGGCGACGAAGCCGGGCGCCTTGTCGAACGTGACCGTGAACCGCGGCCCGTCCTCGTACGTCGTCGCCGCGGCGGTGCGCTGGGCGCGGGTCGCGGCCAGGGCACGGGCGGTGTCCAGGAAGGAGTACGGGACCCCGTCGGGGTTGGCGACGGAGTAGAAGACGTCGCCGTTCGCGGGCACCGGCGCGGTCGACCGGGGCAGGAGCGGCCGCTTGCCCGGGGCGGGCAGGGCGAGCCACGTCCGGGGGGCGTAGCGGTCCCCGTCGGTGAGGTAGCTGTAGCGCACACCGCTCACCGACCAGGTCCCTGCTTCGGTCCCATCGGTCCCTCGCGCCCGCCGCAGGTCGAGCACGGCGACCCCGCGCGGGCCGAGCACCCGCACCCGCTCGCGCGTGCTGCCCGGGTGCTCCACGACGAGAGCGGTGTTCTCCTCCAGCGCGTACACCCGGTCGTTCCCGGTGTCCGCGGCCAGCCGTATCGCCCGGCCCTCCCGGCCGTACGCCCCGCTATGCGTGTCGATCAGCCCCGACCGCAGGAACCCGAACCCGCCCTCCGGCTCGTACCCGAGCACGGTCGGGTCATCGAAGTACCCCGGGCTGCTGCCGTCCCGCAGCCCCTCGTACGACTCGCCGCCCGTCACCATGTCCTTGCCGGCCGCGATCTGCGCGCCCGCGCTCGACCCGGAGACGACCGCGCCCGCCCGGAGCTTGGCGCGGATCGCTGCGAGAACCTTGGTGTCCTTGTGCGCGGGGCCGTTCAGCAGCGTGGTCAGGTATCGCGATTGGTCACCGCCGCCGAAGAAGAACCCGCTCATCGAGTTCACCTGCCGGACGACGGTGGCGTCGTCCGCGTTCGCGACGTGGTCCAGGTCGATCGGGATCCACTGCGCGTCCGCCGCCCCGTGCGACTTGAACAGGCCGGCGTAGTAAGCCCCGTTGCACTTGGAGTTGGAGCAGAGCTCGGAGTCCGCGGCGTCCGGGTCCTGGCTCTCCGGCACGGATGCGGCCGTGATCACGCCGATCCGGGCGGTCGCGCCGCCGGCGCGGTTGATGATCTCGCCGTAGACCTGCTTGTTGTCGTCCTTCAGTCCGCCGCCGACGAGGACGAGGGAGCCGTCGTGTCGTTTGCCGCCGTCGGCGGCGGCCGTGGGGGCGGTCACCAGTGTGAGGAGCAGGGCGGTGGCGCAGGCGATGAGGGTGGAGCGGGTCATAAGAACCTCCTGGTTGGGGAAACAGCTCGACCTGCACTCGAGGTCGAGGACGAGCCCACAAGGACTTCACCCGGGCCGGCGAGAAGTGGCGTTCATTCAGCCCGGCGGGGGGTGCCCCCTGCTTGAGCGAAGCCGAGAGCTTGGGAGTTTGAGGCCACCGGGCGGAGCCGCGAATCCCCGCTGCGCGGGGCGGGCGGGGGCAAGGGGCCTGCAAGCCTTGCTGTGCGCTCGGTCGGGCTGTGCCCACCCGTTCCGCCCTGCGGACGATTGCCCCCCCGCCAGGGGGAGCCCGCCTGCCGAGTGAGCTGGCCTGGCCGCAGACAAGTCAGTCGGTGCGGGTGGTGCCGAGGGAGGCGACGAGGCCGGCCAGGAGAGCGACCCGCGCCGGAACCGTGGTCACGTCGAGCCACTCCTCGGGAGTGTGGTCCGCGCCTCCGACGGGCCCGAGCCCGTCGAGGACGGGCACACCCACCCCGGCGATGATGTTTGCGTCCCCGACACCCCCCGTCGCGGCCGCACCGAACGACAGCCCCCACTGCGCCCCGACCGAACGCGCTTGGGCGAACAGCCCACGCACCGCACCCGTCGCCTCCATCGGCGGACACAGATCGACCTGCCGCACCTCGACGGACGTCCCCGCCACCACCGGCACCGCTGCCGCCGACTCGATCGCGGCGCGGGCCCGGGACATCCCCTCCGCGGTCGCCGACCGCACCTCGACCTGCAACTCCGCTGTCGGACAGACGATGTTGGTGCGCTCGCCCGCCCGCACGACCCCGACGTTGACGGTGACATCCGGCCAACGCCCGTTCAGCGCCTGCAACTCGACGACGAGGTGCGCCGCGGCCAGCGCCGCGTTCGCCCCCCGCTCCGGCTCGATCCCGGAGTGCGCGGCCCGCCCGGTCACGGTGAGCAGGAAGTCCGCGACCCCCTTGCGCGCGACGACGAGATCCCCGTTCTCCCGCGCGCACTCCAGCGCCAGAGCACAGTCCACCCCCCGCGCGACCCGCTCGGTGACCGCCCGGGAAGACGGCGAGCCGATCTCCTCGTCGGGCGTGGCGAGCAGGACGAGTTCGGCGTACTCCGTGACCCCTGCCGCAGCGAGGATCTCCAGCGCGGTGAGTCCGGCGAGCAGTCCACCCTTGTCGTCGCTGACGCCGGGCCCGTGGGCGAGCGGGCCGCGCCGCGAGAACGGCCGCGCGGCGGCGGTGCCGTCGGGGAAGACAGTGTCCATGTGGGCGGCGAGCAGCACCCGCCGCCCCCCGTCCTCGGGGGCGAGCGAGCCGCGCCGGCGCGCGACGAGCACGTCCCCCGCGTCCGGTCCGCCCCGCACCCGCTCTACCTCGAACCCGGCCCCCGCCAACCGCCGTGCCGTCCAGTCCGCGACCCGGTTCACCCCGGCCGGGCTGTACGACCCGGAGTCGATGGCGACCAGCTCCGCCAGAGAGGACAGGTACCCTTCCAGGCGCGACTGCGCGTCCGCAAGCAGCCGGCCCGTGTGGGCCCCCTGCCGCGAGGGCGCGGTCACAGCACCTTGGAGAGGAAGGCGCGGGTGCGCTCCTGCTCTGGTTCGACGAGGATCCGGCGGGGGTCGCCCGCCTCGACGACCACGCCGTCGTCCATGAAGACCGCGGTGTCGCCGACCTCGCGGGCGAAGCCGATCTCGTGGGTGACGACGACCATGGTCATGCCGTTGGCCGCCAACTGCCGCATGACGTCCAGGACGTCACCGACGAGCTCGGGGTCGAGCGCGGACGTCGGCTCGTCGAAGAGCATCAGCTTGGGCTTCATCGCTAGCGCCCGGGCGATTGCGACCCGCTGCTGCTGGCCGCCGGAGAGCTGGGCGGGGTAGTGCCCGGCCCGGTCCCCGAGGCCGACCTGGTCCAGGAGCCGGCGGGCCTCTTCCCGCGCGATGGCAGTAGACGCGCCGCCGACGCGGAAGGGCGCCTCCATGATGTTGCGCTCGGCGGTCAGGTGCGGGAAGAGGTTGAACCGCTGGAACACCATGCCGATGTCACGGCGGTGCGCCGCGATCTCCTTCTCCCGCAGCTCGTGCAGCCTGTCGCCGTGCCGCCGGTAGCCGACGAGGTCGCCGTCGACGGCGAGCTTGCCGCCGTCGATCTTCTCGAGGTGGTTGATGCAGCGCAGGAAGGTCGACTTGCCCGACCCGGAGGGGCCCAGCAGGCAGCAGACCTCGCCGTGTTCGACGGTCAGGTCGATGCCCTTGAGGACCTCAAGCTTCCCGAAGTGCTTTCGCACGCCCTGGGCGTGCACCATGGGCGCGCTCAACGCACCTTCTCCTTTGCGTTCTTCGGACGCCCACCGAAGAGCCGCGCCCCACCGAGCAATCGCCCGAGAACCGTGGCTCGTTCTGTCCGCCCCGTGCCTCGCCCGTACCGCCGCTCCAGCCACGCCTGCGGAACGCTTAGCAGGCTGACCAGGGCCAGGTACCAGAGGGACGCGACGACGAGCATCGGGATGACCTGGTAGTTCTGCGCGTACACGTCCTGGATGTTGGACATCAGGTCGTGCGCGGCGATGACCGAGACCAGCGCGGTCATCTTGAGCATGTTGATCGTCTCGTTGCCCATCGGCGGGATGATGACCCGCATGGCCTGCGGCAGCACGATCCGGCGCATGGTCAGCGCCGGCCGCATGCCGAGCGAGTGGGCGGCTTCGGTCTGGCCGACATCGACGGACTGGATGCCGGCCCGGACGATCTCCGACGCGTACGCCGCCTCGTTGAGGCCGAGGGCGAGCAGGGCGGCGACCGTCGGGGTGAGCAGGTCGTTGGTGTCGACCTGTACGAACGTGATGTCCGTGAACGGGACGCCGATCTTCACGTGCTGGTACAGCGCCCCCGCGTATCCCCAGAAGATGATCTGGACGAGCAGCGGGGTGCCGCGGAACACCCACACGAACAGAGACGACAGGCCGAGCAGCACCGGGTTCGACGACAGCCGCATGACCGCGACGAGGGTGCCGAGGGAGAGCCCCAGGGCCATCGAGGCGACGGTCAGCCAGAGGGTGGTGGCGAGCCCGTCGAAGATCAGGTCGGCGAAGAGGTAGTCGCCGACGACGTCCCAGCGCAGGTTGGCGTTGGTGGCGAGCGAGCCGACAAGTCCGGCCAGCGAGAGCAGCGCGGCGCCCGCAGCGATCCAGCGGCCCCAGTGGCGCACGGGAACGACGGTCAGCTCCTCGTCGGCCGTCGTTCGTGGCACGGTGTCGAGTGCGGTGGTCATCTCTAGTCGACCGCCGCGTTCCTGGTGGCTTCCTTGACCGCGATGGAGCCGACGCCGTACTTGTCGAAGATCTTGGCGGCGGTGCCGTCGTCGATGAGCGACTGGAGGGCCTTCTGGATCCCCTCGGTCAGCTCGGGGAGCTTCTTGGAGACCGCGATGCCGTTCGGGGAGGCGTTGTAGCCGCCGGTGGCGGCCGGGTCGTCGACGACCTCGAAGCTGGCGCCGTCGTCGGCGGTCTTCGCGGTCCAGCCGGCGGCCGGCTTGGTGAGCACCTGGGCGACGACCTTCTTGGCGCGCAGGGCGAGCTGGGCGTCGGAGTCCTTCGGGAAGGTCTGGATGTCGATCTGGCCGCCGCCGGCCTTCTTACAGGCCTTCTGGTGCCCCTTGAGCAGGTCGAGCTGGTTGGTCGCGGCCTGGACGGCGACTTTCTTGCCGCACAGGTCGTCGAGCGTGGTTATCTTCTCCGGGTTGCCCCTGGCGACCAGGATCCCGGAGCCGGAGACGGAGTAGTCGACGAAGTCGACGACGGCCTGCCGCTCCTTGTTGTCCGTCATCGCGGACATCGCCACGTCGAACTTGCCGGCCTGGATCGCGGGCACGATCCCGTCGAACTTCTGCGGGGTGAAGGCGAACTTCACGCCGAGCCGGGCGCCGATGGCCTGGCCCAGGTCGTAGTCGAGACCGGTCAGTTCGGGCTTGCCCTCCTCGACGAACATCTCGAAGGGCGCGTACGGCACGTCGGTGGCGACCCGGACGGTGCCGGAGTCCTTGACGGCGGCCGGCAGCGCGTCGTGCTGCGCGGCGTCCTTCTTGACGCTCACGCCGGCGATCTCGACGGCGGCGGGCGCCTTCGCGGAGGTCTTCTCCGTGGTGTCGTCCCCGCCGCAGGCGGTGAGCGTCAGCAGGGCCGAGACCGTCACAGCGGCGACCGAGGCGCGGCGAGGCAGATGTTCGTACTTCACGATGGTTCCCTCCCGAGGAGTGTCAGCCGCCGGTGACGTGAGACGTCCGTGCACCGCGATCGGCTTGGATGTGAAGTTACACATGGCGATGTTGTTTGAACAGATGTAATGAACGTTACGTTCATGTCACGACGCTGTGCGCGAGTCGAAACACGGACGCAGGACGGTATCCGCGTTACATCTGTTCATCGCACCGGAGCATCTGTACCTTCCATCACCACCGGCCCTCGTCGGCGTGGTCGGCCCCCTCCATCCCTGGGAGAACTCCGTGTCCCTACGTCCCACCGGCCACCTGGCCGCCCCTCTGACCTGTCTGGTCACCTCTCTCGCTGTCCTGCTCTCCGCCGCCGTCGTCTCCGCGCAGCCGGCCGAGGCCGCCGCGAAGAGAGTGAGACTCGGCAGCGCGTCCGACGTCTCGCGCACCACCTGGTCCGGCCCCGCCTACACCATGAACGGGACCGGCGCGGTCGTCCCCGCCACCATGACCAAGGCCATCGACGCGATCCGCGGCGGCACCGGCAGCCTCGACGTCGTAGTCCTCGCCGCTTCCGCCCCCACCTCCGGCAGCCAGACCCCCGAGTGCGACGCCACCATGCGCCTGGCCGGGGTCAACTCGTGCACCACTTGGACCCTGGGCACCCGCAACGACGGCAACAACAGCCAGGCCAACACCGACATCCGCAACGCCGAGTTCGTGTACTTCGCGGGCGGCGACCAGTGCAAGTACGCGGACTGGAAAGGCACCGCACTCCAGAACTCGGTGAAGTCCGTCGTCGCCAAGGGCGGCGGTTCCGGTGGCGGCAGCGCCGGCCACCACATCAACAGCGCCGTCGTGTATGACGCCTGTGAGGGGAGCGTCACATCGGACGAGGCGCTCTACGACCCCTACGACCCGTACATCACCTTCACCACCGGCATGTTCAACTGGGCGAACTACGCCAACACCATCAATGACTCGCACTTCCAGGAACGCGACCGCATGGGCCGAACCATGGCCTTCGTCGCCCGCGCGATCGAGGACGGCCTCACCACCGGCGGCGCCGCCTGGGGCGTCGGCGTCAACGAGGGCGGCTCCCTCTTCATCGACAAGAACGGCCAGGCGACTGCCGCCGGCGCCGACACCTTCGTCGTCCTCGGCGACCACCGACCCGAGCGGGCCGAACCCGACCGCTACCTGACCTACTACGACTACAAGATCTGGCGCCTGCGCCCCGGCGCCACCTACGACTTCAGGAACCGCCCCACCTGCGGGTACTACCTCCGCAGCATCGACACCGGCGTCCCGGACGGCGAGCTCTACAGCGGCACCCCCGTCACCTCCTGCTGAGGCGGCTCACACGAAAGGGCGCGGCGGGAGGTCCCGTCCTCCCGCCGCACCCGGCACGCACAAGCTCCGCCGAGGTCACACCTCCCGGCGCACCGTGAGCATCCGGCTCACGTACTCCCCGGCCTGCAGCTCCGCCGCGAGACCGTGCGCGGCGAGCGCCGCCCCGGTGCGGACGGTGTCGGCCGGGAGCGTCCCGCTGTCGTCGTCGACGTGGTAGTCGGCCCCAGGGTCGAGCCCGCGCAGCCGCAGCCGGGGAACGGGCACCCCGCCCGCCGGCCCCACCCGCCACTGCAGGACGACGGACTCAGCACCGTCCCGCGCCACGTACTGAACGGCGTGCGACACGTCTCCCGGCGAGCCGAGCCGGTACTGGTCACCGTGCTGGACCGTCTCCCGCACCGCCTTGTACCGCGCGACGAAAGCCGCCGCCTCGTCGAGCTCGTCCGCCGACCAGCGGGTGAGGTCGCCACCCACGCCGAGCACCCCGGCCATCGCGCTGTGGAAGCGGAAACCGAGCGGCACGGACCGCCGGGTGAACGGGTTCGGGCTGTCGGTGACCCACGCCCCCATCACCTGTGCGGGATACACCTGCGAGAAACCGTGCTGAATGGCAAGCCGGTCCACCGCGTCGGTGTTGTCCGACACCCATGCCTGGTCCGTCCGGGCCAGGCTCGCCAGGTCGACCCGCCCGCCGCCGCCCGAGCACGCCTCGATCCGCAGTGCGGGACGCGCGGCCCGCAGCCGGTCGAGGACCCGCTGGGTGCCGAGCGCGTGCTCCACGAAGACCCGCCGGGCGTCCGTCCGGCCGCCGGTCGAACCCGCCTCCGTGAGGGACCGGTTGAAGTCCCATTTCAGGAAGTCGACGTCGAACGCGTCGACCGTCCGTACCAGCCACTCAAACGCCCACTCGGCGACCTCGGGCCGCGAAAAGTCGAGGACCAGCTGGTTGCGCAGGGTGTGCGCGGTCCGGTCGGGCAGGTGCAGCACCCACTCCGGCCGGGTGCGGAACAACTCGCTTTCGGGGTTGACCATTTCGGGCTCGACCCACAGCCCGAACCGCATCCCCAGGCCGTGCACGTGGTCGGCCAGCGGCCGCAGCCCGTCGGGGAACGCACCGGGCCTCGCCGTCCAGTCGCCGAGCCCCGCCCGGTCGCTGTCGCGCGCCCCGAACCACCCGTCGTCCACGACGAACATCTCCGCGCCGATCCGCGCGGCCAGATCGGCCAAGTCCCGCTGGTTGTCGAAGGTGACGCCGAAGGCCGTCGCCTCCCAGGAGTTGTAGAGGACCGGCCGCAACTCGTCGGCCGCAGGCAGGACAGTGGCACGCGTGTACGCGTGCCACTCCCGCGATGCCCCGCCGAAGCCACCCGCCCCGTACTGCCCGGCGCTGACCGGCGTCGTCCACGTCTCGCCCGGGGCGAGGGCGAGTTCGACTCCCTCGTGCCCGCTGCCGGTGAGCACACTGCACCGGCCCTCCGCCGACCGCACCACCGTCGTCCACCAACTCCCGGACGTGGCGAGCGCGACGGTCCACACCTCGCCGCTCTCCTCGGTGGCGTCGCCGCCGTCGAGGGTCACCCAGGGGTTGCACTGGTGGCTGGTGTGCCCGCGCCGGCTGCTCCACGTCGTCTCGCCCACGGAGAGCGGCGTCCTCCGCAGCTGGAACTCACCAATCCAGCGGCCGTGCACGGAGCCGGCCCGGTACTCCGGGAGCACCGGCAGGTTCCACTGGGCGGCCGCCTGCCGCACCAGCGTCAGCGGCTGCTCGCCGTGCCCCCCGGCGTGCCGGAGCTCCGTCCAGCGCTCGATGACCGCGCGGTCCCGGCGCACCCGGTAGTGCAGCCGCCACCCCAGCGGCCGCCCGGTGTCACGCAGGCTGACAGTCAGTTCCGCTCCCTCGGCGTCCTCCTGGACGTCGTAACCGTCCACTACCGGCTCGACCGAGCCCGTACCGTCCGCGTACCGCACGTCGAGGGCGGGCGGCGCGAATCGCACCTGGCCGTCGACGGCCAGCTCCTCCGTCCCGTCGAGCGGCGAGTGGAAACTGTTCCCCTCGGCGTCCGGCTCGAACGCGGCCACCGCGTCGGCGAGGGTGAGCGGCCCGCCCCAGTGCAGCGTGCGGACGGTGCCGGCCCCGGTGTCGACGCGCAGCGCGTAGGCGGTGGGGCCCGCGTGCAGGAGGACGGTCCCCGAGGGGCGGTCGGTCTCGATCAGCGGCATCAGCTGCCCTCCCCGTAATTCGCGGCGTGCTCGCCGTGAGCCACCGGGGCCTCCCGTACGACGACGACGTCACCGGCCGGGACGGTCACCGACCCCGTGAGCTCCGAACCGTCGATCCGGGTGCACCCGCCCCCGACGGGGACGACCGCCTCGGCGTCGGTGTGGTTGACGAGGAAGAGGTACCCGCGGTCACCTGCGGCACGCCGAACGGCCTCGACCCCCGGCGGAACCTCTGCCACCGCCGCCACCCCGGCTTCCCGGCACGCCTCGCCGAGCAGCGCCCGCAACGCCGGCGCGGGGAGCGCCGTCGCCGCGTACCAGCCGGCCCCGCCGCCGTAGGCGTGCCGGGTGACCGCCGGACCGCCGCGCGCCGGACCGCCCTCGGGCCCCTCGGCGAACCGCAGCCGGGCGGTGCAGCCGCGCGACTCGACGCGCTCGGTCCACACCGCCGCGCGCGAACCGTCGGAGAGGAGCGCCGACTCGCCCACCCGCAGCGGCAGGTACTCGTCGACGACGAGCCCGAGCAGTTCGCGGAACGCGCCGGGGTGACCCCCGCCACGGATCCGGTCGTTGACGTCGACCGCCCCGCTGAACGGGCCGATCACCGCGTGCCCGCCGCCGCGCACGAACGCGTGCAGGGACTCCGCGTCGGCGTCCGTCACTAGGTACTGCGAGGGAGCGAGGACGATCTCGTACGGGGTGAGGTCCGCGTCCGGCGCGATGAGGTCGCATGTGATAGCGAGGTCCCACAGGGCCCCGTACCAGTCGCGGACCGCGTCCAGGTACCGCAGCCGCTCCGAGGGGCGCGCCTCCAGCTCGAGCGCCCACCAGGCGTGCCAGTCGAAGAGCAGCGCGACCCGCGCGGCCACCCGGGTGCCGCGCACCTCCGACAGCTCCGCAAGCTCGGCGCCGAGCGCGGTGACCTCGCCCCAGGTCCGGGTCTCGGTGCCTCCGTGCGGCAGCATCGCGGAGTGCCACTTCTCGGCGCCCGCGCGGGACTGCCGCCACTGGAAGAACATGATGCCGTCGGCGCCGCGCGCCAGGTGGGTGAGGCTGTTGCGGCGCATCTCGCCGGGCGCCTTCGGCACGTTGACCGGCTGCCAGTTGACCGCCGACGTCGAGTGCTCCATGAGTACCCACGGCCGTCCGCCGGCCATGCCCCGCGCCAAGTCGGCGTTGAGCGCCAGGTCGACGTGGTTGCCCGGATCGGCCGAGACCAGGTAGTGGTCGACGGAGACGATGTCGGACTCGCGGGCGAAGGCGTGCCCGTCGACCTTCTTCTCCAGGGTGCCGAGCAGGTTGGTCGTCAGCGGGATGCCGGGGCCCAGCTCGCGCAGAAGCGCGCTCTCGGCCCGGTGCCTGGCGAGCAGCGCGTCGGAGGAGAAGCGCCGGTAGTCCAGTTCCTGGCCGGGGTTGCGGAACGCGGTGGTCTCGCTCGGCGGGTCGATCTCCGACCATTCGCCGTAGCGCTGCCCCCAGAAGTCCGTGCCCCACACCTCGTTGACCCGGTCCAGGGAGGTGTACCGCTCGCGCAGCCACTCCCGGAACGCCGCCCCGCTGGTCCCGCAGTAGCAGAGCGCGTTGTGGTTGCCCCACTCGTTGTGGACGTGCCACATGACTACGGCTGGGTGGTCGGCGTACCGGCTCGCCAGCGCGGTCACCATCGCGTCGGACGCCCGCGCGTACGCCTGGCTGCTCGGGCAGAACGCCTGCCGGCTGCCGTGGGTGAGCCGGGTGCCGGCCGCGTTCTGCGGGCCCGCATCGGGGTGAGCCTTGCTGAACCACGGCGGGGGAGCGGCAGTCGGCGTCGCAAGGTCGACGGCGATGTCGCCCGCGTGCAGCAGGTCGAGGACGGTGTCGAGCAGCCTCCAGTCGTACACCCCGGGGCGGGGCTCCAGGCGGGACCAGGAGAACACCCCGACGGTGACGAGGTTGACCCCCGCCTCCCGCATCAGCCGCACGTCCTCGGGCCAGACGTCGGCCGGCCACTGCTCGGGGTTGTAGTCGCCACCGTAGGCGATCCCGCCGAGCCGGTCGGTGAGAGCGCCCAGCGGGTCCGTGCCGTCCGCGATGCGTGTCGTGCCCGTCATGACTTCACTGCCCCTGCGGCAAGACCCGCGCGCCAGTAGCGTTGGAGCAGCAGGAACGTGATCACGATCGGCACCACCGACACCAGCGCGCCGACCAGGGTCAGCGTCTGCAGATCGGGCGCCCGGCTGGTCTGCGACTGCCAGGTGAACAGGCCGAGGGTGACCGGGTAGAGACGCTCGTCCTGGAGCATGATCAGCGGCAGCAGGAAGTTGTTCCAGATGACGACGAACTGGAACAGGAAGACGGTCACCAGGGCCGGAGACATCATCCGCAGCGCGATCGACCAGAAGATCGTCCACTCGCCGGCGCCGTCGATCCGGGCGGCCTCGATGACCTCCTCAGGGATGGACGCCACGGCGAAGATCCGCGACAGGTACACCCCGAACGGACTGACGATGCTGGGCAGGAACACCGACCAGAACGAATTGGTCGCATCCACCTCGGCGAACAGCAGGAACAGCGGTAGCGCGAGCGCCGTCGCGGGCACCAGCACACCGCCCAGGACGACGGAGAAGACCGCCTCGCGGCCCTTGAACGCATAGACGGCGAGAGCGTATCCGGCCATCGCGGCGAGCAGGGTGCCCACGGCCGCGCCGAGCCCGGCGTACAGCAGGCTGTTGCCCAGCCAGCGCGGGTAGATCCCGTCCTGCTGGCTGAACAGCGCGCTCAGGTTTTCGCCCAGGTGCCATTCGGCCGGCAGCAGTCCCGGCGTGGTGACCAGGTCGCCCTGGCTCTTCGTCGACGACACGATCAGCCAGTACACCGGCAGCAGCATGTATCCGGCGACCAGCGCCATGAAGACGAACGCCGGCACGGCCGCCAGGTTCCGGCCGCGCTTCGGGCCGTTCGGCGCGGGAGCGTGCGCCCCCTCGGTACGGGTCAGGAGAGTCACTTCTGCCCCCTGGCAGTGAGGCGGAGGAACAGGAAGGACAGCACGAACGTCGCCACTGCGAGCAGCACCGACAGGGCCGCCGCCTCGCTGTAGCGGTCGGCTGCGGCCAGCGAGTACGCCGCCAGGTTCGGCGTGTACGTGCTGGTCACGCTGGTGGAGATGGCGCGGAACACCTGCGGCTCGGTGAACAGCTGGAAGGTCCCGATGAGCGAGAACACCCCTGTGAGCACCATTGCGGGCCGGATGATCGGCACCTTGATCCGCAGCGCGATCGTCCACGCGCCGGCCCCGTCCACCCGCGCCGCCTCGGAGAGGTCGGCGGGCACGGCCTGGAGCGCCGCGTACATGATCAGCATGTTGTAGCCGGTGTACGTCCAGGTCACGACGTTGCCGATGGAGAACAGGATCGCGCCGGGCCCGAGCAGGTCGACGTCCACGCTCACCGAGCCGAGCAGGTCGACGATCGGCGACAGCCGCGGGTCGTACAGGAACGCCCACATCAGGGCGGCGACGACGCCGGGGATGCCGTACGGCACGAAGTAGACCAGGCGGAAGAACCGCTTGAGGCGGCTGACCGCGGAGTCGAGCAGCAGGGCTAGGGCCAGGGCGAGCGCCAGCATCACCGGGATCTGCACGAGGGCGAAGAGCAACACCCGCAGCAGGCTGTCGGTGAAGAACGGCTCGGACATGACATCGCCGTACTGGCGGAAGCCCGCGAACACCGTCTCGGTGCGGCCGAAGGTACCGCCGACGCGCTCGGTGGCGTGCAGGCTCTGCCAGAACGCGTAGCCCACCGGGACGATCGTGAACAGGACGAACGGGATCAGGAAGGGTGCGAGGAACGCGAGCGGGGCGAGAGTGCGGCGCGGGGCTCTCGCCTTCGGTGCCGTCCGCGCCTGCGGGCCGTGCGCTTCCGGCACGGCTGCGGTGGTGGGGGTGGTCATCACCGGTGACTTTCCTGTCGGTGGACTTTCGGGACGAGTGACCTACGGGCCGCTCCGCCGCCGCCGGGGGAGCGGGGCGGTGGGGCGGCCGTCCGTGGGCTACTCCTTGACGTCCAGCGACTGCTTGCGCAGCGAGTCGGCGCTCTGGGAGTCGGCGTCCTTCAGCACGTCACCGAGTGTCGAGCCCCCGCCGGTGGCCTTCGCGGTGCCGTCACTGATGAAGCGGTAGGTGTCCGTCATCGTCGGACCCCAGGTGAAGTCGGTGTCTACGTTCGCCGACGCCTGGGCGAACACGTCGAAGATCGGCTGCTTGCCGTAGAAGTTGACCGGCTGCTTCAGCGCGTCCAGCTCCAGGCCGGACTTGGCCGCCGCGTACAGGCCGCCCTCCTTGTTCAGGATCTCCAGCGCCTTCGCGTCCGAGTTCAGCCACAGTGCGAACTTCGCCGCCTCGGCCGGGTGCTTGCTGCCCTTGAGGACGGCCGTGGTCGAACCGCCCCAGTTGCCGGCCTGGTTCTGGCCCTTCTCCCACTGAGGCATGGGCGCCACGGCCCACTTGCCTGCGGTCGACTTCGCGTTGTCGCGGATCGTGCTGTAACCCCAGGCCGCACTGATCCAGGTGACGACCTCGCCGTCGTTCCACGCCTTGTACAGCGCGGGCGAGAAGCCCTGCAGGTCCGTCGCGACCAGCTTCTCGTCGATCAGCTTCTGCCAGTAGTCGGCCACCTGCCGGTTCTCGGGCCGGTCCACGCTGACCTTCCAGGTGTCGCCGTCCCGCTCGAACATGGAGCCCTTGTTCTGCCACAGCAGACCGGTGAACCAGTTCGGGTCCGTCTGTGAGAAGTGGGTAATGTACTGGCCCTTCTTCGCCGCCTTGATCTTCTTGGCGGCGGCCTCGTACTCCTCCCACGTCGTCGGCGCGGCGAGGCCCAGCTTGTCGAAGACGTCCTTGCGGTAGAACAGCGCCATCGGCCCGGTGTCCTGCGGAACCGCCCACACGCCGTCCTTGCCGTCCGCCCCGAAGTCGACCTGCGACCAGGTCCAGTCGACGAAGTCGCCCTTGGCGTCGGTGACGCCGGCGCACTTCGATATGTCGGTCAGGCCGTTCTTGAGGCGGAAGCTCGCCAGCGAGTCGTACTCGATCTGGCCGAGGTCGGGGGCCTTGTCCGCCTTCAGTGCGTTCGACATGTTCTGGTACGTGCCCGCGTTGCCGGCCGGGGTCGTCTTCACCTTGACCTGGATCTTCGGGTTCTCCGCGTTCCACACGTCCACGGCCTTCTGCATGCCGGGCACCCACGACCAGTAGTCCAGCGTCACCTTGCCCGACGCGGGCCTGCACGCCGCCGCCCCGCCGGCCGCGTCCGTGCTGTCGTCCGAGTCGCCCCCACCGCACGCCGTCAGCACGGTCATTGAGAGCACCACCCCTCCGACCAGGCCGCGCCGTACGAACGACGTGCGAGGGATGACAGTGCCGCGCTTGCGAAGTGCCATGAGGGTGCTCCCGGAGCCGAGGGTCGTCGCACCTTCGTTGGGGCGACGGCGGCTACCTTCACAACAGAGATCAACAGAAGTCAACAGTTCTAGCGAATCCGGGTGTGTGACGCGACCGTTTCGTGATGCGCGGATGCGGCGATGGCGGGTGGGGGAAGGGGGCTTGACCTGCGAGAACTTAGGTGCCGGGTGTGGAGTCGGTGGTAGCGAGAAGATTGCGTAATCGATTACGTGCGAGGTGGCGTTTTCACTCTGCCCGGCGCCGACACCCCTCCCCGCCCGGCCGGCGAGAAGCGGAAGAAAAATCAGCCTCGGCCCACAAGCAGCGGCAGCCCGGTCGGCGCTCGAGGCCGCCAGGCGCAACCCGGTATCCGCGGCCGAGCCGCGAACGGGGGGTTCGAGGGCAGAGCCCCCGCTCAGACGGTGCCGCGCGGGACGAACTCCGCGCGGACGTGCACCGTGCGCCGCGCGACCCGCCCGTCCAACCGCTCGATCAGCAGCCGCGCCGCCGCCCGCCCGACATCCGCGGCCGGGTACCTGACCGTGGTCAACCGCGGCCGCACCAACGACGCGAACGACGCGTCATCGTGCCCGACGAGCGCGACGTCCCCCGGGACGTCGATCCCCAGGGTCTCCGCCCGCCCCATTGCCCCCACCGCGACCACGTCATTCGCACAGAACACCGCGTCCGGCCGGTGTTTCATCCCCATCAGCTTCCCGAAGCCCACCGCCCCCGCCTCCCGCGTGTGCTCACCCCGCACGACGAGCCGCCCCGGCAGGGACACCCCGAACTGCACGGCGAGCGTCCGAAGCAGCTCCAGCCGCGGATCGCCCCCGGTCGCGTCCCGCGGCCCGGCGATCATCGCTATGCGCCGCCGCCCCGCCTTCGTGACCTCCGTCATCGCCGCCCGCATCGCTGCGCGCGCGTCCGGCGTCACCAGGTCGGCGTCGCCGAACGGCACGTCCGCGCTGACCACGACCGGAATGCCCACCTCTGACAGCGGCAGGAAGTCCTTCGCCGCCAACCGGAACGGGGTGATCACCACCCCCGCGAACCGCTGCTGCACCGCCTCCCGCAGGAACGCGCGCTCCTCGTCGCGGTCGGCGCGCGTATCGCACACCATGACGTGCAGGCCGAGCGGCCGCAGCTCCACCTGTATCGACGCGGCGAGTTGCGCGTAGAACGGGTTCGCCAGGTCCGGTACGACGAGCGCGACTATGCTCGACCGCCCGGTCCGCAGACTCCGCGCCACCGTGTTGACGCTGAATCCCAGCTCCGCGATCGCGGCCTCCACGATCCGTCGCGTCTCCTCCGCGACCGGCCGCTTCCCCGACAGCACGTAACTCACCGTCGCCGACGACACCCCCGCCGCCCGGGCCACGTCCGCCATGGTCACCCGCGCCAACGCACCCACTCCCTCTTGATCGGCACGTCACCCTACTTCACGGCGCGACACCGCAGCTCAGGCCCGCAGGGCGGAGAGCCGTGAACCGTCTCGCAGCCATCGCGTCGGCGGAGCGCCTGTCGCCGCGCGCCTCCCTCGCACGTCGGCCGGAACCCTCCTGCATCCGTGCGCGCCCGAAGCGCCCACCCTGGTCACGGCATGAACGGTGCTCCACAGGCACCCGCGCGAGGACGAGCAGGCCCCAGGCGCAGAGGCCGATGGTCAGGAGTGCAAGCAGGAGCGTCGAGGTGCCGTCGAGGAGGGCCGGCGCGCTCACCACGGCGGCCAAGCCCGCGCCCGCGATCCTGGGCATGGAGTGCCTGACGGCCTGCCTCTCATTCTCCGTCCGGGCGGCGAGCTTCGCGGCCCGCTCCTCCTCGGCCCCGCTCAGGTTGGCGCGCAGGTCCCGTTTCGGTCGGGAGGGCCACGGCGCACAGCTCGATCACCGCCGCGGCGGTCGGCGTCCGGGAGCGCACCGTGTCCTCGGTGATCGTCTCCGCGGCGAGCCCGCGGGCCGGCGGGCCGGCGGGCCGGCGGGCCGGCCGGCCGAGGCCCCCACCGTCGGGGTCGAGCGCGGTTTCGGCGAGCAGAGCGGTGACGTCCCTGACCGCGGTGTTCGCGGGCTCACTCACCTCGGCTGTCGCGCTGCCCGTGCCGTGGGTGATGAACGCATTCATCTGCGCCTCGCGGGCGCGCATCTCCGCCCCCTCCGGGGCGAGCCGGTCGAGATGCCGGATGCCCTCCGTGCGCCGCCCGGCCTCCGCGTCGGAGAATTCCTTCCGGAGATGCGCGAGGACGCCGCCGGCTTGACTGTGGCGTGCTCCCAGCCTTTCCGCAGCGCCTCCCAGTCGTCGTCCTGCACCACGCCGGATAGTCGAGGCCATCGGCGGGCGGGGAGCCGTGCGGTGTGACGGCGCAGATACGGCTCCCAGCGCTCCAGGTTCGCCCGGGGCCTCCGCGTTCCAGCAGTCCACGGTCCGGCGGGCCGAGTGCCCCTCCGGCGCGTCGCACAGGACGCCGGACTCCCGTTCCGCCAATTGGGGTTCGAACCCGGCGAAATAGTCGTCCGTCCAGTCGCGGGCCGCGGTTCCGTTTCCCACCCGCGCGGAGGCGAGCGCCAGGAAGAGGCGGGCCTTATCGGGGCTCAACGCCTTCGCCGCCCGCTCGGCCGCTTGACGCCAGGAGTGGTTCTCCATGAGGCTGGCCGCGACGGGGTTCAGGGCGTGGGGCAGCGAGAAGTCCGGATCGAACGCGGCTCGCTTCCCGACGACTTGGCTCAGGTAGCGCATCCCGGCACGCGCACGCCCGCCCCGGACGCTCCGCCCTCGTTCCCTGGCACCTTCCGGCACGGTGCGCAAGAGCGCCTTCCGTTCCGGAGAACCGTGCGATGCAGTGGGGTCAGATGCGCCAGGAGCGGATGCGGTCCGCGGTGTCGTAGACATCGGTGCGGCGGGCGCGGACGTCGGCGACGAGGCCGGAGAGGACACCGTAGGGCGCGTCGATGCAGCACCTCGGCCTGGATCTCCAGGAGCCAGGGCATGTCGACATACAGATCCAAGACCACCGCACCGCACCTGCGGCACGGTGGTCGTTGTTGTGCGGGCTCTCGGCGGGAGGGGCGTCCGGCCCTCCCTGCACGGGGCGGGAGGGGCTCAGGGCTAAATGCTCTCCAGGAGGAGCTGGGAGCCGGCCGTGATGAGGCCGGGGACCATGAAGTCGAGTTTCACGGTGCGGGTGGCGCCGGCCGCGAGGGTATAGGTGCCGATGGTGTCGCGGGGGACGGTGGGGCGGACGTAGACGGTCTGGAGCTGGGGGGCCGCGTCGTCGACGGAGACGGCCATCGCGCCGTTCCAGGTGTTGCCTGGGACGTCGGTGGAGCCGGTGACGTTGGAGCCGAAGGCCAGGCGGGCGGTGCGCGATGCCGAGGACGGGTTGTGCAGGGCGAGTTCGATCGCGTAGCGCGCGCCGTAGTTGCCCCAGCTGCGCTGGGAGGAGTCGCGGAGCGCGGCGGTGGCCGGGACGGTCTGGTCGAGCGCGGCGACCTGGCGGACGGTGGTGTTGAGTGCGAGTCCGAGGTGCCTTCCAGCGGTGGGGACGTCGACGGTGGTGACACCGGTGGTCCAGCGCGAGCCGCCGTAGACGCCGGCCTCGCGGCCGTAAGTAGTGTCCGTCTGGCCGATGATGTTGCCGGTGGCGGCGTTGCTGTCGTTCTGCGTGTAGTTGATCGCCGTGTTCAGGTTCCCGTCACGGGTGACCACGGTGTAGGTGTACACGCCGCCGCTGGCGGTGATCTCCAGGAGCCCGTCAAGGATGGAGCCGGTCATCTGGATCCGCGCTGCCTGCACCACCTTCGTCGCGCCGACGGAGGTGGGGGAGAGGTACGTGCGCAGGTTGCCCGAGGCCCAGTCGGCGGAGACGGCGTAGCAGGGGCCGGTGCCGGCGCGCGCGCCCGGGTCCTGGACGAGTGGTTTGTCGGCGTTCGTCCAGGCGGAGCCGTTGGCGCTCACCGTCACCGCGGAGCTGCCCGGGTTGGAGACCAGGACGTGCAGGTAGGCCGTGTCGCCGGTGCTGTTCTGGTGGTACAGGTACAGCGGGAACGTGCCCGAGAGGGCGCGGGCTGCGCCACCCCGGTTCGAGGTCGTGCGGGCGTGCTGCATCAGCCAGCCGGGGCCGGTGACGGTCTCCGGGTTGTTGGAGACCACGAGTTCGGGGCCGACCATCGAGCCGGGCAACTGCCGCAGCAGCTCCCGCGCGACGGTGGGGCCGGGGGCCGTCGGGGTGCCCGCGGTCCACTGGCTCTCACTGATGGTGGTCGCCGTCGCAGCGCGACGCGCCAATTGGTTCGTACCTGATGCGGCCAGGGCTTCCGCGGTGGTACGGGCCGTGACCACGGCGGCGATGGCGGCGGGAGCGGTGAGCAGCAGACGGCGCCGGCTGGGGAGATGAGACATCGCGCGGTGTTCCCTTCGTTGGGTACAGCGGGGTGACGGCGCACATCAAGCCATGTGAGGGCCGGTGCTGGCAAGGCCTGCGGAGTCGGTTCCGCTGCTTCCCGGCGAACTGCCCGGGCCATGGAGCAAGGGCTCCGGGAGAAAGATCCGGTGAACCTCTTGACGCGGAACCGAACCCTCAGCAAACTCATGCCCGTCAAGTGGTACGGACCACTTGCTCCGACTGCGCGGCATGCCGTCGCAGGCCTCTCTCCGTTCTCCGGCTGGTGTCCGGAACTTTCCTAGGAGCGTCATGCCCTCCAGCAGAGGCACCCGTCTCGCGTCCGTCGCCGTCGCCCTCGGCGTCCTCACCACCGCCTGCGGCCTGGGCGGTTCCCCGGACAGCGGTTCCGACACGCAGGCCGCGAACAAGCCCGGCGCCGCCCTCCAGGGCACCGTCCGCTTCGAGACGCTCCAGCTGAAGCCGACCTTCACGAAGTACATCGAGGGCGTCATCGCGTCCTACGAGAAGAAGCACCCGGACGTCCACGTCGAGTGGGTCGACGTGCCCTTCGAGGGCGCCCAGGAGAAGATGACGGCCAACGCGGTCGCCGGCACCATGGCCGACGTCGTCAACCTCAACCCGCAGTTCGCCCAGGCGCTCGAGGCCAAGGGCCTGTTCGTCGACATGGACAAGACGGCGAAGGACGTCAAGGCCGACTACATCCCGGGCGCCTGGGACGCGTTCACCGTGCCCGGCAAGGAGGGGTCCTTCGGCATCCCGTGGTACCTCACCTCCGAGGTCACCATGTACAACAAGGAACAGTTCAAGAAGTCCGGCCTCGACGCGGAGAAGCCGCCGGCCACCTTCGACGAGCTGCTCGCCGCGGGCGAGAAGCTGTCCGAGGCGGGCAAGGGCAAGGCCTACGGTCTCCACCCGGCGCTGGAGAACCGCTTCATCGCCGACCTCGCCAAGCAGGGTGTGCCGCTGCTCGACGAGTCCGGCAAGAAGTGGACCTTCAACACGCCCGAGGCGGCGGCCTACCTCGGCAAGCTCGCCGAGGCGTACAGGAAGGGCGTGTTCTCCAAGGACTCGCTCACGCAGAACCACAGCAAGGCGACCGAGGCGTACCAGGCCGGTCAGATCGGCGTCCTGCCGTCGGGGCCGAACTTCCTGACGATCATCAAGGAAAACGCGCCGAAGATCGCCGAGGCGACGGGGGTCGGCCCGCAGATCACCGGGTCGACGGGGGCGACGAACATGTCCGTCATGGGGCTGCTCGTGCCGAAGTCGAGCAAGAACCAGGCGGCGGCGGTGTCGTTCGCGTCGTACATGGCGAACGCGGAGAACCAGCTGGCGTTCTCGAAGATCGTGACGGTGCTGCCGTCGGTCTCCGACGCGCTGAAGGACCCGTACTTCACCGAGGCGGGTGACGGGTCCGCGGAGGCGCAGGCGCGGATGATCTCGGCGGAGCAGATCGCGAACGGGAAGAACCTGGTTCCGGTGCAGTACGACGAGCGCGTCACCAGGACGGTCGTCGCCAAGGTGCAGCTGGCTCTGCAGGGGAAGCTCGCCCCGCAGAAGGCGCTCGACCAGGCCGTCGAGGCGGCCAACCAGATCACTGGCTGACGCGGTGAGGAGCCCTCGTCCCCGCAAAGGGGCGGGGGCTCCGCGAAGGCCTTGAACGGCCGACGACGTGAGACTCGCGGCTCCGCCGCGGGTACCGGCATCCGGCCGGCAGGCATCAGACGCCGGCCGGACCGAAGTCCTCGGCCGCGACGACGTTCCACCCCCTACCCCCTGGAGGACCCGTGACCGGCCGGCGCTGGTATGCCCCCTGGCTGTTCCTCGCCCCCGCGCTCGTCATCGCGGTGACGTTCTTCATCGTCCCGTTCAGCAACACGGTCGTGCTGTCGTTCACGGACGCCAGCACGCTCGGTGGAGGGCAGTTCACCGGCCTCGCGAACTACGAACGACTGCTCGGGGACGCCGACTTCTGGCTCTCGGTGCGGAACACCGCGCTGTATGTCGTGGTGGTGGTGCCGCTGATGGTGGTGCTGCCGCTGCTGGTCGCCGTGCTGGTGCAGAAGCGGATCGCGGGGGTCGGGTTCTTCCGGGCGGTGTTCTACTCGCCGGTCGTGGCGTCGATGGTGGTGGCGGGACTGATCTGGTCGTGGCTGCTGTCGAGTGACGGTCTGGTGAACTCGCTGCTGCGGGGGCTGCACGTGGTGTCCGAGCCGGTCCCGTTCCTGACGGACTCGACGCTGCTGCTGTTCAGCGCGATGGCGATGACGGTGTGGAAGGGCCTCGGGTACTACATGGTGGTGTACCTCGCCGCGCTGGCGAACGTGCCGAGGTCTCTCCTGGAGGCCGCGGAGGTCGACGGGGCGGGTGCGGTGCGCCGGTTCATGAGTGTGACCGTGCCGCTGCTGCGGCCGACGATGGTGCTGGTGGCAACGCTGTCGGCGATCGCGTCGGCGAAGGTGTTCGCGGAGGTCTACACCCTCAGTGACGGCAGCGCGGGACCGGGCGGGGAGGCCCGCACGATCGTCTACACGATCCGCGAGGCAGGCCTCGGGCTGAGCGGGGAGGCGGGGTACGCCTCCGCGATGAGCCTGGCGCTCTTCCTCGGCACGCTGGGTCTGTCCGTGTTCGTCACCCGTCTCAACTCCCGGGAGCAGCAGGCATGAGCGCGCCCACAACCAATCCGCCGACCATCGAAGCCCGTTCCGTGGCGAAGGCCGCGAACCGGCCGCCTGCTCCGGTCGCACCCAGGCCCCGTGCGCTCAGGCTGCGCGCCGCGGGCGGCAAGGGTGTCCGATACGTCCTGCTGCTGCTCGTACTCGTCGTCACCGTCGGCCCGTTCCTCTGGCAGCTGTCGACGTCGCTGAAGGGGGCCGGAGAGAGCGTATTCGGATATCCGCCGCAACTGCTGCCGGCCAATCCGACGCTCGACCATTACGCGAAGGCCGCGGACACCGTCCCGGTATTCTCCTACGCGTTCAACTCGCTTCTCGTGGCCATAGGCTGCGCGACGACGAACTGCCTGTTCGGGTCGCTGGCCGGGTACGCGCTGGCCCGGATGGAGTTCCGGGGGCGAAAGATCGCGTTCGGGGTCTTCCTGGCGACGATGATCATCCCCTTCGAGTCCATCATGGTCTCGGAGTTCCTGATGATGCGGTCGCTGCGGCTCAACGACACCCTCGTAGGGGTGATGCTGCCGATGGCCGCGACCGGGCTCTCGATCCTGCTGTTCCGCAACGCGTTCCTCGGGCTGCCGAAGGAGCTCGAGGAGGCGGCGACCCTGGACGGCGCGGGGGAGTGGCAGCGGTACTGGCGAATCGCGCTGCCGTCGGTGAAGGGGACGACCGCGGTCGTCGCGATCTTCAGCTTCGTCTTCGCGTGGGACGACTTCCTGTGGCCGCTGATCGTGCTCAACGACTCGGCCAACTACACGCTGACCGTGGGCATCCAGTACCTGTCCGGCACGTTCACCAATGACCAGCGGGTCGTGGCGGCGGGCACCATGATTGCGGTGGTTCCGCTGCTGTTTCTCTTCTTCACGCTGCAGCGGTACTTCTTCCGAGGCGTGGGCGAAGGGGCGGTCAAGGGATGAACAGTGGCACGGGGACCAGTAGCGGGGTCGCCCCGACAGGTGCTTCGGGAGTGGGCGCGCCCGCCGAGCGCGAGCCCAAGCACGAGGCGCTGCGCACCGCGCTCACCGCGCTGATCGACGGCGGGCTCGCCCCGCACGAGGCGTTGCCGAGCGAACGCGACCTGATGCAGCGCTACTCGGTGAGCCGGATGACGGTGCGGCGCGCCGTCGAGCGGCTCACCCAGGAGGGGCGCGTCTACCGGGTGCAGGGCGCGGGCACGTTCGTCGCCGACCCGGCCACCATCAGCAAGTCGCTGCACCTCACCTCGTTCTCCGAGGACATCCGCAGCCGGCGCATGGTCCCCGATAGCCGGCTCCTCGTCCTGGAGCGCACCGAGGCCGACCTCGAGTGTGCCCGCGACCTGTTCCTCGCCCCCGGCACCCCTATCGTCCACCTGGAGCGGCTGCGTACGGCGGACGACGAGCCGATGTGCCTGGAGAACGTCTGGCTGCCGGAGGCGCTCGTCCCCGGACTCGTCGAGCACGGCGAACCGGAAAGCCTGTACGGCTGGCTGGAGCGAGCCGGTGCCGCGCCCGAGACCGCGGACCAGACGATCCGCGCCACGGTCGTCGCCTCGCGCGAGGCCGCGCTGCTCGGCGTGCCGCCGCAGTTCCCCGCGCTGCTCGTCGAGCGCGTCACCCGGGACATCCGCGGGCGGGCCGTCGAGCGGGCGGTCAGCCTCTACCGGGCGGACCGCTACGACTACCGCCTCACGATCAGCCGGGAGCGCCGCGGATGACCGGCCGAACGACGCCTTCCGACGCAGCGACCGCACCCACCCTGTCCGCCTCAGGGCTGCGCCAGGCTGGCGGCCCCGGCCTGCGGCTGGGGGTCGACATCGGGGGGACGAAGACGGCCGTTGCCGTCTTCGGCGAGGGCGACGTGGTGCTCGCCCGGGCGATGGCCCCGACCCCGGCGGCCCAGGGGGCGGCAGCCGTCGTCGCCGGCGTCCTCGAACTCGCCGGGCGGGTCCTCACCGAGCCGGCCGCGGGCACGGGGCGGCTGACCGGGATCGGCGTCGGCACGGCGGGGGTCGTCGCGCCGGACGGGCGGACCATCGCCTCCGCGACGGACGCGCTGCCGGGGTGGGCGGGGACGCCGCTCGCCGCGCTCCTGGAGGAGGCGCTCTCGGCGCCGGCGGTGCTGATCGGTGATGTCCAGGCCTTCCTGGCGGGGGAGTTGGTCGCGGGGGCCGCCCGGGGGGCTCGCGGCGCGGTCGCCGTCATGGCCGGTACGGGGATCGGTGGCGCGGTCGCCGTCGACGGGGTAGTTGTACGGGGCGGAAACGGCGCGGCGGGGCACCTCGGCCATGTGCCGGTCGCCGCGGCGGAGGGGCTCCGGTGTCCGTGCGGGGCGCTGGGGCACGTGGAGGCGGTCGCCTCCGGGCCGGCGATGGCGTCCCTCGCGGGAGCGGCCGATCTGCGGGTGGTCGCCGCGGCGGCGGCTGACGGGTCCGTCGAGGCGCGTGACGTCCTGCGGCGTGGTGGTGCCGCGCTCGGTGACGCGCTCGCCGGTGTCGTCGGCACGCTCGATCCCGACGTCGTCGTCCTCGCCGGCGGCGTCCTCCATGCGGGCCCCTGGTACGAGGAGGCGCTTCGGGCGTCCCTCGGCGCGCATGTGCTCCCGCTGTTGCGGGCCGTCCCCGTCGTGCGCGCGGCACTCGGCTCCGACACGGTGCTCCTGGGCGCGGTATCGCTCGCTCCGCGGGGGCCTTAGCCGAGATGAACGCCTCCTCCCGCCGGCCTAGCTGTATGGACCCGCGCGCAGAGCAGTTGGTCTGAACACACCGCCCCATCCGAAAGCCGAGGCATCTCACCGTGCACACCATCGCTCTCCTCCCCCTCGACGACCGCCCCGCCTGCTCCCGGCTCCCCACCCAGATTGCCGCCGTCGCCGGCGCGACGTCCCTCGTGCCGCCGGCCGCGCTGATGCCGCGGCTACGGGAGCCGGGGGACGCGGGCGCGCTCGGGGAGTGGCTGCGGACGGCGGCGAAGAGCGCGGACGCTGCCGTGGTGAGTCTGGAGACGTTGGGGCACGGCGGCCTGATCGCTTCGCGGACGCGGGCGACAACGGTGGCCGAGGTGTCGGCCCGCTGGGAGGTGCTGCGGGAGATCGCTGCGCCCGTGCACGCGGTCACGCTGATCACGCGGACGCCGGACTCGCCGGACGCGATGGAGGAGCCGCCGTACTGGGACCCGCACGGCCCCGCGCTGCACCGGCTGTCTGCGGCGCTGCACCGTGCGGAGGAGTGGGGCGAGCCGGACGGCCTGCGGGGGGCCAGGGAGGCCGTGCCGGCGGAGATCCGGGCGGACTTCGCGCGCCGGCGGCTGCGGAACCACGCGCTGAACCTGACCGCGCTGGAATTCGCCGCGGAGGGGGTCCTGGAGAGCCTCGTGGTCGGGGCGGACGACACCGCCCCGTGGGCCATCGCGACGGCAGAGCTGCGGCAACTCGGTTTCTGGCGATCCCGGTTGGAGGTCGACGCGCGGGTCGCTGTGCGGCCGGGCGCGGACGAGGCGACGTCGACGCTGGTGGCCCGCACGCTCCTCGGCCTGCTCGGCGCCGGATCCGTGAGCATACGGATCGAGGCGGTGGACCCGGGCGGGCTCGACCGAGTGGCGCCGTACGAGAACATCCCCGTGGGCCGGACGGCGGCGGGGCAGGTGGAGGCGTGCGGTGCGACGGTCCACGAGGGGCCCGACGCGGACCTGGTCCTCCTCGTGCACACCCCGGACGGCGACGGCGACTGGGCGGCTGGCCCGCCGACCCGGCGCTCTGCGACGGCGGCGCGTGGCGCGCGGGCGGTGGCGGACCTGGCAGCCGGGCACCTCCGGGCGGGTCGCGCGGTCGCCGTGGCGGACTGCGCCCAGCCCAATGGGGCGGACCCACTCCTGGCCGACGCCCTGATCCGGACGGGGGCGGCCCACCGGCTCACCGCGTACGCGGGTTGGAACACGGCTGGCAACACGCTCGGCACGGTTGTCGCCCACGCGGTGACCGCCGTGGCCGCGCGGCGCGCCGGGCGGTTCGACGAGCGCGCCCATCTGGACCTGCTCGCGCACCGTTTCGTCGAGGACCACGGCTACATGACGCAGGTGCGCGCCGAGATCCGCGCCGAGCTCGGCAGTGTTCCCGGACGACACGACCACGTCCCCGAGGACCACCCGATCCGCGCCCGGTTGGCCACCGCGCTCGACGCGTACGCCCGGCGACTCCCCGGCTTCCAGGCCCGTGTCGAGCCCGGCTCCGTCCACCTGCCCTGGCACCGCACGTTCGAGACCGACTTCGACGTCCGCACCGCCGCCCCCGTCCACCGGCCCGTTGAGGAGCCCACCGCATGAGCACGACCGTCCCCGCCCTCCTCGCCGACGTCGCCGTCGTCGGATCCGGCCTCGGGGCCGTCGCCGCAGCTCTCGCGGCCGCGCGGGCCGGCCGCCGGGTGGTGCTCGCCGCCCGGTTCGACCGCCTCGGCGGCCAGGCGACGACGCAGCTGGTTCC
Source organism: Streptomyces sp. NPDC057287 (assembly GCF_042667905.1). NCBI lineage: Bacteria > Bacillati > Actinomycetota > Actinomycetes > Kitasatosporales > Streptomycetaceae > Streptomyces > Streptomyces sp. NPDC057287. The sequence goes on along the minus strand of NZ_JBHUYV010000028.1, from coordinate 26,991 downwards.
GGCGCTCGACGAGCACCCGCACGTCGAGACCGGCGGAGTGTCCGCGTCATACCAGGCGTTCCGCGACCTGGTCCGCGCGCGGTACGACGGGGTCGCCAACCCAGGTGGCGGCTGGGTGAGCCGGCTCTGCTTCGAACCGTCCGCCGCCGAGGAGGCGATCGGGGAACTGCTCGCCCCGCACGTCGCCGAGGGGCGGCTCACGGTGCTCCGGGGCCGGGTTCCGGTCGAGGCGCGGCGGGAGGGCGGGCGGCTGGCGTCCGTGCGGCTGCGCGGGCGGTACGTCCCGGACACCGACCTCATCGCTGAGGTGTTCTGCGACGCCACCGAGGCCGGCGACCTGCTGCCCCTCGCCGGCGCGCCCTGGGTCGTCGGCTCCGAGGGCCGCGACGCGTACGGCGAGCCGCTGGCCCTGGCCGGCGGGCCGCAGCCGGGCGCCGTGCAGTCCTGCACGGTCGGTTTCGTCGTGGAGCACGATCCGGCCGCGGACGCCCACCCGGTGACGGACCCCGCCCCCGAAGGCTACGAACGCTGGCGCGACACCCAGCCGTTCACACTGGAGATCGCCGGATGGGACGACCGCGAGCACCGCTACCGAATGTTCGAGCACGGCCCCGACGGCCACCTGCCGTTCTGGACCTACCGCCGGCTGCGCCAAGGCGCGGTCCTCGGCGGCCGGGACGCCGCACTGATCAACTGGGCGGGCAACGACTACGCCGACCGCTCGTCGATCGACCACCCGGAAGAGGCGTACGCGCAGGCCAAGCGGCTGTCCGCGGCTTTCCTGCACTGGCTGCGCACCGAGTGTCCGCGCGACGACGGCAACGGCCTGGGCTACCCCGGTCTGCGGCTCGCCCCGGATGTCGCGGGCACTGCCGACGGCTACGCCGAGGAGCCCTACCTGCGCGAGTCCCGCCGGCTGCGGACCGCCGACCCCATCCGCCAGCAGGACCTGGAGCCGGTGCCCGGCCTCGTCCGGGCGGCGAACCGCCCGGACGCCGGCGGGCTCGCGATGTACCACATGGACCTGCACAGCCGGATCGGCCACCCAGCGAGCGCCTATGCGCTCACCGCCCCTTTCCAGGTGCCGCTCTCGTCGCTGGTCGCCGCCGAGCCCGGCAACCTGCTCGCCGCGGCGAAGAACCTCGCCGCCACCCAGGTCGCCGCGTCCGCCTACCGGGTGCACCAAGGCGAGTGGGCCGTCGGCGAGGCGGCCGGCGCGCTGGCCGCACAGTCCTGCGCCCGCTCGCTCGCACCGATCGAGGTCGTCAGCAACCGCCGCGAACTGACGCTCCTTCAGGTGCGGTTGGTGGGCGACGGGGTGCCTATCGCCTGGGCCCTCGACGTCCCGCCCGGCGACCCGCGCTTCGTCGCTGTCCAGCTGCTTGCCGCCGCCGGAGCGCTGCGCGGCCGCCGCGCCGCCGAACTCGACATCAAGCCACAGGAGTCGGCGGACGCCGCGGAGCGGCAGGCGCTGCACGACGCGGCAGCGCGTCTGCTGGGCGAGCCGGGATCCGTGTTCGAGGACCTCAACCCGACCACCTGGCAGATGAGTTGGGGCGACCTCGCCGTCGCCCTGGTGCAGCGCGTCCTGGACCAGGCCGCTCACTCCGCCGGTGGTACCCGTGTCTGACAGCGCCACCACCGCACCCCCGACCGCTACCACCGAAAGGGACCCGGTGTCACCCACCCGAGCCCCCCGTCCCGCCCGGACCACCGCCGCACTGCACGAGCTGGCCGGATCGCTGATCGTCTCCTGCCAGGCCCTGCCCGGCGAGGCCCTGCACGGGTCGGAGATCATGGCCCGGATGGCGCGCGCCGCCGTCGAGGGCGGGGCCGCCGCCGTCCGCATCAACTCCCCCGAGGACGTCGACGCCGTCCGCCAGGCGGTCGCCGTCCCCGTGATCGGCCTCTGGAAGGACGGCGAGACGGGCGTCTACATCACGCCGACGCTCGCGCACGCCAGACGGGTCGCGGAGGCGGGCGCGGACCTCGTCGCGCTCGACGCGACCGCCCGCCCCCGCGGCGACGGACTGACGCTCGCCGAGACGATCGACGCCCTGCACCGGCTCGGGATCGGGGTCCTCGCCGACGTCTCCACGCACGAGGAGGGGCTGGCCGCCGAGGCCGCGGGCGCGGACGCGGTGGCCACCACCCTCTCCGGGTACACCGGACACACCGCCGCCACGCCGAGGAGCCCCGACTTCGCGCTGATCGCCTCGCTCGCCCCCGCCCTCACCGTCCCGCTGATTGCCGAGGGCCGCATCAGCACCCCCTGCGAGGCCGCGCGGGCCCTCTCCCTGGGTGCGCACGCCGTCGTCGTCGGCGGGGCGATCACCCGCCCCACCTCCATCACCCAGCGTTTCGCCGCCGACATACGTCGGCAGTCTGCCCGTTCGGCGGCCGCCCACCCTGCACAGGAGCCCACCGCATGACCACCGCCCCCGAGTGCCACGTCGTCACCCACGTCCACTGGGACCGCGAGTGGTACCGCCCGTTCGAGTCCTTCCGCGCCCGGCTCGTCGAGCTGGCGAGCCGCGTCTGCGAGGAGTTGGACGACGGCCGCATGAAGGCCTTCCACCTGGACGGCCAGACCATCGTCCTCGCGGACGTCGAGGCGCTGCGCCCCGACCTCGCCGAGCGGTTGCGAGCCCATGCCCGAGCCGGCCGGCTCACCCTCGGCCCGTGGCACGTACTCGCCGACAACCAGCTGGTCTCCGGCGAGAACCTGATCCGCAACCTGCTCACCGCACGCCGCCACGCGTCGGTGACGGGCAGGCTGGCCGGCGTCGGCTACTCGCCCGACGCCTTCGGGCACCCCGCCGACCTGCCTCGCCTGCTTAACGGCTTCGGCATGGACACCGCCCTGATCTGGCGCGGCGCCCCCGACGGCGTCGCGCGCTTCCGCTGGCGCTCGCCCGACGGCTCCGAGGTCTTCGCCGTCAACCAGGGCTACCACGGCGCCGAGGTCCTCTGGCCGGACGCCGCCGCCGAGGCCAAGGACGACTCCACCGCCTACGCCGGCACGGCCACCGACGACGCCTCCACGGCCGCCACCCGGCTCGGCGACTACCTTGCAGGCGAGCACAAGCGGCTTCCCGAAGGCCCCTGGCTGCTGATGAACGGCGGCGACCACCTTGCCCCCAGCGGCCCCGGCGCCCGTATCCGCGACGCCGCTTCCGGCGCGGAGGCCACCGGGGCGGCGCTGCGAGAGAGCACCCTGGAGGACTTTTTCGCCGTGGCCCGCACAGCGGCCGACACCCGCGCCGCGCACGGCGAGCCGCTGCCGCTCGTCGAGGGCGAACTGCGTGAGCCCGCCGGGTACCTCACGTTTATCCTCGCCGGCACCCTCTCCGCCCGCACCTACCTCAAGCAGGCCAACGCCGCCGCCCAGAACCTCCTGGAGCGCTGGGCCGAGCCCGCCCTCGCCCTGCACGCCCCTGACGACCGCACCCTGCGCGCGGACCTCGACCACGCCTGGGAGCTGCTGCTCCGCAACGCCCCGCACGACTCGCTGTGCGGGTGCAGTGTGGACGAGGTGCACCGCGAGAACGCAGTGCGCTACGAGCGGGTCCGGCAGCTCGGCGAGCACATCGTCAGCCGCGCCCTGCTCGCCTCCGGGCTCGACGTGCGCGCGTACGGCGACCCGGCGCGCGAGCACGCCGAGATCGCCGTCCTCAACCCGCACGCGGACAGCGCCGGCGGCCCGCTCACCGTCGAACTGCTCACCGCGCTCGACCGCCACCCGGTCGCGCTCACTGCCCCGGACGGCACGCCCGTTCCCTTCGAGGCCGAGGCCCTGGGCGCCGAAACCGCCTTCGAGGCCGACCTCGACCTGCTGCCCGACTCCCGTCCCGCCCTGCGCCACCGGCTGCACCTCACCGCACCGGCCGTCGCGGGCCTCGGCCGCACGGTCCTGCGCGTCACCCTCGGCGACGCCCCGGCCGCGGAGGCCGACGCCGTGACGGAGCAGGCCCGTTCGATGCCCGCGCCGGGCGGGGGCCTGCTGACCGCCGCCGACGACGCCTCGCTCACCCTGACCCGCGCCGACGGCTCGCGGCTGGCCGGGCTCGGCCTGCTGACCGACGGCGGCGACAGCGGTGACACGTACAACTACGACCCGCCGGTGCACGACCGTACGGTCGTCCCGCGCCTGCTCGACTCCCGCGTCCGCACCTCCGCCGTGCGCACGGTCCTGGAGCTGGACGCCGTCCTCGACCTGCCGGCCGGGCTCACCACCGACCGCACGGGCCGGGCCGAGGAGGCCACGGCCGTCCCGGTCCGGATCGAGGTCACCCACTGGCACGGCGACCCGCTCCTGCGCTGGCACGTCGCGCTCGACAACACCGTCCGCGATCACCGGCTCCGCTTCCACGCGCCCACCGCGCGCGGGGCGGACACCTGGACCGGCGACGCGCAGTGGAGCCTCATCGAGCGCCCGGTGCGCCCCGACCTCGGCCCGCTGCCCACCGAGCGCGGTCACGAGGCCGTCTGCGGCTCCGCGCCCGTCCAGGGGCTCGGCGCGGTCGGGCGCGGCGCGGACCGCACCGCCGTGTTCGCGCCCGGCCTGCCGGAGATGCGCGCGCTGGGCGCCGCGGAGACCGCCTCCGGGGCCGACCAGGAGCTCGTGGTCACCCTGCTGCGGTCCGTCGGCTGGCTCTCCCGGTTCGATCTGTCCAGCCGCACCACCGGGGCCGGGCCGATGCTCCCCACGCCCGAGGCGCAGTGCCAGGGCCCGCAGCGGTTCGACCTCGCGCTCGCCCTGGGTGCCGACGTGGCCACGGACACCCGACTGGCCCACCGGGCAGCCGCGTTCCGCACCCCGCCGCGCGCCTGGCAGCTCCGGCCCGGCACCACCGCCGAGCCCGCCGCCGGGGCGATCCGCGTCGGCGGGGCGCTCCTCGCCGTCCTTAAGCCCGCCGAGGACGGTGACGGGATCGTCCTGCGCCTCACCAACCCGGCCTCCGTCGCGTGCGAGGCGCGGGTCCACGCCCCCGAGGGTGCGCTGCTCACCCCCGTCCGCCTGGACGAGCGGCCGACGGGCGGGGCGACGGTCCGTCAGGGCGCCGTGGCCGGTGTGTGGCCGCTCGCCCCGTTCGCCACGCTGAGTTTTCGTCTGACCGCTTCCGCGTAATCGATTCCGCGCGAGCTGACCGGCGCGAACGGCCAACGAGCCCCCCGTTACGGCGGAGGGGGCTCGGTCGTTCCGCCATGACCGGGGTCATAAACGGGTCGAGTCTACGCGCGGAGAAATAGACATGCGGCCAAATCGGGCGACCTCCGTGCAGGGGGCTACTCGCCGGTACGCGAGCCTGCTAGAAGTGACCCGCACCACAGTGCAACCTTCCCGTAACACCACTCCCCGACAACGGATTGGGGTTGATCGGCATGCCCTGGCGAAGAATCGTCCTCTCCGCGACCACCGCGCTCGCCGTCGCCCAGCCGGCCGCGGCCGCAGGCGACAACTACGTGGCCCTCGGCGACTCGTACTCCTCGGGCGTCGGTGCGGGCAGCTACTACTCCGACAGCGGTGACTGCCGCCGGAGCAGCGTGGCGTACCCCGCGCTGTGGGCCGCGCACAACGCGCCCGCCTCCTTCGCCTTCAAGGCGTGCTCCGGTGCGACCACCGGGACCGTCCGCAGCGGTCAGCTCAGCGCGCTGAGCGGCGCGACCACGCTCGTCAGCGTCACCGCCGGCGGCAACGACGTGGGCTTCGCCGACGTCAAGCAGACCTGCGTCCTGCAGAGCGAGGCCACCTGCGTCTCCGCCGTGAACACCGCGATCGGCAAGATGAATGGGACGCTCCCCGGCAGCCTCAGCGGCCTCTACGGTGACATCCGCAGCCGCGCCTCCCGCGCCCAGGTCGTCGTCCTCGGCTACCCCCGCTTCTACAAGCTCAGCGGCAACTGCATCGTCGGCCTCACCGAGAACGAGCGTGCCGCGATCAACCGCGGCTCCGACACCCTCAACAGCGTCCTCGCCAAGGCGGCGGCCAGCGCGGGCTTCACCAGCGTCGTCGACGAGTTCACCAACCACGAGATGCCGGTGGACTGTCGGCCGACCTGGTGACCACGGACGACGACGCAGCGGTCCAGGACGGCTTTGCAGGGCGGTGAAGCTGAGCTCGTTGGCCCCGGCCGCCACTTCCGCGAGATCCCATGGGACACTCGGGCGCCCACCGTTGATCCGGCCGGTGCTGTTGCATTCACAGGCACAGCCGCGACTTGAATGCACTCGCCACGGGTCGGAGAAGCCACCCGGAACCGCGTCCTGGCGGTGGTGGTCCAGGACGGCGAGCTCGCCGTCGCCGGCCGGGAGGCTGCGGGCGGCGTCTTCGGCGCCGCCTCCACCGTCCAGGCCGTCCTGCCCTTCATGCGGGAACGGTGCCGCGGGCACATCCTGGCCGTTACCTCCATGGGGGGCCTGGCGAGCTTTCCCGGCGTCTCCGCCTACTGCGGCAGCAAGTACGCCCTCGAAGGCATCCTCGAAGCCGTCGGCAAGGAAGTCGCCCCCTTCGGCATCCGTGTCACCGCAATCGAGCCCGGTTCCTTCCGCACCGACTGGGCAGGGCGCTCCATGATCCGCGTCCCGCGCACCCTCCCCGACTACGACACCCTGTTCGAGCCCATCCGCGCCGCCCGTCACCAGGCCAGCGGCCGGCAGTTCGGCGACCCGGCCCGGGCGGCGGCCGCCGTTCTGCGCATCCTCGGCACATCGAATCCGCCCGCCCACCTCGTCCTCGGCTCCGACGCACTGCGCCTGATCCGCGCCGGACGCGACGCCGTCGACCATGATTTGAACACCTGGGAAGACCTCGCCCGCTCCACCGACTTTCCCCAGGACAACGACCCGAGCCGGTAGACGGCCCCGCGCGAAGCCGGCCGGCCCGCCACAACGACAGTCCCGACAACGGACGGGGGCCGGGGCTGTCACCTGACACAAGTCCGCTATGGAGCGGTCGGATCTGCACACCTGTCACGGTGGCCAACGTCCGATCCGGCCTGTCGTCACGCAGTCTGACGAGCGAGACGCGGCGACGACTGGCCCTTTCCGGATCCACCGGTGAAGGGACGGTTGGGCCGGCTCAGGTCACCGGTGGTGCGGGCCAGGGCTCCGTGGGAGATGTGTACGTCGGCGTCGACGATCAGTTCCACGGTGGGGCCGGGCAGACCGGCGTCAGGGTGCGCTCCGCGACCGGACTCGCGCTCGCCCAGCCCTCGGCGAGGAAGGCGGGTACCGGTGCCTCAGCCGTCGTGCCGTTGCCATCGGTCACCGGCGCCGGGCGCGGACCTCACGGCGACGTTGCCCCGGTAGAAGGCGAGCGCCGCCCGGTCGGTCTGGCGCAGCTCGTAGCGCGGACGGCTCCGGCAGCGTGAGCCAGCGTCACACCGTCCGCTCCGACACTCAAGGCTCTCCGCGATGTGCGCGTGCGCCGCGGTCAACGCCTCGTCCTCGCCTAGCCGAGACAGCCGTTCGACGGCCGCCCGGCTCTTCTGCGCCGACACCCTCCCATGGTGGTGAGACAGCTCCGTAGAGAACGTCTGCCGCGCGGCCTGCAGTAAGCGTCGTCACCGTTGACGTCGAGTGCAAGGGCGATCCTTTAGCGCGGCCACGCTCGCGTCAGGGTGTCGCGAAGCTCCGCTACGGTCGCGGGTCCCAGCCGGCTGCCGAGCTCCTCTTCCAGGTCACGAAGAATTCCCAGGGCGACGTCACGGCGTCGGCGACCGGCGTCGGTCAGCTCGATGAGGATGCTGCGCGGGAACCCGGGCCCCGGCGTGCTGGTCAGGAGGCCTTCTTCGATGAGCTGCGTGACGGCGCGGTGCATCGTCTGGCGGGTGACGCTGGCACGGCGGGCCAGCTCGGCGATGCTCAGGGGCGTGTCGTGGCCCAGGTGTGCGAGCACGGTCGTGTGCGCCGGCGTCACGGGGGCCACTTCCGCGGCCTCCAGGCGCGAGGTGAGCTCGTCGGAGAACCATCGGACACCTCGTTGCAGGAGCGCGGGCAGCGGCAGATATGCGTCCGGGCCGGCCTCAGTCGTCATGGTTGACAGGTCTCCTTGCTCGTGGGGTACCGTCCCTGTGTCAGCAAAGCTTACGCAGGGAGGGTGGTTGCATGACAGGCTATGACGTGGACGTCCTCGTGGCGGGGGCCGGGCCGGTCGGACTGATGGCGGCATCACGGCTGGCACGGTCGGGGGTGTCGGTTCGCCTGGTGGATGCCGCGACGGGTCCGGCGACCACCAGCCGCGCGCTGGGTTCCCACGCCCGGAGCCTGGAGATCTACGACCAGCTCGGGATTCTCGGCGAGATTGCGCCACACGGAACGAGGGTCAACGGGTTCATCCGGCATCAGGCCGACCACGCATTCCGGGTGGACTACGACTTCGCCGGCCTGCCCACGCGCTTCCCGTACATGTTCAACGTCGACCAAGTGATCATCGAGCGTGTCCTGCGCGGGCATGCCGCGGCGGCAGGGGTCGCGGTGGAGTGGAAAACCCGGCTGGAGTCGTTCCGGCACGACGACGACGCTGTCACGGCCGTGCTGCGCAGCTGCGACGGTGCCGGAACGGCCGAGGAGAGCGTGCGCGCACGGTATTTGTGGGGCTGTGATGGCGGGCACTCAACCGTACGCAAGACCCTCCAGCTCCCGTTGGTGGGCGAATCCGCCCACAGGTGGCTGATCGCCGATGCGATCGTGCACACCGATGTGGACATCGACGGCCTGCACTGGCTGTTCCCCCCGGGCGGCGCGCTCATGCTGTTCCCGTTTCCGGAACCGGGCAAGTGGCGGCTGCTGGACACCTCCGGCGAAGGAGATGCCGAGCAACCCGAGCAGATCGCCCGGCAGTTCAGCGCCAAGTTGTCGCAGGCTCTGGGGCGCGAGACCGTCGTGGACAGTCCCAGCTGGACGTCGAAGTTCACCATCCAGCAGCGCGCGGTCCCCGCGATGCACGTCGGACGGTGCTTCGTGTCGGGAGACGCCGCTCACGTCCACTCCCCGGCGTCCGGACAGGGCCTCAACACCGGCATCCAGGACGCGTACAACCTGGCATGGAAGCTGGCCATGGTCCTTCACGGCCACGCCGACCCCACGCTGCTCGACACCTACGACGCCGAGCGCGTGCCCATCGGCCAGGCCCTGCTCGCCTCCACCGGCGAGGTCATGAACACGGCCATGGTCGACGCCACCACCGGGGACGCCGGGGATCCCCGGGAGATCGATCGCGGCTTCATGCGCCGGCTCATCCGCAACATGTCGGGGCTGGCCATCGCCTACCCCGACAGCCCGCTGACGGTGCCCGGCGACGAACCGGGTGAGGGTCCGCGACCCGGCGAGCGACTCACGCAACTCTCAGCCGCCGACGCCCAGTCACCCGGCTGGACAATCCTGCGGGCGAAGCTCAGGTCGCCCGCCTGGCACCTGCTCGTCTTCCCCGGGAGCGAGGACACCACCGAGCAGGACCGCCTCACCGCCGAGACCGGATCGCTGCCTGCCTGGGTGAACACCGTGACAGTCAGCCGCGAGCGCCCGGCCAACGACCACGGCGTGTGGGACCCCGACGGCCGGGTCCACGACACACTGGCCGCGACCGACACGGACTGGATCCTCGTGCGCCCCGACGGCTACCTCAGCGCCCGTGGCACCGGAGGCACCAGTCTCCGCACCGCCCTGAACCGCATGACGAGCCTCCACGCGCCGGAGCCGGCACGCGCATGACCAACGGATACCGCCCTCCGAGTTGCAGGGAGCACGCAGGACGGGTGAATGCGGAGGGGCTTTGCTACGGCACGAAGCTGCGGCGAAGCCCCAGGACACGAGGAAAGGGATTCGGATGACCGAGAACGGCCTGCCCCTCAACTGGGGACGCTGGGGTGACGCCGACGAGATCGGTGCGCTCAACCTGATCGACGACGCGGCACGCTCACGCGCCGCGGACGAAGTGCACGACGCGACCTCAGTGAGCCTCGCGCGTCCCACCGCCCCCATACCGCTCACCACTGGCCTCTCGCCCGTCGGGAGTCCCGCCACGATGCCCGCGCCCGTCATGCAAGTCGTGAACTTCAATGGAGCCCGGCCCATGGCCCTCACGGACTCCCTGCTCATCAATACGCACAACGCCGGACTGACGCACTTCGACGCGCTCTCCCACATCCCTGTCGGCGACAAGGTCTATCCCGGCGTCCCGCTGCAAGACGCCATCACACCAACCGGGGTACGCCACGCCTCCGCCGACCACGTCGCCGGGGGCATCGTCACGCGGGGCATCCTTCTGGACCTGGCCCCCGACGGCGGCAGTCTCGACGCGGACCACCGTGTCAGCGGAGCAGATCTCGACGCGGCGCTCGACCGGGCAGGTACGTCGGTGCACCCGGGCGACGCGATCGTCGTCCGCGGTGGCTGGGACGTCAACCAGCCCATGGACCAGCCCGTCCCCGGGCTGGACCTCAGCGCCGTCGACTGGCTGGACGAGCACGGTGCGGCCCTCTACATCGGCGACATCAGCGACGCCCGCCCACCCAGCTTTCCGATGCCGATGCACCAGGTCGCACTGGCACGGCTCGGGCTGCCGCTGGTGGACGCCGCTGACCTCGCCGACCTCGCCGACAGGTGTGCCTTGCTGCAGCGGTGGAGCTTCATGCTCGTTCTCGCGCCGCCGCGCATCACGGGCGCCACGGGGCTCGCGGTCAATCCGCTCGCGATCTTCTGATCGCGAACCGAGCTGGCACCACCCGGACGTCCGGCAGAGGCGGACGATACACGAACAGTTGAAGCCGATCGCCGGACATAGGCAGTGACCTGAGGACCAACTACCCGGCAGACCTGCGGTCGTCGTCGTTCCTATGGCCCGGGCCGCCCTCCGCGATCGCCTGGAGGGCGGGTCCGTAGTGGCGGGCCACCGTCTCGGCGTCGGCCGAGGCCAGGGGTTCGAGGACCAGGAGGTAACGCATCAGAGCGAGACCGACGAGCTGGGTGGCAATGAGACTCGCACGCAGGTCCGCGTCCTCACCGGTGATCACGTCGCTCAACGCGTCCGCCAGGATGGACGTCGCCGTGTCCCGCAGCTGAGCGGCGGCGGCCCGGTGGATGGCCGCGGAACGCACCATGGTCATCAGCGCCGGCCGGGCCGACACGTCGTCCCACACGGACATGTGAGCGCGAACCATCCTCGCTCCGACGCCCTCGACACCGCCGCGGGCCGCGGAGGCGATCGCCTCCCGCATCATCCCCGGAAGCTCCAGCGCCTGGATGAACAGGTTCTCCTTCGTGCCGTAGAAGTGGTGCACGAGCGCCTGGTCCACCCCCGCCGTCTCCGCGATGCGCCGCAGGCTCGTGGCGTCGAAGCCGCGATCGGCGAAACACGTACGGGCTGCGGTCAGGATCGCCTCCCTCGTCCGGGTCTCACCGGGCCGACGCCCCCCCGCGTGCTTCTCCGCACCCGCCCTTCCGCCCGTCCCGGCGCCGACATTGCCTCGCTCGCGTAGTTCACCCATGGCCCCATCATGCCGTCCCCAGAACTCACTACCTAATGAACTCATTGCTTGCTGAGTTGTATAGTGGAAATAGATGGTCGGACCGCACCCCCCCCCGCATATCGGCCTTGTCCGCGCGCCCGTCAAGGACGTGAGCTTGGGATCTTCCGTTCGAACCTTCTGGCCATCGGGCCGGCCTACTCCTTTCCGGCGCAATACATTCGACTAGAAACGGTTGCCATGCCTTCGGATACCCTCCAGTCCTCCCCGCCTCCCGAAACGGGCACGGCCACCCATGCTGCGCCGGCCCCGGAGGGCCGCAAGCGTTTCGTGCGGCTCACTGCCGTCGTCATCGGCTTGACCGCCGCGATTACGCTGATGCTGTGCGCTTTCGGGCTGCCCTCCGCGAACGGCGGCCCCCACCAGGTTCCCGTGGGTATGACCGGGCCACAGTCCGCCGTCGACTCGCTCGAGGCCCAGCTTCCCGACGACGAGTGGGATGTCACCGCCTACCCCGACACCCGGGCCCTGACCCGCGCTGTCCAGGACCGGGACGCGCTCGGCGGCTTCTCCATGGAGGCCGACGGCGTCACCGTCTACACGGCGGCCGCCGGCGGCCAGCAGGCCACCGGCGCCATCACCGCGCTGGGTGACTCCCTGGCGGAACGGCAAAGCGTGCCGGTCAACGTCCACGAGGTGGTTCCTTTTCCCGACGACGACCCCAAGGGGACGGGACTCGCCTCAGCGGCACTGCCGATGATCTTCGGTGGCATCCTGCCCGCCGTCGTCCTGCTCCAGCTCTTCCCCGGCCACGCGGGTCTGCGCCTGAGGCTCGCAGGGGTGATCGCCTTCGCCCTGGCCGCCGGGGCGGCCGTGACCGCCGTGCTCCAGTTCGGCATCGGCACCCTGGACGGCAACTTCTGGCTCACGAGCCTCGGCATGGGCCTGGGAATGGCGGCGCTCGCCATACCGTTCCTCGGCCTCGAGTCGCTCTTCGGCTACGCCGGATTCGGCGCGGGCTCCGTGGTGATGATGTTCCTCGGCAACCCGCTCTCCGGCCTGGGCACCGGCCCGTACTGGCTGCCCGACGGCTGGTCCACGCTGGGCCAACTCCTTCCCCCCGGCGCCTCGGGCAGCCTGCTGCGCTCCAACGCCTTCTTCGACGGCACCGGCGCGGGCGGACCGCTCCTCGTCCTGGCCCTGTGGGCGCTCGCCGGACTGGCACTCATGGTGATCGCCGACCGGCGGCGCGGGAAGCGGGCGGCCGCATAGCCGCCGACCGACAGCCGCTCGTGGGCAAGGCCGGAAGCCCGAACCGTCGCCCCGGCGCGAGGGCGCCCCCGCGACCAGGTCCACCGGGACATGCTCGCCCACTCGGCCAACAGGCGTTGAGGTGCGCGTGCAGACGATGTCATACGGCGGCGACAGCGAGTACAACCGCGGCGAGCAGGACCAGGCCGCACGCCGAACCGGGCTGGGAGGGCTCGGACCGATTCCCACCCTGGGGCGGAACGTGCCGGCCCCGCTCCAAGACCCCGATGCCCCTGAGCAGGAGCGGACCCTCGCCCACGACGCTGCCGCGCTCGCCCTCAAGCGAACCCTCGAGGCGACCGCCGCCGACGTACTGGAAATCGGACTGTTCGGGTTCGGGGCCGTGATCGAGCCGAAGGCCGCCGCGAGCGTCCTTGCCGCCTCCCCGATGAGCGACGGAGAACCGCAGCGCTGAACTATGACGACCGCCGAGCCCTCGCGGGCTGTCCCCCTGCCGCCGGGCCGGACGGCCATGGCTGGGCTCCGCCGGTCCGGCAGCAGCACCCCGCTAGGCTGCCCGGCCGGTCGAGGGCATCGTGGCGGCATCGACTGAGGCGTGCGTGCCCATGCCCCCCGGGGCGGCGCGCGGGTTGACGCATCGAGGCGCGGGACACCTCTGCGGATGTCACGCCGGCGGGGCGTACCAGCCCAGGGACTCCTGGAACTCAGGCGGGAAGGCGCAGCAAGTCGATCGAGACGGACCACAGTTCCCGGGCCGCTTCGGGGTCGAGCGCCCACCGCTTGACGGCATGAGGGTTTTCCACAGGGTCCGCGCCATTGGGCACGGTATGCGCCTCTGAGGGCGCTTAGGCCGGGACGGCAGCGGTCGCCGGCTCGGTCTCGGCCGCGCCACGGGCAGAGAGGTAGCGCTCGGCGTCCAGGGCCGCGGCCGCGCCGGTGCCGGCGGCAGTGATGGCCTGGCGGTAGGTGTGGTCGACGACGTCGCCAGCGGCGAAGACACCAGGCAGGCTGGTACGCGTCGTCGGAGCGGCGACGGCGACGTAGCCCTCGGCGTCAAGGTCGAGCTGGCTGGTGAACAGCTCGGTGCGCGGGTCGTGGCCGATCGCGATGAACAGCCCCGTCACGTCCAGATCGCGGGTGGCGCCGGTGAAGACGTCACGCAGGACAACGCCGGACAGCATGCCGCCGCTCTCCTTGATCTCAGCGATCTCGCTGTCGAAGGCGAAGGAGACCTTGTCGTCGGCGAACGCCCGGTCCTGCATGACCTTGGAGGCGCGCAGCGTGGAGCGGCGGTGGACGACGGTGACCGACTTCGCGAAGCGGGTGAGGAAGGTGCCTTCCTCCATGGCGGTGTCGCCGCCGCCGACCACAACGATGTCGCGCTCGCGGAAGAAGAATCCGTCACAGGTCGCACACCAGGACACCCCGCGCCCGGACAGCTCACTCTCGCCTCGCAGGCCGAGCTTGCGGTAGCCGGAGCCGGTCGCGATGATCACCGTTCGCGCGCGGTGCACGGCGCCCTCGGAGTCGGTGAGCAGCTTGATGTCGCCGGTCAGGTCGACGGACACGATGTCGTCGTCGATCATCTCGGCGCCGAACTTCTCGGCCTGGGCCCGCATGTTCTCCATCAGGACCGGGCCGTCGACGCCTTCGGGGAAGCCGGGGAAGTTCTCCACCTCGGTCGTTGTGGTGAGCGAGCCGCCGACAAAGATGGAGCTGCCGAACAGCAGCGGCTTCAGCTGGGCGCGGGCGGCGTAGAGGGCCGCGGTGTATCCGGCGGGACCGGAGCCGACGATGACGACCTCGTGTATCTCGCTCACGCCGTCTTCTCCGGGGCGATCTCAGCGATCAGACCCTCGATGAGGGTCTTGATCTCGTCGCGGATCGGACGCACGGCCTCGACGCCCTGACCGGCCGGGTCCTCGAGGGGCCAGTCGAGGTAGCGCTTGCCGGGGAAGACGGGGCAGGTGTCGCCGCAGCCCATCGTGATGCAGACATCGGACTCCTTGACCGCGTCGACGGTGAGGATCTTCGGGGTTTCGGCGGAGATGTCGATGCCGACCTCGGCCATGGCCTCGACGGCGGCCGGGTTCACGGAAGTGCCCGGGTTGGAGCCCGCGGAGCGGACCTCGACGCGGTCTCCGGCCAGGTGGGTCAGCCAGGCGGCGGCCATCTGCGAGCGGCCGGCGTTGTGGACGCAGACGAACAGGACGGAGGGCTTGTCGGACATCGTTCTTCCCTTGGTGAAGTGGTGAAGTGGATCAGCAGGCGGAAAGCGTCGGTCAGGCGCCCGGGAGGGCGGCCAGGAGGTCGGTGATGCGGGCGTCGATGTCGCCCAGGATGGTGCGTACGACGCCGATCGGGGCACCGTCGGGATCGGCGACCGACCAGTTGAGATAGTGCCGGCCGGGGACCACGGGGCAGGCGTCGCCGCAGCCCATCGTGATGACGTAGTCGGCGGCCTCGACGACCTCACTGGTCAGGGGCTTGGGGAGGCGTCCGTGACGGACAGACCCGCCTCCAGGAGCGCCTGGGCGACGTGCGGCTCGACCTCGGCGACCGGGTCGGTCCCGGCGGAGGAGACGATCACGCGCTCGCCCGCCCGGTGGGCCAGGAGGGCGGCGGCCATCTGCGAGCGGCCGGCGTTGTGCCCGCACACGAACAGCACGCGCACCGCGGCGCCGGTGCCCGGCGTCTGGGTGTGGGCGAGGGCGTCGAGGCGCTCTGCGGTCAGGCGCTCGGCCAGCACCACCAGGTGCGTACGGACCCGGGCATTCTCGGCGAGGAGCCGGTAGGAGTCGGTCAGCAGCTGCTGCACCGTATCCACGGAGAAGTGCCCCTGGTGGCGGGAGGCTAGGCGCGCGGCCCCGGCGCTGAGCCGCTCGTCGGGCCAGGCGGGAGGTGGTGAGACGGACATGGGAACCCTTTCGACGGGCCCAGCAAGTTCAGCTCGGACTGGTGTCAGTCCCGAATGATGTGACAGTATCAGTCCATGATGACGTCAGTCGACACTGATCTGATCCGGGTTCTGGCCGACCCGCTCAGGCTCAAGATCGTGACCCTGCTCGCCCGCGAGACCCTGTGCACCACGCACCTGGTCGAGGAGACCGGCGCCAAGCAGACCAACCTCTCCAACCACATGAAGGTCCTGCGCGAGGCCGGCGTGGTGGACACCGAGCCCTGCGGCCGGTTCATCTACTACAAGCTGCGCCCCGAGGTCCTGGCCGGACTGTCGGAGCAGTTCGCCGCGCTCGCCGACTCCGCCCGTACCGCTTCCGAGAACAAGAGGGCCTGCCCGTGACCTCCACCGAGCCCACCACCGCCCCCACCCAGGGCGCCGGCCCGGCCGGGGACGACTCGATCGTCAGGAAGCTCTCCACCCTGGACCGCTACCTCGCGGTGTGGATCCTGCTCGCCATGGCCGTCGGCCTGGGCCTGGGCCGCCTCATCCCGGGCATGAACGACGCGCTCGCGAAGATCGAGATCGGCGGGATCTCCCTGCCGATCGCGCTCGGCCTGCTGGTCATGATGTATCCGGTCCTCGCGAAGGTCCACTACGACCGGCTCGACCGCGTGACCAGCGACCGCAAGCTGCTGGTCTCCTCGCTGGTCATCAACTGGATCGTCGGCCCCGCCGTCATGTTCGCCCTCGCGTGGATCTTCCTGCCGGACCTTCCCGAGTACCGCACCGGCCTGATCATCGTCGGCCTCGCACGCTGCATCGCCATGGTCATCATCTGGAACGACCTCGCCTGCGGCGACCGGGAAGCCGCCGCCGTCCTCGTCGCCCTGAACTCCGTCTTCCAGGTCATCGCGTTCGGCCTGCTGGGCTGGTTCTACCTCGACCTGCTGCCGCGCTGGATGAACCTCGGCGACGGCCAGGGCCTGGACGTATCCGTCTGGCACATCGCGCTGAACGTCGTCATCTTCCTCGGCGTCCCGCTGCTGGCCGGCTTCCTCACCCGCCGCATCGGCGAGCAGAAGATGGGCCGCGACAACTACGAGGCGAAGTTCCTGCCCAAGATCGGCCCCTGGGCCCTGTACGGGCTGCTGTTCACGATCGTCATTCTCTTCGCCCTGCAGGGGAAGACGATCACCTCGCAGCCGCTGGATGTCGTGCGGATCGCGCTGCCGCTGCTGGTGTACTTCGCGATCATGTTCTTCGGGACCTTCCTCCTCGGCAAGGGCCTCGGCCTGGCCTACGACCGCACCACGACGCTGGCGTTCACTGCGGCGGGCAACAACTTCGAGCTGGCCATCGCGGTCGCCATCGCCACCTTCGGCGTCACCTCCGGCCAGGCACTGTCCGGTGTCGTCGGGCCGCTCATTGAGGTCCCGGTGCTGATCGGCCTGGTCTACGTCGCGCTCGCCTGGCGCAAGAGGTTCGCCGCCGATGCGGTGACGACGGCCCCGTGACGAACCGGGTCGACGTGGTGGTGGTCGGCGGCGGCCAGGCTGGGCTCGCCGCCGGCTACCACCTGCGCCGCCAGGGCCTGGACTTCACCGTCCTGGACGCCGATCCGGCGCCGGGCGGGTCCTGGCCGCACATGTGGGACTCATTGCATCTGTTCTCCCCGGCAGAGCACTCCTCGCTGCCTGGGCGGCTCATGCCCGCCCAGGTGGGCGAGATCTACCCGGATGCCGGGCACGTGGTGGACTACCTCGCCGACTACGAGAAGCGCTATGACCTGCCCGTCCAGCACGGCACCCGCGTGGATGCCGTACGCCGTGACGGCGATCTGCTCCTGGTCGAGGCGGACACCGGCACGTGGCGAGCCGGGGCGGTCATCAGCGCGACCGGCACCTGGTCGCGCCCCTTCCTCCCCGCCGTTCCCGGCCGCAGCACCTTCGCCGGTCGGCAGCTGCACACGGTGAACTACCGCTCACCGGCCGACTTCGCCGGGCAGCGGGTCGTCGTGGTCGGCGGGGGGAACTCCGGCGCCCAGGTCGCCGCCGACCTGGCCCTGGACGGCCAGGGCGAGGTGACGTGGGTGACTCAGCGCCCGCCGCGGTTCCTGGCCGACGACATCGACGGCCGCGCCCTGTTCGACGTGGCCACCGCCCGCCGCCGCGCCCTCGAAGAGGGCCGCAGCGACACCGGCGGGGTCGCCTCGCTCGGCGACATCGTCGCCGTACCGCCCGTCCGCGCAGCCCGCGACGCAGGGCTTCTCGTTGCGAAGCCGATGTTCGCCCGGCTCACCACCGACGGCGTCCGGTGGGCCGACGACAGCCATACGGTCGTGGACGCGGTCATCTGGTGCACCGGCTTCCGTCCGGCGCTCGCCCATCTCGCCCCGCTGAACCTGCGCAGCGCGCGCGGACACATCCCCACCGACGGCACGCGCGCGCTCGGCGAGCCGCGGCTGCACCTGCTCGGCTACGGCGACTGGACCGGCCCGGCGTCAGCCACTCTCATCGGTGTCGGCCGCCCGGCCCGTGACGCCGCCCGCGCGATCGCACAGCTCCTCTGACGGTCATCTGACGGCTGGGCTACGGCGCTCGATGAGGACGACGTCGCGCCAGATGCCGTGATGGCATCCGATCCGCTCCCGGGTCCCGATGACACGGAAGCCAGCGCGCTGATGCACGGCGAGGCTGGAGGTGTTCTCGGGGAAGATCCCGGACTGGATGGTCCAGATCCCGGCCTGCTCGGTGGAATCGACCAGGGCCTTCAGCAAGGTGGAGGCGACGCCGCGACCGCGTGCGGCGGGGTGGACGTAGACGGAGTGCTCGACCACGCCCGCGTACGCACCCCGGTCCGAGACCCTGCTCGCGGCGACCCAGCCCAGCACCGCCCCGTTCTCGTGGAGAGCGGCGAAGCGGTGCTCGGGCAGCTTCGCGGCGTCGAACGTCTCCCACGATGGTGGGCTGGTCTCGAAGGTGGCGTTGCCTTCGTCGATGCCCGCCTGGTAGATGGCCAGCACCTGCTCGGCGTGCTCCGCCGTCAGCGGCACGATCACCCCACTCAGCGCCCCGCTCACTGCTTCCCCCTCTGTCCTGTTCGGTCGTCAGGCCGCGGCCGGCATGGCCAGCAGCTTGCCCATCGCGGCGAGCACCGACGGCTCGACCCGGTAGTACACCCACGTGCCGCGCCGCTCGGAGGTGAGCAGCCCAGCCTCCTTCAGCTTCTTCAGGTGGTGGGACACGGTGGGCTGGGAGACGCCGACATCGGAGATGTCGCACACGCATGCCTCCCCGCCCTCGTGCGAGGCCACCGCGGAGAACAGCCGCAGACGCACCGGGTCACCGAGCGCCTTGAACATCCGCGAGGCCGTCTCGGCCTCCTCGGCGGTCATCGGGCGCTCGGTCAGCGGCGGGCAGCACGGCGCCACACCCTGGCCGCCGGCGGGCTCGAGCAGCGGCAGCACCTTCGTATTCGACATACATCTATGTTGACACACGTCGAACCAGTGCGGGGAGGGTCATCACCTGCGCGCGAGGTGGGCGGCCAGGCGCCGGGCGATCCGCTCAGCGTCCCGGCCCACCCCGCGCAGCGAATTCGACGACGGACTGCGCTGCCACTCCAGCCCGACGAACGCCAGCCCCGACACCCCGGTGGCAAGGCCCTCGCGATGTCGGGGGTTCCTGCCGGCGTCCAGGGCGCCGTCGAGA
The DNA here is from genome assembly GCF_042667905.1 of Streptomyces sp. NPDC057287. Taxonomy (NCBI): domain Bacteria; kingdom Bacillati; phylum Actinomycetota; class Actinomycetes; order Kitasatosporales; family Streptomycetaceae; genus Streptomyces; species Streptomyces sp. NPDC057287. The sequence continues at coordinate 7,639 of NZ_JBHUYV010000028.1, read as the reverse complement.
GAGGCGAGGTAGGGCAGGTCAGGGCGGTAGCCGGTAGCGAGCACGATCGTGTCGACCTCCTCCCGCTCTCCGTCCGGCCAGATGAGCTTGGCCGCGTCGGCGCCGGTGAACAGCGGTCGCCGGTCGGGTTGCCCGGCGGCGAGGGCCGCGCGGTAGCGGCCGTTGTCGAGGACTGGCTGTGCCGGCGGGCGCGGCAGGAGCCGGCCGAGGGGTGCGGTGTCCAGGCCGGTGCGAGCGGTCCAGAAGTGCAGGTCGCGGCCGAGGATGCGCTGGGTCGCGAACTTCACCGGTGCGCGGGTGGCGAGCGTGATGCGGGCGGACCTGGCGAGCTCGGTGGCGATCTGCACCGCGGAGTTGCCGGCCCCGACTACGGCCACCCGGTGTCCGGTGAACGGGGCCGGGCTGCGGTAGTCGGCGGCGTGCAGCACCTGGCCGGTGAACTCCTGAAGGCCCGCCAGTGCTGGCCGGTGCGGTCGGCCGAAGGTGCCGGAGGCGGCGACGACGGCGCGTGCCGTGAGCCGGCCGCCGCCTTCGAGGACGACCTCGAATGCGGATCCGTCTCGTCGTACGGAGGTGACGCGCCGGCCGGTGCGGATGTCGGCGTCCAGGCGGGCGGCGTAGGCGGTGAGGTAGGCGACGACCTCGTCGCGGTGCGGGTAGCGGTCGCGGTCGGCGCCGGGGAATGGCATTCCGGGCAGGGAGCTGTGCCGGGCGGGCGAGAACAGCGTGAGGCTGTCGTAGTAGCGCGGCCACGATCCGGCCGTACGGCCGGATGCCTCCAACACCACGGGCCGCAGCCCGTGGCGAAGCAAAGTGTGAGCGGTGGCGAGTCCGGACTGGCCGCCGCCGATCACGGCGACGTCGATGTGCTCCATCAGCGGGACCCCCTGGTTTCGATGAATGTCTATGTTGACGCTCATCAATACAGGTGCCATGCTGGGTCGCGCAAGCCATCGACAGATGTCGAAACAAGCAAGGAGTCGCCGTGAACGCGCCCGCCACCACCGAGCTGCCCGTCGTCGTGATCGGTGCCGGACCCGCCGGTCTGGCCGCCGCCGCCCACCTGCTCGACCAGGGCATCGAACCCCTGGTCCTGGAAGCCGGCAATACTGCTGGCGCCGCAGTACGGGAATGGGCGCACGTGCGCCTGTTCTCGACCTGGGGCGAGGTCGTCGACCCGGCCGCCGAAAAGCTCCTGGCCCCTACCGGCTGGACACGGCCCGACCCGGCCACCTACCCCTCCGGCGGCGACTGGGCCGACCTCTACCTGCAGCCGCTCGCCGACGCCCTCGGCGACCGCGTCCGCACCGGCGCGAGGGTCACCGGCGTCTCGCGCACCGGCCGCGACCGCATCGTGGACGCCGACCGCGAGCAGCAGCCGTTCGTCGTGCACCTCGCCCACACCGACGGCCGTGAGGAGCGCGTCTTCGCCCGCGCCGTCATCGACGCCTCCGGCACCTGGACCACACCCAGCCCGGCCGGAGGCAGCGGACTGCCCGCCCTCGGCGAGAAGTCCGCCGGGGACCGGATCACCTACCGTGTCCCGGACCTGAAGGACCCGGCCGTTCGCGCCCGGTACGCCGGCAAGCGCACGGCCGTGATCGGCTCCGGCGCCTCCGCCTTCACCGCGCTCGCCTACCTCGCCGACCTCGCCAAGGCCGATGACGGTGCGGGGACGAAGGGCGTGTGGATCCTGCGCCGGGGCATCTCGGGATCGACCTTCGGCGGCGGAGAAGCCGACCAGCTGCCGGCGCGTGGCGCCCTGGGTCTGGCGGCGAAGGCCGCCGTCGACGAGGGCCACGCGGACGCGGTCACCGGCTTCCGCACCGAAGGGATCGAGCGCGACGGTGACGGCCGCCTGGTCCTGGTCGGCGAGGACGGGCGCCGCCTGGACGCGGTCGACGAGCTGATCGTGCTGACCGGCTTCCGCCCCGACCTGTCCTTCCTCAACGAGCTGCGACTGGGCCTCGACGAGCGCCTCCAGGCACCGGTGGAGCTGGCGCCGCTGATCGACCCCAACCAGCACTCGTGCGGCTCCGTCTACCCGCACGGCCACCGCGAGCTCTCCCACCCGGAGGCGGGGGTGTACCTGGTCGGGATGAAGTCCTACGGCCGTGCCCCGACCTTCCTGGCGATGACCGGCTACGAGCAGGTCCGCTCCGTCGCCGCTGCGATCGCCGGCGACATCGAGTCCGCCGACCGCGTGGAACTCACCCTCCCCGAGACCGGAGTCTGCGGCGGCGCCGGCCTGTTCGACGCCCCCGACGCTCAAGAAGCCGACGGCGGCGGCTGCTGCGCGCCCGCGCCGCAGCTCGTCCAGCTCGGTGTCCCCGCCGCGGTCGGGGCGGCTGCCGAGCAGGCCCCGGCGGGCGGTTGCTGCGGCTCGTGACCGACCTGGGCACCCCCACACGCGGGGCCGCGACCGGAACAGGGGACCGGTCGCGGCCCCGCGCCGCCCTGCCCGCACTCTGCGCCACGCAAATCGTGAGCTGGGGCATCGTCTACTACGCCTTCCCCGTCCTCAACCCCCAGATCACCGCCGCGACAGGATGGCCGGCCGGAGCGACCACCGCGGCGTTCTCGCTCGGCCTCGTCGTCTCCGCCCTCGCCGGGATCCGCGTCTGGAGCATCATCGACCGGCGCGGTCCGCGCACCGTCATGACCGTCGGCTCTGTGCTGGGCGTGCTCAGTCTGCTGATCGTGGCGGCGGCCCCGAACGTCCCCGTTTTTATCGCCGGTTGGGCGCTGGCCGGGCTCGCGATGTCCGCCACCTTCTACCAGCCCGCGTTCGCCGCCCTTACCCGCTGGTGGGGCCCCGACCACGTGCGGGCCCTGACGGTCGTCACCCTCGCCGGTGGGCTCGCGTCCACCGTCTGCGCACCCCTGACCGCGGCCCTCGCCGACCACCTGTCCTGGCGCCACACCTACCTCGTGCTCGCCGGTATCCTCGCCGCCGTCACCATCCCCGCCCAGGCCCTGGCCCTGCGCGCACCCTGGCCCGACGCCCCAACCAGTCCTGCACACAAGGTCCTTGGCGCTGGCCAGGTTGGGCGCAGCCGGCCGTTCGTGCTGCTCGCCGCCGCCTTCACCCTGTCGGGTTTCGCGATGTACGCCGTCGTCGTCGCCCTCGTCCCGCTGAGTGCTGTTCGTATGAGTCATGGGCGCGGACCGTACAGACCGCCGCGGCTACCGTCGCGGGCTGTACAGGACTTCTGGAACCGACCCATCGCGCGCGAGATACACGATCATCACGTGGCTTACGTCTCGGGCTCGCCAGCGTCGGGGAGGAAGAAGCCACCCGCCCCCGCTCGCCTCAGGAACCGCCGTGGTCCGGCCTGCGGCGAAGTCGCTGACGGGGCTCGCCAACAGAAGTGCATGCTTACCGAGGGACCCGCCTCCCAGAGGCAGGTCCCTCGACCATTCTTGGCCCCGAAGATTCGGCACAGCTCCCGTGGGTCGCTATACAGAGACTCGCCTGCCTCAAGGGCCGCCACTTTGACTGCTCGGCCCCGCCACCTACGGCGCTCAGCAACAGATGTGAATGAGCCAGAAAATTGGCCCGCAGAGTGGCCCGTGGATCAGCCGTCTGGGCGGCCGACCTGCGCTAGCGCGGCGCCGTCTGCCGGCTGTCCCGTGTCCGCAGCTTGGTGTCTCGCGGCGAAGGTCTTGAGGTAGTGGTCGACGACGCCGTTCAGGCCGAGTCTGCGAAGCTAGGGCTACCGTTCGCTGAGCGCCCCCAGGGATTCCGGCGCCTGTCCAGGCAGTTCGGCAGCTGCCTGGACGAGCTCGGCCGACGAGGCCGGATCGTTTACGGGGAGGTCGGCTCCGCCGCAGTGGTTGAGGGGGCTGCCGATCGGCAGGCCAAGGAGATTGCCACCGCCTCCTCCGGTACCGCGAGTGGTGCTGCCCGACGCCTGAGCGCCGGTGTGCAGATTGGCGCAGTCGGTCCCGAAAGCCGGGGAGAGGAAGTCACCAACGCCGCCAGCAACGGCGGAATCAGCAGCGAGGACGCTACCGGCCACGGCGGTAGCGATGAGAGTGGTGGCAGTCAGTGCTCGGCAGTACGTCATGCCCACTCAACGAAGCACCACACGCCCGGTCACGAACATCGACATTCCGGCGATCCGGCTACTCCTGCACGTCCCCCAACTCAACCACTCAGTCCCGCCAACTACCGCGCTCATCCCAAGCGCACCCCCACCTTGCTACAGAGAGCTACTTGTCACTTCGCGGCAGCTTCGGGAGGACAGGGCCTACGCGGGCGCGCGCGATAAGACCCGTGAGACCCGGCCTCTCGTCAGGGGGCGGGAGGCGAGTAGGTGATGCCGACGTCGCCGGCGGACGTCGCGGCGAGGGCCACCACCCGCCAAATCACTGCCGGGACGTCGCCCCGGGGCCCGTCGCAGGCGTCGTTGAGGAGATCCACGACCAGCGACACCGACGCGCCGTCCGGGCCGTGCGCCGAGAACTTGATCTGCTGCGCCGTCCAGGGCTGCCCTTTCGGCGCCGCGAACTCCACCAGCGCGCGATAGGCCACGAGGTCCGTGCCCTCCCGAGTGAGGACGAGCGTGCCCGCCTGGAGATCGAGGCCGACGTCGACTTGGGTGTCCTCCTGCGTCACGACGGGTTCGCCGGCGGCGCTCAGCTCCATGCTGCTCTCCAAGGGGCAGGCGGAATCGTGTGCCGAGCATCGCAGCCGCCCGGCGTCCGGGGGCGACAGTTGGTCAGCACGCCAGCAAGCGGACGTGCTGACCTGCTGGCGTGCTGGCACGCTCGTGATCCATTCCGATTGGGAGGCGGAAACGGTCCACTAGGCCCCCGCACGCCGATCCATGGGGGAGAGGGGGGCTGCTCGGGCACGTCGCATGCCAGTCCAATCAGTGCATTCCGCAGTTTCGCCTCCCGGCTCCGCCCCTCCTGCGGTGGGAGGCAGGTCGCGTCTTCAGCCACCGACCCCCGGCCCCGCGGAACTGCCGCTGCCGCCCCGTGACGCGCGCCACCACCGGCTCATCGAAGAGTGCGCCCTGGATTGCGACCGGCCGCTGCAGCCCGCTCATCGTTCTCCCCTCGTCACGACGAGGCTGTCGGATGACAGCAGTCCGCCCTCAAGATCGGCCCTCAGTACGCCGGACCACAGCAGGTGAAAGAGGACTGGTAGCACCAGCAGCGGGGCGCCGGCCCCGCCGCCCCCGGATGCAGCGGGGCCGGCGCCGCGAACACCCGCAGCAGGCGCTTTCGTGTGCTCAGCGGTGCGTCACTCGCGTTTCAGAATTCGAACAGACGTAGCATTGGGTTGTGTCTGCCTTCGACTTCCCCCAGGACCTCCTTGACGCCCAGGCCGCCGTCGACGCGGTGCGGGCCGAGCATGACCGGTTCGCTCAGCTTCTGCCGTGGTCGGCGGAGCCGATGCCGGGGTGGAAGTCGGACAAGCAGCTGCACAGCGACTACCTGTCGGAGAAGCAGGACAGCCCCGGGTACACGACCGAGGAGGCCGAGCGCCTTGCCGGTTACCGGGCACGGATCCTGGAGCTCACCACCCTCGTGATCACGCACCCCTATTGGGCGACGCTGTCCGGCCCGGACCGGGTGGCGGCCCGTACCGCACTCAAGCACGTCCACGACGCGGCCGGCCCCGGCGCGTAGCCATGCCCGACGACCTGCCGACCTCCGGCACCATCAGTGATCTGGAGAAGAGCCGGACCGGCTGCGCTGGCAGGTCGGGCAGGCCGAGGAGGTCGTAGTCGGTGAGGCGTCCGTTTTCGCTGCTCAGTTTCCGACAGGGAAGGTGAGGGTGTGGTCGGTGAGTTTGACGGTGGTGTCGTGTGTGCTGGTCCAGGAGCCGCCGGTTTTGACGGCGTCGGTGAGGGTCAGGGTGCAGGTGCCGGGCGTCAGGCCGGTGAGTGAGTACTCGCGGGTGAGGTCGAGGGGGTATGGGGGCCGGTGGCCCTTGATCCTGATCTTCTCCGTGCTGATGAGCTTCCCGTCGGGGACGGTCAGGGTCGGTGGGCCGGTCAGCGTCAGGGTTGCGGTGATCACCGGAGTGGTTTCGTCGGCCAGGCGCAGCCGCTCGTTGAGCCAGGCAACCGCGTCCCAGTACTTGAGGGTGGCGTGGAAGCGGGCGGTGGCCTTCTGGTGGGTGCCGTCCCAGTCGAGGTCGAGGGAGAGCTGTGAGGTCACCCTGCTCACATCGAACTCGTCACGCCGCTCGCCGCTGTGGAACGTCTTGTAGACCGGGTCGTTCGCCTTCTCTCCCGTGTTGATCCAGTCGGTCCTGCCGAGCCCTCCCCGCCCCCAGCGGTGCACGAAGTGGTCCTCGCCGAGCTTCATGCGGCGCACAGTGCCCTCCTGAGTGCCGGGTGCGTCCGTGGCGGTGCCGAGGTGGAGCATGGCGTCGGCGAAGTCATGGTCGGGAAGTTCCACGTCCGGGTCGACGTGCAGCTTGAACACGTCCTTGAACCGGGGCGTGAACCTCCAGTGCGCCGCGGCCGCCTGGCCGGACTTGACCATGACGCCTGTGAGGGCGCATCCGTCCTCGCTCTGTTCGGTCACCACGAACCGGGTGTGGGTTGTGAAGAAGTCCGCGGCGCCGCCCTTGTCCCGCCCCGAGGTGTAGACGAAGTCGGGGATCACGGCGCCGGCGAAGGCCCGCTCGTCCCGCGTGTTGAGGGAGTCGACGAAGTTCCGGACGGCGAGCTGCTCCAGATTCTCGGTATCGATCATGGAATCCACCGTTCCCGAGGAGACCCCGTCCTGCATACGTCTTTGCCTCCTCACCACTCATTCGGGGGCCCGCAGGCCGGGCCGCCCGGCCGAGACCAGGCAGCTTCGCGGGGCCTGTGGGGATCCTCGCCATCTGAAGTGCCGGCTCGCCGATTGGAGCGCTCAGTCGCCGTCTGCGGCGTTCAGTCACAGCGCGGAAGCGGACCGGGGCATCCGAGTGGCACCAAAAATCGAACATGCGATCTAATTAGTGGATGGAGTGCTTCCCCTTCCCCGACGACCTCGTACGAGCCCAGCAGGCATGGCACGACACCTACCGCGCACTCGCCGTCCCACGCCCGCGCCGCACCACCGAGCTGCGCCGCCGCCTGCTGGCCCTGTCCGTCCGGATCCACTGGCACCCGTTCTGGTCCACCCCGCCTGGCCGCACGCCGGCGGCCCGGGTGGAGCTCCGGCAGCAGACGGTGACAGGCAGCAGAGACAGGGCGCTGCGGTGAGCCGTGAGCGAACCGTTCCAGCGGTCGTTGCCCAAACGCATCCGGCTTCGAGACGCGGCCATGCCTGACGGCACGCCGCCCTCCAGCGTGATCAGTGATCTGGACAAGAACCGGGCCCTGCTGGACTGGCTGCATTGGCAGGTCGGGCAGACCGAGCGCCGCGTCCGGGAGCTGGAGATCCAGGAAGCCCAGGAGCGGGCCCGTCGTGAGCGGGCGCGGGCGGAGAGGGCGTGGAAGATCCAGCCGCAACGCTCCTCCTCAAATGCGCTGCTGCACCGGGGGGGGGGGGGGGGGGGGCCCCCCCCCCGGGGGGGGGGGGGGGGGGGCCCGCGGCCGTACGGGGTCAGGCCCTGGTCAGCGGACGGATCGCCGTCGGCGCGTGACCGGGCTCGGACGCCACGTCCTCGAACTCGTTGACGGAG
>NZ_JBHUYV010000027.1:0-89994 GCF_042667905.1 Streptomyces sp. NPDC057287 | reverse complement strand
TCGCGCGGGCCCGCGGCGCTCAGCGCCGCGGGCCCTCTCGTCGTACGGGGTGGTGATCAGACGGTCGTGACGACCTCGTCGTAGGACAGGCGCGGCAGGCGCGGGAACCAGGCGTCCTCGCCGGGCTTGCCGATGTTGACCGCCATGAGCAGCTTGTGGTCGCCGTCCAGGAACTCCTTCTCGATGCCCGCGGCGTCGAAGCCGGTCATCGGGCCGGCGGCCAGCCCGGCGGCGCGGACGCCGATGATGAAGTAGGCGGCCTGGAGCGCGGCGTTCAGCGCGGCGGACTGCTCGCGGACCGGGCGCTCGGAGAAGAACGCGTCCTTGGCCTGCGGGAAGTGCGGCATGAGCGCCGGGAGCTCCTCGTGGAACTCGTGGTCGGCGACGAGGAGCGCGACCAGCGGGGCGGCCGTGGTCTTCGGACGGTTGCCCTCGGCCATGTGCTTGACCAGGCGCTCGCGGCCCTCGGCCGAGCGGACCAGGACGACGCGCAGCGGCGACTGGTTGAAGGCCGTGGGGCCGTACTTGACCAGGTCGTAGATCGCCTGGACCTGCTCGTCGGTCACCGGCTCGTCGGTGAACGTGTTGGCAGTGCGGGCCTCGCGGAAGAGGAGGTCCTGGGCGGCGGGGTCAAGAACGAGGGACATCTGGGGCGTTACCTTCCGGACGGCTACGGGGTCGAGCTATGGGAGCACCGTAGCCCAGGAATAGATTAAAGTTCAACTAAATCGAGCCGGAGTGATCCACCACACAGGGCACCCGAAGGGCGCCCGCCCGTCACTCAGTCCGTGCCACCGCCCGCTTCGGCGGCCCCGTCCGGGCCCGCCAGTGCCGCGTCCAGCCGGGCCCGCGCACCCTCCAGCCAGTGCCGGCACACCTTCGCCAGCTCCTCGCCGCGCTCCCACAGGGCCAGCGACTCCTCCAGCGTCGTACCGCCCGCCTCCAGGCGGCGTACGACCTCGATCAGCTCGTCCCGCGCCTGCTCGTACCCGAGCGTGCCCGTCGCGGCAGCCGTCGTCGTCCCGTCGTCCGTCATGCCGTCCACCCTATGCGGGGGCTCCGACAGAGCGGGCCCTCACTCGGCGACCCGCACCGTGAACTCGCCCTCCGACACCCGCGCCCGCAGCTCCTCGCCCGGCGCCCCGGCGTCCGCGGGGGAGCGCACCACATGACCGTCCGGCCGCTGCAGCACGGCGTACCCCCGCTCCAGCGTCGCCGCGGGCGACAGCGCCACGACCCGGGCGCGGGTGTGCGCGAGCTCCGAATCGGCGCGGTCCAGCAGATGCCCGAGCACCCTGCGGCTCCGGCCGGTCAGCGCGTCGATCTCCGCCTCCCGCTCGTCCACCATCCGCAGGGGCCGCTCCATGGAGGACCTGCCGAGCGCGTGCGCCAGACCGCGTTCCTCCCGGTCGAGCAGCCCCCGCACGGTCCGCAGCGCGCGGTCCCGGAGCTGCTGGACGCGGTCGAGCTCCTCGCCCACGTCCGGTACGACCTTCTTCGCCGCGTCCGTCGGTGTCGACGCCCGGACATCGGCCACCAGGTCGAGCAGGGGCGAGTCCGGCTCGTGCCCGATGGCGGAGACCACCGGCGTACGGCACGCGGCCACCGCCCGGATCAGCGCCTCGTCGGAGAACGGCAGCAGGTCCTCGACGCTGCCGCCCCCGCGGGCGACGACGATCACGTCGACCTCCTCCAGGCCGTCCAGCTCCTGGACGGCCCGGACGACCTGATTCACCGCGTGCACGCCCTGCACGGCGGTGTTGCGGACCTCGAAACGCACCGCGGGCCAGCGCCGCCTGGCGTTCTCCAGCACATCACGCTCGGCCGCCGAGGCCCGCCCGGAGACCAGGCCGATCAGCTGCGGCAGGAACGGCAGCGGCTTCTTCCGGTCCAGGGCGAACAGGCCCTCCGCGGCCAGCGACTTCTTCAGCTGCTCCAGCCGCACCAGCAGCTCTCCGATGCCCACCGGCCGTATCTCCGTGGCCCGCAGGGACAGCTGCCCACGGGGGGCGTACCACTCGGGCTTGGCGAGGACGACGACCCGCGCGCCCTCCGTCACCACATCGGCGATGCGGTCGAAGACCTGCCGGAAGCAGGTCACGCTCACCGAGATGTCGTGGGCCGGGTCGCGCAGCGTCAGAAACACCACGCCGGCTCCGGGCCTGCGCGACAGCTGGGTGATCTGCCCCTCGACCCAGACCGCGCCGAGCCGGTCGATCCAGCCGCCGATCAGCCGTGACACGTCGCCGACGGGCAGCGGGGCTTCCGGGGACGTAGTGAGAGCCATACGGGGGAGCGTATCGGCCGGAGCGGACAATCAGGCGGCCCGCCGCCCCCACTGCACCGCGAGCACCACCAGCCCGACCCCCAGCCAGCAGACCCCCACCAGCTGAGCGCTCGTCGTGGCCTCCAGGATCACCGCGACCAGGACGACGGCGCCCACCACCGGCATCAGCACATGACGCCACCAGCTCGGCGGGCCCTCCATCCGGCGTACGGCGAACCACCCCACCACCGAGGCGTGGAGCAGCACGAACGCCGTGAGCGCGCCGACGTTGACCACCGACACCAGATGGTCCAGCCCGTCGTCGCGCCGGGCCGCCCACACCGCCGCCACCAGCGTCACCACCGCGGCACCCGTGAGAGCGACGCGGGGCACCCCGGACTTCCCGTCGACCCGGGACAGGAACGAGGGGAGCCGGCCGTCCCGTGCCATGGCGAACAGCAGCCGTCCGGCCGCCGCCTGCCCGGCCAGCGCCGCGAACGCCGCCCCGATCGCCTTGCTGACGGCCACCAGGTCGTGCAGCCACGTCCCGACCGAGGCGTCCACCGCGTCGTAGAACGCGGACCCCTGCTTGACCGGATCCGCCGCGAGCTCGGCCGAGCTCACCGGTTCCAGCAGGGCCGCCAGATAGGACTGGACCACGAACAGCACCCCGGCGAGCACCAGGCAGAACAGCACGGCCCGGGCCACCTTCGCCGAACCGCCCGTCACCTCCTCGGCGAACGAGGCGATGGCGTCGAAGCCCAGATAAGACAGGACCGCGACGGACACCGCTCCCAGCACCGCGGTCGTCGAGAACCCGGCATCCCCGGTGAGGGGCGTCAGCCAGCCGCGCTCCGCCCCGTCCCGGACCAGCACCACCACCGCCGACACCACGAACACCAGCAGCACCACGATCTCCATGGCGAGCACGGCGAAGCCCACCCGGGCCGCGGCCCGTACGCCCCGCAGGTTCAGCGCGGTGGTCACGACGACCGCGATCGCCGTCCACACCCACCGCGACACCTCCGGGACCAGCGCGTTCATCGCGATCCCGGAGAAGAGGTAGGCGACCGCCGGGATCAGCAGGTAGTCCAGCATCGCCATCCAGCCGGCGATGAACCCGGGCCCCTCCCCGAGCCCCTTGCGGGCGTACGCGAAGACCGATCCGGCGAGCGGGGCGACACGGACCATCTGGGCGTAGCTGAACGCGGTGAAGGCCATCACCACGGTCGCCACGAGATAGACGAGCGCCACGGCCCCGTCGGACTTGGCGTCCAGCGTGCCGAACACACCGACGGGGGCCATGGGCGCGATGAACAGCAGCCCGTAGACCACCAGGTCCCGGAACCCGAGTGTGCGCCGCAGCTTTCCCTCTTCCGTGCTGCTGCCCGACATGAACCCTCCGTCGCTGGATTGTGTACGCATCAGTCTCCCGACCCCGCTGATCCGGCGCCTGTTCGGTACGGCCTTACGATGGGACGCATGACTGCAACGCCTGCCCGCCGTGTCCTGCTCGCCGCACCCCGTGGCTACTGCGCGGGCGTGGACCGCGCCGTGATCGCCGTCGAGAAAGCCCTGGAGCAGTACGGTGCCCCGATCTACGTCCGTCACGAGATCGTGCACAACAAGTACGTCGTGCAAACGCTCGAGAAGAAGGGCGCGATCTTCGTCGACGTGACCGCGGAGGTGCCCGAGGGCTCCATCGTGATGTTCTCCGCTCACGGGGTCGCCCCGACCGTCCACGCGGAGGCCGCCGAGCGCAAGCTCGCCACCATCGACGCGACCTGCCCGCTGGTCACCAAGGTCCACAAGGAAGCCGTCCGCTACGCCAAGGAGGACTACGACATCCTCCTGATCGGCCACGAGGGCCACGAGGAGGTCATCGGCACGAGCGGTGAGGCGCCCGACCACATCACGCTGGTCGACGGCCCCGAGGACGTGGCGAACGTCGAGGTCCGCGACGAGTCGAAGGTCGTCTGGCTCTCCCAGACCACGCTCTCCGTCGACGAGACCATGGAGACGGTCGGCGCGCTCAAGGACAAGTTCCCGAACCTCCTCTCCCCGCCGAGCGACGACATCTGCTACGCCACGCAGAACCGTCAGATCGCGGTGAAGAAGCTGGCCGAGGACGCCGAGCTGGTCATCGTCGTCGGCTCGAAGAACTCGTCGAACTCGATCCGCATGGTCGAGGTCGCCCTGGACGCGGGTGCGCCCGCCGCCCACCTGGTGGACTTCGCCGCCGAGATCGACGAGGCGTGGCTGGAAGGCGTCACCACGGTCGGCCTCACCTCGGGCGCGTCCGTGCCCGACGTCCTGGTCGACGGCGTACTGGAATGGCTGGGCGAGCGGGGCTACGCCGACGTGGAGACGGTGAAGACCGCGGACGAGTCGATCACCTTCTCCCTGCCCAAGGAGCTCCGGCGCGACCTGCGGGCCGAGGCCGCCGCGCTCTCCGCCGAGTAGCGGAGGCGCGGGACGACACGGGCGCCGGCGTGGGGCGGCGAGCGCCCGGGTGCCCCGGGTGCTCCCGGCCGGATCGCCCTTCCGGGGAGTGATACGCGCCACCTGCCCGTACCGTGGATCGCATGAAGATCTTCGGTGTGGACATCGGCGGTTCAGGGATCAAGGGTGCGCCCGTGGACCTGGACCGCGGAGAGCTGGCGCAGGAGCGCCACAAGGTACTGACACCTCACCCGGCCACGCCCGGGAGCGTGGCCGACGGTGTGGCCGAGGTCGTCGGCCACTTCGACTGGCAGGGGCCGGTCGGCATCACGTTCCCCGGAGTCGTCACCGGCGGCGTCACCAGGACCGCGGCCAACGTGGACAAGGGCTGGATCGACACGGACGCCCGGACACTGCTCAGTGAGCGGATCGGGCAGCCCGTCACGATCCTCAACGACGCCGACGCGGCCGGAATCGCCGAGATGGCCTTCGGCGCGGGGCGCGACCGCAAGGGCACGGTGATCATGCTGACTCTCGGCACGGGCATCGGCAGCGCGGTCTTCACGAACGGGCAGCTGATCCCCAACACCGAGCTCGGCCACCTGGAGCTGCACGGTCACGACGCGGAGAAGCGCGCCTCCACGAAGGCCAAGGAGGACGAGGACCTCAGCTGGCACCACTGGGCGCACCGGGTGCAGAAGTACCTGGTCCACGTGGAGATGCTGTTCTCGCCGGAGCTCTTCATCATCGGCGGCGGAGTCAGCCGCAAGGCGGAGAAGTTCCTGCCGCTGATCGAGCACGTACGGGCCGAGATCGTCCCGGCCGAGCTGCAGAACAACGCCGGGATCGTCGGCGCCGCGATGGCGGCCGCGGGCAAGTAGGCCTACGGGCGGGGGCGGCGGGCGGCGGTCCTGAGCAGGTGCCGCTGCCGCTCCCGCATCTGCCGGATCTTCCGCACGGTGGCGATGAGCCCCGCGACGAGGGTGCCCCCGTACAGCCAGCCGGCGTGAACGGCGAGCGCGGTGACGACGGCCATCGTCTGACCGCCGAGACCGCCCGTGCCCCCGGCGACGGGGATCACGCCGACCGCGAAGGCGATGGGCACGATGATCGGGGCGGTCACCAGGTCGGCGGGCCGCACCCAGAGCGCGGTCAGGGCGCTGACCGGCAGGAACAGCAGGCCGTACACGACCTCGGAACTCCCGAGGAGCATCCGGTCCGCACAGGCCAGCAGGAACATGGTCAGGGCCGCGAAGAGTCCGGCGCCGATGCCGGTCAGCCGGGGGTTGGGGAATCGGCGCAGCGCCAGGACCACGGGCGCGACGCCGCCGGCCCGGGATCCGGGCCCGGATCCCGGGCCCGTCACCGGCGCCGGGGCGACCGCCACCGTCACCGGATAAGCGGCCGCGGCCGTCACCTCGCCGAGGCCGCCGGGCGGGGCGGGCTGAGCCTGCGGGGCCTGCCTGCGCTGCGGGGTACGTGTCCTGTGCTGCTCCACCCCGACAACCTAGGTCGCCGGGTGCACTCTTTCGGGCGTTGGACACGCGCTTTGGCCGACCTTGGCGTTGCGTTCGATCCCGCACGGCCGAAACCGCACCGTTCGGCCCCCGACCCGGTCCCGTCCCCGCACCCGTGACGGTCCGCCCGGCCCCGCCCGTAAACTGGAGAATCGGCCCACCCACGGGCCCGCCCGCGCAGCCCCTCCCTCACTTCAGGAAGTCGCCAAAGTGTCGCTCACGATCGGAATCGTCGGCCTGCCGAATGTCGGCAAGTCGACCCTGTTCAACGCCCTGACCAAGAACGACGTGCTGGCGGCCAACTACCCGTTCGCCACGATCGAGCCGAACGTGGGCGTCGTGGGCGTCCCCGACCCCCGCCTGGACAAGCTCGCCGAGATCTTCAGCTCGCAGAAGCTGCTCCCCGCGACGGTCGACTTCGTCGACATCGCGGGCATCGTGCGGGGCGCGAGCGAGGGCGAGGGCCTGGGCAACAAGTTCCTCGCGAACATCCGCGAGTCCGATGCGATCTGCCAGGTCATCCGTGCCTTCAAGGACGAGAACGTCGTCCACGTCGACGGCAAGGTCTCGCCCAAGGACGACATCGAGACGATCAACACCGAGCTGATCCTGGCCGACCTCCAGTCCGTCGAGAAGGCCGTACCGCGCCTGACGAAGGAGTCCCGCCTCCAGAAGGAGAAGGTCGCGGTCCTCGCCGCCGTCGAGGAGGCCCAGAAGATCCTGGAGGCCGGTGACACCCTCTTCTCCCAGGGCATCACCGCCGGCACCGAGAAGGGCCGCCTCCTCCACGAGCTGCACCTCCTCACCACGAAGCCCTTCCTCTACGTCTTCAACGTCGACGAGGACGAGCTGGTCGACGAGGACTTCAAGAACGAGCAGCGCGCGCTGGTCGCCCCGGCCGAGGCCATCTTCCTCAACGCCAAGATCGAGTCCGAGCTGATCGAGCTCGACGACGACGAGGCCCTCGAGCTCCTCCAGTCCATGGGCCAGGAAGAGCCCGGCCTGGCCACCCTCGGCCGCGTCGGCTTCGCCACTCTGGGCCTCCAGACCTACCTCACGGCAGGCCCGAAGGAGGCCCGCGCCTGGACGATCAAGAAGGGCGCCACGGCCCCCGAGGCGGCCGGTGTGATCCACACCGACTTCCAGAAGGGCTTCATCAAGGCGGAGATCGTCTCCTTCGAGGACCTCGTCGAGACCGGCTCGGTCGCCGAGGCCCGCGCCAAGGGCAAGGCGCGCATGGAGGGCAAGGACTACGTGATGCAGGACGGCGACGTGGTGGAGTTCCGCTTCAACGTGTAGCGGCTTCGTTGCCGCGGGCCAGGTGATACCTCAAGTGCCTGGGTCGGAAGGGGGTCGGACTCTGGTGAGCCCGACCCCCTTCCGCGTTCCCGTGCTGATTCAGCCCCGGTGGGGCGGAGCGAGCTTCTGCAGATCGAGGTTGATCTCGAAGGGCACCGGACGGTGGAGAGAGCCCCTGAAGATGCCTACGGGTACGTAGGTCGCGGTCGGCTCGTCAAGTTCGTAGACGTGGACGATTGGTGCCCCGTCCTCGATACGCCAGTAGTGCGGGATGCCGGCCTCTGCGTATTTGTGGAGCTTCACCGTGCGGTCCCGGTGGGCGGACTCGGGGGAGACCACCTCGACGGCGAGCCGAACTTCATCCGGTGCGAACCAGGTGCGGTCACCGTCGAAGTCGGCTGTCGTCACGAGCAGATCCGGTTCGGGCCGATTGCGTTGATCGAGCTTGATCGCCATCTCCCGCCCGACCCTTACGTCGGTCGGCGCCTGCTCCATGAGGGCCACGGTGAGCATCGTGACGAGATGGCCGTGCCACCACCGATGCGGGGACATCACGAATACGAGGGCTCCGTCGATCAGCTCGGTGTGGCGCGGCGCTTCCGGGAGGTGGTCCAGGTCCTCCGCGAACCAGCCCTCCGCCCGGGGTGGGCGCATCCAGTCGGGCAGTGCGGTCATGGCTCAACAGGACCACTGACCTGAACGGCCGGCAAGCCGTTCACTCTCCGGCGACGGAGGCGGGGTCCGCACGGCGCAGGGTGCGGATCGCCGGAGTCGCGAACAGTGCCACGCAGCCCACCACGCAGGCGCCCGCGGACACCAGGAGCAGCCGCTCGGGGGAGGCCAGTACGGTGGCCGGTCCCGCCAGGATCTGGCCGAGCGCGATCCCGGACACCGAGCCGGCCAGCTCGTAGGCGGTGACCCGGTTGAGCACCGCCGGCGGGGTGTGGGTCTGCACACTGGTCGCCCACATCACCGACCAGAACGCCACCGCGACGCCGCCGAGTACGTGGCCCCCCAGCACCACGGGCAGGCTGTGGCCCAGCGCCGTGCTCAGCGGCAGCGCGGTGTACAGCCCCACCGCCACCGCGCCTGCGGCCAGCGGCCTGGCCGGGCGCAGCCGCAGGGCCAGGAGACCGCCGAGCACCGTGCCGACGCCGAGGAACGAGACCGCCAGACCATAGGCGTTCGGGCCGAACCGGGCGGCGATCACTGTGGAGCTGAGCGGTACCAGCGGGCCGAAGAGCAGTACGCCGAAACCCACCCAGATCAGGATCACCGCCCACATCCAGGTGCGTGCCCGGAACTCCTGCCAGCCCAGACGCAGGTCGCGCCGGAGCGAGCTGCCGGTGCGGGCGGGGGAGCCGGCGCCGACCGGATCCGCTGGGGACGCGGCTGCCGGGGTGAGCCGGACGAGTGCCAGGCACAGGGCGCTGAGCAGGAAGGTGCCGGCGTCGATCGCGTACACGATGCCGGCACTGGTCAGCACGGTCAGCACCCCCGCCAGGGCCGGGCCCAGCAGATGGGCGAGCGCGTCGGCCACCTTGAGTGTGGCGTTCGCCCGCTGGGGTTCGCGGGCGACCAGCGGGACCATGCCGTTCACCCCCGGCAGGAACATGGCGACGGCGGCACCGGCCAGCGCCGCAGCCGTCACCAGCAGCCAGAACGGCGGCGGCCCGGCGAAGAAGGCGGCTGCCAGCACACCCTGGGTGAGCACCCGGACGAGGTCCGCACCGATCATCATGCGGCGCGCGCCGAACCGGTCGGCGAACACCCCGCCGAACAGGACCAGGAGGACGAACGTCCCGGTCCAGATTCCGAGGACGAGGCCGACCCCGGAGACTCCGTACAGCGCGCCGACCGCGAGCGCGGTGACGACCGGCATCATCGCGTCGCCGAACAGCGAGACGGCGCGGGCGACGAAGTAGAGCGTGAAGCGCCGGTCCCACAACGGGGGCCGGGCGGAGGGCGGTTCGGGCCCGGACGGGGTCTGTATCTGTGCGGTGGTCACCTCACCGATATTGGACCGGACCAATCGGCCACCCCAGTGTCCCGAACGACATGATGGGGTACTTTCGCGCCATGACACCCCGTTCGCTGCCGAAGTCTCCGGCACCGCACAGAGTCGTGGCCCTGCTGCGGCCCCCGCAGGCGCCCTTCCCCCTTGCCTGCGCCACCGAGGTGTTCGGTGATCACGGCCCGGCTGTCCCCGCCCGCTACGCGTTCGAGCTCTGCACCGAGCACCCCGGTCCGGTGCGTACCCGGGCCGGCTACGACATGGTGGTCACGACCGGCCTGGAGGCGCTGGAGCGCGCGGACACCGTGCTGGTTCCCGGCTGGCACCAGCCTCCAGGCACCGAGGCGCCGCCCGCAGTGGTCGCGGCGATCCGCGAGGCGCACCGGGGCGGCGCACGAATCGTCGGCCTCTGCTCGGGTGCCTTCCTGCTCGCCGCCGCCGGCCTGCTGGACGGCCGCCGGGCAGCCACCCACTGGGCCAGGGCCTCCGAGCTCGCCACCCGGTTCCCGCAGGTCCGGGTCGATCCGGCGGTGCTCTACGTGGACCACGGAGATGTCGCCACCAGCGCCGGATCGGCGGCCGGCGTGGACCTCTGCCTGCACCTGGTCAGCTCCGAC
This sequence comes from Streptomyces sp. NPDC057287, assembly GCF_042667905.1. Classification (NCBI taxonomy): domain Bacteria; kingdom Bacillati; phylum Actinomycetota; class Actinomycetes; order Kitasatosporales; family Streptomycetaceae; genus Streptomyces; species Streptomyces sp. NPDC057287. The sequence continues at coordinate 79,839 of NZ_JBHUYV010000027.1, read as the reverse complement.
CAGGGCGCGGCGTACGCCATGCGGGTCGCCCGGCAGCTGGTGATGCCGCCGCACCGCGAGGGCTGCCAGCTGCAGTACGCCGAACTTCCCACCTCCGGGCCGGTCGCCGACTCGCTCGCCCCTCTGCTGGAGTGGCTGTCCGGGCGTCTGGACCAGCCGGTCAGCGTTGCGGAGATGGCGGTCCGTTCGCAGGTGTCCGCCCGTACGCTGACGCGCCGCTTCGCCGAGCAGCTCGGCATCAGCCCCGGACGCTGGCTGCTGGACCGGCGGATCGCCGCCACCCGGGCGCTCCTGGAGGAGACCGACCTGTCCGTGGAGACCATCGCGAGCCGGGTGGGGCTCTCCTCGGCCGTCAACCTGCGGCGGCGTTTCCACGAGGCCCTCCGTACGACGCCGGCCGCCTACCGGCGCGCCTTCAGGGCGGAACGGGCCGGGTAGGCCACGCGGGAGACCCGGCGGTGTTCCGGTGCCGCCGGAGTCAGCTGACTGACGCGTCCTGCCTTGTCGCCGTCAGGGGGCCTGCGCTCAGAGGAGCCGCTTGCGGCCCCAGAGGATGACGAAGGTGGCGACGGCCGCGGCGATGGCGAGCATGATGCCGGCTCCGAGCCACTGCATCGACTGCATCTGCGAGACGGGCAAATAGTCCAGGGACCAGCCGATGACGTGCTTCGACTCCAGACAGGCGGTGTGCGCCCGGTCGTCCTCCACCTGATCGAGGCAGGTGGTCCAGTCCAGGCGGTCTCCGGAGCTGGTGAGGAAGTAGGTGCCCTGTCCCTGCTGCTCCGCCTCGGTGGGCAGTTCCGGTTGTACCGCGCCCGGCCCGACGCCCTTGTCGGTACCGACCGACATGACGTGCCCCAGGCTCCGCCAGAGTTCGCTCCAGACGAACCCCATCGCCACGACGACGCCGAGCGTGACCACCATCGATACCAGTGTGCGGCGCAGGAGCAGTCCGACCGCCGCACCCACGGTGAACGTGAGCAGGGCATGGGCGACGGGCGTGACCCCCGTGACGCTGAAGAAGGCCGTCCAGATCAGGCTGCTGGACAGCCCCTTGACCGGGTGCCACCACCATGTGAGGACGGTGGTGAGCACGCCGGCCGACAGGGTGAGCATCACGGCGGGAACGGCGAGCTTCACGATGAGCCAGCGCATCCGGCTGACGGACTGCGAGGTCGCCAGCTTGGCCGTGCCGGTCTCCAGGTCGCCCGAGATGAGCGGAGCCCCGAGGAGGACACCTGCCAGGACGGGGATGTAGCTGAGGTAGCTCCCGATGCTGAACAGGGGGTCGGTGTACGCCTCGAACTCGGGCGGCAGGCCGTCGGACCTCCGCGAGGTCGGGTCCAGGGTGGCCAGGTAGTCCATCATCTGCCCGCGCAGGTGGACCATGACGAGCACGCCGACGAGGGTGACCCCGATGAGCGTCCAGAACGCGGCGCGGTGCTGGCGCCAGACGAGCCAGACCGGACCGCCCAGCCGGGGCCTCCAGCCGCTTCGCGCGGTTCCGGCGGGCGCCTTACGGGCAGGGTCGCGAGTGAGCGTGGTCATGCTGTCACAGCCTTCTGCCGGTCGCGGGTGATGATGTCGTCGATGTCGCCGGCCCGGGCGCTGGGGGCGATCAGCGGAGGTGCGTCGGGTGCGCGCAGATAGGCGAGCAGAAGCTCCTCCAGGGTCGGAGTCTCGGCAGCGCCTCCGCTGTACGCGACCGGTCCGCCGAGGCGCACCAGGACGCCCGGCCGGCCCTCACCGCGGCGGGACTCGATCACCCGGTGCGGGGCGACGGCGTGGGAGGGGGCGCCCTCAGGGGCGTCGATCAGTGCGTGCGCGGCTCGCAGTTCGTCCACCTCGCCCGCGAGGCGCAGCCCGCCGTTCGCGATGACGAGGAGGTAGTCGCAGATGAACTCCAGCTCGGCGAGCATGTGCGAGGACACCAGCACCGTCGTGCCGTGCTCGGCGGCCTCCGCCGTCAGGGTGGCCATGAGCTCGCGACGGACCAGCGGGTCCAGGTCGGCCATCGGCTCGTCGAGGATGAGCAGATCGGGGCGCTTCCCGAAGGCCAGGGCGAAGGCGACACGGGTCCGCTGCCCGCCGGACAGCGTTCCGACCTTCGCCTTCAGAGGCACCTGGCCCGCGTCGACGATGCCCTCGGCGACCCGCTGGTCCCAGCGGGGGTTGAACTCGCGTCCCAGCCGCAGGGTCTCCGCCACGGTGAAGCGCCGGAACAGCGGCTTCTCCTGGGTCAGGAACGAGGTCCGCAGGACCGCCTCCGTCGACCCGGGCACCGCGCCGAACACACGCAAGGCGCCGGTGGTCGACCGGATCATGTTCGTGGCCAGGCCCATCAGGGTGCTCTTGCCGGCGCCGTTGGGACCGACGAGGCCGCACACCCGCCCGGCCGGCAGCCGGAAGGAGACGTCTTGCAGCGCCCAGCCGCGCCTGTACTGCTTCCCGAGCCCGTGGGCCTCGATCGCCGCCACGCCGACGGGCGGTGGTACGGACTCCGTTCCGCTTCCGCGGTGCGACTCTGCGTGATTCATCTGATGCTCCTGTGCGTATGGGGGGACGGGCGGCCCTGTGCGTGGGGGGAGGGGCGGCCCTGTTCGTGCGTGGAGAGGGCCGGTCATGCGTGCGGGCGGCCACCGGGCGCCCGGGCCGGGACATCGCTCACGCGCGAGGCGTGTGCGGCTGTTGTGGAGGCCGGGCGTGCGACGCGGTGCGGGGCGGGCGGGCGGCCGCGATCATGGCATCCTCCTTGTGTGATGAACGGCGAACTCCGCCCGGTGAAGACCACTCTTCTCCCCCGCGCCCCGCGGCGGATCGGGCGAAAGACAGATCCTGAGCGGCCGGCTCCGACTTTCGGCCGGTCGGCGGGAGGACGGTGAAGGGGATGCCGAAGGCGGCGGACGCGGTGGCCGCGGCGGTGCGGAGGATCGGACGCCCGCCACTCCTGCCCGTCACGGTCCGGCTGCTGCCGGCCGGGGTCCTGATCGGCGTCGTCGTGCTGGACTGGGTGGGCGGCGATTTCTACCGGATCGGGGACGGCTCCGCGCTGGGGCCCGCCAAGCTGGGCGGCGCCCTGCTGGCCATCGCCCTCGTCGTCGCTTCGCCCCGGCTCGGCAGCCGGGCGCTGCCGGCGGCCGGCAGCACACTGGCGGTCGTTTCGCTGTGTCTCTCGGTGGTGCTGCACATGGAGATGTCGGTCGGCTCGCAGGCGCTGGGATACGCCGAACCGGCGGCCCTGGTGTGGCTTCTCCTGGTCGTCGCCCGGCGCGGAAAGCCGTCGTGGGCGGCGGTGGCCGTTCCCCTGCTGTACCTGGCGATCGTGCTGCGACCGGTGTCGGTCGACGTCAAGCAGTCCACGACCATCTTCGCGCTGGTCCACGCCCTGGCAGCGCTCGCGGTGTTGAGCGTCGGTCTCGGGATGCGTCTGCTCCTCGTGGACCGGCGGCGCCAGGCGGCGGCTCTCCGACTGGAGCAGCGGACCGAGTTCGCCAGGGACCTGCACGACTTCGTCGCCCACCACGTGACCGGCATCGTCGTACAGGCGCAGGGAGCCCACGCCATCGCGGACCGGCGGCCAGAACTCGTGCCGCCCGCGCTGCAGCGGATCGAGCAGGCGGGCTCGGAGGCGCTGACGTCCATGCGGCACATGGTGGGGATGCTGCGCGACGCCGACGGGGAAGTGGCGCTGACGCCGCTGGCGGGCATCGGTGAAGTGCGCGGGCTCGTCGAGGAGTTCTCGGCCGTGGGAGGTGCACGGGCCCGGCTCGATCTGGAAGGGGCCTTCGGCGGCCTGCCGGTGGAGGTCACCACCACGGCCCACCGGGTGGTGATGGAGGCCCTCACCAACGTACGCAAGCACGCTCACGGATGTACCGAGGTGCTGGTCCGCGTGCACCGTTCGGGAGACCTGCTCACCGTACGGGTCGGCGACGACGGACGGCCGCGCCATGTCTCCCAGGGCGGCTTCGGACTGAAGGGCCTGTCCGAGAGGGTGGGCCTCATCGGCGGAACTGTCCGGGCGGGCCCGGTGGCCACCGGAGGGTGGGCCGTGGAGGCGACGCTCCCGGTGGCGACGGCGGGAGTGGCGGTCTCATGACGATCCGGGTGCTGATCGCCGACGACCAGGCCATGGTCCGTGCGGGGTTCGCGATGATCCTCGCCGCGGAGGACGACATCGACGTCGTCGCGGAGGCCGCGGACGGGGTGTACGCCGTGGAACTCGCCGAGCGCCACCGCCCCGACGTGGTGCTGATGGACATCCGCATGCCCCGCATGGACGGGCTGGAGGCGCTGCGCAGGCTGACGCGCCCCGGCACCGTGAATCCGCCGAAGGTCGTCGTGGTCACGACGTTCGATGACGACGAGTACGTCCACCGCGCTCTGGGCGGGGGCGCCTCCGGATTCCTGATCAAGGACTCGGGCCCGGCGCTGCTGGTCGAGGCCATCAGGGCGGCCGCATCCGGCGAAGCGCTGGTGAGCCCGGCCATCACCGTCCGGCTGCTGCGGCGTCTCCATGACGCCGTGCCCGCCCCGCGGGAGCCGCACACGGCGCTCTCCGCACGGGAGACGGACCTGGTGCGGCTCGTGGCCAGAGGGCTGACGAACGCCGAGATCGCCGTCGAACTCACCATCACGGTGGGCACGGTGAAGACCCATCTCGCCAACGTGCAGACCAAGCTCTCGGCCCGCAACCGTGTGGAGATCGCCGCCTGGGCCTGGGAGTCGGGCCTGGTCGACGGGCGAGGGTGAGCCTTGCCGGGCGGGGCGGGGGACGGGCCCTGCCCACCCCCGCCCCGCCCGGCCCCGTCCGCCGGCGTGGACGTGCATGCGGGCGCCGTACGACAGACGTACGCCAGTCGCCGAAGTCCCCTTTCGCGGAAGGTCCGTTGACACGCACAGACGCTGTCTCTAGCGTGTCACCCCGGCATTACATCGATGTAATGGAGCAGCGCTCCCCCCACCGACGAGCACCTCCAGCCGTAAGGAGCCGCCGTGCGCGCAGCCCGGATTCCCCTGGCCGCCCCCGCCCCTGTCCGCGTCCTTCCCCCGAGCCGCGGCAGCGCCCTGCGCCGCGCGGCCGTAGCGGTGGCCGCACTCGTCGCCGTCCTGTCGGGCCTGTTGTCGGCGTCGCCGGCCGCGGTGGCCGACGCCACCGCTCCGGCTCCACGAGCAGCAGCCGCCGCGGGCGCGTTCCGCAATCCGCTGAACAGCGGCCCCGACCCGTTCATGACGCACTGGAACGGCTCCTACTACCTGGCCACCACGCAGGGCGACAGCGTCCGCATGTGGCGCTCGTCCTCGCTGGGCACCCTGCTCGTAGCCGACCCGGTCACCGTGTGGACCGACTCCGACCCCTCCCGCAACCGCAACATCTGGGCCCCGGAGTTCTACCGCTTCGGTGACCGCTGGTACCTCTACTACACCGCCGACGACGGCGTGGACGACCACCACCGCCTGTACGTACTGGAGTCGGAGCGCGACGACCCGGCCGGTCCTTACCACTTCAAGGCGAAGCTCGCCCCGCCCAACCACGCGGACGACTTCGCCATCGACGCCGGCATCCTGCAGCACAACGGCCGCCTCTACCTGGCCTACAGCGGTATCAACCCGTACCAGCACAACGGGCTCAACATCGCCCCGATGTCGAACCCGTACACGGTGTCGGGCGACGCGGTCGCCATCGACGCGGCGGGCGGCTGCCCCGAGGTCCGGGAGGGGCCGGAGTTCCTCTATCGCAACGGCCGTACGTGGATGACCTACTCCACCTGTGACACGGGCAAGCCCGACTACCAGATCTGGATGATGTCGCTGCCCGCCACCGCCGATCCGCTGGTGCCCCGCAACTGGACCCAGCACCCCGGCCCGGTCTTCTCGCGCGCCGACGACCGGGGCGTGTACGGCCCGGGCCACCACGCGTTCTTCCGCTCACCCGACGGCACCGAGGACTGGATCGTCTACCACGCCAAGACGACCTCCGCCCTCACCTACTCCAACCGCACCACCCGCGCTCAGCGGTTCACCTGGAAGGCCGACGGCAGCCCCGACTTCGGCCGTCCGTACGCGCTCGGCGCCACCCAGGACCTGCCCTCGGGCGACCCCGGGTCCGGCACCTACTGGATCAACGACGACGGACGCTCCAGCGGTGACGGGACCGTCTCGTACACCGGTGCCTGGAACTCCGGCACCGGCTGCGCCACCCAGTGCTTCTGGGGCGACGACCACTGGAGCGAAGGTGCGGGCGCCACAGCGGCCTTCACCTTCACCGGCACCCGCATCGCCCTGCTGTCCGTCCGCGACACCGGGAACGGCATCGCCGCCCTGAGCATCGACGGCGGTCCTGAGCAGCGCGTCGACCTCTACGGATCCATCCGTACGGGCGAGACGCTCCAGTACCTCAGCCCCCGTCTGTCCCAAGGCCGGCACACGCTGCGCGTCCGGGTCACCGGAGAGCACGGCACGCAGTCGGGTGCCTCCTTCGTGAGCGTGGACCGCGCCGAGGTCTACACGAACTGAGGGCCGGGGCCCCTGGCCGTCCCGGGTGCGCAAGGCCGTCAGCCGAGGTGGCTCACCCGGGTGCCGAGGAAGCTCAGGAGCGCCTCGTTGAAGGCCGCGGGCTGCTCGACGCCGGGGAGGTGTCCTGCCCGCTCGATGACGACGAGGCCGGCGGACGGGACCAGGGCGTGCATGGCCTTCGCGTCGCTGACCGGGGTGTAGCCGTCGTCGGCGCCGACCAGGATGAGGACGGGCACGGAGGCCGAGGCGAGCGTGTCACGGTAGTCGGGCCGCTCGGCCCGTCCGCGCAGGGCGGCCGCGGCGCCCTCCGGATCGGTGCCGCGCATCATGGCCAGGACGTGCCCGGCCACCTCCGGCAGGGCGGTGACGTTGTACGGGGCGATCATCCTGTCGATCACCTCGTCCGCGTAACCGCCCATGCCCTCCGCGAGGAGCCGGTCGGCCAGGGCGGCGCGGAAGACCCTGCCCTCCTCGGTCTCGGCGACCGGGGAGGTGTCGGAGAGGACGAGTCCGCGCACCCGCTCGGGACGGGTCCGCAGGAACTCCATGGCGATCTGTCCGCCCATGGAGACCCCGCCGATGACGACGTCCTCCAGGCCGACGGTGTCGAGGAGCGCGGCGATGTCGTCGGCGAAGTCGGAGAGCAGGCACTTCCCCGGCACGACCTCGCTGCTGCCGTAGCCGCGGAGGTCGGGCGTCACGACCCGGTATCCGGCCGCGGTGAGTGCCGCGACCTGGGGAGCCCACAGGGTGTGGTCGAAGGGATGGCCGTGCACGAGCACCACGGGGATGCCGTCCGAGGGGCCCTGGTCGTCGTAGTGGATGGACACGCCGTTGACCGCTGTCTTGATCACGCAGGGAATGTAGCGCCGGGACGAGGGAGGCGTTGAGGTTTTCCGTGCGCCCGGGCCCCGAGGTTTTCCGGCCGCCGGGCCCCGGCGGCCGGGACCGCCGACCGTTCGCCGCCGCGGTGGGGGTGGTCCGCCCGCCGCAGGCTCAGGAGCTGCCCACGGCCAGCCCCGAACCGGTCAGCCGGACCCGGATCCCGTCCTGCCCGACGCGGACGTCACGCAGGCGTATGTCCCCGTGCTCCGGTTCCGGCAGCTGGAAGGCCAGGGAGAGCCTGTCGGCGAGGACCGGGCGGGTGAGCCGGGACAGGGCGTCGAGGAGGTCGGCGTCGAGCCCCAGGTCGCTGAGGACTTCCGGGTTGTCCTCGGCCAGGTCGATGAGGTTGAGGCTCTGGGCCTGGCGGGCGAAGCGCGGGGAACCCGTCAGCTCGGTCAGTTTTCCGTCGTCGCTCAGGCCCTCGCGGACGGTCTCCGCCGGCACGCCCAGTCGCCGCACGATCGCCGGGACCGACAGCAGCGCCTTCGCCTTGCGGGTCTCGCGGGCGAGGTCGGCGGACCCCTTCGGTGTGAGGTGCAGGCCGTCCGAGGCGCGCGCGCCGGGGCGGTAGGTGGCCAGGTCCCCGATGTCCAGGCGCATGCCGCCGATGTCCGTGGCGATGCCCCGCTCGGCCTGGCGCCGGATCGTGGCTTCGGCGTACAGCCGCAGGTCGTGCCCGGCGACGGGCAGGGTGCCCCGGGCCTTGACCCGGTCGCTGCCGTCGCCGCTGAAGGTCACCTGGGAGGCGCCGAGCTCGCGGTTGAGGTCGGCGAAGGACAGGAGGACGTCACCGTCGAGCCGGGGGATGTCCGCGCCGCGTACGGACGTGAGGCCGTCGGCGTTCAGCCGGATGTCGTGGGCCGTGGCCGACACCTTCGCCAGTGACACCCGGTCGGCCGCCACGTCGGGCACGGTCACCCGCACCGAGTCCAGCTTCTTGTCGGCGACTTGGGTGAGGAAGGGGAAGCCGCCGATCTCCACCTCGGGAGCCGCGGCCAGATCCAGTTGGCTCTTGAGGGTGTCCGCGGCCTTGCCCTCCGCGTACAGCACGGCCCAGCGGTCGGCCAGCGCGACGAAGGAGGTGAGGACGACCAGCCCCACCACCGCCTTCGCAGCGATCGGCAGCCCGGCGAAGCGGCGGCGCCGACGACGACCGCCGCGGCGGTCCACGCGTGGGGTCCGCTCCCGCTCCCGCCCGGTCCTCCGCCTGGCGGAGCCCTCGCCGAAGGGCTCGACCGGAGGGGCGTCGGCGAGTGCCCCGAGCTCCTCGTAGGGGTTGCGGGGTGCTGCGGGCCGGCCGTGGGGGCGGTGATGCGGATCCATGCGCTGCGGGGTGTGCATCACCTCATACGAACATGAGAACCATCCCCGCCCGCAACCCGGACCGGCGGTAAGCGATCTTATTCACGACCGGTCCCAGTCCCGCTCCGCTCCGTACGGGCCGTCAGTTCGCTCACCCCCGTGGGCTTCTCCGCATCCGCGGAGCGGACCGTCACCCGCACCTGCCGGGCCGTGTCACCGGCTCGGAAGGGCCGCCAGGTGCGGCCGTCCAACGAGGTCTCCAGAGTGTGGGAGGCCGGGGCGACGTCCGTCCAGCTCGGGGTGAGCGAGGCGATCCGGGTGACGTGGCGCAGGGCGACCGTCAGCGTGCCCGTCGCGCCGTCCGGCGACCAGGATGTCGCCGGACTCCCGTCCACCGCCGCCTCGGCGTACAGGCCGGGGGCCTCGGAGGTGGCCGCCGCGGGGCGGCAGCGGGCAGCGTCGGAGGTAGGGGAGAGGTCGGGGCGGCGGGTGGGGAGCGTGAGGGCGGAGGTGAGGCGGCGCGGGCCCGCCGGGGTGTGGACGGTGAAGGGAGCGCCGTCCGTGAGCCGGACCGTGGTCGTGCGGGGGCCGATGGCCACGTCGTAGGTGCTGCCCCGGTAGCGCAGCCCCGTCAGCCGCACGCCCTCGCGGAGCTGCGGCGGCAGGAGCGGGTCGAGGCGTACGCCGTCCTCGCGCAGCCGCAGTCCGGTCAGACCGTGCGTGAACACCTGGAGGAAGCCGCCCTTGCCGGTGAGGAAGTCCTCCGCGGGGAAGCCGGAGAGCGGGTCCTCGGCGCCGGACTTCTCGCCCCGCGCCTCGGAGAAGAGGTGGTAGGGCCCACGGACGAACGGGCGCACCGCGCGCCGGAGATACGTGTACGCGGCGCAGCCGGGCTCCCCGATCGCGGCGGCGGCGGTCGCGTGCACCGAGTCGGTCATCGCGGGGCCGTCCGGGTCGGTGCGGGCCGCGTAGTAGTCCAGCGTCGCGGCGGCGGCGCCCTCCTCCATCGGCCACTCCAGCGGGTGGATGAGCAGCACGGTGTCCGCCTGCTTGATGGTCGAGCCGTTGTAGCCGGCGTACTGGAGGAACACCTTCCGCCCGGCGTCGTACGGGATGCGGAGTCCGTCGGCGACGCGGGTCCAGCCGGCGGGCGCCGGGTGGCCGAGGAGCGCGGCGGCGCGGGTGGCGTGGCGCAGGGCGGTGGCGGCGACCGCGTTGGTGAAGACGCCGTCCGTGACGCCGTTGCTGTACTCGTCGGGGCCCGCGACGTTCTTCACCGAGTAGCTCCCGTCGGCGTTCGCCGTGGCGCGCGACTGCCAGAAGTCGGCGATGCCCTCCAGGAGGGGCCAGCCCCGGGCGGCCAGCCAGGCGCGGTCCCCGGTGGCCAGGTAGTACTGCCAGACGGCCAGGGCGATGTCCCCCTGGAGGTGGTTCTGGGTGAGGCAGTGGGGCGGGTCCCAGCTCTGGCACTCGGCGTCCAGATCGCCCCTGCTCGCGCTGGTCCAGGGGTAGAACAGCCCGTCGTACCCCAGCTTCCGGGCGTTCGCGCGGGCGGCGTCCCGGGTGCGGTAGCGGTACTCGACGACGGAGCGGGCCAGTTCGGGGCGGGTGGCGAGCAGCCCGGGATACATCCAGGTCTCGGCGTCCCAGAACACCATGCCCGCGTAGTTGTCACTGGTGAGCCCGGCCGGGGCGATGCTGTCCGAGGAGTCCGGCCGGGTGTTGGTGAGCAGCCCGTACCGGGCGGCGCGCAGCCAGGCCTGGAGGTCCGGGCTGCCCGGTGTCCTGACGTCGGACGCCCAGGCCTCGCGCCAGGCCGCCTCGTTGGCGGAGAGGACCCCGGACCAGCCGCGCCGGGCGGCCCGGTCGGCCGCCGCTCCGGCGGAGGCGAGCGGGGTGCGGGAGGTGAGGGCGGTGTCGACGCCCACGAACTTCTCGAAGGTGTACGAGCGGCCGGCCCCCACCCGGACCGTCCGCGCGCCGTCGGTGCCCCGCTGGGCGATCGCCCCCGCCGTGCCCGTGCCGAGCGCGCGGAACGTGCCGTCGCCGGCCACCGTGACCCGGCGCGCCCCGCGTCCGTCGAGCCGGCCCGTGACCGTCGCCGTGCCGCTCCAGTGCGGGGTCATCCGCAGCCGTACGGCGCCGGTGTGCACGTCGGCGCGGTCGGCCAGGACCTCGTACGTCAGGTCGGTCGCGCGGCCGTCGGCCGTGGTCCACCGGAGGGAGGTGACCACGATGCCGCAGCGCAGGTGGAGCGTCTGGCGGTAGCGCGAGATCCGGCCGGCGGGGGTGGCGGAGCCGTACGTCTCGGAGCCGACGCGCACGTCGAGCGTGGTCCAGGACGGCAGCGCGGCGATCACCTCGCGGCCCCCGGCGAGGCTCTTGTCGCGGGCGTACAGCCCGGAGACGAAGGCTCCGTCGTACCGTGGGGTGTAGAGGGGCCAGCCCGTCCTCCCGCCCGTGGCGGCGTATCCGGCGCCGGTGGCGGGCACGCGGTGGCCCAGGTAGCCGTTGCCGACGTAGGGGTCGTACCCTCCGGCCTCGCCGAAAGTGGTGGACGTAGGTGCCCATGAGGGGTCGGAGGCCGTCCCGGCCCCGCCGCACACGGGAGACGAAGCGGGCCCGGCGGCGTACGAGAGCGGTGGCGGAGGGGCGATCAGCGTGCCCGCGATCAGGGGCGCGAGGAGGGAGATGCGCGTGAGGCTCACCCCCCGAAGGTAGGGAAGGCGACGCCGCCGGTGCGGTTCCGGCGCGCGGGACGAGCGCACCGGCCCGAGGCCGGGGCAGGGAGAACGGCATGTCGTATCCGGAACCCCTCTACACGGACGGCGCGGGCGAGATCAGCGCGCGGTACCGCCCGGCCGGCACCACCCCGAACCTGCTGCCCCGCAGCGGCGGCAGCACCCACTACCTCGCCACCTCGGAGTCGACCCACGGCGAATTCGGGCTCTACCGGATCGACATGGGCCCCAGGGCGGGCGGCCCGGCCGAGCACTTCCACCGTTCGATCTCGGAGTCGTTCTACGTCCTCGACGGGACGGTGCGGATCTACGACGGCGAGCGGTGGGTGGACACGGTGCCGGGCGACTTCGTGTACGTGCCCCAGGGCGGCCTGCACGCCTTCCGCAACGACTCCGGGGAGCCCGCCTCGATGCTGCTCCTCTTCACGCCGGGGGCGCCCCGCGAGGAGTACTTCGAGAAGGTGGGGCAGGTCTCCGACTGGCCGGAGAAGGAGCGGGCGGAGTTCTTCTTCAAGCACGACACGTACTGGACGCACTGACCGCGCGGGGACCACCCGAGCGTGGGGGAGACCGAGGGCCCGGGGCACCCGGGCCCCGGCCTCAGGCGGCGAGGCCCGTCTTGAGGCCCGCCCCGCAGAGCGGGACGACCACGCTCCGCTCCGTCTCGCCGCCGACGGCTGCCCAGCAGGCGACCCCGGTCGTCTCGACGAAGAAGCCCCGGGCGGCCAGATCCTTCTGCGCCGCGCGGATCCGGTCCTCCGTCACCGTGAGGAAGGTCCCGCCCGACTCCCGGACGGCCGCCAGGATCTGCCGCGCGCGCGGCGGACGGGGGATGGCGATCCCCTCGGCCAGCGTGGGCGCCCCCGGCTCCGGTGCACCGGACAGCTCTTCGGCCCCCGACCGGAACGCGGCGGCCAGCGGGGACACGGCCTCGGCCTGCACGGCGATCAGGGCGGGACGGCGGTCGATCAGACCGTGGGCGAAAAGTTCCGCGGTGGCGAGGGCCGCACCCAGGAGCAGGGTGCCGTTGCCGACGGGTACGGCGATGGCGTCGGGCAGGGTGCCGCCCAGGTCCTCCCAGATCTCGTAGACGTACGTCTTCGTGCCGTGCAGGAAGTACGGGTTGAAGACGTGCGAGGCGTAGAAGGTGCCCGGCGCCCCGGCGGCCGCGCGGGCGGCTTCGGCCGTGGCCTCGCGGCCGCCGGGCACGGTCACCAGACGGGCGCCGTGGGCGCGGATCTGCTCGGTCTTCTTGGGAGAAGTCCCCTCGGGGACGTACACCGTGCACGGCAGCCCGGCCCGCGCGCAGTACGCCGCGACCGCCGTCCCCGCGTTGCCGCTGCTGTCCGCGACGACCCGGTCGGGGGAGAGCCTGCGGGCCAGTTCGGCGAGCATCACCGCACCGCGGTCCTTGAAGGAGAGCGTGGGCATCAGGAAGTCGAGCTTGGCCGAGACCCGGTCCGTGAGCGTGACGAGCGGTGTGCGGCCCTCGCCCAGGGAGACGGCCGGCGCGGCGAGCGGGAGGGCCTCCTCGTAGCGCCACAGTGAATTGACGCGGCCGTTCAGTGCCTCCTGACGGACCGGTCGCAGGGCTTCGGTGTCGAGGTCCCACGGGCCCCCGCAGACCGGGCAGCACCAGGCCGTCGTGGTGGCCCCGGCCCGGGCCCCGTCCCGGGGGCAGACGTAGTCCGCCGTGGGCATCCGTGTCGTAGGCATGGGATGAATGTAGGGCGCCGGCACGCCCGTGATCCAGTACCGGCGGGGGCCGCGCGGGGTCCCGCGCGGCCCCCGCCGGGAGTCAGCGCCGGCCCAGCCCCCGGTCGACCGCGGCCATCAGCTCACCGTCGTCCGTGTCGCCGTCCAGCGACCAGAACATCGCCCCGCCGAGCCCGCGTCCGCGGATGTACGAGGTCTTGGCGCGCAGCACCTGCGGATCGTCGTACGTCCACAGGGTCGTGCCGTCGAACAGCCAGGCGTGGCCGTTGCGGGTGTCCCGGTGCACGGTGTAGCGCCCCGAATCGGCCAGCTTCCTCAGTGCCTTGTAGTCCTCGTAGCCTGCGGCGTACGTGGCCGGCGCGGGCGCCGTCGCGGGCTGCCCGAGCCCGTCGCCGCCGCCGGTGACACCGGTCCAGCCCTGGCCGTAGAACGGCATGCCCATCACGAGCTTGCGGGCCGGCGCCCCGCGCCGGATCCAGTCACGGACCGTCTGGTCGACGCTGAAGTCGCCCTTGGCGTACAGCGCGGACTGCTGGGCGGTCGTCGTCTCGCCGGAGACGTGGAAGTCGTAGCCCTGGAGGTTGACGAAGTCGAAGTCCCGCATGATGCGCGGCACGTCGAAGCCCGCGTCGATCTTGGCGGGTGCGGTGGGGACGAAGGCGGACAGCTCGTAGTGCTTCGCCTTCCCCTTACGGCTGTTCTTCGCGTAGGCGTCGAGCTGGGTGCGGAACTCGTGGACCAGGGCCGTGAAGTTCCGCTTGTCCTCGGGGCGGTACACCGTGTCCGTGTCGCCGGCCGAGCCGGGCCACTCCCAGTCGAGGTCGATGCCGTCGAAGAGGCCGGCCGCCGCTCCGTCGCCTCCGCGCGCGCCGTCCACCGGCAGGTTGCCCTTGATGTACAGGTCGATGCAGGACGAGACGAGCGCCTTGCGGGACGCGGCGGTGCGGGCCGCGTCCGAGAAGTGGGTGGACCAGCTCCAGCCGCCCAGGGAGATCATCACCTTGAGCCCGGGGTGCTCGGCCTTGAGCTCGCGCAGCTGGTTGAAGTTGCCGGCGAGCGCCTGCGTATCGGTGTCGGCGATGCCGTCGACCGACCCGGCGGCGTCCAGCGGGCGGGCGTAGTCCGCCCAGGCGTCGGCCTCGCCGGGCACGTTGCCCGTGAAGCACCGGCCCTCGGCGCTGACGTTGCCGAACGCGTAGTTGATGTGGGTGAGCTTCTCCGCGGTGCCGCTGGTCTCCAGGTCCTTGACCTGGAAGTCACGGCCGTAGACACCCCATTGGGTGAAGTAGCCGACGGTGCGGTACGCGCGGTCGTGGTGGCCCGCACCGCGGTCGTGGCCGGTCGCGCCAGCCGATGCGGCGGGGGCGAGGCCGGCCAGCAGGGCGAGGGCGCAGGCGGCGGTGGTCAGTCCGGTCAGGGTTCTTCGGCGCATGGGGCTCGTTCCTGTGCGTGGTCCTGGGACGGGTTCCGGGCAGGGGCCCGTGCCGGTCGCGCGGGAGTGCCCGGGCGCTGGAAGGGCAGCGGAGCCGTGCTGTGCACAGGAAGGTATTGGTCTGGACCAAAAAGGGTCAAGGGTCTGCGTGCCATTCGCGCATACCTGGGTCAGGTATGCGCAGGTGGGCGGGGAATCATCACTTCGAGTGAAACTCTGGCCCGTGCTTGCGGTACTCAACCCACGGTTGCGACGCTGTTGCTGTCTGTCAACCTGTTGGGAGTGGCCTGTGCCTTTCGGTGAGCAGCCCGCCTATCTGCGCGTGGCGAGCGATCTCAGGGAGAAGATCGTCAACGGCGCGCTGCCGCCCCATACCCGCCTGCCGTCACAGGCCCGGATCCGCGAGGAGTACGGGGTCTCGGACACCGTGGCGCTGGAGGCGCGCAAAGTGCTGATGGCCGAGGGGCTCGTCGAGGGGCGGTCGGGTTCGGGCACCTATGTGCGCGCCCGTCCCGTCCCGCGTCCGATCGCCCGCTCCGGGTACCGGCCGGGGGCCGGAGCCACTCCGTTCCGCCAGGAGCAGACGGCGGAGGGGGTGCGGGGGACCTGGGAGTCCCGCAGCGAGCAGGAGGGCGCGAGCGCCGAGGTCGCGGAGCGCCTCGGCATCGAGCCGGGAGACCGGGTGATGCGCACGCGGTACGTCTTCCGGGAGGCGGGTGAGCCGATGATGCTCTCCACGTCCTGGGAGCCCCTGGCCGTCACCGGGCGCACACCGGTGATGCTTCCGGAGGAGGGCCCCCTCGGCGGCTGCGGCGTGGTCGACCGCATGGCGGCGATCGATGTCGTCGTGGACAACGTCGCGGAGGAGGTCGGCGCGCGCCCGGGGCTGGCGGAGGAGCTCCTCACGCTCGGCGGTGTGCCGGGGCACGTGGTGATGGTGATCGGCCGGACGTACTACGCGTCGGGACGCGCGGTGGAGACGGCCGATGTCGTCGTCCCCGCCGACCGCTACCGGATTGCCTACCATCTGCCGGTCAAGTGACCGCCGGTGCGGCTGTGGTGACAGGTGAGGCGGTCGTGGTGACCGCTGGGGGCGACGGCCTGTCCGCCGCCCGTGATCCGGAGTTAACACACCCGCGCCGCCCGTAACCGGCGGGCAACCGCCCACCGTCACGTCTTGTCATGTCCAAGCCTTAACTTCCCGTTGGTCACCGCACACCGGACCGACGAACGGGAAGTCACCGATGACGGACATCGCAACGCCCACGACGGGCGAGGCGCCGCAGCAGGAGCCGCAGGAAGACCCAGGGGCGCCCCGGCGCAGCTACGCCAGGCTCGCGGCCGACGAGAGCCGCGAGGACTACTCCCTCCGTTACGCGCCACACTCCTTCCGGCGCTGGTCACCCTCGATGGTCGCGGGGACCGCGCTCGGCGGCATCGCGTATCTGGCCGACTTCGCGATCGGTGCGTCGATCGTGTTCACCTATGGATTCACCAGCGGGTTCGCCTCGATCCTGGCCGCGGCGGCGATCATCTTCCTCACCGGCATCCCGATCGCCCGGGCCTGCGCGAAGTACGGCCTGGACATGGACCTGGTCACCCGCGGGGCGGGCTTCGGATACTTCGGGTCGACGCTGACCTCGCTGATCTACGCGTCCTTCACCTTCATCTTCTTCGCCCTCGAAGGCTCGATCATGGCGCAGGCCATGCACCAGGCCATCGGACTCCCGGTGGAGCTCGGTTATCTGGTCACCACGCTGATCGTCATCCCGATCGTGTTCCGGGGCATGGGCGCGCTGGCCAAGGTGCAGGCCTGGACCCAGCCCGTCTGGATCATCGGCATGGTCCTGCCCTTCGTGGTGCTCGCCGTCGAGGCACCGGACTCCTGGAGCGCGTTCGGCTCCTTCACGGGCACCGAGGGCGCGGCGCCGGGCTTCTCCTGGATCGCCTTCGGGCTGGGCACGGGAGTCGCGCTCTCCCTCATCGCCCAGATCGGCGAACAGGCCGACTACCTGCGCTTCATGCCGGCCAGGACCGAGGCCAACAAGCGCCGGTGGAATCTCGCCGTCCTCGCCGCCGGCCCCGGCTGGGTCGTCATCGGGGCGGCCAAGCAGCTCGGGGGCGCCTTCCTCGCCTTCGTCGCCCTGGAGGCGGTCGGCAAGACGCACGCGCTGGAGCCGATCGCCCCGCAGATCGAGGCGCTGAAGCCGTGGCTCGGTTCGTTCGCGCTCCCGGCCGCGGCCCTCTTCGTGATCGTCTCCCAGATCAAGATCAATGTGACCAACGCCTACAGCGGCTCGCTGTCCTGGTCGAACTTCTTCTCCCGGATCACCCACAAGCACCCGGGCCGGGTCTGGTACATCTTCCTCAACCTCGTCATCGCGCTGACGCTGATGGAGATGAACATGTTCGCGGCCCTCAACAAGCTGCTGGGCTTCTACTCCAACGTGGGCATCGCCTGGATCGTGGCGGTCGCCGCCGACCTGGTCATCAACAAGCGGATCGGGCTGAGCCCCCGTTACATCGAGTTCAAGCGCGCCTACCTCCATGCGGTCAACCCGGCCGGATTCGGGGCGATGGTGATCGCGTCGACCGTCTCGATCCTCGCCTTCTTCGGGCTGTTCGGCAGGTACGCCGAAGCCTTCTCCACCTTCATCGCGGCCGGACTGTCGCTGACCCTCTGCCCGTTGATCGCCTGGCTGACGAAGGGGAAGTACTACCTGGCCCGGCCCAACCCGGTGAACGGCCCGGACGTCGAGATCGCCGACATCACCGCCACCCACGCCTGCGCGGTGTGCGAGACCGCCTACGAGCTGCCCGACATCGCGGACTGCCCGGTCCGGTCGGGCCCGATCTGCTCCCTGTGCTGCTCGCTGGACGCGGAGTGCGGGGACGCCTGCCGCAAGGACCCCGCCGCCGGGCCGGTGCTGATGCCGATGCCGACCGTGCGGACACCGGCCGTCTGAAGCGGAGAGGGGGGCGCATTCGAGAGAGTGCGCCCCCTTTGGTGTGGCCGGATGCGTGTCTCTTTGTGTAAACACGCATCCGCTGAGTGAAGGTCAGGCGTACGCTCGGGCATATGCGTACCGCGGTTTCCTGGGGATCCTTAGAGACGTGCACGCCGGTGGGGAGAGGGGCGAGATGCTGGGGAGGGACGCGATGACCGACAGCGGAGCCGTGCTCCCCTGGCTGGTGATCAGACAGGACGACAACGGCAACAGGTACCGCGTCGGCCGTTATGCGACGCAGGACGAGGCACAGAAGATCGCGGACGGCCTGGATCGTCACGGACACAAGCAGCTCTACTGGGTGGAGCGAACGAGCCGGAGCGCGCGCCCGTAGCGGCTGAGGAGTCACCGACTACGCTCCGGCACATGAGTGATTCCGTGGTGGTGGCCGGAGCCGTCTGCGACGGCGGGCGGCTCCTGGCCGCCCGCCGCAGCGCCCCGCCGGAGCTCGCAGGGCGCTGGGAGCTGCCGGGCGGCAAGCTCGAGCCGGGCGAGAGCGGCGAGCAGGCGCTCGTGCGGGAGCTCCGGGAGGAGCTCGGCGTGGAGGCGGAGCCCCTGGAGCGCATCCCGGGTGAGTGGCCCCTCAAGCCCGGATACGTGCTCCGGGTCTGGACGGTCCGGCTGCTGTCGGGCGAGCCCGCCCCCCTTGAGGACCACGACGAGCTGCGCTGGCTCGCCCCCGACGAGGCGGGTGCCGTCGACTGGCTGGACCAGGACCGCCCCGCCGTGGCCGAAGCGGTACGCCGTCTGCGGGAGACCTCGCGGGGCTGAGCGGCCCGGGGCGCGCCCGGCAGTGAGGGCAAGTGCGGTCGGCCACTACCTGCGAGGCGAGGGATGTGCGCCCGTACGCCCGATACGTCACGGTGTGCGATAGGTTCCGCCGTAGATCGGGTATGTGCCGATCAGGCCCTTTGAAACAGGGCGCGCCCCCGCTGCCGGCCCTGGGAAGTGATCGGCGTGACCGATACCGACGGCGATTGTGCCGAATGGAGCTTTCCGGCGGTGCCGGGCTCCGTGCGCAGCGCCAGGCACGCGGTCCGTGACGCATTGCACCACTGGGGGTACGACGTGGCGGTGGGCGACCTCGCCGTGCTGCTCGTCAGCGAACTGGTGACCAACTCCCTGCGCTACGCCTCCGGCCCCATCGGGGTCCGGCTGGTGCGTCCGCATCCCGACGGTGACGCGCCCGGCCCTGACGCCGAGGGGCGCGCTCTGCTGGTGGAGGTCTCCGATCCGGTTCCGGATCCGCCCACCGAACGCAGTGCCGGACCCGAGGACGAGAGCGGGCGTGGACTGCAGCTCGTGGCTTGTTCCGCACGCCGCTGGGGGACCCGCCGCGGAAAGAGTGGCAAGACCGTGTGGTTCGAGCTCGCTCTGCCTGGTTAGGAGTGGGGAGGGACGAACAGCGATCACTGTGGGTCGGGCAGGACCTGGCTGAAAGGGACTGAGACCGTGCTGTGATCGTGAACGCCGTGCCGGTGAGGCCCGTAGTGCTGAATACTGCGGGCAGGACCGGTCCGGTGTGTGAGCTGGAGGGGACGGTCGCGTGAGCGAGATACCTGGGACAGCGGGCGACGTCATGTGGCAGAGCAGCCCGCCTGGCTCGATCTATGACTACATCAGGGTCGCCTCATTCTCGATCGGGCCCGACGGCCTGATCGAGCAGTGGAGCCGGCGGGCCGCCGGTCTCTTCGGCATGGCCTCCGACGAGGTGGTGGGCAGGGACCCGGTCGAGGCGTTCATGCCCGCCGAGCTGCGCCCGGACGCCCACAGGCGGGTCGGCGAGATACTCGACGGCAAGGAGTGGACGGGCCTCGTCCCGTTCCGCATCCCAGGAGAGAACGCGGTCCGCGGGCTCGCCGAGATCTACGTCATGCCGAGCGAGACGGGGGCCGGTGAGCGCGCCGCCCTCTGTATCGTCGTCGATGTCAGGGCGCTGCGGCTCATCGAGACCGACCTCGCGGCCTCGCAGGCGATTTTCGGCCAATCTCCCTTCGGTTTCGTCCTCTTCGGTACCGATTTCACCGTCGTGCGGGCCAACCAGCGGTTCGCCACGGTCTTCGGGGGCGAGGCCGACGACCACCGGGGCCGGACCGTGGACGACTACCTGGGCCGCCCCGAGGCCGAGCGTCTTTCCGCCACCCTTCGGCGCGTCCTGGAGACGGGGGACTCCGTCACCGATCTCCAGCTCATCGGAACCCCGCCGGGTTCCGTGAGCGGGCGGCACTGGTCCATGAACCTCTACCGGGTGCACAGCGGATCCGGGCGCCCCATCGGTATCGCGGGGCTGGCCACCGACGTCACGCAGCGGCACATCGCCGCCCGGGAGGCCGCCAGCGCCCGCCGTAATCTCGCCCTGCTCAACGAGGCCAGCGCGCGCATCGGCAACTCCCTCGACCTGGAGACGACCGCCCGGGAACTGCTCGACGTCGCCGTGCCCGGCTTCTGCGACCTCGCCTCCGTCGACCTGTACCAAGGGCTGCTCACGGGCGAGGAGGCCTCGCCCGCCTCCTGGGGCAGGCACCCCCAGGAGACGGGCACCGGCTCCGCCGAACTCCGCAGGGTGGCCCACGCCAGCGCCGTGTCCGACGCGCCCTCCGGCGTCATCCCGGGCGCGCGCGCGGGCGAGGACCCCGACGGCGGCGGGGACACCGGCCCGCCCGCGCTGGGCTCGGTCCACCGCTACCCGTTCCAGTCACCCTGTGCCGTCGCCCTGCGCACGGGACGCGTCACGGCCGTGCCCGGGGACGAACGCGGCTTCGTCCACTCCACCCTCGCCGTGCCGATGGTCGCCCACGACGTCGTCGTCGGCCTCGTCCAGTTCTCCCGTACCAAGGGCAGCGAGCCCTTCGGTGAGCGGGACCGGGCCCTGGCCACCGAGCTCGCCGCCCGCGCGGCCGTCTGCATCGACAACGCCCGCCTCTACCGCCGGGAGCACGAGCGGGCTCTGATACTCCAGCGCAGCCTGCTCCCACCGGGCGACCCCGAGGCGGCCGGCCTCGACATCGCCTGCCGCTACCTCCCGGGCAACACGGCCACCGAGGTCGGCGGCGACTGGTTCGACGTGATCGAGCTCCCCGGACACCGCACGGCCCTGGTCGTCGGTGACGTGATGGGCCGTGGACTGCGGGCAGCCGTCGCCATGGGCGAACTGCGCACCGCCGTACGCACGCTGGCCCTCCTGGACCTGGAACCCGCCGAGGTGCTCTCCGCCCTGGACGAGGTGGCGCGCGGACTCGGCACCCCGGGCGGCGGCGAGCGGAGCGACGGCTTCGGCGCGGGCGGCGGCGCCCAGTGGCCCTCACGGGCCGCCCACAAGTCGCGCGAGGCCGACCTCTCCGAGGTCTACCTGGCGACCTGTGTGTACGCGGTGTACGACCCGGTCACCCGGCGGTGCACCTTCGCCAACGCGGGTCATCTCCCACCGGTGGTCGCCGAGCCGGGCTCGCCCGCCCTGCTGCTCGACGTACCGCCCGGCATGCCGCTCGGTGTCGGAGGCGAGCCCTTCGAGGAGGTCGAGGTGGAGCTGAAGGAGGGTTCCCTCCTCGCCCTCTACACCGACGGGCTCGTCGAGTCCCGCGACCATCCGCTCGACGAGGGCCTCGACGCGTTCCGGCAGGCCCTCGCCGAGCCGTCGCAGCCGCTGGAGGACGTCTGCGACCACGTGCTGTCCACGCTGGACACCCGGCACGGCGAGGACGACATCGCCCTTCTGATGGCCCGGATCCAGGGTCTGGCACCGGACGCCGTGGGTGACTGGCGGCTCCCGCGTGAGCTGCGGTCCGTCGCCCGCGCCCGGGAGCTGGCCCGCGTGCAGCTCACCGCCTGGGACCTGGACGACCTGGTGGACACCACCGAACTGCTCGTCAGCGAGCTCGTCACCAACGCCCTGCGCTACGGCGAGGGCGAGATCCGGCTCAGGCTGCTCCGCGACCGCACGCTCGTCTGCGAGGTGTGGGACGCGGGCCTCGTCCAGCCGAGGCGCCGGCGCGCGCGCGACACGGACGAGGGCGGGCGAGGGCTGCAGCTGGTGGGGCTGCTCAGCGCGGCCTGGGGCTCGCGGCGCACCCCGCGCGGAAAGACGGTGTGGTTCGAGCTGGCACTGCCCGACGGAGAGCCCGCCCCCGAACTCTCCGTGGAGCAGCTGCTGAGCATGTACTGACCGGGCGTACGGGCGGATCCGGCCGTCTCCCGGAGCGGGCTCCGCCCACGAAGCGGGCTCTGCTCACGAAGCCGGCTCTGCTCACGAAGCGGTTTTCAGGGCGGCGAGCCGGGCCTCGATCTCCGCGCTGTCCCCGAGGCTGTCCAGCTGCTCGAACTGGGCGTCCAGGGACGACGCGGCGAGTTCCTGCTTGCCCACCGCCCTCGCCTCCTCGCGCCGGACCTTGTCCTCGAAGCGGCCGAGCTCGCTGGTCGGGTCCATGACGTCGATGCTCTTGACGGCGTCCATCATCCGGTTCTGCGCCTGGGCGGACGCGGCGCGCGCGACCAGCTCGTCGCGCTTGGACTTCAGCTGGGTCAGCTTGTCCTTCATCTGGTCCAGACCCGACTTCAGCTTGTCCACCACCACGGTCTGCGAGGCGATCGTCGGCTCGGCCGTCTTCGCCTCCTGCTCCGACTGGAGCTGCCGCCCCAGCGCCACCTTCGCGAGGTTGTCGAACTTGTCGGCCTCCGCACCCGCCCCCGCCGCCCGCAGCTCGTCGGCCTTCCTGCTGGCGGCGAGGGCCTTCTGGCCCCACTCCCTGGCGGCGTCGACGTCCTCCCGGTGGTCCTCCTCCATCAGCCGCAAATTGCCGATCGTCGCCGCCACCGCCTGCTCGGCCTCCGCGATGTTGTTCGTGTAGTCGCGGATCAGCTGGTCCAGCATCTTCCGCGGATCCTCCGCCTGGTCGATCAGGGCGTTGATGTTGGCCCGCGCCAGCTGGGTGACGCGGCCGAGGACGGTCTGCTTGCTCATGGCACCTC
Organism: Streptomyces sp. NPDC057287; assembly: GCF_042667905.1. Classification (NCBI taxonomy): domain Bacteria; kingdom Bacillati; phylum Actinomycetota; class Actinomycetes; order Kitasatosporales; family Streptomycetaceae; genus Streptomyces; species Streptomyces sp. NPDC057287. The sequence goes on along the minus strand of NZ_JBHUYV010000027.1, from coordinate 57,274 downwards.
TCCTTGTGCGAGAAATATTCGGACGGGAAAGCCGGTGACCGGCGGGGCGCGGCGCGCGGGCCGCCGGTCAGAAGCGGCCGCCGCCGCCCCGTCGGCCACGGGTCCCCCCGCCGCCGAAGCTGCCCGGCCCCCCTCCGAAACCGCCCCCGGAGCCGCCGAATCCTCCGCCGAAGCCGCCCCCCATGCCTCCGCGCCGCCCGCCGCCCAGCAGCCCGCCGAGGATGATGCCGCCCAGCACCGCGCCGCCCGTCCCGCCTCCACCGCGCGGGCCGCCGAAGCCGCTCCGGTCGTGGTAGTCGCGTACGTCCTGCTCGGCGAGGCTCCGTGCCTGCGCGGCCAGCGCGTCCGCCTGCTGGGCCTCGGCCAGGGCGGCCTGGGGCTCGTTGCCCCCCGACAGCTGCCCTGCCCTCTCCCACCGCCGCTGCGCCTCGGCGAGCCGGGTGCGCGCCTGGCTGCCGACCGCTCCCCGGTTGGTGGTGACGTAGTCCGCCGCGGCGCCGATCGCCGCCCGGGCGGTGAGCATCGCCTGGTCGAGGAGCGAGCGGGCCCGCTGATCACCGTGCTCCTGCTCGCGCGCCCCGGTGAGGGCCTCGTCCAGCGTCGCGTCCACCTCCTCCACCCTGCGCAGCGCGTCGATGGGGTCGTACGGTCCGGAGGCCGTCTCACCCCTCACATCCGCGACCACCGCCTCGGCGCGGGCGACCCTGCCCCGCAGATCCGCGGTCGGCACACCCTCCGGTGTGCCGTCGAGCAGCCCCCGGGCGTCGGCCAGGTCCGTCTCCGTCTCGGTGAGAGCGCCCGGCAGTTTCTCCGCCGCCTCGGCCAGCTCCCCGGCCCGCCGGTCGACGGCGTCCACCAGGGTGGAGATCTGCTGGATGGCACCCTCGGCGGCGCGGACGTACACCGCGGCCTCGGAGTTGTTCCCGCTGTCCACGGCCTGGCGCGCCTGGTTGAGGGTTGAGGTGGTGAAGACCAGCCGGTCCTTGGCCTGCTCGATGTCTCCGGCAGCGGGAGCGGTGGCCGAATCCGCGTACCGTCCGCGCATCGTGGCGAGTGCCGTCTCCGTGGCGGACACCCGTGCGATCAGCTCGCGGAAGGTGGTCTCGGCGGTGCCCACCGCCTGGGGCGCGGTCTGTTCGAGGGCGCGCAGCCGGTCGAAGTCCTCCGACACGGCGTCCAGGCGCTCGTTGGCGTCGGCGCAGCGGCTGATGATCTCGTCGAGCATGCGGCGCCGTGTCGCGTCGTCCTCGGGGAAGGCGTCGTCCAGCTGCTGCCGCAGCCGGAAGGCCGCCGTCAGCCCGGTCTTGGCGCGCGCGACGGCCTCGGCGAACGGAGCGGCTGCCTCCTCGCCGAACTGGGCCGTAGCGAAGCCGAGTTCCTCCTCGCTGGTGCGCACGGAGTCGTCCGTGTCGACCAGGTCCTCCTTCGCCCGCGCGTCGAGCTCCGGCAGCGGGACCAACGGTTCGGCCGCCGCTCCGCCCTCGCCGCCCCAGCCGCCGGCGGCTGGAGTCGTCCTCGTCGACGTACGCCGTCTGCGGCGCGTGAAGGCCAGGAAGGCGACCGCGCCCGCGACGACGACCACGGCCAGCGGCACGATCAGATTCACCGAGGCGCCGCTGTCGGAGCCGCCGGGGTCCGCCGCTCCCGGGGTGACGGCGGGGGCCGGCACGGGGTCGCCGGCGAGGACCGCCGCATAGCCGTCGGCGGCGCCGATCGCCGCACCCGCCCAGTCGTTCTGCCGGAGGGCCGGCTCGATCGCCGTGTTCGCCACGTCCCGGAGCTGGGCGTCGGTGAGCCTCGATCCCTGGTCGACGGAGTAGGCGTACTGCCGGTCGTGCGTGGCCACCGCCAGCAGCACGTCCTCCTGGCCGAGACCGTTGCGGTTCGCGGTCTCGTCGGTCCAGGTCTGGGCGTCGCGGCCGGAGAAGTCACGGACGTACGCCACGAACAGCTGCACCTGCCGCTCTTCGAACAAGCGGTCGAGAGCGGCCTCGACCTGGGGCTCGCGGTCGCCGAGCGCCCCCACCTTGTCGGTGATCTGCCCGTCACGGGACAGGGGGGCGGGGTCCTCGGCCCGGGCGTCCCGGCTGCCCGGCAGGGAGATCCAGAGCACCGCTGTCAGGGCGGCGACGAGGACCCTGCCGGGTATCGAGAGCCGGGAGATCCCGGTGCGGCTCGCAGGCGGTGTCACATGTGGGAGGCTATGTCCGCCTTCGGCCGCCCGCGACCGGAGTGTTCCGCCCCGCCGCAGGGGCTCCCGCACCGGCCGGTCGAGGGCCTCCCGGGACCGAGGGGCCCGCGGTCAGATGCTGAAGCGCTCCGCGGCGAGAAGCGGTCGCACCCGGGACCGGAAGCCGCCCGTCCGGAACGGCCGCTGCAGCAGTCCGGGCCTCAGCTCCTGCGCCAGCGCCGCGGCGATCATGCCCTGGTCGAGCGCCAGCACGAAGTCGCTCACCCGTCCGGTGCCGATGTCGACCGAGTCCCGGAAGCCGTAGCCCTCGTCGTACGCCCCGAAGTCACGGTCCAGCGCCCGGAGGTTGGCCAGGGCCTCCCGGCGGGCGTACGGCAGCGCGAGGAACGAGGCGTGCGGAGTGACCACGCCGTGGGTGAAGGCCGACGGGTCCGGCAGGGGCTCCCCGTCCGTGGTGTACGTGCGGTCGGTGTTGGAGGCGTAGCCGTCGACCTGCATGCCCAGGGCGTCGACGCCGTACTCCTGGTAGCCGCCCTCGGGGACGTTCGCGGGGGAGAAGCCCCAGTACCCGTACTCCGCCTCCCGCAGCCCGTGCTCGATCTGGCTGCGGACGTAACGCCGGTGGTTGCGGCCCCAGGACTGCGGCGACCACTCGGGCTCCGGGACGAACAGCGGCACCATCAGGGCCTCGAACATCGACCCGCCCCAGGTGGGGACGATCTTCCGTCCGCCGTGGGTGTAGTGCCCCTGCCAGACCCGCACGCCGTCCATCACCGCGTACGCGCCCTGCGGGTGCTGCTCCTGTTCGTGCTCGGGCAGCATGGTGCGCAGCAGGTGCCAGTAGTGCTCGGGCGGCAGCGAGCCGTCCGCGATGCCGAGGTAACTGGCCATGCGCGGCTCGGTGTTGAGAGCGCCGTAATGGTGGGCGGTGGGCTCCTCCGTGTCGGTCCAGAAGCCGCCGCGCAGCTGTCCCGGACCGGCCACCGGGTCGGCGGAGTCGTACGGCGTGTAGTAGTACGACCAGTCGGCGGCGGAGAGGATCCGTGCGATGCGGGGGCGCAGTGACGGCGCGGCGTCGGCCGCGATCCGCAGGCCGGTGACCAGCCAGGCGTTGTCGACCGACGAGAGGAACGGGCGGACGGGGTCCCCGGTGCCGGGCCACTCGGTCAGCACCGACCCGTCGTGGGCGTCGTACCAGTTGAGCCAGAAGCCGTGGTGGCGCTCCAGCCTCTCGACCGCGGAGACGGTCCGCTCAAGGGTGCGGACCATCGTGGCCTCGCCGATCACGCCCAGCCCCGCGGCCGCCACCGCCGACCAGAGGCCGCAGCCGATGTTGGTGGGCGAGGTCTGACGGGAGACGACGGGCGCGGCTCCGCCGAGGTCGATCTTGTCGGCGGTGAGACCGAAACCGGTCGTCATCGCCTCGATCGACCGGTAGGTGTCACGGAACCAGACCAGCAGCTGCTCGGAGCCGGAGCCGGAGCCGGAGCCGGAGCCGGAGCCGGAGCGGCCGGCCGGCGCGGCGGCGGCGTGGGGAGCGGAGAACGCCCCGAGGGAGAGGGCGGCCGCCCCGGTCCCGGAAGCGGTGAGAAACGTGCGACGGTCCATCGGAAACCTCTCGGAGGAAGAGACATCGACTGCGACGGGGCAGAACAGCGTTTCCGGGCACGGAGGCGCGGTGCGGGAGCCGCCGCCGGTCAGGTGACGGCGCCTCCCGCACCGCAGGGAGCCGTCAGGCGATCCCTGTCCGGGGGCCGGTCTCAGCCGGCGGTGCGGGGCAGCTCGCGGGAGCGGCCGAGGGAGCCCAGCCACTCGGCCGAGGGACGCGCGGTCCGCTCGAAGGTCTCCCAGTCGACGCCGATCAGGCCGAACGTCGGCTTGAACGAACCCCACTCGTAGTTGTCGAGGGCGCTCCAGGCCAGGTAGCCCCGGACGTTCAGCCCGTCCTCGATCGCGGAGGCCACCTCGCTGAGCGCGCCCGTGTAGTAGTCGACGCGGCGGGTGTCGTCGGAGGTGGCGATGCCGTTCTCCGTGACGATCAGCGGCATGTCGGCGCCGATGACCTCGGCGGTGTGGCGCAGGGCGTGCCCGACGGCGGCCGGGTAGTACTCCCACTGCGTCAGCGTCCGCTCGACGCCGGCGGACGCGGGGACCGGGCCGTCGGCGCCGATCTCCGTGCGGGTGTAGGACTGGACACCGATCCAGTCGTCGCCGCGGGCGGCCTCGATGAAGACGTCCTCGCGCGGGTGGCGGTAGGCGGCGGTGACGTCCTCGGCGCCCGGGCGGGCCTGGTAGACCTGGTTGGCGATGGTCCAGCCGACCTGGATCCCCGCGTCGATCGCCCGGACCTCCTTCACGGCCGCGTGGTGCGCGGCGATGACCGCCTCGGTCGTCTCGTCGTCCGGGGTGGGCAGCCCGGCGGGCGGGAAGCCGATGTCGCCGCGCTTCGCCTGGCCGGCCATCACCGCGATCATGTTCGGCTCGTTGATCGTGCAGACGTGGCCGACGCCCTCGGAGATCACCGGGGCGCAGGCCGCGACGTACCGGGCGAAGAGCTCGGTGGCGCCGTCCGCCGTCCAGCCGCCGCGCGCCTCGAACCACTGCGGCACGGTGAAGTGGTGCAGCGTGACCATCGGGCGCAGTCCGCGCGCGATCGCTCCTTCGACCATGCGCCGGTAGTGGGCCAGCTCGGCCCGGGAGAACCGCCCCTCGAGGGGCTCGATACGCGCCCACTCGATCGAGAAGCGGTAGTCGGTGAAGCCCAGGGACGCCAGCAGGTCCATGTCCTCGCGCCAGCGGTGGTAGCTGTCGCAGGCGTCCAGGCTGGGCTCCTGGATGTGGGTGCCGGTGGAGTGCTCCTTGACCCACCAGTCGCTGTCGGTGTTGTTGCCCTCGATCTGGTGGGCGGCGGTCGAGGCGCCCCACAGGAAGCCTTCGGGGAACGGGACAGGGGCGTGCGTCATCGCGGAGTGTCTTTCTGTGCGTGAAGGGGCGTGGCCGCGGGGTGGGGTGCGGCCTCGTGTGCGTACGTGGGGCGGGCGGGCTACTTCATGCCCGCCGTGGCGATGCCCTGGGTGAAGTGCCGCTGGAGGGCGATGAAGAGGATCAGCACCGGCAGGACGACCAGGAAGGCCCCGGCCATGAGCATGCCGTTGGAGCCGCCCGCCTTGTTGGGGTCGGTGGCGAACGTGGCCAGGGCCACCGGCAGCGTGTACTTGTCGGGGTCGTTGGTCGCGATCAGCGGCCAGACGAAGTTGTTCCAGGAGCCGAGGAAGGTGAAGATCGAGAGCGTCGCGAGGGCGGGCTTCACCAGCGGCATGACGATGCGCCAGAAGATGTACCACTCGCCGGCACCGTCCATCCGGGCCGCTTCCAGCAGCTCGTCCGGGATCGACTGCATGAACTGCCGCATCAGGAAGACGCCGAACGCCCCGGCCGCGAACGGCAGCACCAGCCCGGCGTACGAGTCGATCAGCTTCAGCTTGCTCATCAGCACGAACAGCGGCAGCAGCATCAGGTTCCCGGGCACCATCAGGGCGCCGAGGACCACACCGAAGATCTTGTTCCGGCCGACGAACCTCAGCTTGGCCAGGGCGTAGCCGAGCATCGAGCAGAACACCAGGTTCGAGACGGTCACCAGCACCGCCACGATCACGGAGTTCATGAAGTAGAGCGGCAGGTCCAGCTTGTCGAGCAGCTGCCGGAAGTTCTCCAGGGTCCACTCGGTGGGGATCCACACCGGGGGACTGGCCGAGAGCTCGCTCGTCGTCTTGAACGACGAGAGAGCCATCCAGAGGAAGGGTGCCGACATGATCAGCAGCCCCAGGGAGAGCAGGACGTACACCAGCGGACGCTTCAGGTTCCGGGACTTGCCCGTGGGGGCCGTCCGCACGGCACCGGGCGCTCGGCCGACGGTCATTTCGTGTTGTCCTTCAGCAGTCGGAGCTGCAGCACCGTGATGCCCATGATCACCACGAAGAGGACGTACGCCATGGCGCTCGCGTAGCCCATGTGGAAGAAGTTGAAGCCCTCGCGGTACATGTTCAGCGACACGGTGAGCGTGGAGTCGGAGGGGCCGCCCTGGGTCATCACGAACGGCTCCTCGAAGACGTTCAGATAGCCGATGGTCGTGATCACCGTGGCGTAGAGCAGTGTGGGCCGGAGCAGGGGCACCGTGATCCCCCGGAACTCCTGCCACATCCCCGCTCCGTCGAGGCGCGCGGCCTCCCGGACCTCGGTGGGGATGGCCTGGAGGCCCGCGATGAAGAGCACCATGACCGTGCCCACGTTGCGCCAGACCGCCATCGCGATCATCGACGGCATGGCCAGGGCCTCGGAACCGAGGAAGTCCGGTGCGGTGAGACCCACTTCGGAGAAGAGGCCCGCGACGAGCCCGTCGCTCGGGTCCAGGACGAACCGCCACACCACGGCGACCGCCACGATGGTGGTGACCACCGGGGCGTAGAAGCCCACGCGGAAGAAGGTCCTCGCCCGGTCGATGCCGTTGTTCAGCAGCACGGCGACGACCAGCCCGAGGGCGATCGTCAGCGGGACGCCCACCACGACGAAGTACGCGGTGTTGAAGAGCGACTTGAGGAACTTCTCGTCGCCGAACAGCTCGGTGTAGTTCTCGAAGCCGATGAAGTTCGCTTCCCAGGGCCGCGTGACGTTGCGCAGCCCGAAGTCCGTGAAGCTCATCAGCAGCGTGGCGAGGATGGGGAAGGCCATGAAGACGGTGAACAGGACGAGGAAGGGCATGGAGAACAGCCAGCCCGCCGCGTTCTGCACACCCATCGAGGGCTTCCTGCGCCCGGGCTCGTCCCGGCCGGCCCGGGGCGTGGGTGCCCCGGGGTCGTCCTTCACCTCGGCCGGCTGCGCGGCCCCTGCGGTCGTGGTGCCCATGGCTGCTACTTCACGAGGCCTTCGATGTCGGACTGCGCGGACTTCAGCGCGTCCTCGGCGGAGGCCTTGCCCTGCGTCACCTTCGCGATCGCCTGGTCGACCTTGTCGGTGATCTCCGTCAGCTGTGCCGTGGACGGCGAGGACTTGGCGGTGTCCATCTGCTTCCTGAAGACCTGGAGGTTCGCGTCGTCGGCGAGCTTGCCGGAATCCCAGGCCGCGGTGTTCGCGGGGAGGTCCTTCGTGCGCGCGTACCAGTCGGCCTGGCCCTCGGTGTCCGTGAGGTACGTGATGAAGTCGGTGGCCGCCGCCTTGTGCTCGCTGTCCTTGGAGACCACCAGCGAGGAACCGCCCGCCATGGACACGGAGGACGTGCCGGCCGGGACGGGGGCCACGGCCCACTTGCCCTTGATCTGCGGCTGGCCCTCGTCGAGCAGGGTCACGTGCCACGGGCCGCCGAAGAACATGGGGACGCGGCCGTTGCCGAAGTCCTTCACGACGTCGTAGCCCGGCTGCACCGACTTGTTGGCGAGGCCCTTGTCGAAGTAGGTGCCGTACTCCTTCAGCGCGCTGACGGCCTCGGGGCTGTCGATGACCGCCTCGCCCTTGTCGTCGAGGATCGCGCCGCCGGCGGAGTAGAGGAAGGGGTAGAAGTTCTGCACCGTGTCGAGGCCGCTGGGCTGGATGGAAAGCCCCCACTTGGTGCCGGCCTTCTCCTGGTACGCGGTCGCCAGGTCCCGCATCTCCTGCCAGTCGGCGGGGGCCTTGTCGACACCTGCCTTCTCGGCCAGGTCGGTGCGGTAGTACAGGACGCGGGTGTCGACGTACCACGGCACGCCGTACGCGGTGCCGTCCACCTCGCCCTGCTCCCAGCCGGCGGGGAAGAAGTCCTTCTTGTCGAACGTCTTCGTGTCGACCGGCTCCAGCACGCCGAGCTCGGCGAACTCTCCCATGTAGCTGCCGCCCATCTGCGCCACGTCCGGCATCGTGCCGGCCGCGGCGGCGGAGACGAGCTTCTGGTGGGCGACGTCCCAGCCGACCGGGGTGACCTTGACAGTGACGTTGGGGTTGGCCTTCTCGTAGACCTCGGCCACCTCGGCCAGCTTCTCGCCCTCGGCCCCCATGGCCCAGACGGTGAGCGTCTGCTTCGCGTCCGCGGCGACGTCGTCGCCGCCGGAGCTGCCGCAGGCGGAGAGGCCGAGGGCGAGCGCCACGGCGGTGGCGGCGGAGGCGGTTCTGGCGGTGCGGGACATGGAGGGCTCCTCCTTGAGCAATCCGAATGTATGCGCTGCCTGTAAGCGCATACATCACTCTGCGACAGCCGTCCGGGAATCCGCAAGAGGGTGCTGGGTCACACTCGTGCAACGTGCCCGACACCTGGGGCCGGGTCGTGGCACCGTAAGCACACCGTTTGCGGTTTTGAAGTGGATGTGACCGATTCCGCTCCGTTGGGCGGGACCGCAGGGTTCCGCGGGCGGAGAATGCACATGATCCGCAGGGCGCGCGGCCCTACTGTCCTGCTCATGACTTCGTTCGCGCACGACTTCCCGTTCGACCCCGCCTACGGCCTGACCCTCGACGACCTGTCGCGCATACCGGCACCCGCTGCCCCCGAAGACTTCGCGGCGTTCTGGAAGGCGCGTCACGACGAGGCGCGCGCGGTCGACACCGCCCCTGAGGCGGGCCCGGTCGAGGAGGAGCGCGACGGGGTCCGCCTGCACGGCGTGACCTACACGTCCGTCGGAGGCGTACGCATCGGCGGCTGGCTCGCGCTGCCCGTCGAGGGCGAGGTGGAGCACGGTTTCGTCGTCGGGCACGGGTACGGCGGCCGCCAGGGGGCCGGGCCCGACGTGCCGCTGCCGCTGTCCCGGTCGGCCGCGATCCTGCCCTGCGTCCGCGGCATGGGGTCCCGCAGCCGGCTGCCGGGCGTGCCGGACGAGGCCGCCGGGCACGTCCTGCACGGCATCGGGTCGCGCGACACCTACGTCATCGGTGACTGCGTGGCCGACCTGTGGTGCGCGGCATCGGCGCTCCAGGAGCTGCTGCCCCGGCTCGCCGGCCCGGGCCGCCTCGGCTACCTGGGGGAGAGCTTCGGCGGCGGGCTCGGAGCACTCGCGCTGCCCTGGGACGACCGGTTCGGGGCCGCGCAGCTCACCGTCCCCACCTTCGGCAATCATCCGCTGCGGCTCACCCTGCCCTGTGACGGCAGCGGGGAGTCGGTACGCGCCCACCACCGTCAGTACCCCGAGGTGACGGAGGTGCTGCGGTACTTCGACGCGGCGACGGCCGCCATGTCGCTGGAACTGCCGACGCTGGTCGCCGCGGCCCTGTTCGACCCCGCGGTCCCGCCGCCGGGGCAGTTCGCCGTGCACAACGCGCTGGCCGGGCACCGGGAGCTGATGGTGCTGCGGGCGGGCCACTTCGCGTACGAGGGGCTCGCGGAGGAGGGTGCCGAGCTCACCCGGCGGCGCGAACGCTTCTTCGGGGCGTGGCTCTGAGGGCTGCGCCCGCGCCGCCCGGGCGCGCGCGTTCCGCGCCCGGCGGGATCGGCCGCAGCCCGCCCGGCGCGCTGCGGGATCGGCGCGGCTCTCCCGGCGGGATCAGCCGCAGCCGCAGCTCGCCCTGCGGGCCAGGGAGACGGGCAGCTCCAGGGAGACCGGGTCGCGGGTCGGGTCCGCCAGTCGTTGCACCAGCAACTCCACCGCCTGCTCGCCCAGCTGCCGGATCGGCTGTCGCACGGTCGTCAGCGAAGGGCGCACGATCCGGCTCAGCGGGATCCCGTCGAAGCCGGTCACGGCGATGTCCTCGGGCACCCGCACCCCGCGCCGCTCCAGTGCGCGAAGCGCCCCCACCGCCATCTGGTCGTTGGCGAAGACCATGGCCTCCGGCCGGTCCGTGCCCCGGTCGAGCAGCGTCTCGGCGGCCCGCGCGCCCTCGGCCCGGGTCATCATCCCGGTCCGCAGGTCCGGTGAGTCCGGGACCGGCAGTCCCGCGTCGCGGCACGCGTCCCGGAAGCCGCGGAACCGTGCCTCCGCGTCGGGGGAGTCCGGCCCACCCCCGACGAAGGCCAGACGGCGCAGCCCGTGGTCCTCGATCAGATGCCGGGCCAGCTCGCGCTCCCCGGCGGCGTTCGCGACGACGAGGTGGTCGAGGTGGTCGATCTCGCGTGGTCCGGCGAGCATCACCACCGGCAGCCGGCGCGATATGACCTCGAGGTCCTCGGTCGGCACGGTCTGCGCCAGCACGGCGAAGCCGTCCACTCGTCCCGCCACCTTGGCGACGAGGCTCTCCGGGCCGCCCTCCAGCGAGGCGGCGATCAGCAGGGCGTAGCCGTGGCGGCGGGCCGCCCGCTCCATGCCGCGGATGATCTGGTCGGAGTAGAGCATCGCCGCGTCGTCGGCCCCGCTGTCGGTCTCCGCGTCCGCCTCGGCGTCCGGATCGGCGTAATCGGGGAAGCAGAGTCCCAGCACCCCGGTGGTGCGGCTGGCCAGCCCCCGGGCGTTCCCGCTCGGTACGTAGCCGAGTGCGCGGGCCGCCTCCAGGACCCTTTCGCGGGTCTGGGCGCGCACGGAGTCGGGGTTGCGGTAGACCCGGGAAACCGTGGCGATCGAGACGCCCGACCGCTCGGCGACGTCGTACACCGTAGGGGCGCTCACTCGACCGACCGTCCGCTTCTTCTTCGTACGCTGCACCCGCTGCTGCGGGTGGCGGCCCTCGTCTGAAAGCGCATTCATGCTAGATCGCGGGCCGGGCGGCGGGCAACAGCGGCCCCTGCCGCGCCGTCCGTGCTTTGCCCAATAATGGACAGGCTGCCTTGCAAGATGTCCTGTCCATCTTTACCGTGGCGTACATGTCCGAAACGTCCGAGACCCCTCAGCCGCAGCACCCCGGCGACCCGAGCGCGGAGCGCGTGGCCACGGATCTCTCGGACGTCGTCGGCCGACTGCTCAGGCGGCTGCGGAGCTCCTCGGCCGACAGCCTGCTCACCCCCTCGCAGCGCTCGGTCCTCGCCAGGCTCCAGGACGGCGGACCGGCCACCACGGCGGCGCTGGCCCGGGCCGAGCTGGTGCGGCCCCAGTCGATGCGGCTGACCCTCGGCGCGCTGGAGAGCCGGGGGTTCGTCACCCGGGCACCCGATCCGGAGGACGGCCGCAAGTCGGTCGTGTCGGTCACCGAGGGGGGAAGCGCCACCCTGGCGGGCGTGCGGGCCGCCAAGCGGAGCTGGCTGGCCGAGGCGATCGCCGCCGAGCTGGACGGGGCGGAGCGCCGCTCACTCGCCGAGGCCGTCGAGCTCATCGGCCGTCTGGTCGACAAGTGACCCGGTACGGGACGGACCTGACCCCCGCCGCACCGGTGGCGGGAAGCCTGCCCGCCGGACCGGCCCGGCGGGACACCGGGTTCAGCGCTCGCCTCACCGCGCCGCTGCTGATGGGGTCCCTGCTCAACCCGCTCAACACCACGATGATCTCCACCGCCCTGGTGGCCATCGGGCACTCCTTCGGCATCGGGGCGGCCGACACCGCCTGGCTCATCTCCGTCCTCTACCTCGCCAGCGCCGTCGCCCAGCCGGTCCTCGGCAAGCTCGCCGACACCCTCGGCCCGCGCCGGGTCTTCCTGGCCGGCCTCGTCGTCGTCATCGCGTCCGGACTGGTCGGCGCGCTGGCTCCCGGCTTCGGCACGCTGATCGCCTCCCGCCTGCTGCTCGGCATCGGCACGTCGGCCGCCTACCCGGCGGCCATGGCCGTCCTCCGCGACGAGTCGCGGCGCCTCGGCCGGCCCACCCCGCGCCCCGTGCTGGCCAGGCTCTCCTTCGCCGCCCTGGGCAGCGCCGCCGTCGGCCCCGCCCTCGGCGGGCTGCTCGTGTCGGTCGTCGGCTGGCGCGGCATCTTCGCGGTCAACGTGCCGATCGCGCTGCTCGCCCTCGGCGCCGCACTGCTCTGGGTCCCGGCGGACCCGCCGCGCGAGCGGTCCGCCGACGGGAGCACGCCGAAGCTCTCCCTCGACCCCCTGGGCATCGGCCTGTTCGCCACGGCGCTGACGCTGCTGGTGTTCTTCCTGCTCGACCTCGCCCACCCGCAGTGGTGGCTGCTCGCCCCCTTCGCCGTGCTGACGGCCGTCCTCGTCCGCTGGCAGCTGCGCACGCCGCAGCCGTTCATAGACATCCGGATGCTGGCGGGCAACGGCCCCCTGCTGCGCACGTACGTACGCCACGGGCTCAGCTATCTCCTCATCTACTGCGTCATGTACGGCTACACGCAGTGGCTGGAGGAGGCCCGCGGCTTCTCCTCGGGCCACACGGGGCTGCTCATGCTCCCGATGTCCGTCACGGCGCTCGTCTGCTCGCTGCTCGGCGCCCGGACGAAGGGCCTGCGCGGGCCGCTGACCGCGGCCTGCCTCCTGCTCACCGCCGGTGCGGGGATCCTGCTGTTCCTCACCGGTGACACCCCGCTCGCCGTCCTGCTGCTCGCCGGAGCGTGCTTCGGTGCCCCGCAGGGGCTCATCGGCACCAGCAACCAGGCGGCCGTCCAGGCCCACGCGCCCCCGGAGGCGATCGGCGCGGCGGCCGGGCTCCAGCGCACCGCCCAGTACATCGGGGCCATCACGGCGTCCAGCCTGATCGCCCTCGCCTACGCCGACGCGGCGAGCGACGCCGGACTGCACCTCATGGCGGCGGTCTCCGTCGTGCTGGCCGTCCTGCTGGCCGTCCTGACCCTCACCGACCGCGCCCTGCGCGCACGCACCTGATCCCACCGACCTCATCCACCCGCGCCCTGCGCGCACGCACCTGATCCCGACCGACCTCACCCGCCCGCGCCCCGCGCGCACGCACCTGATCGCAAGCACCTCAAGGAGTACGCACATGACCGCCACCGTCCTGGACCCCCGGACCGCACTCGTCGTCGTCGACCTGCAGAAGGGCATCGTCGCCCTTCCGACGGCGCACCCGACCGGCGACGTCGTCGCCCGCTCCGCGGTCCTCGCCGACGCCTTCCGCGCCAAGGGCCTCCCGGTCGTCCTGGTCCGCGTCACCGGGGGAGCCCCCGGCCGCAACGAAGGGAAGGCGCCGTCCGGCAAGCCCGCGGCGGACTGGGCCGACCTGGTACCCGAGCTCGGCCCGCAGGACGGCGACATCGTCGTCACCAAGCAGCAGTGGGGCGCCTTCCACGGCACGGCACTCGACCTCGAACTGCGCCGCCGCGGCATCACCCAGGTCGTGCTGACCGGTGTCGCGACCAGCATCGGCGTCGAGTCCACCGCCCGCGCCGCCCACGAGCACGGCTACCACGTCACCATCGCCACCGACGCGGTCACCGACATGGACGCGGACGCCCACAGCAACAGCGTCGAGAAGATCTTCCCGAGGCTCGGCGAGACCGACACCACCGCCGCGATCGTCGAGCTGCTGGGCTGACCGCCGCCGGGCCGGAACCGGGGCCGCACGGGTGACTTCCGCGGCCCCACCGGCCGTGTCTGCCTCCCCCCGCGCGTGCAGGTGCGTTCAGTGGATCAGCGAATCAATGTGATCAACTGCAAATGCCACCAGAACGCATCATCCGGTCCATTCCGGTACGGGGTGGACCGGGCCGGCCCCGGAGGTATCAGCCATGGCCCACGTCGGTGTCCCGCGCGGGACGGCCCGGAAGCGCCGCTCGGTCGCGCTCCTGGCGACAGGTGTGCTCACGATCCCGGTACTGGCGGGCTGCACCTCGGACAGCGAGGGGCCCGCCTCGGTGGCCTTCCCGCAGGACATCGCCCCGGCCTCCCGGGACCGGGTGACCGAGGGCTCCACCCTCACCTGGGCGATCGACGCGGTCCCCGCCACCCTCAACGCCTTCCAGGCGGACGCCGACAGCGCGACCACGCGGATCACCGGCGCCCTCCTTCCCTCCCTCTTCCCGATGGACGCGCGGGGGGAGCCCCGGCTCAACCCCGACTACCTGGAGTCGGCGAAGGTCATCGAGCAGGAGCCCAAGCAGGTCGTCCTGTACAAGCTCGACCAGCAGGCCGTGTGGAGCGACGGCCGGGAGATCGGCGCCCCCGACTTCGTCGCCCAGTGGCGCGCGCTGAGCGGCAAGGACTCCGCCTTCTGGACCGCGCGCAACGCCGGGTACGAGCGGATCGAGAAGATCGAGCGCGGCAAGGACGACCTGCAGGTCCGGGTCACGTTCGCGAAGCCGTACGCCGACTGGCGCTCGCTCTTCTCGCCGCTGTACCCGAAGGAGGTGACGGGTTCCCCCGGCACCTTCAACGACGGTGCCAGGACCACCCTCAAGAACACCGCGGGACCGTTCCGGCTGCGCAGCGTGAGCAAGGCGAAGGGGACGGTCGTGCTCGACCGGAACCCGCGCTGGTGGGGCGACGAGGCCAAGCTCGAGTCCCTGGTCTTCCGGGCCGTCGCGCCCGAGGACCGCACCGCGGCCCTGACCAAGGGCACGGTGGACGTCGCCGACATCGACCCGGCAGCGGCGAACAGCATCGCCCTCGCGGCCCGCTACCGGGGCGGGAACGGGCAGCAGCCCGCCCACGGCCCGGGAGCCGACACCACCCCCGCCTCCGCCCTGCGCTCCTGGGCGCTGGCCCACGGCTCGGACGAGGAGGCCGCCGAGACGGCGCAGGCCGCCCGGGAGAAGAGCCGGGAAGCCGTCGCCGTGTACGCGGCCGAGCAGAAGTCGCTCCGCGGTTTCGCCGTGCGCAAGTCCCTGGAGCCCGCCTACACGCAGCTCGCGCTGAACGGCGAGTCCGGGCCCCTCTCCGACGACAGGGTGCGCCGCGCCATCGCCCGCACCCTGGACCGGCAGGAGCTCGCCGATTCCGTGCTGAAGCCGCTCGGCCTGCCGGCGAAGCCGCCCGGCAGCCACCTCGCCCTGGCCGGGCAGCCCGCCTACAAGGACGGGAGCGGGGCGCTCGGCGACCGGGACACCAAGGAGGCGCAGGCGCTGCTGGCCGACGCGGGATGGACCGTGGGCGGGGCGGTCCGCAAGACCGAGGACACCAAGGCGGGCAGCGAGGCCGAGAAGAAGAAGGCCGAGGAGAAGGCGGCCGGCGAGAAGAAGGCGGCGGACGACAAGACGGCCGAGAAGGGCGACAAGGCCGCCGAGAAGGACGAGAAGGCCGCCGAGAAGGCCTCGCGCGACGAGGGGAGCTACGTCGTCGGCGACGACAAGGCGGGCGAGCGCCCGGCCGGCGACGCCGAGGTCACCGCCCAGGACAAGCGTCCCGGCGGGGCCGCGGGCGCCTACGCCCCCGCGGGGACCGCGGCACCGGCGCCCGCCTCGGTCAAGGACCGGCTCGGCAAGGGCGGCAAGCCGCTGAGTCTGCGCTTCGTCCTGCCCTCGGGCCCCGGTTCGCAGTCGCTGCGCGCCGTCGGGGAGAAGATCGTCGCGATGCTGGACTCGATCGGCATCAGCACGCAGGTCACCAAGGTCGACGACGACAGCTACTTCAAGGACCACATCGCGTCCGGCGCGTACGACATGGCGCTGTACTCCTGGCCCGCCACCGCCTACCCGGCGACCGACGGCCGCCCGATCTTCGCCAAGCCGGAGCCCGCCACCGACGGGTCGCTGCTCGTCGAGCAGAACTACACCCGGGTCGGTTCTGACCACATCGACCAGCTCTTCGACCGGGCGGTCTCCGAGCTCGACGCCAACGCGTCGAGGGACCTCCTGAAGCAGGCCGACGCACGGATCTGGGCCGCCGCAGGATCGATTCCGCTGTATCAGAGGCCACAGCTGGTCGCCGTCGACAAGAAGCTGGCGAACATCGGCGCCTTCGGCTTCGCCGCGCCTCGCTACCAGGACATCGGATTCACCGGCAAGGAAGCGGCAGGTTCCCCCGCGAATCGTAAGAAGTAGCAGGTCAAAGCCACACCAGAAGCTCAGATGCAGCTCAATTCCCTTGCCCGCCGGAGCGCCCGGCGGGCAAGGTGGTGTCCGCCCCGACCCGGGCCGCCCGCCTTCCCACACCCCTTGCCGTCCGGCCGCCCGTCGCCTGGACGATGACGTAATACCGCCTGAATATCGGCTGAATTGCGGCCGTAGCCCTGCCCCGGAGATCGGGCCGGGAAGCCCCGGACCCATCGGGCCCGTACCATTGGACTAGCCGTGGCGTGCCGCCCGGCGGGCGTACGAGGACTCGAGACCGACTGAGACGCCTGATCCCACGATCCGAGAGAAGCGCAAGCCACCCATGCCCACGCGCCACGACATCCGTAACGTAGCCATTGTCGCCCACGTCGACCACGGCAAGACCACGCTGGTCGACGCCATGCTCAAGCAGGCGGGCGCCTTCGCCGCGCACGCCGCCGAGAACCTCGACGAACGCATGATGGACTCGAACGACCTGGAGCGTGAGAAGGGCATCACGATCCTGGCCAAGAACACGGCCGTCAAGTACCACCCGAAGGATGGCGGCGACGTCATCACCATCAACATCATCGACACCCCCGGCCACGCCGACTTCGGTGGTGAGGTCGAGCGCGGCCTGTCGATGGTGGACGCCGTCGTCCTGCTCGTCGACGCATCCGAGGGCCCGCTCCCGCAGACGCGTTTCGTGCTGCGCAAGGCGCTGACGGCCAAGCTGCCGGTCATCCTCTGCATCAACAAGACGGACCGCCCGGACTCCCGGATCGCCGAGGTCATCGACGAGACGTACGACCTCTTCCTGGACCTGGACGCCGACGAGGACCAGATCGAGTTCCCGATCGTCTACGCCTGTGCCCGTGACGGCGTCGCCTCGCTGACCAAGCCGGAGGACGGCAGCGTCCCGCCGGACAGCGACAGCCTGGAGCCGTTCTTCAGCACCATCCTCTCCGCGGTCCCGGCCCCGGAGTACGACGAGGACGCCCCGCTCCAGGCGCACGTCACCAACCTGGACGCCGACAACTTCCTCGGCCGTATCGCGCTCTGCCGTGTGGAGCAGGGCGAGCTGCGCAAGGGCCAGACCGTCGCGTGGATCAAGCGCGACGGCTCGATGTCCAACGTCCGCATCACCGAGCTGCTGATGACCGAGGCGCTCACCCGCAAGCCCGCCGAGAAGGCCGGGCCGGGCGACATCTGCGCGATCGCCGGTATCCCGGACATCATGATCGGCGAGACCCTGGCCGACCCCGAGAACCCGATCGCGCTGCCGCTGATCACGGTCGACGAGCCGGCCATCTCGATGACCATCGGTGCGAACACCTCGCCGCTGGTCGGCAAGGGCGGCAAGGGCCACAAGGTCACCGCCCGTCAGATCAAGGACCGTCTGGACCGGGAGCTCGTCGGTAACGTCTCGCTCCGTGTCCTGGAGACCGAGCGCCCCGACGCGTGGGAGGTCCAGGGCCGCGGTGAGCTCGCCCTGGCCATCCTCATCGAGACCATGCGCCGCGAGGGCTTCGAGCTGACCGTCGGCAAGCCGCAGGTGGTCACCAAGCAGGTCGACGGCAAGACGCACGAGCCGATCGAGCGCATGACGATCGACTCGCCGGACGAGCACCTCGGTGCCATCACGCAGCTCATGGCGACCCGTAAGGGCCGCATGGAGACGATGACGAACCACGGTTCGGGCTGGGTCCGCATGGAGTGGATCGTGCCGTCCCGAGGCCTCATCGGCTTCCGTACGGAGTTCCTGACCCAGACCCGCGGCACGGGCATCGCGCACTCCCTCTTCGAGGGCCACGAGCCGTGGTTCGGCGACCTGCGCACGCGCCACAACGGCTCGCTGGTCGCGGACCGCGCCGGCGTCGTGACACCGTTCGCGATGGTCAACCTCCAGGAGCGCGGTGTCATCTTCACGGAGGCGACCACCGAGGTCTACGAGGGCATGATCATCGGTGAGAACTCGCGCTCCGACGACATGGACGTGAACATCACCAAGGAGAAGAAGCTCACCAACATGCGTGCGGCTTCCGCGGACACCACCGAGAACGTGGTGCCCGCCCGCAAGCTGTCGCTGGAGCAGTCGCTGGAGTTCTGCCGCGACGACGAGTGCATCGAGGTGACCCCGGAGACCGTGCGTATCCGCAAGGTCGTCCTGGACCAGAAGCAGCGCGGCCGTACGGCCTCGCGCGCCAAGAACGGCTGACCTGACCGGAGCGGGCCTCTCCGGCCTGCGAACCGTCGGTACGAGCCATTGACACGAGGCCCGGATCCCCGCAGACACTGTGGGGGTCCGGGCCTTTCGTCAACTCGTTTTCCTGACCGACGTGTCCGCATATCGTGCGTCGCTCTCCGGAACATGTGTTAACAGTCCGTTTCGGGGGTGTCTGTCTGGGCTCCCTTTGTCCGGATTTCGGGCAACCGCACCTTCCCGATGTTGTCAAACCGAGACCCTTTAAGTGTGGTTTACAGCCCGGTGTTACTTAATAGTTGGCTCCATTGAGCTCGGGTCAATGGGTCGGCGCACTGTGGGGAGTGCGGACTCACGAGCACACTCGGGGCACTGAAAACGATCGCCGTCAGGGGTGTCGGTGGATCTCTCCAGTGCCCCTCTTGTAGTCAAAAGTGGACTCATGAGGAGGAAACCCATGCGCGGTGCCAAGAGCGCCAAGTGGGTCGCGGGAGCGGCAATCATCGCCCTGGCCGCGACTGCCTGTGGCGGGGGCGACAGTGACGACGGCGGCAACGCCGCTTCGAAGGAGAAGGGCAAGCCCGCGGGCTACGTCTCCGTCGACGTCGGTGAGCCGCAGAAGCCGCTGATTCCGGCCGACACCAACGAGTCGCTCGGCAGCTATGTCATCCAGTCGCTGTTCACCCAGCTGCTGGAGTTCGACGGCGACGGCAACATCGTCTACACGAACGCGGAGTCCGTGAAGTCGGACGACAACAAGACGTGGACGGTGAAGCTCAAGCCCGGCTGGAAGTTCCACGACGGCACCCCGGTCACCGCTGAGTCCTACGTCAAGGCGTGGAACTGGTACGCGAACATCAAGAACAACCAGCAGAACGCCTTCTGGTTCGAGGACGTCAAGGGCTACGCGGACGTCCACCCGGAGAAGGGTGACCCCAAGTCCCAGGAGATGTCCGGTCTGAAGGCGGTGGACGACACCACCTTCACGATCGAGCTGGACAAGCCGGTTCCGTACTTCGAGTACAAGCTCGGCTACTACACCTTCGCCCCGCTGCCCGAGGTGTTCTACAAGGACACCAAGGCGTTCGGCCAGGCGCCGGTCGGCAACGGTCCCTACATCTTCGAGAAGTGGGACCACAAGAAGCTCATCCGCGTCAAGGCCAACCCTGACTACCAGGGCCCGAACAAGGCCAAGAACAAGGGCATCCTGTTCAAGAACTACGCGACCGTCGAGGCCGCGTACCAGGACCTGATCTCGGGCAACCTGGACATGATCCGCCAGATCGGCCCGAAGGACCTGCCGAAGTACAAGCAGGACCTCGGTGACCGTACGGTGGAGGAGCCCTACGCGGCCGTCCAGTCGCTGGTCCCGACCTTCTACTCGAAGACCTTCAAGGACATCGACCCGAAGGTCATCCAGGGTCTGTCGATGGGTATCGACCGGGCCACGATCACCAAGACCGTGCTCAACGGCACCCGCGAGCCCGCCACCAGCTTCACGCCCCCGGGCGTCGCCGGTAACCAGAAGCTGGACACGGACGTCTTCACGTTCGACCCGGCCAAGGCGAAGTCGCTCATCAAGGAAGGCGGCGGCGTTCCGGACAACAAGATCTGGATCCAGTACAACGCCGACGGCGGCCACAAGGAGTGGGTGACCGCGGTCTGCGAGTCGATCCGCAACTCGACCGGTGTCGACTGCGTGCCGGACGCCAAGCCGGACTTCCAGACCGACCTGGAAGCGCGTGACAACGACCAGGTCAAGTCGATGTACCGCGGTGGCTGGGTCGCCGACTACCCGCTGAACGTCAACTTCATGCGGGAGCTGTACGGCACCACCGCCGAGGCCAACAACGGCCGGTTCTCCGACAAGGAGGTCGACGCGGAGTTCAAGAAGGGCGACAACGCGGCCTCCCTGGACGAGTCGATCAAGGACTACCAGATCGCGGAGAAGCTCGTCCTCGAGAAGATGCCGGCGATCCCGCTCTGGAACTACAAGATCAACGGTGGCTACGGCAAGTCCGTCGACAACGTCGCGATCGACTTCCGCGGTGACTACGTCATGACCGACGTCACCGTGAAGTAACCACGCCTGAGGGCCCCACTCGGCCATCAGCCGCCCACACAGGCAGTAGGTCCCGGGGGCCGCGCTCCGATATCCGGAGCGCGGTCCCTGGGCTGCATTACCCCTAATCGGAGGCAAACATGGGGCGTTATGTCGCGCGGCGACTGCTCCAGATGATCCCGGTCTTCCTCGGGTCGACCTTGCTGGTCTTCGCCATGATGTACGCGCTGCCCGGCGATCCCGTGCGCGCGCTCGCCGGCGAACAGACCGTCGACCCCGCGCAGATCGCGGCGATGAAGAAGGACCTCGGTCTGGACCTGCCACTCTGGCACCAGTACTGGAACTACCTCGTAGGCCTCTTCCAGGGCGACTTCGGTACCCAGATCGCCAGTGGGCGACCGGTGGCTGACATCATCTCGGAAGCGTTCCCGATCACGATCCGGCTGGCCCTGTTTGCCTTCCTGTTCACGGTCGTCGTCGGTATCTCCATGGGCGTCTTCGCCGGTCTGAAGGCCGACACCCTCCGCGACCGCGGACTGCTCATCCTGACGCTGCTGCTCATCTCGGTGCCGTCGTTCGTGCTGGGCTTCCTCGGCCAGTACTTCTTCGCCTTCCAGCTCGGCTGGGTCGAGCCCAACGTCAGCCTGGAAGCGAGTTCGAGCGAACTGATCCTTCCGGCGGTCGTGCTCGGGTCGCTGTCGCTCGCGTACGTCGCACGACTGACCCGTACGTCGGTGGCGGAGAACCTGCGCTCCGACTACATGCGCACCGCCGTGGCCAAGGGCCTCCCGCGCCGCCGCATCATCGGCGTGCACCTGATGCGCAACTCGATGATCCCGGTGATCACCTTCCTCGGGACGGACCTCGGTGCCCTGCTCGGAGGCGCCGTCGTGACCGAGGGCATCTTCAACGTCAAGGGTGTCGGCTCCGCCGTCTTCGACGCGCTCCGGCACCGCGAAGGCGCCACGGTCGTCGGCATCGTGACGCTGATCGTCGTCGTGTACCTCGCCGCCAGCCTGATTGTCGACCTGCTCTACGCGGTCCTGGACCCGAGGATCCGGTATGCCTGAGACGCTCAAGGAAACCTCCGCGGACGCTTCCGCGCCGATCGCCGCCGTCCCGGCTCCCACCGCCGCGGTCGGCAAGCCCCGCAGCCTCTGGTCGGACGCCTGGCACGACCTGCGCCGCAGCCCGCTGTTCGTCGTCTCGGCGGTCCTCATCGTCTTCCTGATGACGATGGCGGTGTTCCCCGGTCTCTTCACCGGCGCCGACCCGCGCTACGCGGACCTGGCCCACCACTACCTGCAGAAGCCCAAGTGGGGGAACTTCTTCCAGGAGGACTGGTTCGGGTACGACATCCAGGGACGCTCGATCTACGCGCGTGTCGTCTACGGCGCCCGTGCCTCGATCACCGTCGCCGTGGTCGTCACGGTCCTCGTGACGGTCCTGGGCACCGTGGTCGGCATGCTCGCCGGTTACTTCGGCGGCTGGATCGACACGATCCTGTCCCGGGTCACCGACATCTTCTTCGGCGTCCCGTTCATCCTCGGCGCGATGGTCGTCCTGACCTCGTTCGAGGAGCGGCACATCTGGGTCGTCATCCTGGCCCTGGCCTTCCTGGGCTGGACCCAGATCGCCCGTGTCGCGCGCGGCTCCGTCCTGACGATCAAGCAGGCCGACTACGTGATGGCGGCCAAGGCGCTCGGCGCCTCGACCTCCCGCATCCTGCTCCGGCACATCCTGCCCAACGCGATCGCCCCGGTCATCGTCGTGGCGACCATCGCGCTCGGCGGCTACATCTCGGCCGAGGCCACCCTGTCCTTCCTGGGCATCGGCCTCGCCGAACCGACCGTGTCGTGGGGTGTCGACATCTCCTCCGGCCAGGAGCAGCTGCGCAACGCCGCGTTCGTGCTGATCATCCCGTCGGTCATGGTGTCGATCACCGTTCTGGCGTTCATCATGCTCGGCGATGCGGTACGCAACGCCCTCGACCCCAAGCTGCGCTGAGGGAGGCGTACATGACCATCATCGAAAAGACGGCGGATGTTCCTGCTCCGCGTGGTTCGAACGACGAGAGCGGCCCGCTGCTCGAAGTCCGTGACCTGCACGTGGAGTTCCACACCCGGGACGGCGTGGCCAAGGCCGTCAACGGCGTCAACTACAGCGTCAGCGCCGGCGAGACCCTCGCCGTGCTCGGCGAGTCCGGCTCCGGCAAGTCCGTGACCGCCCAGGCGATCATGGGCATCCTGGACATGCCCCCCGGCCGCATCCCGAAGGGCGAGATCTTCTTCCGCGGCCAGGACATGCTCAAGATGTCCAACGAGGAGCGCCGGCAGATCCGCGGCCAGAAGATCGCCATGATCTTCCAGGACGCGCTCTCCTCGCTGAACCCGGTCCTCTCCGTGGGCTACCAGCTCGCCGAGATGTTCCGCGTGCACCAGGGCCTCTCCAAGAAGGAGGCCAAGACCAAGGCCATCGCGCTGATGGACCGCGTGCGCATCCCGGCGGCCAAGGAGCGGGTCAACGACTACCCGCACATGTTCTCCGGCGGTATGCGCCAGCGCATCATGATCGCGATGGCTCTGGCTCTGGAGCCCGACCTGATCATCGCGGACGAGCCCACCACGGCGCTCGACGTGACCGTCCAGGCGCAGGTCATGGACCTGCTCGCGGAGCTCCAGCGCGACTACAACATGGGCCTGATCCTGATCACCCACGACCTCGGCGTGGTCGCCGACGTCGCGGACAAGATCGCGGTGATGTACGCGGGCCGGATCGTCGAGACCGCTCCGGTCCACGAGATCTACAAGCGCCCCGCGCACCCGTACACCAAGGGCCTGCTGGAGTCGATCCCGCGCCTGGACCAGAAGGGCCAGGAGCTCTACGCGATCAAGGGCCTGCCGCCCAACCTGCTGCACGTGCCGTCCGGCTGCGCCTTCAACCCGCGCTGCACGATGGCGCAGGACATCTGCCGTACCGAGATCCCGGCCCTGCGCCCGGTGACCGAGAAGGACGGCACCGAGCTGGCCGGCCGCGGCAGCGCCTGCCACTTCTGGAAGGAGACGATCCATGGCTGAGCTCGACAAGGAGTCCGTGGACGCCACCCCGAACGTCACCGAAGTGGCGACGGTCAACGCGGCCACCGAGACGGAGGCCGTCGCGGCCCTCGACGCCCCGGTGTCGCAGGGCGAGCCGATCCTCCAGGTGCGCAACCTGGTCAAGCACTTCCCGCTGACCCAGGGCATCCTGTTCAAGAAGCAGGTCGGCGCGGTCAAGGCCGTGGACGGGATCTCCTTCGATCTCTACCAGGGCGAGACCCTCGGCATCGTGGGCGAGTCCGGCTGTGGCAAGTCCACGGTCGCCAAGCTCCTGATGACGCTGGAGCGGGCCACCGCGGGTGAGGTCTTCTACAAGGGCCAGGACATCACCAAGCTGTCCGGCCGCGCCCTGAAGGCCGTGCGCCGCAACATCCAGATGGTGTTCCAGGACCCGTACACCTCGCTCAACCCGCGCATGACGGTCGGCGACATCATCGGGGAGACCTTCGAGATCCACCCCGAGGTGGCTCCGAAGGGCGAGCGGCGCCGCAAGGTGCAGGACCTGCTCGACGTCGTCGGTCTGAACCCGGAGTACATCAACCGGTACCCGCACCAGTTCTCCGGCGGCCAGCGCCAGCGCATCGGGATCGCCCGCGGCCTCGCGCTGAACCCGGAGATCATCATCTGCGACGAGCCGGTCTCCGCGCTCGACGTGTCGGTGCAGGCGCAGGTCATCAACCTGATGGAGAAGCTCCAGGACGAGTTCAACCTCTCCTACCTCTTCATCGCGCACGACCTGTCGATCGTCCGGCACATCTCGGACCGGGTCGGCGTCATGTACCTCGGCAAGATGGCCGAGATCGGTACGGACACGCAGATCTACGACCACCCGACGCACCCCTACACGCAGGCGCTGCTGTCGGCGGTCCCGGTCCCTGACCCGTCCGCCCGTGAGGGCCGTGAGCGGATCATCCTCTCCGGTGACGTCCCGTCGCCGGCGAACCCGCCGTCCGGCTGCCGCTTCCGTACGCGGTGCTGGAAGGCCGAGGACAAGTGCGCCACCGAGGTGCCGCTGCTGGCGATCCCCGAGCGCTTCAAGGCCTCGGAGACCCCGGCCGCGCACGAGTCGGCGTGCCACTTCGCCGAGGAGAAGGACGTCGTCCACGCGGCGTAGCACCTGATCGGTCCAACGAGGACGCCCGGCCCCCACGAGGGGGCCGGGCGCCTTTGCGTTCCGCGGTCCCCGTACGGCGGAGGAAGACATGCGACGCAGTGTCATATGAGGTGGTATGAGGCATTGAGCCACTCACGGGAACCCTAGGAGGCACTCCATGCGCGGAGCCACACAGGCCAGGTGGGCCGCATGCGCGGTCGCTGTCACCCTCGCGGCCACGGCCTGCGGCGGCGGGGACAGCGACGGCGGCGGTGGTGCCGACGGGATCGTGAGCTCGTCCTGGGGTGACCCGCAGAATCCGCTGGAGCCGGCGAACACCAACGAGGTGCAGGGCGGCAAGGTCCTCGACATGGTCTTCCGCGGGCTCGTGCGCTACGACCCGAAGACCGGCGAGGCCAAGAACGAGATCGCCGAGAAGATCGAGTCGACGGACTCGCAGAACTTCACCATCACGATCAAGGACAACTGGACCTTCAGCAACGGTGAGAAGATCACCGCGAAGTCGTTCGTGGACGCCTGGAACTACGGCGCCGCTCTCAAGAACAACCAGAAGAACGCCTACTTCTTCCAGTACATCGACGGCTACGACAAGGTCCACCCCGAGTCGGGCTCGGCCACCGCCGGCACGCTCTCCGGGCTGAAGGTCGTCAACGGCACGACCTTCACGGCCAAGCTGTCGCAGAAGTTCTCGCTCTGGCCGGACACCCTCGGCTACGCGGCCTTCGTGCCGCTGCCCAAGGCCTTCTACGACGACCACGACGCGTGGCTCTCCAAGCCCGTCGGCAACGGTCCTTACACCATCGACCAGTACGCCAAGGGTTCGTCGATGAACCTGCGCAGGTGGGACGGGTACCCCGGTGCGGACAAGGCGCAGAACGGCGGCATCGACCTCAAGGTCTACACCGACAACAACACCGCCTACACCGACCTGACGGCGGGCAACCTCGACCTCGTCGACGACGTCCCCGCCGCACAGCTCAAGAACGTCTCCTCGGACCTGGGCGACCGGTACATCAACACACCCGCCGGCATCATCCAGACCCTCGCCTTCCCCTTCTACGAGAAGGCCTGGGACACCCCCGGTGCGATCAAGGTCCGCCAGGGCCTGTCGATGGCGATCAACCGTGATCAGATCACCGACCAGATCTTCCAGAAGACCCGCACTCCCGCCTCCGACTGGACCTCACCGGTCCTCGGCGAGGAAGGCGGCTTCAAGAAGGGCCTCTGCGGCCCGGCCTGCGAGTACGACAAGGCGGAGGCCAAGAAGCTGATCGCGGAGGGCGGCGGGATCCCCGGCGGCCAGCTCAAGATCTCGTACAACGCCGACACCGGCTCCCACAAGGAGTGGGTCGACGCGGTCTGCAACAGCATCAACAACGTCATGGGCAACAACAAGGCGTGCGTCGGCGGGCCCGTCGGCACCTTCGCCGACTTCCGCAGCCAGGTCTCCACCCAGAAGCTGACCGGCGCCTGGCGCGCCGGCTGGCAGATGGACTACCCGCTGATCCAGAACTTCCTCCAGCCGCTCTACTACACCAACGCCCCGTCCAACGACGGCAAGTGGAGCGACAAGAAGTTCGACGACCTGGTCGACAAGGCCAACGCGGAGAGCGACAAGGCGAAGGCCGTGACCACCTTCCAGGACGCGGAGAAGGTCCTCGTCGAGCAGATGCCCGTCATCCCGCTCTGGTACCAGAACGGGAGCGCCGGCTACTCGGACAGGGTCGAGAACGTCTCGCTGAACCCCTTCAGCGTCCCGGTGTACGACCAGATCAAGGTCAAGTGACCCCCTGAAGCCGGGGGCCGGTGCGGGACACCGCACCGGCCACCCGGCTTTCCGGTCCTCCGCCCGTTCGCCTGAGAGGTGTCCCGCCGGCCCTACCGGAAGGACACCCCTAGACCCCCGGAGCCCCTCATGGGACGTTATGTGATCCGGCGGCTGCTGCAGATGATCCCCGTCTTCTTCGGCACCACGCTGCTGATCTTCCTCATGGTGAACGTGATGGGCGACCCCATCGCGGGCCTCTGCGGCGACCGCCAGTGCGACCCCGCGACCGCCGCCCAGCTGCGCACCGAGTTCGGCCTCGACAAGCCGGTGTGGCAGCAGTACCTGACGTACATGGGCAACATCTTCACCGGTGACTTCGGCACGGCCTTCAACGGTCAGAAGGTCACCGAGCTGATGGCCACGGCCTTCCCCATCACCATCCGGCTCACCATCGTCGCGATCGTCTTCGAGATCGTCATCGGTATCAGCCTCGGCGTCGTCACCGGCCTGCGCCGCGGACGGCCCGTGGACACCGTGGTGCTCATCCTGACCCTGGTCGTCATCGCCGTACCGACGTTCGTCACCGGCCTGCTGCTCCAGCTCCTCCTCGGTGTGGAGTGGGGCATCATCAAGCCGTCCGTCTCCTCGGAGGCGCCCGTCGACGAACTCATCGTGCCCGGACTGGTGCTGGCCTCCGTCTCCCTGGCCTACGTCACCCGGCTCACCAGGACCTCGATCGCGGAGAACGCCCGCGCCGACTACGTCCGCACCGCCGTGGCCAAGGGCCTGCCCAGACGCCGGGTCGTCGTCCGGCACCTGCTGCGCAACTCCCTCATCCCCGTCGTCACCTTCATCGGCACGGACGTGGGCGCCCTGATGGGCGGGGCGATCGTCACCGAGCGCATCTTCAACATCCACGGAGTCGGCTACCAGCTCTACCAGGGCATCCTGCGCCAGAACTCCCAGACCGTCGTCGGGTTCGTCACCGTGCTGGTCCTCGTCTTCCTGGCCGCCAACCTGATCGTCGACCTCCTGTACGCCGTACTCGACCCGAGGATCCGCTATGCCTGAGCAGAAGCCGTGGGACGACGCGACGGGCAGCGGAGCCATCTCGGGGGCCGGTGCGGGCGGTGCGATGGACCTCGCGATGGACGAGGGCACCACGCTGGAGAAGACGCCCGGCGGCCCCGAGGGCACCGGGCCCGCCGGCAAACCGCGCAGCCTGTGGTCCGACGCCTGGCGCGACCTGCGCCGCAACCCGGTCTTCATCATCTCCGGGCTGGTCATCCTCTTCCTGGTGATCATCTCGATCTGGCCGTCCCTGATCGCGGACCAGGACCCGCTCGACTGCGACCTCGCCAAGGCCCAGGAGGGGTCCCAGCCCGGACACCCCTTCGGCTTCGACGGACAGGGCTGCGACGTCTACACACGCACCGTCTACGGAGCGCGGACCTCCGTCGCCGTCGGTGTCCTGTCCACCGTCGGCGTCTCGCTGCTCGGCGGTGTCCTCGGCGGCCTGGCCGGCTTCTTCGGCGGCAAGTGGGACGCCGTGCTGTCCCGCATCACGGACGTGTTCTTCGGCATCCCGGTGGTCCTCGGCGGACTGGTCTTCCTGTCCGTCGTCACCAGCTCCACCATCTGGCCCGTGATCGGCTTCATCGTGCTGCTGGGCTGGCCCCAGATCGCGCGCATCGCGCGCGGATCGGTCATCACCGCCAAACAGAACGACTACGTCCAGGCGGCCAGGGCCCTGGGAGCCTCCAACTCGCGGATGATGCTGCGCCACATCATGCCCAACGCCATCGCGCCGGTGATCGTCGTCGCGACCATCGCCCTGGGGACGTACATCTCGCTGGAGGCGACCCTCTCGTACCTGGGCGTCGGCCTGAAACCGCCGGCCGTCTCCTGGGGCATCGACATCTCCGCCGCCTCCCAGTACGTCCGCAACGCGCCGCACATGCTGCTCTGGCCCGCCGGGGCGCTGGCCGTCACCGTGCTCGCGTTCATCATGCTCGGCGACGCGGTGCGCGACGCCCTCGACCCCAAGCTGCGCTGAGGAGCCCGCTGCCATGCTGCTCGAAGTACGCGATCTGCACGTGGAGTTCCACACCCGCGACGGCGTGGCCAAGGCCGTCAACGGGGTCAACTACTCGGTGTCGGAGGGGGAGACGCTCGCCGTCCTCGGTGAGTCCGGCTCCGGCAAGTCCGTCACGGCCCAGGCGATCATGGGCATCCTCGACATGCCGCCGGGAAAGATCAGCGGGGGCGAGATCCTCTTCAAGGACCAGGATCTGCTGAAGCTGAAGCCCGAGGCGCGCCGCCGGATCCGGGGCCAGGAGATGGCCATGATCTTCCAGGACGCGCTGTCCTCGCTGAACCCGGTGCTGAGCGTCGGGCAGCAGCTCGGTGAGATGTTCGTCGTGCACCGCGGGATGTCCCGGGGTGACGCGAAGGCCAAGGCGATCGAGCTGATGGACCGGGTGCGCATCCCCGCCGCCCGGGAGCGCGTCGGCGACTTCCCGCACCAGTTCTCCGGCGGCATGCGCCAGCGCATCATGATCGCGATGGCGCTGGCCCTGGAGCCCGACCTCATCATCGCCGACGAGCCCACCACCGCGCTCGACGTGACCGTCCAGGCCCAGGTGATGGACCTCCTCGCGGAGCTCCAGCGCGAGCTCAACATGGGGCTCATCCTGATCACCCACGACCTCGGTGTGGTCGCGGACGTGGCCGACAAGATCGCGGTGATGTACGCGGGCCGGATCGTCGAGACCTCGCCGGTCCACGACATCTACAAGGCCCCCGCCCACCCGTACACCAAGGGGCTCCTCCGCTCGATCCCGAGGCTCGACCAGAAGGGCCAGGAGCTCTACGCGATCAAGGGGCTGCCGCCCAACCTGCTGCACATCCCGCCCGGCTGCGCCTTCCACCCGCGCTGCCCCATGGCCCAGGCCGTGTGCCGTACGGACGTTCCCCCGCTGTACACCGTGGACGAGGACCGCCGGAGCGCCTGCCACTTCTGGAAGGAGACGCTCGATGCACGCTGATGACGCGGGGGAGCGCGGGAACGGCTCAGGAGGGTCCACGCTGCTCACCGAGGCCCGGGAGGCGGGCCGGACGCGGCCGTACGCCGAGGGGGACCCGATCCTGGAGGTGCGCGGCCTGGTCAAGCACTATCCGCTGACCCGGGGCATCCTCTTCAAGAAGCAGATCGGGGCCGTCAAGGCCGTCGACGGCGTGGACTTCGACCTGGCTGCGGGCGAGACGCTCGGCATCGTGGGGGAGTCCGGCTGCGGCAAGTCGACCGTGGCCAAGATGCTGGTGCACCTGGAGCCGCCGACCGGGGGCGTGATCCGCTACAAGGGCGAGGACGTCACCAAGCTGTCCGGCCGCGCCCTGAAGGCCGTGCGCCGCAACATCCAGATGGTGTTCCAGGACCCGTACACCTCGCTGAACCCGCGCATGACGGTCGGCGACATCATCGGGGAGCCGTACGAGATCCACCCGGAGGTGGCCCCCAAGGGAAGCCGGCGGCAGAGGGTGCAGGACCTGCTCGACGTCGTCGGCCTGAACCCGGAGTACATCAACCGCTATCCGCACCAGTTCTCCGGCGGCCAGCGCCAGCGCATCGGGATCGCCCGCGGCCTCGCGCTCAACCCTGAGATCATCGTGGCCGACGAGCCGGTCTCCGCGCTCGACGTGTCCGTCCAGGCCCAGGTCGTCAACCTGCTGGACCGGCTGCAGGCCGAATTCGACCTGGCCTTCCTGTTCATCGCGCACGACCTGTCGATCGTCCGGCACATCTCCGACCGGGTCGGTGTCATGTACCTCGGCCGGATCGTGGAGATCGGCACCGACGAGGAGATCTACGACCACCCGACGCACCCGTACACCCAGGCCCTGCTGTCGGCCGTCCCGGTGCCCGACCCCACCGCCCGTGAGCACCGCGAGCGGATCATCCTGCACGGGGACGTCCCCTCGCCGGCGAACATCCCGTCGGGCTGCCGCTTCCGCACGCGCTGCTGGAAGGCTCAGGAGCGGTGCGAACTGGAGGTGCCGCTGCTGGCGGTGCCTGCGGTCTTCCGGGAGTCGGGGACGCCCGCCCGGCACGACTCGGCATGCCATTTCGCCGAGGAGAAGCAGGTGGTGCCGCGGGAGGCGCCCGGGTCCGAGGTCCCGCCGTCCCCGGGCCCCGCCGGGCCGGAATCCCCGGGGCCGGCCCCGGGTGACAAAGAGCCATAAAAGAGCCTCAGGTGCGTTAACACAGAGGCAACTTGACCGTCGCCACACCGATATACGAACGTCCCACCATAGAGAGCGTACGGCCGTGCGGGTGCCGTGAACCGGCCGGGGCGTTCATCACGTCGCCCCGGCCGGTTACCCGTGTCCGTCCCTTCCCGCAGGTCCCCTTGTCCATCGACGGACCGCGGTGGAGTATCGCTGGGGTGATACTCACACGGGGAGCCAGAATCACCGGAGCAGTGCTGTCGGCCGTGCTCGCCGCCATGGTCGCGGGCTGGATCGTGCGGGACGTCCGCGCGGCGGGCGACCCGCTGGACCTGCTGCGCTACTGGGCCGGTTACACGGACGCGCGGCCCGAGGGGCTGCCTGCCACCTCGCAGGCCGACGCCGTGCTCCTCGTGGTCCTCACCTGCGCCTTCTTCGCCGCCCTGCGCTCCTCGGTGGCCGCGTCCACCCTGGTCGCCACGGGCGTCGTCACCTTCGCCCTCCGGCTGCCCGGTGTCTGGACCATCGGCGCCTCGTGGGCGGACGAGCGGTACGGCGACGAGCTGCGCACCCGCGCGCTCATCGGGACCTTCGTCGCCCTGGCGGCCGGGCTCGCGCTGATCGTCACCGGAGCCGCCGGCCGCAGACAGCAGGCCGACTCCTACGAGCCGCTGCCCACCAGGCCGGGCCAAGGGGCCGGGGTCACCGCGTTCCTGGTGTTCGGCGCCTCGGGGGCCGTCATGATCGCCTGGGAGATCCGCCAGTTCGTCACCCTGCCCTCCGCGCTGTATCCGGACTGGTTCATCGGCGGGCGGCTCATCCCGACGGGGCTGACCGCGACACCGCCCGGCTGGAGCAGCGTGGCCCTCGCGGTCCTCTGCCTGGTGGTGGCGTGGACCGCGCTCTTCCGTGCCGTCCACGCACGGCCGCTCGGCATGATCGTCGCCGGATTCCTGCTGGCCGCGGGCGCCTCCGGGATCGCCCGGGCCTTCCACCACCGGATGGTGGACCGCTTCGGCGACCTGGTGGCCGAGCAGCAGCTCATCGTGCTCACCTCGGTCCTCCTCGCCTTCGCGGGCGTCACGGGGCTGCTGGCCCTGGCCCGCAGGGGCTTCGAGGACGCGGACGGCCGGAACCAGGGTTACGGCGGCTACGGCTACCCGCAGTCCGGCGCACCGGGCTACGGCTACCCGCAGTCCGGCGCACCGGGCTACGGCTACCCGCAGCCGGGCGCCCCGGGGTACGGCTATCCGCAGTCCGGCGGTCCCGGTCACGGCTACCCACCGGGCGGAGGTGCCGGTTCCCCTCCGCCGCCCGCGTCCCCGCCGCCCGGCTGGTGACAGGACCGGCAGGGCACGCGAGCCCGGCCTGATCCGGACGGGAGGCCCTACCCCCGGGGCAGCCCCAGGGACCGCCTGAGGAAGTCGACCTGGAGCAGGAGCAGATTCTCGGCGACCTGCTCCTGCGGGGTCATGTGCGTCACCCCGCTCAGCGGCAGCACCTCGTGAGGGCGTCCGGCGGACAGCAGCGCGGAGGAGAGCCGCAGCGCGTGGGCGACCACGACGTTGTCGTCGGCCATGCCGTGCACGATCATCATCGGCCGCACCCCGTCGGCCGGCTCGGAGAGCCCCTCGTCGGTCACCAGCGAGCTGCGGGCGTACACCTCGGGCTGCTCCGCGGGGTCGCCGAGGTAGCGCTCGGTGTAGTGGGTGTCGTACAGCCGCCAGTCCGCCACCGGTGCGCCGACGACGGCGGCGTGGAAGACGTCGGGGCGCCGCAGCACCGCGAGCGCCGAGAGGTAGCCGCCGTACGACCAGCCGCGCATCGCCACCTTCGAGAGGTCCAGCGGGAACCGCCCGGCCAGCGAGTGCAGTGCCTCGACCTGGTCGTCGAGGGTCAGGGTGAAGTCGTCCCTCACCGCCTTCTCCCAGCCGGGCGACCGGCCCGGGGAGCCCCGCCCGTCCGCGACCACCACGGCGAATCCGTGGTCCGCGAACCACTGGGACGTGAGGTGCGGATTGTGTGCGGCGACCACCCGGCGGCCGTGCGGACCACCGTAGGGATCCATCAGGACCGGAAGCGGACCGTCGGATTCCTTGTAGCCGGCGGGGAGCAGCACGGCGCACGGGATCCGCCGTGCGCCCCCCTCCGTCAGCCTGACCCTCGCGGTCAGGACCGGCTCCTGGGCGAGATTGGCCACCGCGGCGATCCGCTTGCCGTCCCGCAGCACCCGCACGGCCGTTCCCGGGTGCTCCAGGGACGCGGACACCAGCACCGTCACCCCGCCCGCGCGCACGGCGGAGTGAACCCCGGCGCCCTCGCTGACCCGCTCCACACCCAGCTCGTTGACCCGGTACACATGGCTCTGCCCCGTCTCGGGGTCCGCCGCGCCCTCACCCGCCGCCGCCTGGACCAGGATGTCCGACTCCCCGATGTCCAGCACCGCCTGGATGTGCAGCTGGCCGCCGGTCAGCGGCCGGTCCCCGACCGAGAGCACCCGGGCGCCCCCCTCGTCCGCCACACGCACCAGCCGCCCGTCGGGCGCCCACGCGGGCACCCCGGCGAAGAGGTCGAGCCAGACGGCGTCCTCGTCGACGTGCACCGTACGGGTCGTTCCGCTCTCCGTGTCGACGGCCAGATACCGCTGACTGCGCTGGTCACGGGCCTGCACGAGGAGGAGCGGGGCGCCGTGCGAGGACCAGTGCACCCGCGCCAGATAGGGGAAGCGGGCCCGGTCCCAGACGACCTCGGTGCGGGTGCCGTCCAGGTCCGTCACGAAGAGCCGCACCTCCGCGTTTGCCGTTCCCGCCGCCGGATAGCCGACCTCGGCGGGCTTGCTCCCGGGGTGCGCCGGATCGGCGATCCACCACCGCTGTACGGCGCTGTCGTCGACCCGGGCGACCAGCAGGCGGTCGGACTCCGGCGACCACCAGAAACCCCGGTAGCGGCTCATCTCCTCCGCCGCGACGAACTCCGCGAGGCCGTACGCGGTGTGCGCGTCCTCCGGTTCGGCGACGGGCCTGTCACCGTCGCCGTCCGCTCCCACGACGCGCAGCGCGCCCCGCGTCACGTAGGCGACGAGCCGGCCGTCGGGGGAGGGGCGCGGATCGATCACCGGGCCCGGCACCGGCAGGGCGCGCGCCGTGCCCGCCCTCAACTCGGCGACGTAGGCCTTGCCGGAGAGCGCGAACGCGGCCAACTCCGCCGCGTCGTCCACCGCGTAGCCCACGATGCCGGCCGACCCCTCCCTCGTCCGCTCACGCCGTGCAAGCTCCTGCGGCGACAGCTTCTCCGTCGAACCGCCCAGCAGGGCGCCGGGATCGGCGGCGACGCGCTCCTCGCCCGTCCCCGTGTCCAGGACCATGAGCCGGTTCGTCCGGTCGGTTCCGGAGCACGACCTGAGGAAGAGCACCCGCGTCCCATCCGGTGAGACGGTGAAGGCCCGGGGTGCGCCGAGAGTGAACCGCTGGGTCCGGGCGTGCTGGCGGGGAAAAGACAGCTTCTGCGAGGTCATGGCTCCGAACCTAGTCCGCGACGGCCGGTCCGTGCGCCCCTCGTGCTGCTGTGCCCCGATCAATGCGTCGGCACGGATAGTTATGATCCGTAGCGCTCGGTGGGTATGAACCTGCTGGCTCCATGTGTGCTGCCCGTCCCGACCGTACTGATGGAGGTGAACCGCCGTGGCACTCTCGATTTCGGCGGTGGTGCTGCTGGCGATCGTCGTCTTCCTGCTGATCCGGAAATCCGGACTCAAGGGCGGACACGCGGTGGTCTGCATGTTGCTCGGGTTCTACCTGGCGAGCTCGTCGATCGCGCCGACCATCTCGGAGGTGACGTCGAACGTGGCAGGCATGATCGGGGGGATCAAGTTCTGACAGGTGCGCCGCCGGGCGCCCCGGACTCCGTGGGGCGTTCGGCCCGTGGGGCGGCCTGCTCGTAGGGTGGTCCCATGAAGGACCTTCCCGCCCGCCGTCTGCTCCTGGTGCACGCACACCCCGACGACGAGTCGATCAACAACGGCGCCACCATGGCCAGGTACGCGGCCGAGGGCGCCCACGTGGCCCTGGTGACGTGCACCCTCGGCGAGGAGGGCGAGGTCATCCCGCCGGACCTCGCACACCTCGCCGCGGACCGGGCCGGCGGCCTGGGCGACCACCGCGTCGGTGAACTCGCCGCCGCGATGCGAGAGCTCGGGGTCACCGACCACCGGTTCCTGGGCGGCCCCGGCCTCTTCCGTGACTCCGGGATGATGGGCACCGAGCAGAACCACCGGCCCGGCGCCTTCTGGGACGCCGGCCTCGACGAGGCGGCCGGCCACCTCGTCGGAGTGATCCGGTCGCTGCGCCCCCAGGTCATGATCACGTACGACCCCGACGGCG
Organism: Streptomyces sp. NPDC057287; assembly: GCF_042667905.1. Taxonomy (NCBI): domain Bacteria; kingdom Bacillati; phylum Actinomycetota; class Actinomycetes; order Kitasatosporales; family Streptomycetaceae; genus Streptomyces; species Streptomyces sp. NPDC057287. The sequence goes on along the minus strand of NZ_JBHUYV010000027.1, from coordinate 22,487 downwards.
GGTACGGCCACCCCGACCACATCCAGGCCCACCGCGTCGCGATGCGCGCGGCCGACCTCGCCGCCGATCCCGCGTACGACGCCGGTGCCGGAGCCCCGCACACCGTCGCCAAGATCTACTGGAACCGGGTGCCCCGTGCCGTGGCCGAGGAGGCCTTCGCGCGGCTGCGGGACACCGCCCCCGACGCCTTCCCCGGGATCGCCGCGATCGACGACGTGCCCGGTGTCGTGGACGACGCGGAGATCACGGCCGAGATCGACGGATCGGCGTACGCCGCGGCGAAGACCGCCGCCATGCGGGCGCACGCCACCCAGATCGCCGTCGACGGGCCGTTCTTCGCCCTCTCGAACGACCTGGGGCAGCCCGTCTTCACCACCGAGTACTACCAGTTGGTGCGGGGGGTCCCCGGCGGGGACGCCGGCGACCGCGAGCACGATCTCTTCGCGGGCCTGCCGGAATCGGCCCTCGCACCGGGGGCACGGACATGAGCAGCAGGCAGAGGCAGCGCGCCGCGTCGCAGTCCCCGCGTACCAACGCCCCGCCCAGGAGTGCGCCCACAGGGCTCGCGGCGCCCCCGAACCCCCGGCGGATCCCGCTGTACGCCGCTCTCGCGGTGGTCGGCGCGGCCGTCGGAATCGCGGGCACCCTGCTCCAGGCGGCCTTGTTCCCGGGCGGGTTGCTGCTCGCGCTCGCCGCGTCGGCGGGGCTGTTCTACGGCAGCCGGGTGCTGACGCGGACGCAGCTCGGCGCGCTGGTACCGGCGGTGGGCTGGTTCGTCGCCGTCGTCGTCCTCCTCGGCGGACGTCCCGAGGGCGACTACGTCTTCGGCCAGGAGATCGGCCTGGCCCTCTTCATGCTCGGAGGGATGGCTGTCGCTGTGATCTGTGCCACGATGTCGCGACTGCCGTATCCGGCCGACGACACCGGCCGAACCGGCACGTGATGTGCTATGACCGCCCCCGGATTGCTCCTTCGCACACGGGAGCATGCATCCTTGTTTCCCCCCGGCGCGGAGAGTCGTACGGTGGCGGCCAGTATGGTGGTGCGCGCGCCGAGCCGTCCCCTGGCCTGCGGCATGGGGGAAGTACGGGCGGCGGAGCCAATCGGGAGAACCTGCTTTGAGTCGTGAAACTGACAGTTCGTCCTCCGGGCCCCAGGGGCGCGGCGGAGCCGCGTACCCGTCGGGTACGCCGCCGTACGGATCACGCCAGTATCCGTCGCTGCACCCGTCTCAGGACGGGACGGAGGAGACTCCGGAGCCTGCGGATCCGCCTCAGCCCGAGGAGCCCAGAACAGAGACGACGCTGACGACGCGTATCCGGATCAACATCCCGGGCTCGCGTCCGATCCCGCCCGTCGTCATGCGTACGCCGATGAGTGAGACGGATCCGTCCGGCGGACGTCCCGACACCGAGCGCACCGGCAGCACCCCGAGGCCCGGCGCGTCCGCGCCGTCGTCCGGTGGGGTGCCCGGCGCCGGTCCGGACGGACGCGACGGCGGCCCCGCCGCCGAGGCCCCGGCCGAGAAGCCGGCCAGGGAGAAGAGCGGCAGCGACTGGTTCGCCCCGCGCAAGGCCCCGGCACCCGCCCCCGGTGCGGGCGCGGCTCCCGCCGCCTCGGCTCCGGGAGCGCCCGGCCCCGGCGGCGCCCCCTCCGGTGACCCGTCCGGCGGTGGCCGCGGTCCCGGGCCGACGCCGCCCGGCACGGGCTCGCCGTACTTCTCGGACGGCCCGCAGCAGCCCGGCGCGCCCCGTCCCGGGCGGAGCGCGCTCGACGACCTGGACGCGGGCGGCCCCGCCGGTCCGCGGTCCGGGCCGAACCCCGTCATGCGGCCGCCGGCCGGACCGGGACCCTCCGGACCCACCACCGGGCCGGTCACCGGGAGTTCGTCGCTGACGCCGAACCTCGACCGTCTTCCCGGAGCGGGCAGCCAGGCGGGCCCCGGTGGCCCCTCCGGCCCCCGGCCGGGAGGCCCCGGCGGCGTACCGCCCCGGATGTCGGACGACACCGCGATCCTGACGCCGCAGGCCCCCGCCCCGGCCCCCGGGCCGGGTAACGGCGGCAACGTCTCCGGTGACACGCTCACCAGCGGCATCCCCGTCATCCCTTCGGAGCCCCGCTCGGCGTTCCCGGGCGGACCCGGCGGGATCCGGCCGCCCGAGGGGCCGATGGGCGGCGGACCGGCGGACCTCGGTGCCCCGGCGCCCGCCCCCCGGCCCGCTCCGAAGGCCGCGCCGCCGGCCAGGAAGGGCCGCTCCAAGCTGGTCCTCCTGGGCGTGGCCGTCTTCGTGCTGTTCGGTGTCGCCTACGGCGCAGGCCTGCTGATGAACCACTCCGAGATCCCCAAGGGCACCACCGTGCTCGGTGTCGACATCGGCGGCGGGACGAAGGAGGAGGCGGTCACCAAGCTGGAGGCCGCCCTCGGCAAGCGTGCCCGGACGCCTCTGAAGCTGTCCGTGGACGGCAAGGAGGAGCAGCTCGCCCCCGACAAGGCCGGTCTCACCCTGGACAGCCAGGAGACCGTCCGTGGCGCCGCGGGCAGCGACTACAACCCGGTCTCGGTGATCGGCTCCCTGTTCGGCGGGGCGCGCTCCGCCGACCCGGTGATCCCGGTCGACGAGGAGAAGCTCGGGGTCGCGCTCACCGACCTGGCCGGTGTCTCCGGTTCCGCCAACGACGGCACGATCGAGTTCGAGCCGAACAAGGCCGTGGCCGTCCCCGGGAAGGCGGGGAAGTCGCTGGACGTCAACCGGTCCCTGATCTCCGTGCGCGATGCCTACCGCGCGCAGGTGCAGACCGGTGAGCCGGCTGTCGTCGAACTGCCCGTGGCCGCACACGAACCCACCATCAGCAAGGCCGAACTGGACCGGGCGATGAAGGAGTTCGCCGAGCCGGCGATGTCCGGTCTGGTGACCATCAAGGCCGGACCCAAGCAGATCGACTTCGGCCCCGCCAAGTCCCTGCCGCAGATCCTCTCCATGAAGCCGGTCGACGGCAGGCTGGTCGAGGTCTACGACAAGCAGGCGATCGAGACCCTGCTGGACGGCGTCTTCGACGGCATCACGATCACCAAGGGCGACGGCAAGAAGCACGAGGTCAGCGCGGACGACGTGGCCCAGGCCATGCAGGGCGCACTGCTCGGCAGGACACCTGCGGAGCGCACCGTCGCGATCGACCTGAACGGCGCGGGCTGACCGGCCCGGCCGCACCGCACGACCGCCCCCGCCCGGATGTCCGGGCGGGGGCGGCGTCATACGGCCGCCGGCGCGGACGAGGCGCCGGGCCGCCCGGCTCGCGGAGGAGAGGGTTCATGTCCACCAGGTGGAGCCTGACGATCGACTGTGCGCACCCGAAGCGACTGGCACGCTTCTGGGCGCTGGCCCTGGGATACGTGGAGAAGCCGCCGCCCGCCGGGTTCGCGGACTGGGAGGCGTGGTTCGCCCACCACGGCGTACCGGAGGAGGAGTGGGACGACGGCGCCTATCTGTCCGACCCGGACGGCACGGGCCCGAGCCTGTCCTTCCAGAAGGTCCCTGAGCCGAAGGGGGCGAAGAACCGCCTGCACCTGGACGTGCAGGCGGGCGGCGGCCGGGAGACCCCGTGGGAGATCCGGTGGCCGCGGGTCACCGAGGCCGTGGAGCGGCTGACGGCCGCGGGCGGCACGGTGATCCGGGAGCACGAGCTGCAGGGGCGGCCCGACCATGTGGAGATGGCCGACCCGGAAGGCCATGAGTTCTGCGTGCTCTGAACGGCGTGCGGTGCGAACGAGGCAGGGGCCCGGCCGTGGACGGCCGGGCCCCTGCCTCCCCCCGGACTACGGGAAGGACACCACCTGGGACGGGACGGTGGTGTCACCGGACGTGGGAGATCCGGTGTCGTTGATGACGTGGTCGTACTGGCCCTTGCCTCCGAGGGAGACCACGAGCAGGTCGTGGAACTTCACTCCGGGCTTCACCGGGGCCTGGAACCCGTGCTGCTGGCGGATGGTCGGGTCGACGTTGAAGTAGCAGTAGCTGCCCATGCCCCAGCCCTCGTGGGTGGTGACGGAGTCGGCGACCCGGTAGGCGGCGTAGCCCTTGGTGTCGCCGTTCTGGATGGCGGCCTGGTTCGGGGCGTCGTACGCCTTCTCGTTCTGGAAGAAGATCGTCTTCCCGTTCTCGCCGTTCCACTGGACGTCGTACTTGTTGAAGTGCTCGACGAACAGGCCGGTGGCCAGGACGTCGTCACCGTTGACCGTCAGGCCGTAGTCGGCGCGGTTGGTCTCCCAGCCGACGCCCTCGCCGTGGTCGGCGCGCCAGACCCAGGTGTGGTCGACGATCGTGTCGTCGCTGTTGACGACGATGCTGGTCGTGGCCTTGCCGGGGCCGGCACCACCGATCCGTACGAACACGTCCTGCAGTGACGTGGGGTTGGCCGAGTGGTCGCCGGAGGCGCCCTCGGGGCCGACCTCGACGAGGGTCTCGGAGTTGACCGGGCCGGCGTCGACCAGGAGTCCGGCGAGCTTGACGCCGTCGACGTCGCCGACCTTGATCGCGGTCACCCCGTTGTCCGGGATGATCGTGGCGAGGCCGAGCCCGAGGGCGACGGTGTTCGCGCGGTCGATCTCGATGGGCTGGTCGACGTGGTAGACGCCCGGCGTGAACAGCAGGTGCAGGCCCTGGTCCACCGCCGCGTTGATGGTCTCGGCGGTCGCGCCCGGCTTGACCACGTAGAACTGGTCCAGGGGGATGGACTCGCCCTGCGGGGTGCCGCCCGCCCAGGTCGTACCGCGGGCGTTGGTGCGCTTCGCCGGGACGAAGACCTTGTAGTCGTCGCCGTCGAGGTAGAGGAAGGGCTTCTCACGGGAGACCGGGGTGGTCTCCAGCGTCGTGTACGGCGGCTCGGGGAAGCTCTGGGCGGGGGCGCCCTCGACGCCGGAGAACGTCATGTTCCAGACGCCGTTGCCCCAGCTGCCGATCGAGCTGTCGCGGGTGTACCACTGCTGCTGCGAGTAGGGGCCGACCTGGCCGTCGATCTTGCTGTCGGCGATGTAGCCGCCGCTGGCCCAGCCGTAGCCGTCGGGTGCGAGGTTGAGTCCGCCCTTGACGTGCATGCGGCGGAAGGGTGCGGCCTGGGAGACGGCCCAGCGGTTGGTGCCGCTGACCGGGTTGAGGGCCAGGTTCTCGGCCGAGCGCCAGAAGTTCTGGGTGGCGTTGCCGTTGAACCAGCCGGCGTCGACGGTGACATCACCGTTGAAGGTGGTGTCGTCGGGGTTCAGGCCGAGGCCGGCGATGGAGGTGTAGAAGCCGATCTGCGCGTTGATGTCGCTGTAGGTGCCCGGCTTGAACATCAGCGCGTAGCGGTCGGTGCCGAACTGGTTCGACTCCTGCTTCTTGAAGATCTCGTCGACCTTGCCCTGGATGTCCGGGGTCGAGGGGTCGAAGACCAGGACGTTGGGACCGAGGTCACCACCGCCGACCAGGTCCGCGGACTCCTCGCCGAACGCCGACTGGGCTGTGGGGAAGGCCATGAGCAGCGAAACGGCGAGCGCGGCGAAACCGAGCGCTCTGGACCTGCGGTGCCTGCGGGGCGCGGTGGGGGGCGCGTAATTCGTGGGGGGAACGTGCATGGATGACGTCTCCTGAGTCGTGGTACGGGTGCACGACGGAACTTCGAGAGAGCGAGAGAGCGCTCTCTCGTGTCGCCGATGTAACCGCTGTCGCCCTGGACACGTCAAGAGGTGTGCATCAGGAGTCTCAGTTGTTCGGCGCGGGGGCAACATGTGGCGTCGGCCGTGCGCCGATTGCGGTGTTCTGTGCGCAGATGGAGCCGGCCCTGAGTTCACAAGATGACGGGCGGGAACTCCGGCCCACGTCAGTTCAGCAGCGCCCTGGCGGCCTGGGCGCGGTGGCGGATGGCCTCGGCGGCCGTCGGCTCGATGCCGTCGACGATCTCGGCGTACTCCTCCATCTCCGCCGCCCCGCGCAGGAACTCCCCGCGCTGCACGAGGAGCTGGGCCCGCTCGTACCGGAGCCTGGCGGGGTGGGAGGGAAGCAGCAGGGAGAGTTCGAGCGCCCACAGCGCCACGTCCGTGCGCTCGGGGCGTGCCGACGCCCAGGCCCGGACGTTGTTCAGGATCCGCAGGACCGTCTCCAGGGGTCTGGCGGGCGCCGGCATCGGGGTCGCCGGCGGCGCTCCCGTCGCACCCGCCACCATCAGCTCCGCGTCCTCGCCGCTCAGCGGGGCGCCGCCGGCGAAGGGGTCGGCCAGCACCCGCTCCGCCGGGTCGCCGAACCCGACCACGTAGTGGCCCGGGAGCGCCACCCCGTAGACGGGCGCCCCCGCCCTCCTGGCGACCTCGATCCAGACGACGGACAGCAGGATCGGCAGCCCTCTGCGGCGCCTGAGGACCTGCTGGAGCACCGACGAGTCCAGCCGCTGGTAGTCCGGGGACGAGCCCGCGAAACCGCATCGCTCGCCCAGCAGTTCGGCGAGCGCCGACGCCCAGACGCGGGCGCCGCGGGCTCCGTACGGGAGGAGGCCGGCCAGCCGGTCCAGCTCGATCTGTGCCGCGTCGACGCCGTACGGATCGGCGTCCCCCGCCGAGGGCGGGGACGCCTCCGCGCCGAGCAGCAGGCAGAGGAGCGCGAGGTCCGGCCGTTCGGCGCGCGCCTCCTCGGCGAACCGCCGCCGTCGCTCGGACCTGCCGGGATCATCGGAGCTCATGTATGACACGTATCCCCGCTGCTGTCTCCGCTACGCGGACCGGAAGTGGTGGTAGCGGTGGTGGGTGGCGAAGCCCATGCCGTCGTACAGCGCACGGGCACCTTCATTGTCCGCCTCCACCTGGAGCCACGCCGCGGAGGCTCCTTCGTCCAGTGCCGCACGGGCCAGCGCCGTCATGACGGCCGTCGCGAGACCGCGGCGCCGGTGCTCCGGGCCCACCTCGACGGCCATGAAGCCGGCCCAGCGGCCGTCCACCACGCAGCGTCCGATCGCGGCGGGCACCCCCTCCGGACCGTCGCCCGCTACGGAGGCGAACCACACCGAGGGGCCGCTGCCCAGCACCGTCAGCACATGCGGCCCGGGGGTCTCGAAGCGCTGGTACCGGGACAGCCACGCATCGTCCGGCTGCCGGGCCGTCCGCACCGCGGAGACGTCCGTGTCCAGGTCGCCGATCGGAGCCAGCGCCGCGATCCGCACCTCGGCCGTCACCTCGCGCCGCCACGCGTGCTCCTCCAGGTCCGCGCAGAGCCGCTCCTGCGTGCCCTCGGCCCCGGTGGCGGTCTGGATGAAGGCGGGCAGCCCCCGGTCCCCGTACCAGCCCCGGACACGCCCGAGTGCCTCACCCAGCGGGACGCCCGGATCGCCGAGCGGCAGCACGGAGTTGGCGCGCCGGGTGAATCCACCGGCGGCGCGCAGGCGCCAGTCGCCCAGGAGTTCGCTCTCCACGGGCTGCCAGGCGCGCGCGGTGACCAGGGCGAGTTCGCCGAAGGAGGCGGCGGGGCCGCGGCGGCGTGCCGGTGCCTGAGGTACCACCTTGCCCGCCACCAGCGAGGATTCCGCGATGCGGATGCTCTCGCCGCTCTTCGTCGTGACCGACAGCACGCCGTCGTCCCACGATGTGAGAACCCCGACCGTGTCGGTGAACTTCGCGCCCTCGCCCCGGGCGTCGACGACGCGCCGTACGGACACCCGTTTTCCCACGTCAGCGGCCGTTATGCGAACCTCGAGCCGTCCGCCCATGGTGAATTCCACAGCTCTGTCTGCCCCTCCTGTTCGGATCGTGCCCCGGAACGGAGATACTAGGGGCGGGCATCGACGACGCCGCGCTCCCGCGCGAGAGCCAACGCCCTACCGAGGAGGAACGACAGCGTGACCTACGTCATCGCGCAGCCTTGTGTCGACGTGAAGGACAAGGCCTGCATCGAAGAGTGCCCCGTCGACTGCATCTACGAGGGCTCACGGTCCTTGTACATCCATCCGGACGAGTGCGTCGACTGTGGAGCCTGTGAGCCGGTCTGCCCGGTCGAGGCCATCTTCTACGAGGACGACACCCCGGAGGAGTGGAAGGACTACTACAAGGCGAACGTCGAGTTCTTCGACGATCTCGGCTCGCCGGGTGGCGCCTCCAAGCTGGGTCTCATCGAGCGCGACCACGCGTTCATCGCCGCGCTGCCGCCGCAGAACCAGTAAGCGGCCGCACGAGCGCCGCCCGGTCCCGTACGGCTCGTCACCGTGCGGGGCCGAGGTGTTTCCCGGCCGCCACGCCCCCGTACGAGAAAGCAGAGTTCCGTGTCCGCAGCAGTTCCCGTCTCCTCCCGCCTCCCGGCCTTCCCCTGGGACAGGCTCGCGCCCTTCAAGGCGACGGCCGTGGCCCATCCGGACGGCATCGTGGACCTCTCGGTCGGCACTCCCGTCGACCCGGTGCCCGAGCTGATCCAGCAGGCGCTGATCGGCGCCGCGGACAGTCCCGGCTATCCGACGGTGTGGGGGACCGAGGCGCTGCGTGACGCCCTGACCGGCTGGACGGAGCGCAGGCTCGGCGCGGTCGGGGTGACGCACGGGAACGTGCTGCCCGTGGTCGGCTCCAAGGAGCTGGTCGCCTGGCTCCCGACCCAGCTCGGCCTCGGCGCCGGCGACAAGGTCGCCTACCCGCGGCTCGCCTACCCGACGTACGAGGTCGGCGCGCGGCTCTGCGGCGCCGAGCCCGTCGTCTACGACGACCCGACGGAGCTGGACCCGGAAGGGCTGAAGCTGCTCTGGCTCAACTCCCCGTCCAACCCGACGGGCCGCGTCCTGCCGAAGGACGAGCTGATCCGGATCGTGGCCTGGGCGCGTGAGCACGGTGTGCTGGTCTTCAGCGACGAGTGCTACCTGGAGCTCGGCTGGGAGGCCGAGCCCGTCTCCGTGCTCCACGCCGATGTCTGCGGCGGTACGTACGAGGGCGTCGTCGCCGTCCACTCGCTCTCCAAGCGCTCCAACCTCGCCGGATACCGGGCGGCCTTCGTCGCGGGTGACGCGGCCGTCCTCGGTGAACTGCTCCAGATCCGCAAGCACGGCGGGATGATGACCGCGGCGCCGGTCCAGGCGGCGACGGTCGCGGCGCTCGGCGACGACACGCACGTGGCGGAGCAGCGGGCGCGCTACGCGCGGCGGCGCACGGTGCTGCGTGCGGCGCTGGAGGCCCACGGCTTCCGGATCGAGCACAGCGAGGCGAGCCTCTACCTCTGGGCCACGCGCGACGAGGCGTGCTGGGAGACCGTGGCGCATCTGGCGGAGCTCGGCATCCTGGTGGCTCCGGGCGACTTCTACGGGCCGGCCGGGGACCGCTTCGTACGGGTGGCCCTGACGGCCTCGGACGAGCGCGTGGACGCGGCGGTCAAGCGGCTGTCCTAGCGGCGGCCGAGCGGCTGTTCCGGCGGCGGCCCGCGAAGGGGCCTCCGTACGGCGAGGGGCCTCGGGAGTGCGCACTCCCGAGGCCCCTTCGCGTGTCCGTACGGCGTGGGGTGCCGGTGGATCAGCCGATCGGCAGGCCCTTGGTCGGAAGGGTGCCGGGCGACAGCTCGCCGCCCGCGGCGTCACCGGCCGTCTCCAGGGCCTTGCCGGCGGCGGGCAGGGTCGTGCCGACCACCTTGCCGCCGGTCTCGTTGGCCACCTCGCCGCCCTGCTTGGCGGTGGAGTCCAGCGTGCTGGTGACACCGGCACCGTCGAGCGAGGTGAGGCCGCCGAGCGCCGGGGTCTGCGGGAGCCCCGCGGCACCCGCGGCACCGGCCGCGCCGACCACGGGTGCCGCACCTGCGGCGATCAGCAGTGCGGCACGGGCGATCCGGCGGGTCAGGGGGAGGGACATGATGCTCCTTCGGCGGGACGTCAACGGGTTCGTGGCGGATGCGGAATCCGCCTGTCCGGTGATCGGACGCACTGAACAACCGGTCCGGGGGCGGGGAAGGTTGCGGGGCACCGACGTAAAGAGTGGGTAATGCGTCAGATAATCCGCAACGGAGGAACCCGGGCGAACGGTGCAGGGGGCAAGCGTGTGACGAACCGTCACTTCACCTTGTGGGCAAGGGGATTGCCCACTCGTGCGGGGGCTCAGGAAGGCTGGCGCGACGACGGGTCCGATGGGCCTCGGACGGCCCGTACGGATGACAGGGAGAACTACTGAGCGAGACGCATTCGGACGGTGCCGGCGAGCGATTTCCCGCCTTCGGCGCGTTCCGTCCGCCAGCCCGTGTCGGTTGTCCACACCCTGCCCGCGTACGAGACCTCGTCGATCCGCAGGGTGCCGGCGCGGGCGACCGCCCAGTGGGCGAGCTCCCAGCCCCGACGGGACGCCGCCCCGTCGCCGGCCGGCACGGGCACCGACACCGTGCTCGCGGCAGCGGCCCCCGCCGACCCGGCGGACGGCAGGACGTCCTTCCCGAAGGCGCGCGCCAGGTCGGACCGCACCTCGGCCGCGTCCCCCGGGCCCTCGGCCGCCGTCGACGGCGAGCAGGTCAGTGAGGCGGGGGCGCGCCCGGTCAGCGCGGCCGACAGCAGCGCCGCGTCCGGCTCGTGCTTGGCGTACGCCTGCGGGAACCCGCTCTTCTGGACCTTCTGCGCCGCGACGGTCAGGGGCAGCCGCGAGTAGCCGGGGACCTCGGCCAGGTGGTCGTAGAACTTCCCCGACGCGTAGACCGGGTCCATGATCTGCTCGGGGGTTCCCCACCCCTGCGAGGGGCGCTGCTGGAAGAGTCCGAGCGAGTCCCGGTCGCCGTGGTCGATGTTGCGCAGCGCGGACTCCTGCAGCGCGGTCGCCAGCGCGATCGTCACCGCACGCTCGGGCAGCCCGCGCGTGGTGCCCACAGCGGAGACGGTCGCCGCGTTGGCGGCCTGGTCGGGGGTCAGCTCGTAGGTACGTCCCTCGCCGCCGTCGGCGGGGCCCACGGTGCAGCGGGGCGCCCCCCTGTGCCCGGAGAGGTACTGCACGGCCAGATAGCCGGACAGTGCCACGAGCACGGCGAGAGCGGCCACGACGCGGAGGAGGCGGCTGCGGCGGCGGGGAGGGGCGCTGGTCCGGGGCACGGGGCCAACCGTACTGGAGGGTACGGCCGGGGCCGAGGCCGAAGTCCCTTAGGCTCGGGACCATGGATGGACACACGCTCGACCTCGCCCTGGACGGTCCGGAGCTCACCGCCCGGCTGGTCGACTTCCCCTCGGTCAGCGGGCAGGAGAAGGACCTCGCGGACGCGGTCGAGGCGGTCCTGCGCCCGCTGCCGCACCTGACCGTCGACCGCCACGGCAACAACATCGTGGCCAGGACGCAGCTGGGACGTGCCGAGCGCGTCGTCCTGGCGGGGCACATCGACACCGTCCCGATCGCGGACAACGTCCCGTCCCGGCTCGACGGCGACGGCGTGCTGTGGGGATGCGGGACCTCCGACATGAAGTCGGGCGTCGCCGTCCAGCTGCGGATCGCGGCGACGGTGCCGGAGCCCAACCGCGACCTCACCTTCATCTTCTACGACAACGAAGAGGTCGCCGCCCACCTCAACGGCCTCGGAAAGATCGCCGAGGCGCACCCCGAGTGGCTCGACGCGGACTTCGCCGTCCTCCTGGAGCCCTCCGACGCGCAGGTCGAGGGCGGCTGCCAGGGCACGATCCGGGTGCACCTGCGGCTGACGGGGGAGCGGGCCCACTCCGCGCGCAGCTGGATGGGTTCCAACGCGATCCACGCCGCGGCGCCCGTCCTGGCCAGGCTCGCCGCCTACGAGCCGCGCCGCCCGGTCATCGACGGACTGGAGTACCGGGAGGGGCTCAACGCCGTGGGCATCGAGGGCGGCGTCGCCACCAACGTCATCCCGGACGCCTGCACCGTGGTGGTCAACTACCGGTACGCGCCCGACCTCACCCCCGAGCAGGCGGAGGCGCACGTCCGGGAGGTCTTCGCGGACTGCGGCGTCGCCGAGTTCGTCCTCGACGACCACTCGGGTGCCGCGATGCCCGGCCTCTCCCACCCCGCCGCCAAGGCCTTCATGGAGGCGGTCGGCGGCACGGCCCAGCCCAAGTTCGGCTGGACGGACGTGTCCCGTTTCGGCGCGCTCGGTGTGCCCGCGGTGAATTACGGCCCCGGGGACGCGCTGTTCGCGCACAAGCGGGACGAGCACGTCAAGGTCGACCGGATCACCCACTGCGAGGAGCGCCTGCGCTCCTGGCTCACCAGCTGACTCACGGCATTCCCCTGCGCGTAACCTCCGCCGATCTACGCTGAAGCGACACACGCACATCGCAGGTCGGCGGAGGGAGCAGGTCATGGGCAACCCGGAGGACGCACGGATCCCCGAGGGCGCGCAGATTCCCGAGGGCGCGGTGAAGCCCGAGGAACAGCGACTGGGCCCGGTACTGCGTCGCAGGGACCAGGTCCAGCCGGGCACGACCGATCAGCGGCTGCTGGACTCCGAGGGCGACTCGGAGTGGGTCCACACCGACCCGTGGCGGGTCATGCGGATCCAGTCGGAGTTCGTGGAGGGCTTCGGCGCGCTGGCGGAACTGCCGAGCGCGATCAGCGTCTTCGGTTCCGCCCGCACCCCGGCCGGCGGACCGGACTACGAGGCGGGCGTCCGGATCGGCAGGGCGCTCGTCGAGGCGGGGTTCGCCGTCATCACGGGCGGTGGTCCCGGGGCGATGGAAGCGGCGAACAAGGGGGCCCGGGAGGCCAAGGGCGTCTCCGTCGGGCTCGGCATCGAGCTTCCCTTCGAGTCCGGACTGAATCCACATGTCGACATCGGCGTCAACTTCCGCTACTTCTTCGTCCGCAAGACGATGTTCGTGAAGTACGCGCAGGGCTTCGTCGTGCTGCCCGGCGGTCTGGGCACGCTCGACGAGCTCTTCGAGGCGCTGACCCTGGTGCAGACGGGCAAGGTGACGCGCTTCCCGATCGTCCTGTTCGGTACGGCGTACTGGGGCGGCCTGGTGGACTGGCTGCGGGACACGGTGGTCGCGGGAGGCAAGGCGTCCGAGCGGGACCTGATGCTGTTCCACGTCACGGACGACGTGGACGAGGCGGTCCGGCTGGTGACGAAGGAGGTCGGCCGGTAGCAGCGGCGGCGGGCCCTCCCGGGGCCCGCCGTCCCCGGTGCCGGGGACGGCTCAGGCCAGCCCCCGCCGGGCGACCGCCGGGGCCCTGTGTCCCGCGATGGACGCCACCATGTCCAGGACCTGCCGGGTCTCGGCCACCTCGTGCACCCGGTACACCCGTGCCCCCAGCCAGGCCGACACGGCCGTCGTCGCGAGCGTTCCGAGCACGCGTTCCTTCACCGGCTTGTCGAGCGTCTCCCCGACGAAGTCCTTGTTGGAGAGGGAGACCAGCACCGGCCAGCCCGTGGCCGTCATCTCGTCCAGCCGGCGCGTCGCCTCCAGGGAGTGCCGGGTGTTCTTCCCGAAGTCGTGCCCCGGGTCGATCATGATCCCGTCCGGCCTGACCCCGAGCCCGACGGCTCGCTCGGCGAGCCCCACGGTCACCCGCAGGATGTCCGCCATGACGTCGTCGTAGGCGATCCGGTGCGGCCGCGTACGGGGCTCCGCGCCGCCCGCGTGCGTGCACACGAGCCCCGCGCCGTACCGTGCGGCCACCTCGGCCAGTTTCGGGTCGACGCCGCCCCAGGCGTCGTTCAGCAGGTCCGCCCCCGCCTCGCAGACGGCCTCGCCCACGTCGTGGCGCCAGGTGTCCACGCTGATCACGACGTCCGGATGGCGGCGGCGCACCTCCGCGACGAACCCGACGGTGCGGCGCGCCTCCTCCTGGGCCGTCACCTCCTCGCCGGGGCCGGCCTTCACCCCGCCGATGTCGATGATCGCCGCGCCCTCCGCGACGGCCTGCTCGACCCGGGAGAGGGCGGGCTCGTCGCGGAACGTCGCGCCCTGGTCGTAGAAGGAATCGGGGGTCCGGTTCACGATCGCCATGATCACCGGCTCGTCCGGCCCGAATTCCCGCCGCCCCAGCCTGAGCGCCGCGCTTCCCATCCCTGGTTCCTCCTGTAGCTCGCCTGCGCCTGCGACCCTAACTGTCGGTGGCGCATGGCACGATCTGACCTGGACAGGTATTCCGCTCCCGGGGAGATGCACGTGTTCTGGTTCTTGCTGCTCACGATGGCCGTGGTCGTGGCCGCGGTCACCCTGGCGGTGGTCGGTGGAGGCGGAAGCGCGGTGCTGCAGGACGTCGAGCCCGAGCGGCTCACCGACCCGCTGCCCACGAACCGGCCCGTCGGCCGCGCCGATGTCGAGTCCCTGCGGCTGCCCATGGCCGTGCGCGGGTACCGCATGACGGACGTGGACGAGGCCCTCGGCAGGCTGGGCGCCGAGCTGGCCGAGCGGGACGCCCACATCGCGGAGCTGGAGTCGGCACTCGCCGGTGCCCAGGCGACCGCGGTGAACGGCCCCGACCTGTTCAAGCGCCCCGGGGAGCCGCCCGCGGCCGGGGAAGGTCCTCAGGACGGGGAGGGCGGCCGGTGAGCGGCGCCGAGCCGGCGCCCGACGGGCGCCTGCGCTGTCCGTGGGGCCTGTCCACGGAGGACTACCTCGCCTACCACGACACCGAGTGGGGCCGCCCCGTCCACGGCGACGACGCCCTCTTCGAGCGGCTCTGCCTGGAGGCGTTCCAGTCGGGTCTGTCGTGGCTGACGATCCTGCGCCGCCGAGAAGGCTTCCGCAGCGCGTTCGCCGGGTTCAAGATCTCCGCCGTGGCGGAGTTCACCGACGCCGACAAGGAACGGCTCCTCGCCGACGCCGGGATCATCCGCAACCGCGCCAAGATCGACGCCACGCTCGCCAACGCCCGGGTGCTGGCCGGCTGGGGCGCGGGCGAACTGGACGCGCTCATCTGGTCGTACGCCCCCGATCCGGCCACGCGTCCGGCCCCGCGCGTCCTCGGCGACGTCCCGGCGGTCACCCCCGAGTCCACCGCGCTGGCCAAGGAGCTGAAGAAGCGGTCCATCCGCTTCGTCGGCCCCACCACCGCGTACGCCCTCATGCAGGCCTGCGGCCTGGTCGACGACCATCTGGCCGACTGCGTGGCGCGGGGCGGCGGCCGGTAGCCCTACCTGCCGAGGTACTTCGGCCGCTGCTTGGCGAGGAAGGCCTCGACCGCGATCGTGTGGTCCTGCGACGCGCCCGCCCTCGTCTGGAGTTCGTCCTCCTTCTCCAGTGTCTCGGCGAGCGTGTGCCCTGCGCCGTGCGCCACGGAGGCCTTCAGGGCCGCGTAGGCCACCGTCGGCCCGTCCGCCAGGGCGCGGGCCACCGCGTGCGCCTCCTTGGCCAGGTCGGCCGCCGGCACCACCTTGTTCGCGATGCCCAGCTCGTAGGCGTCCTGGGCGGAGATCGAGCGCGGGAAGAACAGCAGGTCGGCGGCGCGGCTCGCGCCGATCAGCCGGGGGAGGGTCCAGGAGACGCCCGAGTCGGCGGTCAGCGCCACGCCCGCGAAGGACGTGTTGAAGGAGGCGGTGTCGGCGACCACGCGGTAGTCGGCGGCGAGCGCGAATCCGAAGCCCGCCCCGGCGGCCACCCCGTTGACCCCCGCGACCACGGGCTTCTCCATCTCCGTGAGGGCCCGGACGATGGGGTTGTAGTGCTCCTGCACCGTGCTCAGCGCGTTGCCGCCGTCCGCCTCGCGCGCCTCGGAGAGCTTGGCGACGTGCTCCTTGAGGTCCTGGCCGACGCAGAAGGCGCGCCCGGTCGCGGTGAGCAGAACCGCCCGCACTGCGGGGTCGTCGGCGACCGCCCGGAGCGTGTCGCGGAGCGCGACCTTGGCGGCGGTGTTCATGGCGTTCATCGCGTCGGGTCGGTTGATCGTGATCGTCGCGAGCCCGTCGCTCACGTCCGTGAGCACGGTGTCAGCCATGGTGTCGGCCATTCCTCAGTCCCCTTACGGCTCCGGCGTTGTGCCTGTCCAGGCAAGCATGGCGGACATCCGGCGGGCCGGACATGTGACCTGCGTCTAACGATTGGACCTCGGCTGGGGCCCGGCGGCGGCGCAGTATCGCAGCCGGATCGCCGAATTGGGTGGTTTTGAGAGAGCGCGTTGCGCAAGCGATGCCGGCCGATGTTGGTCATCGGGGTCTTTGATGCGGGATAATGCGGAGGAAGCATTGTGTTCGACGCCGGTGAGGCAGCGCCTGTCATGGGGCCGCCGGCTGCGATGAGCTGGTTTCAGGAAGGGGAACGAGCATGGCGGCCATGAAGCCGCGGACGGGCGACGGCCCGCTCGAGGTGACAAAGGAGGGGCGGGGCATCGTCATGCGCGTTCCGCTCGAAGGCGGCGGTCGGCTTGTCGTCGAGCTGACTCCGGACGAGGCCGATGCACTCGGCGACGCGCTGAAGAAGGTCGTCGGCTGAGGCGGAAGCGCCCACACTTCACCGCTGCCCCGGTACGGAATCCGTACCGGGGCAGCGGTGCGTCGGGGCCGGCTCCGACGCATGTCCCGTACACGGCCGGACGGTCGCCGCGCCAAGCCCGCGGTCAGCCGCGCCGCACCGTGCCGTGCCCGGCCCGCGGTCAGCCGCGCCGTGCCCGGCCCGCGGTCAGCCGCGCCGCACCGCGCACAGCAGTCCGTCGCCGACGGGCAGCAGCGTCGCCATGAGTTCCTGGCTCTCGCGCACGGCCCGCAGCAGCTCCCTCAGGCGCAGCACCTCGGCCGGCTGTGCGGCGGAGTCGATCGTGCGGCCGTCCGCGAAGACACCCTCGAAACAGACCAGGCCGCCGGGTCGCAGCAGGCGCAACGATTCAGCGAGGCAGTCCAGGCTCTCGAGCCGGTCGCCGTCGCAGAAGACGAGGTCGTATCCGCCGTCGGCGAGCCGCGGCAGGACGTCCAGCGCGCGCCCCGGGATGAAGCGGGCCCGGTTCGTGGCGAAGCCCGCGGCGCGGAAGGCCTCACGGGCGAACTGCTGGCGCTCGGGCTCCGGGTCGACGGTGGTCAGTACGCCGTCCGGGCGCATGCCCTGCAGCAGATAGATACCGGACACGCCGGTTCCGGTGCCGATCTCGGCGACCGACTTGGCGTCCGCGCTGGCAGCGAGCAGGCGCAGTGCCGCACCGGTGCCCGAGGACACGGGGCGGAGCCCTGTCTCGTGTGCCCGGTCCCGGGCCCAGAGCAGAGCTTCTTCCTCGGCGACAAAGGCGTCGGCGAATGCCCAGCTCGTCTGCCGGTTGGCGGTGATGACCCTCTCCTGTCCCCGTAGTTGGCGCAACGGTGACTGTATCCGCTGGACCCGGGAACCCGCTGATGGGACCGGGCGTTAGGAAGGGGCAGAGGGAAACACGTGGACCGGGCCCCGGGGCCGGGCCCGGAATGTTCCCCTTGCTCCCCGGAACACCGGGGCACCAGCAGGTAAAAGGCTTATCCGGAGCTAACGGGCGAGGTGGCTATGGTAGGGGCTCTACTGGACACCACCAGAGCCGATAGGGGAGGTGCGGCTGCGCCTGTGGATCGGAGAGGTGCGCTGCGGCGCTTTCTCAGGTCGGCTGGTGAGCCGAAATCCGTGACCGACATTGCTGACCGTTCTTCCAACGATTCCGCACCGACCGCGACCTTCGCCTCAGATGCGGATTCCCAGGCGTGGACCCCGCCCTCATGGGAAGAGATCGTCAGCACGCACAGCGCTCGTGTGTACCGCCTCGCCTACCGGCTGACGGGCAACCAGCACGACGCCGAGGACCTCACCCAGGAAGTCTTCGTCCGCGTCTTCCGGTCGCTGTCGACCTATACGCCCGGCACTTTCGAGGGCTGGCTGCACAGAATCACGACGAATCTCTTCCTGGACATGGTCCGCCGCAAGCAGCGGATCCGCTTCGACTCCCTCGGCGACGACGCGGCCGAACGGCTGCCGAGCCGTGAGCCGTCCCCGCAGCAGGTCTTCAACGACACGCACTTCGACGCGGACGTGCAGCAGGCGCTGGACACCCTCGCGCCCGAATTCCGTGCCGCGGTCGTGCTCTGCGACATCGAGGGCCTGTCGTACGAGGAGATCGCCGCCACGCTCGGCGTCAAGCTCGGGACGGTGCGCAGCCGCATCCACCGCGGCCGTTCGCACCTGCGCAAGGCGCTCCAGCACCGTTCGCCCGAGGCCCGAGCCGAGCAGCGTTCCCTCGCGGACGCGGTCCTGGCGGGGGAGGGAGGTACGGCGTGAGTGGCACAGGTCCGACCCCCGCGGAACAGCATCTGGGGGACCGGCTCGCCGCGCTTGTCGACGGCGAGCTCAAACACGACGCGCGGGAGCGGGTCCTGGCCCATCTGGCGACCTGTGCCAGGTGCAAGGCCGAGGCCGACTCCCAGCGGCGGCTGAAGAGCGCCTTCGCGACCTCCGCCGCCCCTTCGCCCTCCGAGGGCTTCCTCGCCCGTCTCCAGGGCCTCCCCGGGGGCCCCAGCGGCGGTGACGGCGGCCCCGGTGACGGCTTCGGCGGTGGCCGGCGATTCGGGGAGGGGATCTTCCCCGTGCTGCAGCCCGGCGGGCCCGTCGGCCCGGAGCGCTCGCCGCTGGACGGCTTCGGCTACCTCCCCACGCCCCACGGCTCGACCGCCGTGCTGCCGGGCGGCCCGTCCGCCTCCGGCTTCCGCATCCACGACGTGGGCCGTGACGCGGACCGTTCGCCCTGGCGCGCCCGGCGCTTCGCGTTCGTCGCCGCCAGCGCGGTCTCGCTCGCGGCCATCGCTCTGGGCGGTTCCCTCCCGCTCGACTACGGCCCCGAGCCGCCCCTCAGCGCCGAGGGCGCGGGGACCAGCACGCCCGCGCTCGACGCGGTGGACCGGACCGGTGGTGCCGCCGCGGTGAGCCGCAGCGGTGGAGGCGCCCTAGCGGTCGGGGACGACCGGGGAGCCCTGCCCGGCATCACGCCGTCCGCTTCCGCCCGATCCGCGCTCGCCTCCGCACCCTCGCTGCTGAGCACCTCGACGGTCACCGGGGGCACCTTCGCCTACCCGGCACTGAACGTCGCGGTGCCCCCGCTGATACGCCCGACCGACGCCGGCCCGTTGTACTCGGCCCTGCTCGGTGAGGGAGCGGACACGAAGCCGTCCGCACCGTCCGCCACGGCCTCCGCCCCGCCGCTGCAGGACCGTGCGATGCCGCTCACCCCGCTGCGCTGACCGGGTCCCTGCGCACGGATTCGCAAACCTGGTTGAATTCCGGCAGGGACGCCTCTGTGGGGCGTGCGAGGGCCAGTGGCGGGGAGAGCATGGACGACGGGAAGCCCAGCGGGCCGAAGACGAAGTGGTGGAGCCGTCCTTCCACGGAACGGAACCGCCCGGCCGGACCGGAGGACGACACCCCGGCCACCGCCGGCGCGGACGACGCGGGGCCCGCGACGGCGGGCGCCGGCGAGGCCGCCGTGCACGGAGCCGGGAAGCCGCCCGGGGCGGTGACACCGGACGGCGACTTCACACCTGCCCCGCCCTCCGGCGACTTCATCACCGCACCGCCGGCCGCCGCACCGCCGGCCGCCGCACCGCCGGCCGCCGCACCGCCGGCCGCGGGCCCGGTGGCGCCGGAGTCCGTGGTGCCCGCACCCCCGGTCGCCGAGCCGCACGGACCGTCAGCCGCCGGGCCCCGTGCGCAGCCGCTGCACGCGCCCGACGAGTACAGCACCCCGCCCTACGGCGGCCCGGGCCCCTGGGCGCCCGCGCCGCCCGTGCAGCGCCCGGTGCCGACTCCGGCCCACGGGACCGCCGTACCGCCCCCGTACGCCGGGACGAACGGCCACGGCGCGCCCGCGCCCCTCCCCGCCGCCCCCGCGCAGGGCGGCCAGGGGCACGGCGAGGTCTACGCACCCCCGGCTCCCGCGGTGCCGCAGCAGCCCGCGGCGCCCGGGACCGGCATGTCATCCACCTTTCCGGACCAGCAGTCCCCGCAGCCGGCCTCGCAGTGGCTGCGCTACGACCCCTGGGGCACGCTCCCGCAGCAGCCGCTGAGCCACCCCGGCCCCGGCCAGGGCGCGGACGCCCGGCCGCGCAAGGGCCGCCGGGGACCGCTCGTCGTCGCAGCGGCGCTGCTCGCCCTCGTCGCGGGCGGGATCGGCGGCGGAATCGGTGCCTACGTCGAGCGCAACGGCGGTCTGACCACGGTCGAACTGCCGCAGGCCGGCCGGGACGACGGAGGCCGCGCAGCCGACAGCGTCGCCGGTATCGCCTCCAGCGCGCTGCCCAGCGTGGTCACCCTGCACGTCAACGGCTCCGCCGAGTCCGGCACGGGCACCGGCTTCGTCCTCGACGCCAGGGGCCACATCCTGACCAACAACCACGTGGTCGCGCCTGCGGGCTCCAGCGGGGACATCACCGTCACGTTCAGCAGCGGGGAGAGCGCGCCCGCCGAGGTCGTCGGCAAGGACAGCGGGTACGACCTGGCCGTCGTCAAGGTGACCGGTGTCGCGGGCCTCAAGCCGCTGCCCCTCGGAAACTCCGACAACGTCCAGGTGGGCGACCCGGTGGTGGCCATCGGCGCACCCTTCGACCTGTCCAACACGGTCACGTCCGGGATCATCAGCGCCAAGGAGCGGCCCATCACCGCGGGCGGCGAGAAGGGCGACGGGACGGACGTCAGCTACGTCGACGCCCTCCAGACCGACGCGCCGATCAACCCGGGCAACTCCGGCGGTCCGCTGGTGGACGCCGAGGCCCGGGTCATCGGCATCAACAGCGCCATCCGCGCCGCCGACAGCGGATCCGGCCTCGAAGGCGGCCAGTCCGGCTCCATCGGCCTCGGCTTCGCGATACCGATCAACCAGGGCAAGCGGGTCGCCGAGGAGCTGATCAACACCGGCAAGGCCACCCACCCGGTGATCGGCGTCACCCTGGACATGGAGTTCACCGGCGACGGAGCCAAGGTCGGCGGCGAGAGGGCCGACGGCGGGGCCGCGGTGACCAAGGGCGGACCGGCCGACGACGCCGGCATCCGGTCGGGCGACATCATCACCGAGGTGGAGGGCCAGCGCGTGCACAGCGGCGAGGAACTGATCGTCAAGATCCGTGCCCACCGCCCCGGTGACCGGCTGGCGCTCGTCCTGACCCGCGGTGGCAAAGACCTGACCATGACTTTGACGCTCGGTTCGGCGAGCGGCACCTGACGGCCACCGGCAGGTACCGCGAGGACAGCTTCGGCGGGTACCGTGGAGCGGTCCGGGCCCCTGACGACCTGGCGGCGGAGATCACGCGGAGACCACGCAGAGAACACGAGGAGCAGCAAGGTGTTCAATGACATAGGCGCACTCGAGCTGCTGACGCTCGTGGTTCTCGCCGTGCTCGTATTTGGCCCGGAGAAGCTGCCGAAGGTCATCCAGGACGTCACGCGCACCATCCGCAAGATCCGTGAGTTCTCGGACAGTGCCAAGGAAGACATCCGCTCGGAGCTCGGACCGCAGTTCAAGGACTTCGAGTTCGAGGACCTCAACCCCAAGACGTTCGTCCGCAAGCAGCTCATGGACGGGAACGACGAGCTGGGGCTCAAGGAGATCCGGGAGAGCTTCGACCTGCGCAAGGAGATGGCCGAGGTCACCGACGCGGTGAACGGCAGCGAGAGCGCCTCGTCCGCCGGCAGGGCCGCGGCGTCCGGGGCCGCTGCCGCGACCGGCGCGGCGGCAGCGCCCGACCTCCTGAAGAAGCCCGCTCAGCCGGCCAAGGACGAGCGCCCGCCCTTCGACGCAGACGCCACCTGAGACCCGTCAATCCCGGCTCGTCCGGACGGTATGGCTATTCTCCATCTGTCCGGTTGCGAGTTTGCCCATGCCCACGGGGGGAGGGCCGCTCCGGATCAGCGAATGATCGAGGAGGCGGCCGGGCAGTGGAGACGACGAGTCGGGCAGGGGCGGACGGTGCGCCCAGCACAGTCACCGCAGAGGGGTTGCCGGCGACCCGGCGTACTGTCGACGGCTATCTCAAGGCGCCGTTCCCCTGGTACGGGCTGGACGAGGCGTTCACGGGGCCGCGCTGGCTGATGCACGTCACCGCCGCGGCGGACGACACGGTGCAGCACGGTTCCACCGGGCACGGCGAGGAGCCCGTCGTGCGGGCGGACGCCGGTGCGGAGAAGGCGCGTTTCGCCGTGGTCGTGACCGTGGGCAGCAGCCCCGTACGGCACAGCGACGACGGCACGGGGGTGCTGGACGCGACCACGGTCGCGTCGGCTGCCTGGCTGGCCGGTTCCGGCCTGCTGGACTGCACCTGGCCCCCGCAGATGGACCACACCCTGCGTGGTGAATGGCTGAACCAGCAGACCGAGACCGCGTTCGAGATCGCGGACGACCTGGGCCGGGCGCCCTGGTCGACGCTGTCCCTTCCCGTGGACGGCGTACCGGTGGACTTCCACTACCGCGAGTCCGAGTTCGGCTGGGTGCTCGCGGGCTCCGCACCCGACGGGGTCCACATCGGGGCGTACGGGCGCGGCATGAGCGCCTACGGCCTGGGATTCGCCGTGATCGGCGACATCGCCTCGTACGAGAACTGAGCGGCACGCGGAACGGGCGGGGGCGGCCTCCTCTTCAGGAG